>JANNKH010000015.1:0-170280 GCA_031396205.1 Rhodoferax sp.
ACAGCAGGATGATGTCGTATTGCTCCTGCCCCATTGCCGCTTCACTTTGCAGCGAAACCGACTTGCCGATGAACTCACTCAATCCAGCAAGGTGCTGGCTTTCTTCATCCAGGAACAATTCGATCACCTTGGGCGAAGCCACGACGCGAAACTCGCGGGGGTTGAACTGGCGCGCTTCGCGCAGGATCTCGCGCAGAATGTCATAAGCCACGCTGCGTGCGGTCTTGACGTTGCCCTTGCCCTGGCAGGCCGCGCAGGGTTCGCACAACATATGGGCCAGCGACTCGCGGGTGCGTTTGCGCGTCATCTCGACCAGGCCGAGTTGCGAAAAACCTCCGGCCATCGTCTTGACCCGATCGCGCGACAGCTGCTTGCGAAATTCGGCCAGCACCGCATCGCGATGGTCCTCGCGGGCCATATCGATGAAGTCGACAATGATGATGCCGCCCAGGTTGCGCAAGCGCAGCTGGCGCGCGATGGCTTGTGCGGCTTCCAGGTTGGTTTTGAAAATCGTGTCATCGAAATTGCGCGCGCCCACGAATCCGCCGGTATTGACGTCCATCGTCGTCAACGCCTCGGTCTGGTCCACGATCAGGTAGCCGCCGGACTTCAGCTCGACCCGGCGCCCGAGCGCACGCGCGATCTCCTCGTCGATACCGTACAGGTCGAAGATCGGGCGCTCGCCCTTGTAATGCTGCAGCTTGCCAACGGCCGAGGGCATGAATGCGCGGCCAAACGCCATCAGCAGATCGAACTGCTCGCGCGAATCGACCCGGATGGATTGGGTCAACTCACCCGTCAGGTCGCGCAACACCCGCTGGATCAAGTTCAGGTCCTGGTGCAACAAGGACCCGGGCGGCGAGCGCGTCGATGCCTGCTTGATACCGGCCCAGGTCCTGCGCAGGTAGGCGATGTCGTCTGCCAGCTCGGCGTCCGTAGCATCCTCGCCGTTGGTACGCAGAATGAACCCGCCGCCCTCGGGCTGCGTCAGCAGCTGCAGGCGGATGCGCAATTCATCGCGCAGCGAAGGCGTGATCTTCTGGGATACGCCCACATGGTCGTCCTGGGGCAGAAACACCAGCAGACGGCCGGCGACGCTGATCTGGGTCGACAACCGCGCGCCCTTGCTGCCGATCGGGTCCTTGATGACCTGCACCGTCAACGACTGACCTTCGAACACCTGGCGCTCGATCGGCGTCTGTGCCTGCGCCGCGCGCGCGACCTGCGGTGGTTCGCCCTCGGGCTGGCGGTGCCAGACATCGGCCACATGCAGGAACGCCGCGCGCTCCAGTCCGATGTCGATGAAGGCAGACTGCATGCCGGGCAATACCCTGGCGACCCGACCCTGGTACACATTGCCTACCAGGCCGCGCTCCAGAGCCCGCTCCACATGCAACTCCTGCACCGCGCCGTTTTCCACCACCGCAACCCGGGTTTCCTGCGGCGACCAGTTGATCAAGATGTCCTGCTGCATGGCCTTGTTGTGTTGGTCTGCTCAAATCGCTTTGCGGCCTGTCCGGATGCCGAGACCCTGCAACAACTGCACGGTCTCGAACAGGGGCAGCCCCATGATGCCAGAGTAGCTGCCATGAATGCTGCAGATGAATGCCGACGCCAGGCCCTGGATGGCGTAGGCGCCGGCCTTGCCCATCGGCTCGCCACTGGCAACATAGGCACGGATCTGCGCCGTATCCAATGGAGCAAACTCGACCCGCGATACGCACAGGGCCGCCCCCCGCCGCCGGCCGTTAGCCACGGCGACCGCCGTCAGCACACGATGGCAGCGTCCACCCAGGTCGCGCAGCATCGCTTGCGCCTGGGCACCGTCAACCGGCTTGCCCATGATGCGCCGCCCAAGCGCCACCGTCGTGTCGGCACACAGCACGGGTGCCGGCGCAAGCCCGCGGCGCTTGCGCCGGGCCAGGGCGGCATCCAGTTTGTGTTCGGTCACCCGCACGACATAGTGCGCTGGTGATTCACCCGGCAGCATGCTCTCCAGTGCCTCGGCATCCTCGTCGGCATCCGGTAGCAACAGCGCATGGCGCAAGCCGATCTGATCGAGCAGCTGGCTGCGACGGGGGCTTTGCGAGGCCAGATAGACAAACGGATTCATGCTGCCGCCGATCCCATTCTCATTCGCGATGGTAGGGATGGTTGGCGTTGACCGACCAGGCGCGGTACAACTGCTCGACCAGCAGCACCCGTGCAAAGGCGTGCGGCAAGGTCAGGTCGGACAGGCGTAAACGTTCGTGGGCGGCCTGCTTGAACGCCGGATCCAGCCCGTCGGGCCCGCCAATCACCAGGGCCACGTCATCCGCGCCTAGTTGCCACTGGCGCAACCGTTGCGCCAACGCCATGGTGGTGACAGCGCTGCCGTGTTCGTCCAGCACCACGATGCGACTACCGGGACTGATGGCCGCCTCGATCCGGCTGCGTTCCGCCGCCAGGATCGGGCCCAGCGCCTGGGAAGAGCGCGCCTGGGTCTTGACCGTCTTGAGTTCAAGCCGCAGTTCGGGCGGAAAACGTTTTGCGTAGTCGTCCCAGGCCGTCTGGGCCCAAGCTGGCACACGCTGGCCGACGGCGACTACGACCAGTTTCACGCGAGCCGGCTCAGGATGTGCGCAGCGGTGTCTTCCGGGCCGGTGGCTTCGCAGGCAGCTTGGTCTTCGCGCGCGACTTGCTGGCAGGTGCCTCACGCGCCGCTGCCTTGCTCGCTGGCGACTTGGACCCTGGCGACTTGGACCCTGGTGCCTTTGCCGGCGTCTTTCTGTCCGCGACCGGCCTGGGCGCCAGCGGCTCGGATGTGCCCGCACGCGCAACCGACGCCTTTCGCACGGGTTTGCCAGCCGCCGTCTTGCCCGAGGTGGCTTTGCGCGCCGCTGACTTGCCCGCGGGCGCCTTGGTCGCCACCGGCGTGGTCACGGGTTTGCCGGCGCCGAATTTCAGGCGCACGGGCTTCTCGCCCCACAACTCCTCCAGATGGTAATACGCGCGAAACGTGGGCTGCATGATGTGCACCACCGCCTGCGCGCAGTCGACGATGATCCACTCGCCATTGGCCTCGCCTTCAATGCGCGGCTTGGGGAAACCGGCCTCGCGCACTGCATCGCGTACGCTGGTGGCAAGCGCCTTGGTCTGCCGGTTCGATGTACCCGAGGCCACGATGACCCGTTCGAACAATGCGGACAGATGCTCGGTATCGAATACCTGGATGTCCTGGGCCTTGACATCCTCGAGCCCGTCGACGATGGCGCGTTGAAGTTTCTGAGTATCGCGTTTGGCGGCAGTTTCTGTGGTCATCAATTGGCTTGGTAAAGGCGATGGAGAACAATATAACGCGCAACGGCGTCGCTCACCAGAGGAACAATACTCTGGCCGGAACGGGCTAACGCGCGAATGTGGGTAGCGCTGGTCGCGGAGACAGGCAATTGCAATCGAATGAAGCGCTGGCGCAGGCCCTCGGGGGGCATGAACCGGGTGTTCCCGGACGCAGTATCGGAGCGCTCGGCAACGCAGATTGTAGCCAGCGCCACCACCTGCCTCCATTCACGCCAGCTATCCAATGCCTGCGCCTGGTCCTGCCCTAGCACCAGGAACAACTGCGCTGGGCCCCATTCGGAGCGCAAGGCGCGCAGCGTATCGATGCTGTAGCTGGGTCCGCCGCGCTCGATTTCGCGCGTGTCCACCTGCACGGCGGGCAGATCGCCGAAGGCCAACCGAGCCATCGCGACACGATGGGCCGCGTCCGACAGGGTCGCGGTCTTGTGCCAGGCCTGACCGGTGGGAATCACCAACAGCCGATCGAGCCGCAATTGCGCCATGGCCGTTTCCACCAGTTGATGGTGCGCCACATGCGGTGGATCAAAGGCACCCCCGAACAGGCCCAGGCGTTGCACCCCGCTCGCCGACTCGGTCAAACCCAGTCCCTTGGCACCAGGAATCGGTGCAACAGGTCATGCTCGGGCGAGCCTGGGGGCGGCTCCTCGCGGTAGGACCAGCGCACCATCGGCGGCATCGACAACAAGATGGACTCGGTGCGGCCACCCGATTGCAAGCCGAAATGGGTGCCACGGTCCCAGACCAGGTTGAATTCGACATAGCGCCCCCGGCGGTAGAGCTGGAAATTGCGCTCGCGCTCGCCAAAGGCCAGGCCGGCCCGGCGTTGCACGATCGGTACATACGCGTCCAGGAACGCGTCGCCTACCGCGCGTTGCAACGCAAAGCCACCATCGAAGTCGGACGCACCGTAGTCGTCGAAAAATATTCCGCCCACACCGCGCTGCTCCTGGCGGTGCTTCAGGAAAAAATAATCGTCGCACCAGCGCTTGAAGCGTGGAAAGAGATCGACACCAAACGAATCGAGCGCGCCCTTGCAAGCGGCGTGAAAATGCACCGCATCGTCCTCGAAACCATAATAGGGTGTCAGGTCCATGCCGCCGCCAAACCAGCAGACCTGTTGCTGCGTTGCGGGAAACGCGGCCAGCATGCGCACATTCATGTGCACGGTGGGCACATAGGGGTTGCGCGGGTGGAACACCAGCGACACGCCCAGGGCCTCGAACGGCGCTCCGGCGAGTTCGGGTCGGCCCTGAGTTGCCGAGGGGGGGAGCGCAGCACCACGCACATGCGAGAAGCCGCAGCCGGCGCGTTCGAAGACCGTGCCCAGCTCCAGGATCCGGGTCAATCCGTCACCCTGCAAGGGTTCACTGGCCGTCTTCTCCCAGGCATCCTCCAGGAATGGCGTGCCGTCGATCAGCGCGATCGCGTCGCAAATGCGCATCTGCAATCCGAGCAGGTAGGCCCGCACGGCGGGCACCCGGTCTTGCATCGGGGCGTCTGGTTCGAGGGGCACGGTGCGACCTGTTGCAGCGGCAGTCAGATCGACGATCAGGCAGCCCGATGGCCAATATCGCCGCGATACTGCATGCCATCGAACTGGATGTCGCGCACCGCCTCGTAGGCGCGGTGCTGGGCCTGGCGAACATTATCGGCCAGCGCGGTGACACAGAGCACCCGGCCACCGCAAGTCAGCACATCGTCACCCTGAAGCCGTGTGGCGGCATGGAACACCACCAGGTCGGATTGTGGCGCTGGCAGACCGCGGATCCGGTCGCCGACATGGGGTTGCTGCGGATAACCCTTGGCAGCCAGCACCACACTCAGCGCAGTGCGCCGGTCCCATTGCAGTTCGATCTGATCCAGCCGGCGCTCGTTGCCGGTCTCGGTCGCCACCAACAGCAATTCCAGCAGATCGGTCTTCAGGCGCATCAAAATGGGCTGCGTCTCCGGATCGCCCAGCCGGCAATTGAACTCCAGCGTGCGCGGCTGTCCCCGCGCATCGATCATCAAGCCTGCGTATAGAAAACCGGTGTACGCGATGCCGTCCTTTTCCATGCCGCGGATCGTGGGCAGGATGATTTCGCGCATCGCCTTGGCATGGACCGCCGGGGTGACCACGGCTGCAGGTGAATAGGCTCCCATGCCACCGGTATTTGGCCCCTGATCAGCATCGAGCAGGCGCTTGTGGTCCTGGCTGGTGGCCAGCGCCAGCACGTTTTTGCCATCGCACAGCACGATGAAACTGGCCTCTTCGCCGGCGAGGAACTGCTCGATCACCACCCGCGTGGCGGCATCGGCAAGCTCGGGCAACATCTGGTCGATCGCGCCATGGGCCTGCTCCAGCGTCTGGGCCACCACGACGCCCTTGCCCGCTGCGAGGCCATCGGCCTTGACGACGATGGGTGCTCCCTGCTCGTTTACGTAGTCATGTGCCTGCGCCCGGTCGGAAAACGTCGCGTGCTGCGCCGTTGGAATGCCATGGCGCCGCATGAATTCCTTGGAAAACGCCTTCGAACTCTCCAACTGCGCGGCAGTCCTGGTCGGTCCGACGATGCGCAGGCCGCGTTCGCGAAACAGATCGACGACGCCGCCCGCCAGCGGCACCTCGGGGCCCACCACTGTGAGACCGATTTTTTCGTCGGCCGCCCAATCGCACAACTGTGCCAGATCGGTGATCGCGACATTGCGAATGCGCTCACCCTGCGCGGTACCGCCGTTGCCGGGTGCAACAAACACGGTCTCGACCCGGCTCGACTGGGCCAACTTCCAGGCCAGGGCGTGTTCACGCCCGCCCCCGCCAATGACCAGGACCTTCATAGCGCCGCGTTGTGGTAGACCGCCTGCACGTCGTCCAGGTCTTCCAGCACGTCGAGCAGTTTCTGCATCCGCGCTGCGTCGTCGCCCACGACGTCGACCGGGTTTTCCGCGCGCATGGTGACCTCCGCCATCTCGGCCTTGAAACCGGCCGTGTCCAGCGCCGATTGCACGGTCTCGAACAGGGCTGGGTCGGTCAACACTTCGATCGCACCATCATCGTCAACGATCACGTCGTCCGCACCCGCCTCCAGCGCGGCGTCCATCAGCTTTTCTTCATGGGTTCCCGGCGCAAAGACCAGCTGTCCGCAATGCTTGAACTGGAACGCAACCGACCCCTCGGTGCCCATGTTGCCACCGTACTTGCTGAACGCATGGCGCACCTCGGCCACCGTGCGCACCCGGTTGTCGGTCATGGTGTCGACGATGATGGCTGCGCCACCAATACCATAGCCTTCGTAACGGATTTCCTCGTAGCTGACACCTTCCAGGTTGCCGGTAGCCTTGTCGATATTGCGCTTGACCGTTTCGATGGGCAGGTTGGCCGCCTTGGCCTTGTCAACCGCCAATCGCAGCCGCGGATTGACACCCAGATCACCGCCACCGAGTCGGGCCGCGACCATGATTTCACGGATGACGCGGGTCCAGACCTTGCCTCTTTTTTCATCCTGCCGCCCCTTGCGGTGCTGAATATTGGCCCATTTACTGTGTCCTGCCACGCGGAATCCTTCGAAAAATTGGTTACCCTTGCGGCTCGATTGTACTTTTCGGGACTCCCATGACAGAACCTTTCCTGATTGCGCAGCGCGACGCCGTCCAGTGTTATTTGCAACCCGACAAGGCGAACCGGCACGGGCTGATCACCGGCGCCACCGGCACCGGCAAGACCATCACACTGCAAACGCTGGCCGAAGCCTTTTCCAGCGCAGGCGTACCGGTATTCATGGCCGACGTCAAAGGCGACCTGACCGGCATCTCGCAGGCGGGAACACTGGGCGCCAAACTGGGCAAGATCATCGAGGAGCGCAAATTGCCGACGCCGGCCTTTGCCGCCTTTCCAGTCACGCTATGGGATGTTTTCGGCGCCCAGGGCCATCCGGTACGGGCCACCGTCAGCGACCTGGGCCCGCTATTGCTGGCACGGATGCTCAATCTAAACGACACCCAGGCCGGCGTATTGCAACTGGTGTTCAAGATCGCTGACGACCAGGGCCTGATGCTGCTGGACATGAAGGACTTGCGCAGCATGTGCCAGTTCGTGGGCGACAACAGCTCGCAGTTCACCACCAGCTACGGCAACATCAGCGCGGCCAGCGTTGGGGCCATCCAGCGCGGGCTGATGCAGATCGAGAGCCAGGGTGGCGACAAGTTCTTCGGCGAGCCGATGCTCAATATCGACGACTTCATGCAGACCGACAACAGTGGCAAAGGCGTGATCAACGTGCTGGCGGCCGACCAACTGATGAATGCACCGCGGCTGTATGCGACCTTCCTTTTGTGGATGCTCAGTGAGCTGTTCGAGAACCTGCCCGAGGTCGGTGATCTGGAAAAACCCAAGCTGGTGTTTTTCTTTGACGAGGCGCATCTGCTGTTTGCCGATGCACCCAAGGCGCTGATCGAGCGCATCGAACTGGTGGTGCGGCTGGTGCGCAGCAAGGGGGTCGGTGTCTATTTCGTGACCCAGAATCCGCTGGACATACCGGATGCGGTGCTGGCGCAGCTGGGCAATCGGGTGCAGCATGCACTGCGTGCGTTCACGCCGCGCGACCAGAAGGCGGTGAAGTCGGCCGCCGACACCATGCGGCAAAACCCCAAGCTCGACATCGGGCAGGCCATCACCGAGTTGGCCGTCGGCGAGGCGCTGGTCAGCTTCCTGGATGAAAAAGGCCGACCCGGTGTGACCGAGCGTGTCTATGTTCTGCCACCGGCGAGCCAGATCGGTCCGATCGCGGCAGTCCAGCGCCAGGCGCTTATCTCCGGCTCCATCGTTGCCGGTGTCTACGAAAAGACGGTCGACCGCGAGTCGGCCCATGAGGCGCTCAAGGTCCGCACCGAAGCCAACATGGCCGATGCGGCCACTGCCAAGGAAAAGGCCGCCGGCATGGCCCGCACCGCGCAGACGCAGGCTGCCGGCAAGACCGATGATTCGTCCGGCGGCGGCATTCTGGGCTCGTTGGGTGGACTGCTGGGCGGCGGCCAAGGCCGCACCCGCATGGGCGCTGGCGAGCAGCTGTTCAAGAGCGCTGCCAGCGCCATCGGCAGTGAAGTTGGTCGCCAGATCATCCGCGGTGTGCTGGGCGGCATTTTTGGCGGCAAACGCCGCTGACCCGTATCGAACCCGCCATCTCCATCGCCATCGCCATCGCCATCGCCACGCATTTTGCGAGGATATATTCATGACCGATCTTTCACAGTTCCCTAACCTGCACCTGGTGGGGCATCCGCTGGTACAGCACAAACTGACGCTGATGCGCAGGAAGGAGACCAGCACCAGCGGCTTCCGGCGCCTGCTCAACGAACTGAGCACCTTGATGGCCTACGAAGTCACCCGCGACATGCCGACCCAACCCATCGAGATCGAGACGCCACTGGAAACCATGACCGGCACCACGATCGACGGCAAGAAGCTGGTGCTGGTATCCATCCTGCGGGCGGGCACCGGCATTCTGGACGGCATGCTCAGCGTGGTGCCCGGCGCCCGGGTTGGTCACATCGGCCTGTACCGCGACCCGAAGACTCTGCAGCCGGTGGAGTACTACTTCAAGATGCCGCAGGACATGCAGGAGCGCGACGTGATCGTCGTCGATCCGATGCTGGCCACCGGGAACTCGGCCATCGCGGCGATCGAGCGCGTCAAGCGCATGAAGCCCAAATCGGTCAAGTTCCTGTGCCTTCTGACTTGTCCGGAGGGACTTGCTGCCATGCACAAGGCACACCCGGATGTGCAGGTATACACCGCGGCCGTAGACCGCCAGCTCAACGACCACGGCTATATCCTGCCGGGACTGGGCGATGCCGGGGACAGGATCTTCGGTACGCAATAGCTAGTAAAAGACCCGGCGGCTCGAGCTCTTTCCGACGTACGATGCCGGTGGGGTCAATAGCGACAATTACGGCAATGTCGCCGGACGGGCCGAACGCCGCATCGTTCGGACAGAGGAGAGAACACGATGAGGAAGAACAACGAACGATCATTGACCCGTTGGGTCGCGGCACTGGCGCTGGCGTTGCTGACGTCCGCCGCCGCCGCCAAACAACCGACGCCTGGCGATTGGGTCAAGCACGAAAATCTCGCCCCCGTTCTGGGTGCCGACGGCAAACAGCATGCGGCGACCTGCTCCGGATATCCCGGCACCGATCCCAAGTTCAGCTTCTGGACCAAAAAGGGTAAGTCGAAAAACGTCGCCGTGTACTTCGAAGGCGGCGGAGCCTGCTGGGACAATCTGACCTGCACCTTCCCGATCGATGCACGGATCGACGGCGTCAATGCCCAACTCCCGCCCGCATCGCAGATTCCACAGTTCTTCTCCCCGGCCATCGACGCTAGCACCAATCCGGCCAACTACGACGGCATCTTCAATGCAGACAACCCGGCCAACCCGGTCAAGGACTGGAGCATCGTCTACATACCGTATTGCACAGGTGACCTGCACACCGGCTCGACCAAAAAGGACTATTTCAACGCCCGTGGCGCTGTGCTGCCACCGAACTTTCCAATTCCCTTGCCCCAACTCAATCCAGCGTTCACGCTTGAGCATCGCGGGTTCGACAACTTCATGGTTGTGCTGGACTGGATGAAGAAAAACATCGACAAGCCTAAAAATGTACTCGTTACCGGTTCGAGTGCCGGTGGCTATGGCGCCACAGCGAATTTTCCGTGGATAGCGCGCGTTTTTCGCAATGCCCACACCTCCTTGGTCGCAGATGCCAGCGTAGGCATCACGGCACCCGCATTCGACAGGTCCACTCCCGAGAGCGGAATTCCGGGCCGCGGGTCGTGGAACATGCAGCTTGCGCCCTGGGCCTTTGGCAGCAACCCGTCGTCGATCGCCGGACCGGACCTGCTGCGAACGGCGGCTCTGGCCTTGCCACATGTCAAGACGGCACAGTTCACCACGGCATTCGATGAGGTGCAGATCCTGTTCTATGGCGTCATGAAGCGGTCGTACCAGTACCCTGGAACCTGCGCAAATCCGGCGATCGATTGGCACAATCAAATGGCCAACAGCATGTTGTCGTATGGTGCCGGCGTGCGCAATTTCCGCTATTACGTCGCTGAGGGCACTTACCACACGTTGCTGCGCAGCCCACTCTTTTACACTGAAAACTCCGCGGGCGTGAACTTCAGCGACTGGGTTGATGACATGCTCAGCAACCGAGGTGGAACCCACGGGCGGCATGGGCATGACGGGCGCAACGATGATGACGATCGCAGTGGCCGTGGTAGTCACGGTGGCGAATGGGAAAACCTGGCCTGCTCGACCTGTCTGGTGCAACTTTCCTGCGTCGCGCCATAACCGAAGGGATCGACGCGCGGGCGTGATCGGGGTCGCACGAAAGCGCCTGCGATCATGTCGCCCAGGTACCCCACGAGCGCGCCTGGACTTCCATCGGGGCACTGGCAGCCTGTCGGTCGCGCGCCATTCTGGGCGCGCGGCGCATTGCCGACGTGTAGTCGAAAATCGCCAACCGTCCCCGACTTTTTTTGGAGGCTTCGCATGAGAAAGCAAATACCG
Organism: Rhodoferax sp.; assembly: GCA_031396205.1. GTDB lineage: Bacteria > Pseudomonadota > Gammaproteobacteria > Burkholderiales > Burkholderiaceae_C > CAISIP01. The sequence goes on from JANNKH010000015.1 coordinate 10,890, forward strand.
TTGCGTTCGGATATTGCCTGGAGTACCCCTGAGGCGATCGGGGTACATGGTCATGCCCGTCGGTGCGGTGGGCGAACTGGTGGTTCGCACACCGATGGTGATGCAGGGCCTTATCAGGGATGAAGCGCAGACACGCGCTGCGTTTCGCGACGGCTGGTTCCTCACCGGAGATCTGGCCACTGCCGATGCCGACAACTATTTCTGGTTTGTCGCGCGCAAGAAGGACATCATCCGCAAACGCGGCGAAAACCTATCGGGCGCAGAACTGGACCGGGTTATTGGACTGCACCCGGCGGTACTGGAGGCGGCCGCAATCCCGGTTGCGTTGGAGCTGGGCGAAGACGACATCTTCGTGGTCTTGGTACTGCGCCTCGGCATGACCCTGCAGCACGCCGATATCGCCGATTGGTGCCGGGAGCGCCTATCTGCGATCAAGATGCCACGGTATGTCGCGTAGCCTTGGCCGTCGACCTTCAGCCGCCCCGCGCCTGACCGGATTTCAGGCCGTTTGCGCCGCCGGCTCCTTGGTCGTCTGCCATTGCGCCAGCGCCTGGTGCGCCCCGGTCCTGAGTTTGGCCGCTTGCGCCGCGTAGTCGGGCCGTTTGGCCGTGAGTTCGATCACATAGCCATTGGGATCCCGAAAATAGATCGAATCGATGAATTGGTGGTCGGCAACGCCACGCGTCTCTATGCCCGCGGCCTTGCCCTTGGCCAGCATCGGGCGCAGGTCTTCGGGTTGCACCTCGAGTGCAATATGCAAGTCGAAGTCGCGCTGATCCTTGAATTCAAACGGATGCCCGGGATCTTCGAAGAATGCCAGGCAAGAGCCATCATCCATTTCATAAAACGAATGCAAGGTGCTGGTCGGTCGCCCGGTCTTCGTCTCCTTGATCTCGAACGCGTTGACCAGCGGCAAGCCAAGAAAGTCCTCGTAGAACCGGCGCGTCTGCTCCGAGTCCCGGCAGCGGTAGGCGTTGTGGTGCAAACCTTTCAACATGGTCAATCCTCCTTCATTGGATGGCTTTGAACGGCTGGTCCTTGACCGAACCGGCAAAGCCGTTGAACACCTCGTTGATCCTATTCCAGCTTGGCAGGCGCTTCATGTTGGCGACCCAGCGCTGCACATTCGGGTAGGGTGAAAAATCACAGCGGATGATCTCGCCCAAGGTCAGAAGGCCGATGCCGAAGTAGTCGGCGACCGTGATGTCGTCACCACACAGGTACTGCTGTTTCGGGCCGATCCAGTGCTCGTTCAGCACTGTCAACCATCCCTTGGAGCGCTCCATGCCCCAGGCGATTGTGGCGTCCTGTGCACCGTCGCCGGAACGCTTGTGGTGCGGGAAAATCTGCGCATAGACCATGCCGTAACCGAAATCGCGGTAGAAGTTGGAGTTGAATCAGTCCATCATTTCATTGACCTTGGCGCGCTTTTGCAAGTCCTTCGGATACGACGGAAGATTGAACTTGCCGGCCAGGTACTTCAGGTTCGCCGAGCTTTCGGTCAGCCGGAAATCGCCGTCCTCCAGCACCGGCACCAGGCGGTTCGGGTTGACCGCGCTAAACGGAGCCTGATGATGTTCCCCGGTCATCAGGTCCACGACCTGCTCGTCGACCGACAAATTGTTTTCGGCGATAAACAGGCGCACAGGGCGGCTGGTCATCGATACGGGGTGCATATACAGTTTCATGATGTGATCCAGTGAATGGGCAGCAAGCCAAACGGCCCCGACCCCATGCGCGAGCGGCACGGCGCAGAGTCACATCTTAGGCCAGCGGACCCGTTCCGGCAATGACGCTGACGTGGCGCTGGCCTTGCCTGGCGCCGCTACTTGGGGCCCGCAACGGTCAACCTGCTTTGACCAGCACGGTGCGCAGGACCATATCCACCAACAGTTGTTCACCGGCTTCGAAATCCGCCGCCTCCATCTCCGGCTTGCCCAGAACCAGACAGATCTGGCTGGCAAAATCCGCGTAGGCCTGGGTCGACGACCACAGAATCACCATCAGGTGCGCCGCGTCGACCTTGCGGCAAACGCCCTGCTCCGCCCACTGGTTGAATACGGCGATGTCGGCCTGCAAAGCCGGAAGCACCCTGTCGCGGATCTCCTGCGCAAACAGCGGTGCACCCGAAACAACCTCGTTGGCGTAGACCCGCGAATCGTACGGGTGTTCACGCGAGAACCGCAATTTGCCGGCGATATAACGGCGCAGCGCCAGTTCCGGGTTGTCGGCGTTCTGGGTGATGGCCTCCATGTAGGACAGCCACACATCGAGCACCCCGTGCAGCACCCGGCGATACAAGACCTCCTTGCTGGAGAAATAGTACAGCAGGTTCTGCTTGGCGGTGCCGACCTCGCGCGCAATATGGTCGAGCGACACGCCGCCGAAACCGCGTTGCGCAAACAGCCGCTTGGCGGCCTCCAGAATTTCCTGCTCCAGCCGCTCACGGTTGTCGCTGCGCTTTTCTTTGGCGGATGCCGGTGCTTGCTTGGTCGCCATAGCTGCGCATGGTAGCGGCTAATGCGCGTCGTCATTGGCGCGCGTCTTGCATGGCGAAGTTCCGGGTAATCCCTAGTTGAAGCCGTGCACCAATCACGGTCCAATAATGCAAAATTTACCAATTGGTAAGACTTTTTTGTTGCTATGCACCACACAGGGGCTTTTCCATGACTACGTCCGTCGCGCCCGACAAACAGCAGCCCGATATCCATGCCGGCCGACTGCCAGCGCAGCAGTACCCGCACAATTTTTGCGACGCACATCCGCCACTGGACCTGGGCCAGGCCCGGATCGAGGCGGATCGCTGCTATTACTGCTTCGAAGCGCCTTGCCAGACCGCCTGCCCAACGGGCATCGATATTCCCAGTTTCATCCAGCGCATTGCTGACGGCAACATCCGCGGTTCTGCGCACGCCATCCTCAGCGCCAATCCGCTGGGAGGCATGTGCGCCCGCGTCTGTCCCACCGAGGTGTTGTGCGAGCAAGCCTGCGTACGCAACACGAACGAAGACAAGCCAGTCGAGATTGGCCAGCTGCAGCGCTATGCCACGGATGCCTTTTTCGCCGATCCCGGAGCGCCGCTGTTCACCCGCGCCAAGCCAACCGGTCGCCGGATGGCTGTTGTCGGTGCCGGCCCGGCCGGCCTGGCATGCGCACACGGATTGGCACGGCTGGGCCATGAGGTCGTGGTGTTCGACGCCAATGCCAAGCCCGGCGGGCTCAATGAGTACGGCCTGGCCACCTACAAGACGGTGGACAACTTCGCCCAGCGCGAGATCGAATGGTTGTTGTCGATTGGCGGCATCGACATCCGCAGCAAATTCGTCCTGGGCAAGGACCTCACGCTGGAGCAGTTGACCAGGGACTACGACGCGGTGTTCCTGGGAATGGGCCTGGCCGGTGTCAACAGCATCGGCATTCAGGAACCCGACGCCGTCGGTATTCGCAACGCCGTCGAATTCATTGCCGAACTGCGCCAGGCAAAGGACTACGCAAAGCTGCCTGTCGGGCGCCGGGTGATCGTGATCGGCGGCGGCATGACCGCCGTGGATGCGGCAGTGCAGTCGCGCAAGCTCGGCGCCGACGACGTCACCATCGTCTACCGGCGAGGCGAAGACGCCATGTCGGCGTCGGCATATGAGCGCGATTGGGCACGCAGCAACGGCGTGCTGATTCGGCACTGGGCTACGCCTAGCGAGATTCTCGCGGACGCGGGCCGGGTAACGGGCGTGCGCTTCGCGGTGACCCGGTTGGTCGATGGGAAACTGAGCGCGTCGGACGATTCCTTTACGCTGCCAGCCGACATGGTGCTCAAGGCGATCGGCCAGACCCTGGTCGCGCAGCCGCTGGGCGCGGTGGTGGACCTGCGGGGCGGTCGCATCGCCACCGACGCCGAAGGCGCCACCGCACATCCCAAGGTGTGGGCCGGCGGTGACTGTCGCCACGGCGGCCGTGACCTGACGGTGGAGGCGGTGGAACACGGCAAGGTGGCGGCGCTGTCGATCCACGCTTCGCTAAGCGCTTGACGGCGCGGCTTCAGGACCAGCGCACGACTGCAACAAAGAGCACGGAGAAAGACCATGGCCAACCTGCAAACCGAATTCCTGGGCATCCAGAGTCCCAACCCGTTCTGGCTCGCCTCGGCACCACCGACCGACAAGGAATACAACGTGGTGCGTGCCTTCGAAGCCGGCTGGGGCGGCGTGGTCTGGAAGACGGTCGGCGAGGACCCGCACATCGTCAATGTCTACGGCCCGCGCTATGGCGCGCTGATGGGCAACGACCGGCGTTTGATCGGCTTCAACAACATCGAGCTGATATCGGACCGGCCACTCCAGACCAATCTGGACGAAATCCGCCGTGTCAAGCGCGCCTGGCCGGACCGGGCGGTGGTGGTGTCCATCATGGTGCCGTGCGAGGAGGCCGCGTGGAAACGCATCCTGCCAATGGTCGAGGACACCGGCTGCGATGGCATCGAACTCAATTTCGGCTGCCCGCACGGCATGAGCGAGCGTGGCATGGGTTCATCGGTGGGCCAGGTACCGGAATACATCGAGATGGTCGCGCGCTGGTGCAAGACTTATTCCCGGATGCCGGTGATCGTCAAGCTCACGCCCAACATCACCGACATTCGCTATCCGGCGCGCGCGGCCAAGGCCGGCGGTGCCGATGCGGTGTCGCTGATCAACACCATCAACTCGATCATGGGCGTCAACCTGGAGACCATGACGATGTCGCCCAGCGTCGGCAAGCAGGGATCGCACGGCGGCTACTGCGGCACCGCAGTGCGCCCGATCGCATTGAACATGGTGGCCGAGATTGCGCGGGATCCGCAGACCGCCGGCTTGCCGATATCGGGCATCGGCGGAGTGCACACCTGGCATGACGCTGCCGAATTCATCGCGCTGGGCGCCGGCACGGTGCAGGTCTGTACCGCGGCCATGGTCTATGGCTTCCGGATCGTGCAGGACATGTGCGACGGACTGTCCAATTTCATGGACCAGCAGGGCTACACCAGCGTGGCGCAGATGGTTGGCAAGGCCGTTCCCACCATCACCGGCTGGAGCAACCTGAACATGAACCATGTCGAGAAAGCGGTTATCAACCAGGACAGCTGCATCCAGTGCGGTCGCTGCCACGTGGTGTGCGAGGACACCTCGCACCAGGCCATCACGGCGACCCGGGATGGCAAGCGCCATTTCGAGATCAAAGAAGAGGAATGTGTGGGCTGCAACCTGTGCGTCTCGGTCTGCCCGGTACCCGAGACGATCACGATGCGTACGTTGGCCGCCGGCGAGATCGACAAGCGCTCGGGCAAGGCGGTGCAGGGCCACTATGCCAACTGGACCACCCATCCGAACAATCCGATGCGGGTCGCGGCCAAGGATGCCGTACCCAGCCTATGATGATCATCTGAAACAACACGCAGAGGTATATCCATGAGTTCAACCTTGATTCGTGGCGGCACGGTTGTCAACGCCGACCGCCAGTTCAAAGCCGACGTCCTGTGTGTCGACGGCAAGATCCACAGCGTCGGCGACAAGCTGGACAAGCCCGCCGGCACCAAGGTGATCGACGCCGGCGGCCAGTACGTCATGCCCGGCGGCATTGACCCGCATACCCATATGCAGTTGCCCTTCATGGGTACGGTGGCGGTGGACGACTTCTTCTACGGCACCTCGGCCGCACTGGCTGGCGGCACCACCTCGATCATCGACTTCGTGATTCCCAATCCGCAGCAACCGCTGATGGATGCCTACCAGCAGTGGCGCGGCTGGGCCGAGAAGTCGGCCTCTGACTATGGTTTTCATGTCGCCGTCACCTGGTGGAGCGAAGCGGTGCACGCCGACATGGGAAAACTGGTCAAGAACGAAGGCATCAACAGCTTCAAGCACTTCATGGCCTACAAGAACGCCATCATGTGCGACGACGAGACCTTGGTGAACAGCTTCAAGCGCGCGTTGGAACTCGGCGCCATGCCCACCGTGCATGCCGAGAACGGCGAACTGGTCTACCTGCTGCAGGCCGAAGTTGCCAAGATGGGCATTACCGGCCCTGAGGGCCATCCGCTGTCGCGGCCGCCGATGGTCGAGGGCGAAGCTGCAAACCGCGCGATTGCGATCGCCGACGTGCTCGGTGTGCCGATCTACATCGTGCATGTGTCCTGCATCGAATCGGCCGAGGCCATCGCCCGGGCCCGCGCACGGGGCCAGCGCGTCTATGGCGAGGTGCTGGCCGGGCACCTGGTGGTCGACGATTCGGTCTACCGCAACCCGGATTTCACAGCGGCGGCAGCGCATGTGATGAGCCCGCCGTTCCGGCCCAAGATCAATCAGGAATTCCTGTGGCGCGGCCTGCAGTCGGGCAACCTGCACACCACCGCAACCGACCACTGTGTGTTCTGTGCCGAGCAAAAGGCCGCTGGACGCGATGATTTCAGCAAGATACCCAACGGCACCGGCGGCGTCGAGGAGCGCCTGGCCGTTATCTGGGACCACGGCGTCAACACCGGTCGCCTGACGCCCAGCGAGTTTGTCGCCATCACCTCGACCAATACCGCCAAGCTGTTCAACCTCTATCCGCGCAAGGGCAGCATCAGTGCCGGCGCCGATGCCGACATCGTGGTCTGGGATCCGCAGGGCAGCAAGACACTGTCGGTCAAGACCCAGCAAAGCCGGGGCGACTTCAACATATTCGAAGGCATGACCGTGCGCGGTGTCCCGAGCCACACGCTGAGCCGGGGCAAGGTGGTTTATGCCAAGGGCGAGCTGCGCACAGAGAAAGGCGCCGGGCAGTATGTGAGGCGACCACCATTCGGTATCAATTTCGAGGCTGCGAGCAAGCGCGCCGAGGCCAACAAGCCAACCGCGGTGAAGCGACCGGCAGCCAAGCGCAAGGCCCAGGCATGAGTCACCGGCCTTTCCCAAGGCCAATCCCGCAGCACGCTGCACGCAGGGTAGTCCCATAAGCCAGCGCGCTGCAGCCCGCATCGAGACGACAAGAATACGAGGATACAAGCATGAACGACACCGTGTTGGAGAAGAAGTCCACAACTGATATCGACGCCATTCGGATCAACGGCGAACGCCTGTGGGATTCGCTGATGGAGTTGGCACAAATCGGCGCCACACCCAAGGGCGGCGTGTGCCGGCTGACACTGACCGACCTGGACAAGCAGGGCCGCGACCTGGTGCTGTCGTGGGCGCGCGCGGCCGGCATGACGGTGACGATCGACAAGATCGGCAACGGATTCATGCGCCGCGCGGGGCGCAACAACCACCTGCCACCGATCGTGACCGGCAGCCATATCGATACCCAGCCCACCGGCGGCAAGTTCGACGGCAACTATGGTGTGCTGGCAGGCATCGAAGTGGTGCGCACCCTGAACGACCACGGCATCGAAACCGAGGCACCGATCGAAGTCGCCTTCTGGACCAATGAGGAAGGCTCGCGCTTCGTGCCGGTGATGATGGGTTCGGGCGTGTTTGCCAAGGCCTTTACGCTGGAGCATGCCTATGCCGCCAAGGACACCGCGGGCAAGTCGGTCAAGGAGGAACTGGAACGGATCGGGTACATTGGTACCGAGGAACCCGGGCAGCACCCGATCGGCGCGTATTTCGAGACCCATATCGAGCAGGGCCCGGTGCTGGAGGACAACAACATCACCATTGGTGTGGTGCAAGGTGTGCTGGGCATCCGCTGGTTCGACTGCACGGTAACCGGGATGGAGGCGCACGCCGGTCCGACGCCCATGGCGTTGCGCAAGGACGCGTTGCAGGTGGCCACCCATCTGATGCAGGAAATCGTCGCGGCCGCGCTGCGCCACAAGCCGCACGGCCGTGGCACGGTGGGCATGGTGCATGTGCATCCGAACAGCCGCAACGTGATTCCGGGCCGGGTCACGTTCTCCATCGATCTGCGCAATGCAACCGATGCCCTGGTCGACACCATGGCCGCCCAGGTCAAGGCATTCGCCGCCAAGCTGAGCGGCGACAGCGGGCTACCGATCGAGATCAAGCAGGTGTCAGGCTACCCTGCACAGGTCTTTCACAAGGATTGCGTCGACGCGGTGGGACGTGCTGCTGGCAAGCTCGGTTACTCGAACATGCCCACGGTTTCTGGCGCCGGCCACGATGCGGTCTATATGGCGCAACTGGCGCCGGCGGGCATGATCTTCATTCCCTGCAAGGACGGCATCAGCCACAACGAGATCGAAGATGCCAAGCCCGAGCACATCACCGCCGGCTGCAATGTGCTGCTGCATGCGATGCTGGAGCGCGCTGGCACATAGCTTGCGTTTATCCCGTTGAACCCTGTAACCCTGGGCGCAGGCGTTGCAATTACCCGCAACACGCCGGCGCTGTTCCAACCCTGTTGAACCACTCGAAAGACCCACACCATGATGTATCCGATCCACCGCCGCCACATCGTTGTACTTGCCGCTGCGCTCGCCACCCTGACACCCGGCCTGGCCATGGCCCAGACCAAACTCAAGGTCGCCGCCATCTACACCGTGCCCTTCGAACAGCAATGGGTCAGCCGCCTGCACAAGGCGCTCAAGGCGGCCGAGGCACGTGGCGAGATCGAATACAAGGCCAGCGAAAACGTGTCCAACGCCGACTATGAGCGCGTCATGCGCGAGTACGCCACCGGCGGCAACACGCTGATCGTCGGGGAGGCCTTTGCAGTCGAGGCCGCGGCTCGCAAAGTGGCCAAGGACTTTCCCAAGGTGTCATTCCTGCTGGGCTCGTCCGGCAAGCCGCAGGCACCCAATTTCAGCGTGTTCGACAACTACATCCAGGAGCCGGCCTACCTGTCGGGCATGATCGCCGGCGGCATGACCAAGAGCAACAAGATCGGCATGGTCGGCGGCTTCCCGATCCCAGAGGTCAACCGCCTGATGAACGCTTTCATGATGGGCGCCAAGGAGGTCAATCCCAAGGTCGAGTTCAGCGTCAGCTTCATCAACAGCTGGTTCGACCCGCCCAAGGCCAAGGAGGCCGCATTCGCGATGATCGACAAGGGCGCCGACATCATGTATGCCGAGCGATTTGGCGTCAGCGACGCCGCCAAGGAAAAGGGCAAGCTGGCGATCGGCAACGTGATCGACACCCAACCGCAGTACCCGGACACCGTGGTGGCGTCGGCGCTGTGGAACATGGAGCCCAGCATCGACCGCGCGATCATGCTGGCCAAGGAAGGCAAGTTCAAGCCCGAGGATTACGGCCCGTATTCGATGATGAAGCACAAGGGCTCCGAACTCGCGCCGCTGGGCACTTTCGAGAAGAAGATTCCCGCTGAGCTTGTCGCCAAGGTCCGGGCCAAGGAGAAAGCCATCCTGGACGGAAAATTCACGGTCAAGGTGGACGACGGGCAGCCCAAGTCGACCGCCAAATAGGACAGAGGCACATTCAGGGACACCCTTATCGCGGGTGTCTTTTTTTTGCCGCATGACCGAACCCGTCCTTGAGCTGACGAACATCACCAAGCGTTTCGGACCGCTGGTGGCGAACGATGCCATTTCGCTGCAGTTGCATGCGGGCGAAGTGCTGGCATTGCTGGGTGAGAACGGCGCCGGCAAGTCGACCTTGGTATCGATCCTGTTCGGGCATTATGTGGCCGATGCGGGCCGGATCACGGCGTTCGGCAAGCCGCTGCCACCGGGTGATCCCAGGGCCGCGCTGGATGCGGGCATCGGTATGGTGCACCAGCATTTCACGTTGGCCGACAACCTCAGTGTGCTGGACAACATCGCGATGGGATCCGAACCTCTGTGGCAGCCGTTCGCGCGCCGACGTGCGGCGCGCCAGCAGCTCGATGCGGTGGCGCGGCGTTTCGGCCTGGTGGTCAATCCCGACGCACGGGTGGGAAGCCTGACGGTTGGCGAGCGCCAGCGGGTCGAGATCCTCAAGGCCCTGTACCGCGGCGCGCGCATCCTGATCCTTGACGAACCCACCGCGGTGCTGACCCCCGGCGAGAGCGAAGCGCTGTTCGCCGTTCTGGCGCAGATGGTGGAACAGGGACTGGCCGTCATCTTCATCAGCCACAAATTGGGCGAGGTGCTGCGGGTATCGAACCGGATCGCGGTGTTGCGCGCCGGCAAGCTGGTTGCCCAGGCGCAGGCTGCTTCGACCTCTCAGGAACAATTGGCGCAATGGATGGTGGGTCATGCGGTCGAACCGCCACGCGCGCACCCGGCCCGGTCGGTTGGCACTGTCATCTGCGCACTCCAGGCAGTATCCGTCGGTGTAGGCCGCGAGCGGCTTGAACGGGTGTCGATGGACCTGCGTGCGGGAGAGATCGTCGCTGTGGCAGGTGTCTCGGGCAATGGACAGACCGCACTGGCCCAATTGTTGTGCGGCACCCGCGTTCCGGAGAGCGGCCACTTGCGCCTGCTCGACCAACCGATGCCAAGCCAACCGGCGCGGCTGGTGGCCCTGGGTGTGGCCCGGATTCCGGAGGACCGCCATTCGGTGGGTGTCGTCGGTGACCTGCCGGTCTGGGAGAACGCCGTGTCCGAGCGCCTGCGCAGCAGCGCGTTCTCGCGCTGGTCCTGGGTGCGGCGGCGCAGGGCACGCGAACATGCCGAACGCGTGATCGCGGCATTCGATGTACGCGGCGCCGGCGCTGCGAGCCCGGCACGCGCCCTGTCGGGCGGCAATATGCAAAAGCTGATCCTGGGCCGCGCCTTGCTGCATCCCGACAGCAACGACCAACGCACGATCACGCCATGCCTGATCGTGGCGCACCAGCCCAGCTGGGGCCTGGACATCGGCGCGGTGGCGTATGTTCAGCAGCAACTCATCGCCGCCCGCGATGCCGGCGCCGCGGTGCTGCTGATATCGGATGACCTGGACGAAGTGCTGGCCATGGGTGACCGCATCGCGGTGATGCACGCCGGGCATCTGAGCCCGGTACGCCCGGCGAGTGAATGGAGCCGCGAGACGATCGGCCTGGCAATGGCCGGTGCACAAGCCGAACCCAAGGTGGCTGCATGAGGCTGGAAAAACGCGCCACCCGTTCGACCACCGCGCTTGTGCTGGCGCCCGTGGGCGCGGTGCTTTTCACCTTGCTGGTCAGTTCGGTCCTGGTGCTCTGGGCCGGCGCCGCAGTCACCGAAACCTATGGCCTGCTGCTCAAGGGCGGCTTTGGCTCGGTGTTTGCGCTCAGCGAAACACTGACCCGCGCGGTACCGCTGATCCTGACCGGGCTGGCGGTCACGGTCGCGTTCAAGGCGCGGCTGTTCAACATCGGCGCGGAGGGGCAACTCTACGTCGGTGCACTGGCGGCGGTGGCTGTGGGAGGACTGCACGGCGGCACCGGATTCGACCTGCCGCCAGCGCTGCTGTTCGTGGGCATGCTGCTGGCCAGCGCGCTGGCGGGCGCCCTGTTGCTGCTCGGGCCCGCGCTGCTCAAGGCCCGCATGGGAGTAGACGAAGTCGTCACAACCTTGCTGCTGAACTTCATCGTGCTGTTGTTCGTCTCGATGATGCTCGACGGCCCGATGAAGGACCCGACCGCCATGGGCTGGCCTCAAAGCGTGGCGCTGATGGGCGAGCTCGAGCTGTCCAAACTGATAGAGCAGACGCGCGTGCACAGCGGACTGATCGGCGCCTGCGTCGCGGCGCTGCTGGTATGGGCATTGATACGGTATACGGTAATCGGCTTTGACATCCGCGCCGTCGGCGCTAACGCCCGCGCAGCCGCGTTTGCCGGTGTACCGGTGACACGCACAGTGGTGCTGGTGGCGATGCTCTCGGGTGCGCTGGCCGGCTTGGCCGGAGCGATCGAGGTAGCTGGCCGCACCAGCTACGTGACGCTGGACATGTCGCCCGGATATGGTTACACCGGGATCGTGATCGCGATGCTGGCGGCGTTGCATCCGCTGGCCGTTGTTGCTGCCAGTGTGTTCGTCGCCGGCATGCTGGTGGGAGCCGACAGCATGAGCCGGGCCGTCGGGGTGCCAACTTTTATCGCTGACGTCATCGTCGCTGCCTCGCTGATTGCGGTGCTGGTTGCCACGCTGATGACGCAATACCGGGTGCGCTGGAAATGAGCAATAGGTCCAGGTCCACGTGCAAAGCCAGAGAAATGGCGATGGCGATGATCAGGGCGGCGCTGCCATGAGTGAGGTGCTCGACATGCTGGCGCAGCCCGCTTTCTGGGTCGCGGTGCTGCGCATCGCGACGCCGCTGATCCTGGGCACGCTGGGCGTCCTGTTGTGCGAACGCGCCGGGGTGCTGAACCTGGGCATCGAAGGAATCATGGTCGCGGGCGCGTTTACCGGCTGGCTGGCCGTCTACGGTGGCGCGCCTCTGTGGGTCGGCGTGGCGGTGGCGGCCGGGACCGGCGCGGTGATCGGCCTGCTGCATGCGTTTCTGACCGTCACGCTGGCGCTGTCGCAGCATGTCTCGGGCCTGGGCATCACACTATTGGCTACGGCATTGAGCTATTACGGCTATCGGGTCAGCTTTCCCAAGGTATCGACGCCGCCGACGGTGGCGCCATTTGCCGAGATGGACTGGATCGGCATACCGGTGCTGGCGCAACAGACACCGCTGACGCTGCTCGCGCTGCTGCTGGTTCCGCTGCTGGGCTACCTGCTGTACCGCACGCCGCTAGGCCTGGCCGTGCGCATGGTCGGTGAGAACCCGCAGGCGGCCGAAGGCCAGGGCGTCTCGGTGGCGGCGGTGCGCACCGGTGCCATCGTTGCCGGCTCCGCACTGATGGGAATCGCCGGCTCGTTCCTTACCCTGTCGGCCTTCAACGCGTTCTTCTTCAACATGGTCAACGGCCGTGGCTGGATCTGCGTGGCGCTGGTGGTGTTCGCCTCCTGGCGACCGGGCAAGGCCTTGCTGGGTGCGCTGCTATTCGCGTTCTTCGACGCGCTGCAGCTGCGCCTGCAGCAATCGGGCGACGCCACCCTGCCCTACCAGATGTACCTGATGCTGCCCTATGTGTTGTCGATCGTGGCGCTGGTGCTGGTTGCGCGCAAGGCCAGTTATCCGCAGGCGCTGATGAAACCGTATCGCAAGGGGGAACGCTGAAATGCCCTTTGCACTGCATACCGACCCGCATAACATTGGGCCTTTGCAAGCCACAGCTTTGCCACTGGCGACGCGGGACATCGGCCTGCGCCGGCAGGCGACTGACAGGAATGACTGAGAGACCCTGATGACCGTGGCCCCCCCCGTTTCCGACAACACGACGCTGGCCGTCGACGTACGCAACGCGTCGCTGATCTATAACCCGCAGCAGGCCCCGGTCCATGCGCTGAGTGATGTCGACCTGACCATCGCACCGGGTGAGTTCGTCTCGCTGATCGGTCCATCGGGCTGCGGCAAGACAACGCTGTTGCGGGTGATCGCCGACCTGGAGCACATCACATCGGGCACCGTGCTGGTCAACGGCGTTTCGCCCCACGACGCACGCCTGGCTCGGGCCTATGGCTATGTATTCCAGGCGCCGGGCCTGTTTCCGTGGCGCACCGTGCTGGGCAATGTCAAGCTGCCACTGCAGATCCATGGCCGCAGCGCCGCCGAATGCGACACCATTGCCCGTGATCAGCTGGCGCGGGTCGGCCTGACCGGATTCGAATCCAAGTACCCCTGGCAGCTCTCGGGTGGGATGCAGCAGCGGGTATCGATTGCGCGCGCCCTGTCCTTCGAGCCGCGCATCCTGATGATGGACGAACCCTTCGGCGCGCTGGACGAGATCACCCGCGACCGGTTGAACGAGCAGCTGCAGCAGTTGTGGCAGCGCGAGCGGCGTACGGTGGTGTTCGTGACCCATTCCATCGCCGAGGCGGTCTACCTGTCGAGTCGCATCGTCATCATGTCGCCGCGACCGGGGCGCATCGTCAAGGTGATCAAATCCCCATTGCCGGACGAACGCACGCTGGACATGCGCGACTCCGCGGCATTCGTCAACGTGGCCCATGAAGTACGGGAGGCCCTGGCCCATGGCCACGACGAATAGCCGCAACGGCGCGAGCGCTAGGCTGTTCAGCCAGGGGGTTCCGATCGCCGTGGTGCTGGTGCTGGTAGTGCTGTGCTGGTACGGCCTGGCGGTAGGTCTGAACGCCCAGGGCGCGATCGAACGCGACCTTGCCGATGTGCCATGGAACTGGCGCCAACTCGTAGCCACCGCCTGGGCCATGGAGCGCCCGGTGCTGCCAGCGCCGCACCAAGTCGCGTTGGACCTGTGGTCGAGCATGACCGGCTGGCCGCTGACCTCGCCGCGCAACCTGCTGTTTCACACGGCGGTCACGGCCCAGTCGACCCTGGTCGGCTTCGTACTGGGAACCCTGCTCGGCCTGCTGCTGTCGATCGCCATCGTGCACTCGCGCACGCTGGACCGCGCATTGCTGCCCTGGATCGTCGCTTCACAGTCGGTGCCCGTGTTGGCCATCGCGCCCATCGTACTGGTGATCCTGGGCTCCATCGGCCTGAGCGGGGTGGCTCCCAAGGCGGTGATCGCGATGTACCTGTGTTTCTTCCCGGTCACGGTGGCGATGGTGCAGGGCCTGCGTTCGCCCCAAGTGATCGAGACCGAGATGCTGCACACCTATGCAGCAACACCCTGGCAGGCCTTGTGGATGCTGCGCCTGCCGGCGTCGCTGCCGTTCCTGTTCCCGGCGCTGCGGGTTGGCGTTGCAGCGGGCCTGGTCGGTGCCATGGTCGCCGAATTGCCAACCGGCGCGCAGGCAGGCCTCGGTGCGCGGCTGCTCACCGGTTCCTATTACGGCCAAACCATCCAGATATGGTCGGCACTGGTGATGTCGGCGCTGTTGGGCCTGGTTTTGACGGCCGCGATGGCAGGTCTGGAGCACCTGGTATTGCGCCGCAGGAGGCAGCTATGAACAGCGTCATGACCAAGGCACGCAGCGGCAGGGCAACGACGGTGCTGGTGGCGGCATCGTTCATGCTGGCGTTGGCGCTGATGGTCTCTCCCTTGGCCTCACCCGAGGCGCCAGTTGGCGTGGAATTTTGGATCGCAACCGCGGCGCTGGCGCTGCTCGCCTGCATCGGAATTCGCCGCATCGCCGCGATCCGCGGCACCGGGAGCGGCTATTACGCCGGCATCACGGCAGCGGTGTTCGGCATCTGGGTACTGTATTTCTGGCAATTGCTGGTGGTGGCGGCTGATGTTCCACGCGTGCTGCTGCCCTCGCCCGGGCTGATCGTCACGTCGCTGTGGGAGAACCTGGCCACGCTGGGCGGCGATTTCGTGCAAACCGTGATCAAGGCCGTGCTGGTGGGCTGGGCGCTGGGTTGCGGCCTGGGTTTTGCCGTCGCGATCGCGATCGACCGGCTGCCCTTCCTGCAACGCGGCCTGCTGCCGATCGCGTCGCTGACCAGCGCCATACCGCTGGTCGGCGTGGCGCCAATCGCAGTGATGTGGTTCGGCTTCGAGTGGCCGTCCAAGGCGGCCGTGGTGGTGCTGATGACGTTTTTCCCGATGCTGGTCTCCACACTGGCCGGCCTGCAGGCGTCGCAGCGGCTCGAACGCGAACTGATGCACAGCTACGCCGCGGGTTATCTGCGTACGCTGTGGTCGCTGCGGCTGCCCTCGGCCGTGCCCTTCATGTTCGCAGCGCTCAAGGTCAATGCCAGCCTGGCGCTGATCGGCGCCATCGTCGCCGAATTCTTCGGCTCACCGACCGTCGGGCTGGGCTTTCGCATTTCGACCGAGGCGCTCAAGATGAACATGACGCTGGTCTGGGCCGCGGTTGTCGTCGCAGCCGTCACCGGCTCGACCGCCTATGCCCTGCTCAGCCGGCTCGAGCGACGCGTCGCATTCTGGCACCCGTCCGTGCGGGGCCGAAAATGATTCCGCGCCTGACGCCGGTGTTACTACCCATTGAAGTTTCCCCCACCGTGGTTTAGGCTTTTGCGCTCGCCACACATACCGTGTTTTCTCAACCCAAGGAGTGTTTATGTTCCGACGTTCGATGTTGACCCAGGCCCTACTGGCAACCGTGCTGGCCGCCAGCGGTTTCGCCGCCATGGCGCAAGAAAAAGTGACCGTGCAACTGAAATGGTTGCCGCAGGCGCAGTTTGCCGGTTACTACGTGGCCCAGTCCAAGGGTTATTACAAGGCAGAAGGCCTGGACGTCACGATCAAGGCCGGCGGCCCGGACATCTCGCCGGTGCAGGTCATTGCCGGCAAGGGTGCCGATGTGGTCGTCAACTGGATGCCCGACGCACTGGCCGCCCGTGAAGCCGGCGTTCCATTGGTCAATATTGCGCAGGTTTTCAACCGTTCCGGCCTGATGCTGACCTGCAAGAAAGCCAGCGGCGTGACCAGCCCGAAAGACCTCAAAGGCAAGACCCTGGGCGTGTGGTACGGCGGTAATGAATACCCGTTCCTGAACTGGATGGCCAAGCTCGGCCTCAAGCCCGACACCGACATCAAGATCATGAAACAGGGTTTCAACGTCGATCCGTTGCTGCAAAACCAGGCGGCCTGTATCTCGACCATGATCTACAACGAATACTGGCAGGTGATCGATGCCGGCGTCAAGGAAAGCGACCTGGTGACCTTCTTCTATGAAGACCAGGGCGTGGCCTCACTCGAAGACGGCCTGTATGTCCTGGAGTCCAACCTGAAAGACCCGGCCTTCGTCAAACGCATGGCAAAATTTCTCAAGGCCACCTTCAAGGGCTGGAACGATGCCGTCAAGGATCCTGCCGGCGCCGCCAAGATCGTCGTGGCTGCCGACACGTCGGGTAGCGCCAACGAGAAGGTGCAAAAGCGCCAGATGGACAATGTAGCCAAACTGATAACGACCGCCAACTCACCCAAGATGGGCTACCTGGAGCCGGCAGCCTATGAGCGGACCGTCAAGGTTCTGATGTCCAGCGGCAGCGCGCCGGTGATCAAGAAGGATCCTGGCAAGGCCGGGTATTCGCATGCGGTATGGGAGGCGGCGAAATAGGTCCCAGCCGATTGTTCTCGGCCGTGGGTGACGGTATTTCCACGGTGTGCAATTCGGTGGCCCCGATCGTTTCGGCGATGCGGGGCCTTTTTATCGCCATGCGGCGGCAGCGGTCAGTATCAGGCGGGCAACACGGCTGGCCGTCGCGCGCGACTGGTCGACTTGTGGCGCCGCTACCATAATCGTTCCCGTCGCAACGTACACAGGCACAGCGCCATGCTCGACCTCCTGATCCACAACGCCACCCTCCCCAACGGCCGTAGCCCGATGGCCATTGCCGTGCGTGACGGCCGCATCGTCGATGTGGCGCCAATCATCGATGCCACAGCACATGAAACGATCGACGCACAGGGCCTGCTGGTCAGCCCGCCCTTCGTCGACGCGCACTTTCACATGGACTCGACGCTCAGCTATGGCATGCCGCGCGTCAACCAGAGCGGCACCCTGCTCGAAGGCATCGCGCTATGGGGTGAACTCAAGCCGGCGCTGACGCACGAGGCCGTCATCGAACGGGCGCTGGCCTATTGCGACTGGGCGGTGGCCAAGGGCCTGCTGGCCATCCGCTCGCATGTGGATACCAGCGACCCACGCTTGCTCGCGGTCGAGGCGCTGCTGCAGGTCAGGAAACAGGTCGCCCCGTACCTGGATCTGCAGCTCGTCGCGTTCCCGCAAGATGGTGTATTGCGATCGCCAGCCGCCGTGGCCAAACTGGAGCGGGCACTCGATTTGGGTGTCGACGTGGTCGGCGGCATTCCGCATTTCGAACGCACCATGGCCGATGGCGCCGCCAGCGTGACGCTGCTGTGCGAGATTGCCGCGCGCCGAGGCAAGCTGGTCGACATGCACTGCGACGAGTCCGACGACCCGCTGTCGCGCCATGTCGAGACGCTGGCCTTCGAAACCCAGCGCCTGGGCCTGCACGGGCGTGTCACCGGCTCGCACCTGACCTCGATGCATTCGATGGACAACTACTATGTGTCCAAGCTGCTGCCTCTGATGGCCGAGGCGCAACTGCATGTCGTCAGCAATCCGCTGATCAACATCACGTTGCAGGGGCGTCACGACAGCTATCCCAAGCGGCGCGGCATGACCCGGGTGCCGGAGTTGTTGGCCCATGGCGTGAATGTGGCGTTCGGCCAGGACTGCGTGATGGACCCCTGGTATGCCCTGGGCAGCGGCGACATGCTGGAGGTCGCCAGCATGGGCCTGCATGTGGCGCAGATGACCAGCCAGGCTGCGATGCGCCAATGCTTCGACGCGGTCACGACCAATGCCGCGCGCGTCATGCAACTGGAAGGCTACGGCCTGGAAACCGGTTGCCATGCAGACTTCGTTCTGTTGCAGGCGCGCGATCCGGTGGAAGCGATCCGGCTGCGCGCAACCCGGCTCAAGGTGTTTCGGCGCGGCAAGCTGATTGCAGAGTCGCCCGCGGCAACGGCCTCGCTGTTCCTGGACGGCCGACCCGACACAACGGCGTACATGGGCGCCAATTGCGCATAGCTTGACCTGTGGCAAAGGCTGCCGCGCAGCCCCTTGCAAGATGCAATGCCGCGGCGACCCAATCGGGTTGCCCGCAACCGGAGTACACCTTTGTCAAGCAAGACCCTCCTGCGCACCTGCGGTATTGCCGCACTGGTGTTCGGCGCGCTGACGGTTGTGAGCGGCGGACGCGCGCTGTTCGGCGATGCTGCCGCGCGCGCCGCCGTGGGCGACTCCGTCGGCTACGTGCTGTGGTTCAACTTCCTGGCCGGATTCGCCTATGTCGTGGCCGGAATCGGGATCTGGCGCGCGCGCCGCTGGGCTGCTCGAATGGCAGTGGTGCTGGCGCTGGCAACCGCGGCGGTCGCGATTGCGTTCGGATTCCATGTTCTGGCCGGTGGCGCTTATGAAATGCGCACGGTCGGGGCCATGGCGTTGCGCGTCGGTTTCTGGGCCGCGGTCAGTCTGATCGCTTGGAAAGCGCTGCGGCCGGCGGCCAACCCGGTCAGCTGAACGCGCGCTGACAAATCCAGGTCGCGCCGTGTCAGCGGCGCCGCGCACCGGAGGAAATGGCGCGCCGGCCCAAGCCGGGCGTCGGAACAAGTGCTGCACCAACGGGCGCATCCACGGGTGCGTCGGGTCGCGGTTCGAGCAGCCATGCCCCACCAGCCGCAACGGGTACGACCGCGCGCGCGGGATGCCCCAAACCCGCAGGTGGTAGCGCTGGCTGCGCAGGCGCGCAACCATGTGCAGCACGGCTCACAGCTGATCGGTGTTCAGCGCAAGCCCGGACTCGTTTCGAATGGCACCACAAACGGCCTGCTCGGAATATCATGGTCCCTCACGATAGTCTCTCGTCCTCGCAGCACAACCACCAGGAACCATCGACATGTACAAGCACAAGCACACGATACGCAATACCACCCTCGCCCTGCTGATGGCCGGCAGTTTCACCACCACCGCCCTGGCACAGGAAGTGACCTTGCGCCTGGTCAGCGCATTTGCCGAGAACGGCATCTATGTACAGCGCCTGCAACCGTGGATCGCGAAGGTCAATGCCGAAGGCAAAGGCGTGTTGCAACTCAATTTCATCGGTGGACCAAAGGCGATTCCGCCATTCGAGGCCGGCAACGCGGTCAAGACCGGGGTGGTGGACATGGCGCTTGCTACCGGCGCGTTTTATACCAATGTGATGCCCGAGGCCGACTTCCTCAAGCTGACCCAGATTACGGTCACCGAACAACGCAAGAATGGCGCCTTCGACGCAATCAACAAGGTCTGGAACGAAAAAGGCAACATGCAGTACCTGGGGCGCATGGTGGAGAACCAGCCGTTCCATATCTATACCAATAAGAAGGTCGACAAGCCCGACCTCACTGGCCAGAAAATCCGCATCACACCGGTGTACCGCGACTTTTTCCAGTCGCTCAATGCCAATGTGATCACCACGCCGCCGGGCGAGGTCTATACGGCGCTGGAACGCGGCGTGGTAGACGGGTACGGCTGGCCCATCGGCGGTATCTTTGACCTCAACTGGCACGAAAAAACCAAGTTCCGCATTGATCCTGGCTTTTACGACGCCGAGGTCTCGCTGGTCATGAACCTTCCAGCCTGGAAGAAACTGACGGACGCGCAACGGGCGTACCTGAACAAGCAGTTGCTCGCCCTGGAAGCGGAAAATACGTTCTGGATCCAATACGCTGCCGACGAGATCGCGCGCCAGGAGAAAGCCGGCATCCAGACAATCAAGTTTGATGCCGCGACCGCCAAGGCCTATCGCGATGGTGCCTACACGATTGGCTGGGCATCAGCGGCAAAGCAGAGCCCGGAGATTGCCGCGCGCTTCAAGGCCTTGTTCTCCAAGTGAGCCTGCAGCGCCTTTCCGACGCCTACGGGCGTCTGTTGGCGGCGCTCGCATGGGTGGGTTGCGCCATCCTGATGGCAATGATGACCATCATCGTGGGCGACGTGTTGCTGCGCAACATGGCCATCCCGGGCATGCCCCGTGGTTTGGCCTGGAGCAACGAGATTTCCGAACTGATGCTCTACCTGATAACGATGACCGTCGCGCCCTGGCTGCTGCGCCAGGGACAACACATCCGGGTCGACATCCTGCTGCAGGCCATTCCCCGACGGCTGGCCTGGACACTGGAGTGGGTCAGCGACCTGATCGGCCTGGCCTGCTGCTGCGTGATCGCCTGGTATGGCAGCCAGGCCGCCTGGTCGAGCTATGCATCGGGCGCGGTCAACATCAAGACCCTGGTCACACCCGAGTGGTGGGCGCTGGCGCCGTTGCCCCTGGTCTTCGTGATGCTGGCGGTCGAATTGCTGTTCCGGATGCGGCGCCTGTACCTGGCCGAGCGTGGTCCGCGCAACGACGCGGTGAGCGCCGCATGACCGACAGGCCCGCGGCGGACACCGCGCATGCGGCAGCAATCGGCGTGAAGGCCGCGCCATGAGCGCCTGGGGCATTGCCGCCTGGATGATGCTGGGCGGCTCCACCGTACTGCTGTTCATCGGCATGCCGGTGGCGCTGACCTTCATCACGGTGAATATCATTGGCGCCTGGTTGTACATGGGCGGTGAGGCCGGCCTGGCACAGCTTGCGCGTTCCAGCGTGAGCTCTGTCACCGCGTTTTCGCTCACACCAATCCCGTTGTTCGTGTTGATGGGCGAAATTCTTTTCCACACCGGCCTTGCGCTCAAGGTCATCGAAGGCGTGGAGCGCCTGATCAAGCATGTGCCCGGTCGCCTGGCCGTGGTGGCGGTGGTGGCCGGAACCGTGTTCTCGGCCATATCGGGGTCGACCATCGCCACCACGGCCATGCTCGGCTCGCTGATGCTGCCGATCATGCTGTCGCGCGGTTACCACCCGACCATTGCGGCCGGTCCCATCATGGCCATCGGCGCGGTCGACATGCTGATTCCACCCTCGGCGCTCACGGTGTTGCTGGGTTCGTTGTCCGGCATCTCAATATCCAAGCTGCTCATCGGTGGCGTTGTGCCGGGCGTGATCCTGTCCGTCGCGTTCGTGCTGTGGATCGTGCTGCGCGTGACCATCAGCCCGCATCTGGCGCCGGTGCACCCCGACGACGCCGTTGTGCATCGCGGCTGGGCGCGCTGGCGCCTGTTCTTCGGCTATGTATTGCCCACGCTGTCGATCTTCGGAGTCGTGGTTGGCGCTCTGGCCGCTGGCTGGGCGACACCAACCGAATGCGCGGCGCTGGGCGCGTTCGCGACGATGCTGCTGGCGCTTGCGTACCGGGCCCTCACCATGGATGCGCTTCTGAAGGCGCTCAAGGGAACGGCCGGCATATCGGGCATGATCCTGTTCATCATCCTGGGCGCCACGACTTTCGCCCAGATCCTGTCGTTTTCCGGAGCCAGCAACGGCCTGGTACAGATGATCACCGGGCATGGCCTGTCGACCGAACTGATCGTCATGGGAATGCTGGGCATGCTGGTCTTCCTGGGCATCTTTGTCGACCAGGTCAGCATGATGATGATCACGCTGCCGATCTTCATGCCGGTGGTGCAGGTGCTGGGCATCGACCCGGTGTGGTTCGGCGTGATGTTCCTGATCTGCATGCAATTGGGCCTGCTGCTGCCGCCCCACGGCCTGCTGCTGATGACCATGCGCGGCGTGGCGCCACCCTCGGTGACGATGGCGCACATCTTCAGGGCGGTGGTTCCCTATGTGGTGATGAGTCTGATCCTGCTGACGGCAGTGTTCTACCTGCCGGCAATCGCAACCTGGCTGCCTGGCCGCATCGGCTGACGGCCGGGCCGTCGCCCCAGACTCTCGATTCGGGGCTGCGGCGGCAAGCCGCTTCCCGTTGGGGGCCGAGCGAACCGGCCACAGTGCATCCTCAGCGACGGCGTGCGTGGCGTACACCAGGCAGGCTTGCGACACCGGCCAGCACCTGCTGCAATCGCATTGCATCCGAGGTCTCTACGGTGAATGTCAACCAGGCGCTTTCACGGACCGTCTGGGTCTGCGCGCCGATGACGTTCATCTTCTCCTTGAGAAACACCTCGGAGATGTCGCGCAACAGGCCCTGTCGATCGACGGCATGCACAACCACATCGACCGGGTAGACCGGCGCCTTGTCGCTGCGCGGCTGGCCCCACTGCACCTCGATCACCCGTTCCGGGTTACGCGTCTGGAAGCCCCGCACGTTGGGACAATCGGCCCGGTGCACGCTGACGCCCTTGCCGCGGGTGACAAAACCACAGATCAGATCCGGCGGCGCCGGCTTGCAGCAGCGCGCAAGCTGTGTCATCAGCGAGTCGACACCCACCACCAGCACCCCTCCACCGGCCTTCTTCTCGCCCTGCGTCGGGGCCTTGATCAAAGGCGCGTCCGGGTCCTGGTTGGGTGGTTCGCCAACGCGATACAGGGCCTCGATCTGGCGCAGCGAGAACTCGTCCTTGCCCACCGCCTCGAACAGCGCGTCGGCGGCATCGAAACCCAGTCGCTTGGCCAGTTCCTCCTGGTTGACCGAAGTCCTGCCTTCGCGCTGCAGCACTTTCTCGACGGCCTCGCGCCCGCGTGCGACTGTTTCGTGCACCGCGCGCGCGTTGAACCAGGCCCGCACCTTGGAACGGGCCCGTTGGCCGGCCAGATAGCCAAGATCGGCGTTGAGCCAGTCGCGCGACGGACCGCCCTCCTTGGCAACGACAATCGCGACGCTCTGACCATTCTTGAGCGGCGTGTTGAGCGGCACCATCACGCCGTCGACCCGGGCGCCCCGGCATCGATGGCCCATCTCGGTGTGCACGCCATAGGCAAAATCGACCGGCGTCGCACCCTCGACCAATTCGACAATGGCCGCCTGTGGCGTCAACACATAGATGCGGTCTTCGAACAGTCCGCGGGGCTGCTCGCCCGAGAGTTCCCGCTCCCAGTCCAGCAACTGGCGCAGTACGGCGATCTTGGCGTCATAGTGACCGCTGGCGGCAACACCTGCGTATCCCTTGACCCCCGATTCCTTGTACAGCCAGTGCGCGGCCACCCCGTGCTCGGCATGGTCGTGCATTTCCTGCGTCCGCACCTGGATCTCGACAGGCTGACCCCGCGCATCGCGTACCACGGTGTGCAGGGATCGATAGCCATTGGCCTTGGGCCTGGCGATATAGTCGTCGAACTCCTCCGGTACCGTCGTGAAGCGGCCATGCAGCGCGCTAAGCGCGGCATAGCACTCCGCCACCGATTGCACGATGACCCGCAAGGCGCAGACATCGTAAACACGGTCGAAGTCGATCGACTTGCCGCGCATCTTCTTGACGATGCTGTAGATGTGCTTGGGCCGCCCCTGCACCGTCGCGCGGATGCCGTCGTGCTGCAGCGCGTGTTCGAGCTGCGCGCGCAACTGCTCCACCGCCCGCTCGCGCTGAACGCGGGTCTGGTCCAGCTGCCGTGCCACATCGCGGTAGGTTTCGGGTTCCAGAAAACGGAATGCCAGGTCCTCGATTTCCCACTTGAGTTCCCAGATGCCGAGCCGGTTGGCCAGCGGCGCAAACACCATCAGGGCTTCCGCCGGCATGCCCGGTGGCGGGGCTTTCCGGCTCGCGGCATAGTAGCGCAGGGTCTGCAGGCGCGAGGCCAGACGCAACATCACCACGCGCAGGTCGCGCGAGAACGCGAGCAGCATCTTGCGCACGTTCTCGACCTGCGCCGCGGCCGTCTGCGCCATTGGCGCCGACGCCGCCAAATGCGCGCCGTGCCCGGTCGAGCGCGCCTGGCGCTGCACCCAGACCAGCTTGTTTGTCTCCAGTGCCAAGTTCGCCAGGTTTTGGCCGAAGCGCTTGCCCAGCGCATCCTGCGGGCGTGTCAGCTGCTCGCAGGCATACACCAGGTAGCTGGCCGCCTGCATCAGTTCGGAGCCGCCGATCGACTCCAGGATGAGGGCGACCGCGCGCGCATGGTCCAGCGTGTTCTCGCCGGTATCCAGAGTTTCGCCGCTGATCAGCGGCTCGGCAAACGCACGCGCCAACGCCAAGGGGCCCGCCAAGTCTCCTGGTGCCGGCTGCGCTGGCTCGGGTGCATGGTCGATCTTCGCGCCGGTAGGCTTCATCCGCGGCCCGCCGTCCTTGCACGCAGCAGGAAACCAATGACGCAGTCCAACTGATCGGCAGCGATCAGGGTCGGCGCATGGCCGACGCCGGCAAACTCCACCAACCGGGCGCGCGGCCCGCGGCCGGTCATCAACTGCGCGGTCTCCCGCGTCAGCAGGTCGGACGACGCACCCCGCAATAACAGCGTCTCGGCGCGGATCGCGTCATACAGCTGCCACAACACGGCTTCGCCCTGCGCCGCGGATTCGGCCGTGACGGTGCGAAACGGAACTGCAATCGCCGGGTCATAGTGCAGCGTGACCTCACCCGTGCCGTCATCCAATGGTTTGACCATGTGGCGCGACAGCGCCAGCCACTGCTCCGGCGTATGCGGTCCGAACCCGACCGAGATGGCCCACATCGCATCGGCCGCGTGCTGCAAGGTCGCGAAACGCCCGGTTTGGCCCAGGTAGGTACCGATGCGCGCCAGCGCCTCCCAGCGAATGCCCGGGCCCAGGTCATTGAGCACCAGACGACGGACGGGAACCGGCATTGGCAAGTCGGCCTGGCCGCACAGCACCATGCCGATCAAACCGCCCATGCTGGTGCCGACCCAGTCGAGCCGCGTGGGCTTGATCTGCGCCAGCATCGCCAGCATGTCGGCCACGTAGGTGGGGATCTGGTAGGCCATCGGGTCCTTGAGCCAGTCGCTGCGACCCCGGCCGACCACATCGGGACACACCACCCGGAGGGGGTCGGCGCTGCGTTCGCACAGGCTGCGCGCCAGACCATCGAAGTCGCGCCCCTGGCGCGACAAGCCATGCGCGCAGACCACCACATGACCAGCAGCCGCGTCGCCCCATTGCCAATAGGCCATGCGATGACCACCCTGGGCGTCGGGACAGGTGGCATACAGCAATTCGGGTTCGATCATGGAACGGGTCCTGGTGCGATGGCGCATACAAATTGGGCGGGATAATAGCCTCAGGTACATCGTAATTGAATTGGAGAATCATCATGCTCAAAGGCAAGACGGCATTGGTCACCGGGTCCACCAGCGGGATCGGGTTGGGAATCGCGCAGGCTCTCGCGCAACAAGGCGCGAACATCATGCTCAACGGTTTTGGTGACGTGGAAGGGCCCAAGGCGGCCATCAGCCGGCATGGCGTCAAAGTGGCCTACCATGGTGCCGACATGAGCAAGCCGGCGGAGATCGACGCCATGATGCGCTGCGCTGCCGAGCAATTCGGCCACGTCGACATCCTGGTCAACAATGCCGGCATCCAGCATGTGGCGCGGATCGAGAACTTCCCCGCCGAGCGCTGGGACGCGATCATCGCGATCAACCTGTCCAGCGCGTTTCATGCCACCCGCCTGGCACTTCCAGCGATGCAGGCAGCCAACTGGGGCCGCATCATCAACATTGCGTCGGTCCATGGTCTGGTGGCATCGGCCGAAAAATCGGCCTATGTTGCGGCAAAGCACGGCGTTGTCGGTCTGACCAAGGTCACCGCGCTGGAGAACGCCAGCAGTGGCGTCACCTGCAATGCGATCTGTCCGGGCTGGGTGCTGACTCCGCTGGTGCAAAATCAGGTGGACGCCAAGGCAACCAGCCAGGGTGTGTCGAACGACGTAGCCACCAAGATGCTGCTGGGCGAGAAGGAGCCGTCGATGCAGTTCACGACGCCGGAGGAACTGGGGCAACTGGCGGTTTTCTTCTGTTCGCCCGCAGCCAACAACGTGCGTGGAGTGGCCTGGAATATGGATGGGGGCTGGGTCGCACAATAGCAACCAGATGACCGCGCCGAGTGCTGACAGTCGCACCATGCTCCCCATTCGTCTGAATGCCGACCCTGCGCAGCGCTGTGTCGTCGACAGCAACCAGCTGCCCTGGTCCCGATCTCCGGCGCCGCTGGTGCGGCGCCGACTGTTGGAACGCGATGGTGGCGAGGTGGCGCGGGCGACCTCGATCGTGCAATACCTGCCGGGCGCAAGTTTCGAGAAACATCGGCATGCCCTTGGCGAGGAGATCCTGGTGCTGGAGGGGAGCTTCAGCGATGGGCAAGGCGACTACCAGTCTGGCACCTACATCCGCAACCCGCCCGGTTCTACACACGCACCGCGTTCAGGCGCCGGTTGCACCCTTTTCGTCAAGCTGCGGCAGCTCGATCCGGCCGACGTCCGACGCGTAGTGGTCGACACCCGCCAGGCGCCATGGTTGCCCGGCCTGGTTGCAGGCTTGCGGGTGCTGCCGCTGGCCGGATTCGGCACCGAGCACACCGCTCTGGTGCGTTGGGCACCGGATACCCATTTCCAGACACATCGCCATTTCGGTGGGGAAGAGATTCTGGTACTGGACGGTGTGTTCTCGGACGAATTTGGCGACTATGGGCCTGGCAGTTGGATGCGCAGCCCGCACCTGAGCCAGCACCAGCCGTTCAGTCGCGAAGGCTGTCTGATATGGGTCAAGACCGGACACCTGGACCCGATAGCGGGTGCTCCATCCGGTGCAACGCACGATTCCGGCCCCGGACCAGATTAATTGCGCTCCGAACGCACGTCCTTGGCAGCCTTCTCGGCCTGCGCGCGCTGAACACAAATCGAATGGCCAGACCACTGCGGTTTGCCACACTGCTCACTCATGCAGATCTGGTAACCGATCAGCATCCTGGATTGGCACGCCAATTCTGGTCCGGCGGCCGCGCTGCCCGCGGCGGACTTGTCGGCCTCGGAACGCGGCCTGTCGGCCGGCTTGGCTACCTGTGGACGCCCGGCCTCGACGGCAGCGCTTGCAGTTGCTGCACTGAATGTCGGTGCCACTGACGGTTTCGGCGACGGTGGCAGCGGCGGCGCAGCCGTGGCCGAAGTGGCAATGGCTCCCGGATCGCGCTTGGGCGCGATAGCCGTGGCTTTGGCAGCACCGGAAGCGGCCTTGTCAGGCATGCCGGCACTGGCGGGCTGAGCCGTCAGCAGGGGCGCGGCGGAAAATAGGGCGGTTGATGCCATCGGCGCAGGGACCGGCGACGCCGCTTGGTCAATGGCCGTCGGAACGTCGGCAGCGTCTGATACCGTGCCTGCAGCCGGAGACGCAACCGGGCCGGGGCCTGCGGACCAGAATACCGCCGCCGCAACCATCGCCGCAGCCGCAACCGCACTGCCAAAGACCAGCCACCGCTTGCCGGCGTATTGTGTCGCGGTGCTCGACGGCGCCAACTGCACTTGTGGATCGGATGATGGCTGTCCAGAGGGTTGTCCATGCGAGGCCGCATCCACGGCGGGCACTGCCGGCATGGCGGCGCCAACGTCCGGCCGCGTTATGACCTGTGTCGCCTCGTGG
This sequence comes from Rhodoferax sp., assembly GCA_031396205.1. Classification (GTDB taxonomy): domain Bacteria; phylum Pseudomonadota; class Gammaproteobacteria; order Burkholderiales; family Burkholderiaceae_C; genus CAISIP01. The sequence goes on from JANNKH010000015.1 coordinate 38,702, forward strand.
GGCAGTTCGACGGTAGCGTCACCACCATCGCCGCGCGCGGGCAACGGCTGAACGACGGTCATGGCCTGGGTATTCGATTGTTCACCGACACTGCCCTCCCGCAGCTTGCGCATGCGACGCCGCGCCAGATTGGCATAAATTCCGGAGGGAAAATGATCCAGGAATTCCTGCAACTCTTGTTGGACGTCCGACTCCCTGATGTCCTTCCAGTAGATCAATTCGAGCTCCTGGGACACGGATGGACCTGCGTTCTCGCCGCGCGCCGCTGGCCGAGCGCTGGAACCGGCGCTGCCCGCGCCTTGCGCGCCAGATCCCATCCCGGCGCCAGGTTCGCCGGCCCCGACCGATGACGGCGGCACGATGGTCAGATCCCGCACATCCCTGGTGGCCTGCAGCAGGGCTTGCGCAAATCCATCCGCATCGGCGAAGCGATCATCGCGCGACTTGGCCAGCGCGCGTGCGACCACCACATCGAGCGCAGCCGGCAGATCGGCATTGACGCTCGACGGCGCGGGCGGCATCACATCGACAATCTGTTGGATGATCGCGAAATCCGTGTCGCCGGAGAAGGGCCGATTGCCCGTCAGCAGCTGGTACAGGACGATTCCGGCGGAAAACAAGTCTGCGCGGCTGTCCACGGGTAGCCCCCGCACCTGCTCGGGTGACATGTACTTCAGGGTGCCGACCATCGACCCCTTGGTTCGGGTCGCCTCACTGGAGTCCTGAATCCGCGCGACCCCGAAGTCGGTCAGCTTGACCCGGCCACTCGCCTCCAACAGCAGGTTGGCCGGTTTGACGTCGCGGTGCACGACGCTTTGCCGATGCGCATAGTCGAGCGCAGCCAGCAGGTCGCGCATCATGCGCAATGTCTCCTGCAGCGTGAAGTTGCGACCGATGTCCAGGTGCTGCTTGAGGTCCTGCCCCTCGACGAATTCCATCACCAGGTAGGCCACATCGCCATCGCGACCCGAGTCGTAGACACTGACGATATTGGGGTGTTGCAAGCGCGCTGCCGATCGCGCCTCGGTGCGGAAACGCGCCTCGTATTCACGCGACGCCTCGGGCGACAGGTTCTCGACCTTGATGGTCTTGATCGCCACCCGCCGATCCAGATTCGGGTCGCGTGCCTCATACACCATGCCCATCGCGCCCTTGCCCAGCACGCGGACTATGTCGTATCGACCGAGCTTGTTCGGACCCATGGGCGGCGCTTCTCCTAAACACAGATTCTCACCGATGTCGCGCGACGGGTCTTGCTACGACAAACGACAGGGCGTGCTTCGATCCATTCACCGCGTCAATCGAGACGTCAACAGCCTTTGGTCCCGCATCCCTGACCATGACCGTGATCGTCGATATCCAGACCGTTTTTTTGCAGCATCTGGGGCGGCACCTCGGCTCAATTGTCCGGACGACGCGCGTGATGACCATGGAGTTCGAATACCCGCCGACGGGCACCGAGGCCACAGGCCGCAAACACTGGTGCAAGTCCGGCGTCCAGCCTTTGGCTGCAGTGCATGGAGGCCATGCTCTTGATTTCGTCTGAATCCTGGTGGGCGGTGGGGGTTTCGAACCTCCGACCCCAGCAGTGTGAATGCCAATGACGGGATCTGCACGGTGGTGTTTCCCAATAATGAATGCGCTGCAGAACGCCATGAAAACGCAGTAATCAGCTGCAAATTACACCGGAATTACACAGGGCGCCAGCAGCCGCGGGCGAGCTGCCGCCTGTTAATTCGTAGGTCGCTGGTTCGAACCCGGATCGGGGAGCCAATTGGCCGATCCCAGGAATTGCCATATACTTTGATACTTGGCATCAGGAGTACTGAAATGGATCAACGCACCGCCCGGGTCGGGAAGAACAACCGCGCCCAAATTGTCACCATCCCACTGGAGTATCGGTTTCCAGAGGGAATGAAGGAGGTGTTCATCCGAAGGGTGGGCGACGAGATCGTCTTGTCCCCCCGACCCAAAGACTGGAGCGGATTCCTTGCCGCGCAGGTTCAGGTGAGCGATGACTTCATGGCCGATGTGGAAGCCCTTCCCCTCCAAGAGCGTAACACCGCATGACACGCCTGTACATGCTCGATACGGATACGTGTGCGTTCATTCTGCGCCGGTCGTCCCAGGCGCTGCTGGACCAGATCCAGACGGTTCCGCTGGAGTTGCAGGTCATGTCGATGGTGACCCTGGCAGAACTGCTGTATGGCGTCCAGATATCGAGCAGAAAGAAAGAAAACCGGACGGCTGTCGATGTCCTGACCCGCCATTTGTCAGTCCTGGACTGGTCACGTGATGCTGCCGAGCACTACGCCGAAATCCGTGCGGACCTCAGGAAGAAGGGCCAATTGATTGGCGCGAACGACCTGATGATCGCGGCGCATGCGCGCAGCCTGGGCGCAATCGTGGTGACCAACAATGTGAAAGACTTTCGCAGGGTCAAAGGGCTCAAGCATGAGAAATGGATGGATTGAACTGTCCAACCTGCCGCATGCAGACCGGCAGAGATAGACCATCCCTATCGAAGGCCTACCCCACCCCAAGAATCTAACCCTCGACCATCGCCACCGTGCGGTCGGCCGGCGAGAGGTTCGGGTTCAGGGGCGCGCGCAGTCGCCCGTCGCGAGTCGCCTCACGCCGGGCCGCGCCGCGCCCAATATTTGCGTAGGATTGAGAGCTTGCGTCGTCTCCGCGGAGATAGTTCATTATGGGAGTCGGTTTGCGACGCGGTGACCATTGGTAGCGGCAAGCCGGTCCGCCCTGCCTCGAAACGACAGTCGCAGTTTGGCCACGCAGTGGACTATCGCCGGCTCCGGCCAGCGCACACCACGCTGCAGACTCGGAGCCAGATCTACTTGGTGCGATGGCTGAGCCGCTGAAAATGCCATTGCGGCGTGATCTGCAACGACAGGGTGGTCGCAATAGTCGTCGGCGCCCGGCTCCAACGGCCAGCTCGACGGACCGGCAAGCTACTGGTCAAGCGCAGTGGAGGAAAAATGGGGTAGCGGCCGGCAACGCTGGCCCTGGCTCGGTCCAGAGTCAACGTTACAAGCGAAATATTCCATCCCATTCAAAGCGTATCCCGATGTAGCCCCGCCGTGTTGACGTGTGTCAAAGCGCGGGCAGTGGATTCAAGGGCGACACGCAAGTTGAACCTATGGAGATATTGCAGTGGCGGCTATCGCCATACGAAGCGATGGGCGCCAGCACAATGACCCAAACGAGATCGGTCGCGCAATCCTTTCCGTCCCCTTGTCATCCACGCGAGGACTCGCACCAAGGCCATCGCCCTATCAATCGTCATGCCAACCTCCTGGCGCCGTCCCCGGCGGCATGGGGCAATCCAGCACACTGGCGAATGCGCGCAAGAGTTCCATCTCTGCCGGCGTGGCTCTACGGTCGTGCCAGGTGCTGATAACGCAAGCCGTCAGCAAGCGTGACTTGTCCGCGGGAGCCAATCGATCCAGCGTGCCAAGGGCTTGATCCAGATCCGCGCTGCTGATCTGGTCCATCGCCAACAATGTCAGACTGTTCGCAGCCAGGGATTGCGCGGACGCTTCGAACGCGCCCTGGGCGCTGCCTTGGTCCGTCGCGCCGGTGTGCGCCATCACCGACAAGACCAATGCAAACTCTCGCGTGAATTGTCCGGCATCCGAATGGCGCGTTGTCGTGGATGATGGCTTCTGAAAGTGCCCTTCCAGATGCCTGAACAGAATCTTCTGCAAGGACCACTCGAACAGGTCGACCCGGGCGTCCATGTTGATCAGCGCCACCAGGTTCGCCTTGAATGACGGGTACTGGCCATCCGACAGCTGCTTGAGTGCCGGTATGGCAATGTCGATGATCGGCAGCCGGAACCTGGTCTCGAGCCCATCCATCTGCGGCATCAAATCAATCGTCAACGCGTACACATCCTTGTCGGTGCGGTTTTGCAACAGCGCCAGTTGCTGTTCACGCAGTTCCGCCCCCTTGTCGAGCAAAAGACAATAGGTCACGGCCCGCGCGCCATAAGGTTCGCGCACTGCGTCTCGAATCGGCTCTGGCAAATCAGCCAGCAAGGACCGGGCGTACAGGACCGACTCCTTCGTCGGTTGACCCATTCGATCCATCATTGCGACTGCTTCGGCCGCCGCGGCACCTGCCGCAACTGTTGCCATGTTTCGGGCCATGTCAGGGCGGCGCATGGTCGATGGTTCATCGAATGCCGGTTGACTTTCGGCCGGTGGTGGCGGCTCTGAGACGTCGAACTTGCCATCCCACTGGGGGTCGATGCGCAAGATGCGCTCGGCCAGTGGTGGATGAGTGGACGACAGCCACTGTGTGAACCCTGTCACGCCCTGGGCGAAGAAGGCGTGACTGACTTCGGGTGCGCCCGGATTGCGCACGATGGAGCCCGACGTCAGACCGCCAATCTTCTTCAGTGCACCCGCGATTCCGTCCGGGTTGCGGGTGAACTGCACCGCCGACGCGTCAGCCAGGTATTCCCGCTGCCGGCTGACCGCCGCCTTGATCAGCCCACCGAAAAAGGTACCGGCAAAGCCGATCACCATCAGCCCGACCGCCAGCGCCATGATGGCGGCGCCGCTGTTGTGGTTGCCGCGCCTTCGCCCCGAAAACGATGCCGAATACATCAGGTAGTAGCCCAGAATGCCCAGGATCAGGATGCCGTTCAAGGCACCCATCAAGCGGATGTTGAGCCGCATGTCACCGTTGAATATGTGGCTGAACTCATGGGCGATGACGCCCTGCAGCTGATCCCGGCTCAGCTGCTCGATCGCCCCCTGGGTGATTCCGAGTACCGCGTCGCGTAGCGAGAATCCTGCAGCGAAGGCATTGATGCCAGGCTCGCCCGCCAGCAGATAGACCGGTGGCGCCGGCGTTCCCGACGCAATGGCCATTTCATCGACGACATTGAGAAGCTTACGCTGGTTGGGTTCCTCGGCATTGCGGGGAATCAACTGGCCACCCAGCGACTCGGCGACCACCTTGCCACCCGCAGACAGGGCCATCATCTTGTACAGGCTTCCGACCAGCACCACCACGCTGACACCCGCACCCACGGTGGCGAACATTTTCCAGTCCATTTGCGCGACAAAGGTCTGCCCGTCACGCAATTGCTGGCTATTGACAAAGCCAAACACCACCAGCGCCAGCAGATTGGCCATGACGATCAATACGATCACCGCGACACCAAACAGCACGACCAGCAAGGTCGTGTGCTTACGCGCGCGCTCCTGGGATTCGAAAAAATTCATGGAGCGACCGCCAGGGTGCCGGCTTCAATCAAAACGAGACCTTCGGCGCCGCCTGGATCTCCGCGCTGTCGGCGAACTCCAGCAAGCTTGCGTCCTGTGCGTGGCCAAACATGGGCGCGAAAACGACCGGCGGGAACGACTGTTTGTAGGTGTTGTAGGCCATCACCTGGTCATTGAACGCCTGGCGCGAAAACGAGACCTTGTTCTCCGTTGAGGTGAGTTCCTCGCTCAGCTGCATCATGTTCTGGTTGGCCTTGAGGTCCGGATAGGCCTCCATCACCATCTTCATGTTCATCAGAGCGCCAGACAGCCTTCCTTCGGCGCCGACCAGGCCCTTCATCGCGGCTGCGTCACCGGGTGCCGCCGCGGCGCTGGACAACATGCTTGAGGCCTCATTGCGCGCCTTGACGACCGACTCCAGCGTTTCACGTTCGTGTTTGATATACGCCTTGGCGGTCTCGACCAGATTGGGGATCAGGTCATAACGGCGCTTGAGCTGCACTTCAATCTGGGCAAAGGCGTTCTTGTAGCGATTCCTCAGCATGACCAGTTTGTTGAAGGTCGCGATCAGGAGAAAGACCGCCAATGCGATGACGACGAAGATGACTATCAGTGTGGTGCTCATGTTTGCCTTTTGATTGGGTTGTTTGGGACTTCGGAGAATTGGTCTGATGGATCATTCGTTTGGCCGAAGTCAGTGCGTAGGACACTGTTCGGCCCATTGGTGGCCAAAATGGCGCACCTGGGCGGCGCCCTGATGACCAACTTGTTGCAGGCGGTTCAGGGTGTTCACCTGAAGTAGGGGCGGCGCGCTGCTACTCAAAATTGCTCCAGCTTCGCTCTGCGTAGCCGTAGCGCGTTGGAGATGACGGAAAACGAGCTGAGGCTCATTGCCAGCGCGGCGATCAGCGGCGACAACAGCCAGCCTGTCAACGGGAACAGCACGCCCGCCGCCAAGGGCACACCGAGTGCGTTGTAGACAAAGGCAAAACCCAGGTTCTGCTTCATGTTGGCCACGGTCGCCTCCGACAGAGCCCGCGCCACCGCGATGCCACGCAGATCGCCCTTGACCAGCGTGAGCTGGGCGCTGTTCATCGCCACGTCAGTGCCGGTCCCCATGGCGATGCCGACATCGGCGCGGGCCAGTGCCGGCGCATCGTTGATGCCGTCGCCCGCCATGGCGACGACCCGGCCCTCTTTCTGCAGCTTCTCGACCAGGGCCAACTTGTCGGCCGGCTTGACCTCGCCATGCACCTCCTCGATGCCCAGGCGCTTGGCGACCGCCCGTGCCGTCGTCAAGCCGTCGCCGGTGGCCATCACGATGCGCAGGCCCGATTTGCGCAGCGCGCTCAAAGCGTCCGGTGTCGTCGCCTTGATCGGGTCGGACACCGCCAACAGGCCGGCCAATTGCCCGTCAACCGCCAGGTGCATCACGCTGGCACCCTGGCTGCGCAATTCTTCAGCCTGCACCTTCAGTGCGTCCACCTTCACACCGAGTTGATCCATCAGCGCGGTATTACCCAAGGCCAGTGCCTTGCCTTGCACGTTGCCACGCACGCCGATGCCCGACTCGGAGTCGAACTGCTCGGGTTTGGCCAGCGCAAGCCCCTGTTCGCGCGCTGCCGCGACGATGGCCGCGGCCAGCGGATGTTCGCTGCCCTGGTCCAGGCTCGCAGCCAGACGCAGCACGTCCACATCCTTGAAGCCTTCGGCGGCCACCGCTTTCTCGTAGACGGGTCGGCCTTCGGTCAGCGTGCCGGTCTTGTCGACGATCAGCGTGTCTATCTTGCGCAGGTTCTCGATCGCGGCCGCGTCGCGGAACAACACACCGTTGGTGGCGCCTTTGCCGGTGGCGACCATGATCGACATCGGCGTGGCCAGGCCCAGCGCACAAGGACAGGCGATGATCAGCACCGCCACTGCGTTGATGAGGCCGAATACCCAACCCTGTGAGGGCCCGAAAAGACCCCAAGCAAAAAAGGTCAGCACCGCGATGGCCACGACGACCATGACGAAATAACCAGCGACCAGATCGGCCATGCGCTGCATCGGCGCGCGCGAACGCTGCGCCTGCGCAACCATCTGCACAATCTGCGACAGCACGGTGGCCGAGCCCACGTGTTCGGAGCGCATCACCAGCGCGCCGCTGGTGTTCATCGTCGCGCCGATCAGTTTGTCGCCAGGGCGCTTGGTCACCGGCAGCGGCTCGCCGGTCAGCATGGACTCGTCGAGCGCGCTGCTGCCTTCGACCACGATGCCGTCGACCGGCACCTTCTCGCCGGGGCGTACCCGCAGTTGGTCACCGACATGCACATTGGCGAGCGGAATGTCTTCCTCGGTGCCGTCGGCGGCGATGCGCCGTGCGGTCTTGGGCGCCAGGCCGAGCAGCGACTTGATCGCCGCGGAGGTCTGCGAACGCGCCTTCAGTTCCAGGATCTGACCGAACAGGGTCAGCGAGATGATGACAGCGGCGGCCTCGAAATACACCGCTACGCTGCCAGCGGTGACGAAGGCCGCCGGAAAAATCTGCGGTGCGATGGTGGCCACCACGCTGTAGATGAAAGCCACGCTGGTGCCCAGGCCGATCAACGTCCACATGTTCGGGCTGCGGTTGATCACCGACTGCACGCCACGCACATAGAACGGCCAGCCGGCCAACAGCGCGACCGGCAAGGTCAACACCAGTTCGATCCAGGTTTGCGTGCCCGGTTCGAACCAGCCCATGGTGTGCCCAGCCATGGCCAGAACCATCACCACCACCGTGAACGGCAACGTCCACCAGAAGCGACGATTGAAGGCGACCAATTCCGGATTCTCTTCGTCCGTCAGTTCCGGCAGCAGTGGCTCGAGCGTCATGCCGCACTTCGGGCAATTGCCCGGATGATCCTGCCGGATTTCCGGGTGCATCGGGCAGGTGTAGATCGTACCCACGGGTTGCGCCGCAACGTCGACTTCTGCGTGCACGTCGGCGCCGGACGGATAACGAGCCGGCTCGGCGACAAACTTCGCTTGGCACTTCGCGCTGCAGAAGTAATACGGCCGGCCGTCGTATTCAGCATGGTGCTCGGATTGCGCGGTCACGGACATACCGCACACCGGGTCCTTCCGACCTGCGGCATTGGGCTGCGACGGCGGGTTGTGGTGCGCGTGCCCAGCGTGATCGTGGCGTGTGGGCATGTCCATGGCGTCATTCCTCCTTGTCGGCGGGTTTTGTGGTTGACGTCGCGCGACCACCATGCCCGCCGTGGCCATGGAACAGGTGCATCACGGGGCATGCCAGCAGCAGCAGGTAAATCCAGTTGCCAGCGACATGGTCCCAGTGCTCGCGCAAGAGGTAAAAGCCGCCAACGAGGGCGACCATCATCAGCGCCGTCTTCAACGGCCGGTTCATGCCAGAGCCTTCCGGCTGCGAACCCCGGTGTTCGTCATGCGTAAGGCCATGCGGTTTCATGCCGGATGCAACTCGTGGCGGCCGGTTGCGCTTGAGCGACCTGGGTGACGGTGGCCTGCGCGGGGTGATGGGCGTCGTCCTGTTTGTCAGCTGCGGCCCAGGTCGAGGTGACCATCGCGGCGCTGCTCAGAACGGCGATAGAAACGGTAGTGCGGACGAATGTCATGTTGATTTCCTGGTTAGTGAAGTAATGCTGGAGTTGCAGGGGGTCGCCGTCTGTGCGGTGACGTACACCCACGACAGCTTGATAAGTGAGTCTGAACGCCGTACTCGAGTACGGAGTCAAGTCATTTTTGAATGGCGGCGGGGACGGCGGAGCAATGGGCCCCGCATCAAGGGCCGCAAGTGGCTATAGCGCCAGGCGAACAAAAAGAGTACGCAGCGGTACGACCGGACTGGGTGCCGGCAACTCCCGCCGGGCAAAGCTCCGCCGGGCGATGGTCGCCGGGTCTGGCCAGACGAATGCCGTAGGGGGCGCCATGGTCACATTCGCCAAATCGACGCTTGACACCCGTTTGATGACGGCTTGTCTGTCGTCATCACAAACTCTTAGGCCGGCGCTCCTGCCGGGGCCGGGATTCTTGGCGTGATCGGAATCGACAACGACATGTCCAGGCAAAACGTGAGCCACCTGGTCAGTCAGGCTGGCGTCATTCGAGCGTCCTTGCCAATGCGTGCCGCGCTCTTGAAGCAGGCAGGCGTTGGCCCAGCCCGCAGCCAGGGCGAGCACCCACGCCAGCAACACCATGTAGCCGGTGCGGCGTTTGGTGTGGGTTTTCGAGAACAGAGGCATGATTGACGGGATGCGGGTGAAATTACATCATTTGCGTCGACGACGATCAGCGACTGACGAACATCAAACAAAGCTGGGGTCAGGTACGGCATCTGCGGCTAAGCTTGGACCATGCGCAACGAACAAGCAACAAGCAGCGCCGAGCGGACCTTGACCATCGGGCGCCTTGCGCGAGCGGCCGGGATCGGCGTGGAGACGATTCGGTACTACCAGGGTCGGGGACTACTGCCGGTTCCGCCGTCGACCGGCGCGGTGCGGTACTACGCCACAGCACTTGTCGACCGCATCGGTTTCATCAAGAGGGCCCAAGGACTGGGTTTCACGCTGCATGAGATCGCGACGCTTCTCGACCTCGCCGACGGTCGCAATCGCCGTGCGGTGCGCGCCGTAACTTCTGCGCGACTCGAACAGATACGTGGCAAGCTGGACGACCTGTCCCGCATGCAGCGATCGCTGGACGGACTTCTAGCCCACTGCATTTCCACCGGCGACGTCTATCCGTGTCCGATTATCGAGGCAATGGTGGCCGACCCAAGCACGGCGCGAGTGCAGCGCTCCTCGACTGACCGCTCCCACTGAGCTTCTGTCGACCCAAATTGCGCATCCACCGAACAGACTGCAGCGGATGCGACTGATACCACGCGGAGTCGGGTTGACCGATCGATGCAAGAGCCTGCCCGCCCTACACCCTGGTTAACGACAATCCGTGAACGCCGATATGACAACACCGCAAATTGACTTGCCACGCAGCACTATCGACATGCTCAATAGTGCGTGCTTCTGCTTCAGTCTCGATGAGACGGCTCTGACGCGCGCCCTTGATTCGGAACTGGGGCAGCCAGGCCTTTCCGGGATGGTTCGACAGCGCTGCCCGTTCCTCTTCTCCGCACAGCCCGTATTCGTGGCGGCGCCGCAGTTGCAGCGCATGGCTCAGGTGGTGCAGGCCGTTGAATCGGTGGTGGCACTCCCGGCCTATCGTGAGCAGGTGCTGGCCGCTGCCCCCCCGATCGCCCGCGTGGGGACGAGTGGACCGCTGGGCGTCTTCTTCGGCTACGACTTCCACTTGAGCCAAGGTCAGCTGGCGCTGATCGAGGTAAACACGAATGCCGGAGGGGCGATGCTCAACGCGGTGCTGGCGCGCGCCCAGCGGGCCTGTTGCACCGCAGTCGATGCCATGGTACCCACAATGGCCAGCGTGGCCGCCTTCGAGCAGCGCATCCTCGACATGTTTCGCCACGAATGGCGACTTGCCAATCTGGCTGGCGAGGTTGGCAAGGCAGCAATGGCCGAGGCGACGCGCCCGCTCAAGACCATCGCCATCATCGACCTGGCGCCTGCGGATCAATACCTTTACCCCGAGTTCCTGCTGTTTCAGCGCTTGTTCGAACGGCACGGCCTGCGCGCGGTCATCGCCGATCCGGCTGCGCTCGCATGGCGCGACGGCGCGTTGTGGCACGGCGAGCTGGCCATCGATCTGGTCTACAACCGCCTGACCGACTTCTACCTGGAGCAACCCGGCAGTTCCGCGCTGCGTGAAGCCTACCTGCAACACGCCGTGGTGCTGACACCGCACCCGCAGGCCCATGCCCTGTACGCCGACAAGCGGCACCTCGCGCTGTTCAGCAATGCCGCGCGGCTGCAGGCCCTGGATGTGCCGCAGGCCACGCAGGACATCCTGCTGGCGCATGTGCCTCGCACCGAGGTGGTCGAAGCCGCCGATGCGCAGCGATTGTGGAACACACGCCGCAGCCTGTTCTTCAAGCCGGTGGCGGGTTTTGGCAGCCGCGCGGCGTATCGCGGAGACAAACTGACCAAGCGGGTTTGGCAGGACATCCTGGCGGGTGACTAAGTTGCCCAGGCCATCGTCGCGCCGGGGGAGCGAGTCATCGACGGCGCGGACCTGCCGGCGGCAAACATGCCGGCCGAGACTGCCACAGCGACAGCGGTCACCAAGGCCATGAAATATGACCTTCGCGCCTACACTTACGACGGCGCGGTGCAGTGGATGGCTGCGCGCCTGTATCAGGGGCAGACCACCAACTTTCGCACGCCCGGCGGTGGCTTTGCGCCGGTGTACAGCTCTGCCGATGTGACGGGCGCAAGCGCGCAAGCCTGCGCGAGCGGCGACGCCGGCGGCGCCGATCCCCACGCCTCCTACATCTTCCTGCTCGACGAAAGCAGCGGTGTCCACCCGGTGCCCCACGCCCTGTACGTGGCGCTGGCGCGCGGTGAGGCAACCGCAGGCGCCATGGCCGGACAGACCCTGCGCCTGGCCGACTGGTATGTGCGGCTGAGGTGCGGTGCGCCGGACGTTGTCGTCGACGAGACCTACAGCCTGGTGCGTTTCGATGCCCAAGGGCGCGTGGATCCGCCGCACGCACCCAGCGCGGCGCAGCCACCTGTGGCTCCTGCTGAAAACCCCGCGTGGCCTACCACTGCGGAGCGCGACCGAATGCAGGAACTGCTGTTTGGCAAAACCCCATCACCCGATGCGTCGTGTGCAGCAATCGCGGTGAACTGAATTTGAAGACCTGCCCGCGTCAGTGTGGGCGCCGCTCCACGACGCAATTGCGTTCTACCTGTTCAGCGAGGGGGTCGCCAAAAGGGTAAAGGTCGTGCCGGAAGGGCAAGGCGTCCAGAGGTGTTTGGCGGCTACGGCCGGTACCGGTTGAGCTGAACGCCTAGAGATGCATGGTGCGAACTACACCGAGCGGAAATCATCATGCGTGCGACAGCGCACAGACTGCGGCGAACCCGGGCGAGACCATCCTCTCAGCCATGGCTGACCTGCTCCGCGGGTGCCTCGGGCGCCTGACCGAGATAGAGCTTGGGCCCAACTTCGAAGCGCTAGCGGCACCCGCGCGAGCAGAAGTAGTGAACGGCGCCATCGTCGACCGACGATTTGGCGGCACTCGTCTGCACCGACCTGCCGCAAACCGGATCGACGGCGGTCTTGGGCGCAATCCAACCGAGTTGCTTCGCACTGCGTTCCAAGCCTTGCTTGGGCATGACATGTTGCCCGTGTCCGTTACTCAAGGCGGGGGCACCTCGTCCGAATCGCAGCACGACGAAGACGACAACTGCCCAGAGCAGGTAAAAGACCAGTGAGTCCATCGTCACGCTCCTCTGTGCTAGTCAGAGAATGATCTGGAGCGCAACGGACATGTGCTGTAGATCATGTCGCGCCACGATCCAGGATCAAATCGTCCGCCCAGCAGCTGCGACGGCCATAGTGTTCGAAGAGGCCCGCCTCCTGTTGACGGTCCAGGGGTGTGGTGTGCGCGTAGGACGGCGAGTCCTTGATCGCTTGACGCGTCAGATCGACCGACACCGTCGCTTCGAGCCAGCTCACGCTCTAGATCCATTGCGGCGCAACGAGCACCTTGTGTCCGAGCCACCAATTGCTCGTATTGACAACGAGATAGCGGATAACCCAGGTCTCGTCGTCGAAGTAGAGATCCTTTACGTGACCGATTGCACCGTCTGTCGCACCATTGGCATGGCCCTCGAGATCATTTATGCTGCGTAACATCGTTTCATTCCATCTGGTTCGCGCAATCGCGTGTCACAACGGTGCGTGTGGCCGCGGGCGTTGTCTGTTTGTTGCCGCTCACACTGAGCGAGATGCACTTCGCGATCGGGCGGCGGTCGCGAACCAAAGGCAAGGCGTGGCATGCCGCCGATAGTGAGCCGAGCGGGAGGTTCGGTTTGCTGGAGCTGGTGCTTCGTGGTGCAGCGCACAGACACCTCGGAGCGCCGCGGGCATTGTGTCGAGAGGCAGGACTTGACCTGAGCTTCACTCCACCATCGAGAAACCATCATGCAAACAGCAGCCATGAACGTGACCGGAATGACTTGCGGCGGATGCGTCAGCAAAGTGACCAAGGCACTGAAAGCAGTGCCCGGCGTTGGGCAAGTGGACGTATCACTGCCCGGCAAGGCGTCCGTCGACTTCGACGAAAAGCTGACATCACGCGAGCGCCTGCAATCGGCCGTAGTCGGTGCTGGTTACGGGGTCGCGGCCGGCGAAGGCGCAAGCGCCAGTCAGACCAAGGGCGGATGCTGCGGCTGATCCCTTGAACGGCATCGCGCCGTCTGAGCCAGCGGCAGAGTTTCGTTCCTGGCGGCACCGGGCGAGCCGATGAAAACGATGCCCGCACCGGCTGCTCCGATGCCGGCGCTGCGACCCTGGCAGCTGGTCTGGTTGGCGGCTGCCGTCTTCGTCGTCTCGGCCGGCTATGGGGCGCTCCTGCCTCAGTGGCAAGGATGGCTGGCCATTCTCAATCCGGGTGCGACCTCGACAGCGGTGTCTCGTCACATCGGTTTTCTCAGCGGCACGTATACGGCTGGCGTACTGGTGGGCGCTCCCCTGTGGGGAATGCTGGCGGATCGCATCGGCCTGGGCCGCGTTCTGCTCATCGGGCTGGTCGGCTATGTGGCCAGCCTGCTTGTGATGCTGGTTCCCCAGTTCGAAACCCTATGGGGCATCTATGCCCTGCGCGCGGCCACCGGCTTTTTCGTGGCGGCCGTCGTTCCGGTCGTCTCGGCACTCGTCGCGGAGCATACGCCGGCGTATCAGCGCGCACGCCGCTTCGCCTGGATGGGTGCCGTGTCGCTGGCGGGCTTTCTGTTCGGTCCCGCTCTCAACATCGTTGCCCGATGGGCCGGGTCGTGGGTGGGCGACGGGACGGGCACCGCCGCGCTCACGGCACAGGCCGTTATCGTCCTGTCGGCGATCTTCGGAGCCGTCATGATGCTGGGGCTGGCCAGGACGCTGCCAGAACGAATCGTCGCTTCAGTTGCTGACCCGAAGGAGAGGTCATCGGTCAAGACGGGCCTTACTGCGCTCCTTTGGCTCAGCGGCGCTGTCACGTTTGTGCTGTCGGCGTTCGAGTTGGGCATCGTGCTTCAGGGCCAACTCCATCTCGGCACGTCGCCGCGCGAAGTGGCGATGATGTTCGCGGAATGCGCTCTTGCGATGTTGGCCGTGAACGCTTTGCTTTTCTTCACGGCCCTCCTGGACAAGGTGCCGGCGCGCCGCGTCGTCGTGACCGGGCTGGCATTGGCAGTCTTGGGCCTGACCGCACTCGCCTTGCATCAATCCGACGGATGGATGTACGCGGGGATCAGTTTCACTGCGGTCGGAATCGGACTGGTCGTGCCAGTCATCGCATACCGCGCCGCGGGTGCATCGCAGGGCAGGCTCGGTATCACCATGGGTGGTTTGGCCGCAGCCGCGGGGCTGGGTCAGACTCTTGGGTCGGCAGCTGGAGGATGGCTGTTCGGCGCAATGGCGCAGACCAGCTTCGCGTGGTTGGCGGCGCCGTTGGTCGGGATATTTGTGATCCTCCTGGCTCGGCCGGCATGGGGGTCGACCGCACCCGATGAATCCGGGCCTCGCGCTCTGTGACGATCAATCACTCACGGATAGTGATTTTTTCAGCGAACCCTTTGACAGCCCCTCATGCTGTCCAGCGCCAGTTCAGAACCTCCGGCATGTCGTCGCCGTGCTCGCCGATGTAGAGCTTGTGGCGTTGCATGGTGGTCTCGTAGCGCGCCCTTTCCGCCTCGACCAGGCCAGCCAGCCGAGGGATTCGCCGGATCGCATCCAGCGCGAGCTGGTAGCGGTCCAGATTGTTCAGCACCACCATGTCGAACGGCGTGGTGGTGGAGCCCTCTTCCTTGTAGCCACGCACGTGAATGTTGTCGTGATTGCGCCGCCGGTCGGTCAACTTGTGAACGATCGCAGGGTAGCCGTGGAAAGCGAAGATCATTGGCTTGTCAGTCGTGAACAGTGCATCGACCTCGTTGTCCGCCAAGCCGTGCGGATGTTCCGAGGGAGGGTGCAGCACCATCAGGTCGACAACGTTGACAAAGTGGATGCGGATGTCGGGCACATACACACGCAGCAAGGTCAGACGTGCGCGGTGAGCAGGTAGTTCAACGACGCGATGGGCTGGCGCCACGGGATCTGGTTGCACACCTTCAGCCAGGCGTCCATCTTTCGCAGGACGTCGAGTGTCAGTGTGTCGGGCATGGGGAACTTTCAGCGGTGATGGCGTTCATGAATCAGATGCTGGTGCAATGGCCGCATCGACGATGGATTGCGCGTCTTGCAAGACGCGCCGCAGGTGCGGCACGCCCTTGAAGCTCTCGGCGTAGATCTTGTAGATGTCTTCGGTGCCCGAGGGCCGCGCGGCAAACCAGCCGCTGGGGGTGATGACCTTGATGCCTCCGATGGACGCACCGTTGCCCGGCGCCCTGTCGAGGACGCTTTCCATGTTTTCGCCGGCAAGTTGGCCCGACACGATCTGCCGCGGCGTCAACGCAGCCAATCGCTTCTTTTGTTCGGAGGTCGCCGGCGCCTGGACCCGGTCCGCCACAGGATTACCGAACTCGTCGGCCAAGTCTTGATACAGCGCGCCGATGTCGTGGCCCGTGCGGGCGGTGATCTCGGCCGAGAGCAGTGCGGCCGTGATGCCGTCCTTGTCGGTGGTCCACACGGAGCCGTCACGGCGCAGGAATGAAGCCCCCGCACTTTCTTCGCCGCAAAAGCCCAGCGATCCGTCATGCAGACCATCGACGAACCACTTGAAGCCCACCGGAACCTCCTGCAGCGTGCGGCCGAGCCGGGCCGCCAGGCGATCGATCAGCCGGGTGCTCACCACGGTCTTGCCAATGCCGACCTGTGGTGACCACTGCGGCCGGTGCTGGAACAGATAGTCGATGGCCACCGCCAGATAGTGGTCCGGCGCCAGCAAGCCAGCGCTTGGCGTGACAATGCCGTGGCGGTCGTGGTCGGTGTCGCAGGCGAAGGCGATGTCGAATCGGTCCTTCAGACTCTGCAGCCGTTGCATCGCGTACTTCGACGACGGGTCCATGCGGATCTTGCCGTCCCAATCGAGCGTCATGAAGCCGAAGGTCGGATCCACCACGTCGCTGACGACCGTGAGGTCCAGGCGATAACGCTCGGCAATCGCGGCCCAGTAGTGAACGCCCGCACCACCCAGCGGATCGACGCCCATGCGCAGCTTGGCGTTGCGAATCACGTCCATGTCGATCACGCTGGCCAGGTCGCCGACATATGCGCTCAGGTAGTCAAAGCGGTGCGTGGTCCCGGCCTGCAGCGCCTGGGCGTGCGGCATGCGCTGCACACCGTGCAGGCGCGCTTCGAGAAAGACGTTGGCAGCGGCTTCTATTTTGGCCGTGATGTCGGCACCAGCCGGCCCTCCGTGCGGTGGGTTGTACTTGAAGCCGCCATCGCGCGGCGGATTGTGCGACGGTGTCACGATGATGCCGTCTGCGCGCCTGTCTCTGCGCCCGCGGTTGTGGGTCAAGATGGCATGCGAGACCGTCGGCGTCGGCGTGAATTCGTCGCCCGCCGCCAGCATCACCTCGACGCCATTGGCGGCCAGCACTTCCAGCGCGCTGGCACATGCCGGCTGCGACAACGCATGCGTGTCGATGCCCATGAACAGTGGCCCGTTGATGCCATGAGACTCGCGGTGGTTGCAGATCGCCTGCGTGATGGCCAGCACATGCCATTCGTTAAACGAGCGGTCGAACGCCGAGCCACGATGGCCAGAGGTTCCGAACGCCACACGCTGCGCTGCCACCGTCGGGTCGGGCTGGTCGGCGTGGTACGCGGCAACCAGCGCGTCCACATCGATTCGCATCGACGCTGGAGCCCGCTGGCCGGCAAGTGGATTGATGCTGCCTGCCATTTCGGTCCTTAAGCCGCGCTTGCGAGCCCGTCGGCCGGCGGGTTCAGGCGATCGTTCATGGCGTTGACCCCGCCAGGATGTTGGCGGCGCCCGCGGCATCGACGGCGCCGGCCAAGCGCGCCGTCTCGAAAGTCCCGACCCAATCGAGCAGCCGAGTGGCGATATGTTCCACCGTCTCGGCGCGTGTCATTGTCTGCGCTTGCCAGCCGACGACCGCATCCCAGAATGTGGTGCGCCCGACCGCAAAACCGATGAATCCGGGGACACCCGCCGCAGTGGCCAGCCAGTGGCGCACCTGCGCTGCATCGGCACCGCGGCCGAGCACGATACAGCCGACCGTGTCGCGCCCGTCGCAGCGCCCCGCCGCGACGATGCGCTGGCAGTCGTCGCGTTTCGCCAGGCCTTCGACCTTCCAGAGGTCAGGCTCGACCCCGGCATTCTCCAAAGTACGTATCGCCTCGTGCATCAGCGTCGGTCTCAGGTCCCGGTCGTAGGCGGCCTTGCCGCCATCCAGGCGCTGCAACTGTGCTTCGGTGGCCGGCACCAGCAATTCGAACATGAAGCGACGCCGGCGGCGCTGGCAGTTCTCGGACAGCTGCTTCAGGCGGCCAGCCTGGCGCAGATTCAGATCCGCATCGCCCTGGACGTTGTAGCGAACCAGCGCCTTGGCGAACGTGGGATCGAAGCTTTCGATGTGGCGCACGAAGTTGGCGCCGTATCCGAACTCGAATTCCTCCGAGCCGCTTCGTTCGGTGGACAGCGCGGTGGCAAATCCGTGCCGCCTTGCGTCGCGCAGGATGTCGGCACTGAATTCCTCATCCACGAGAATGCCGCCCGCTTCACGCGGCAGCCCCTTTTCGATAGCCGCAATGAAGCCCTCGTAGATCAGCTGTTTGCTGTCGCTAACACTCGCAACCTGGGGCACCGACAGCGGTGGATCGAGATTGAAGAGGCTCTTGACATAAGAATGCCAATGATCGAAGGGCAGCAAATACAGTGCCCTGTCGTAGCCAACGGTCATTGCGGATGCTCCACCGGCACAGTTTTGGCGGTTGACACTTTCGTCGCCGATCCCGCGCTCTTTTCCCTTATCCGCGCCAGCAGCGCACCCCAGGATTTGGCGAACGCCAGCACGCCATCGCGCTGCAACTGCCCGGCCAATGCTTCGTCATCGACCCCTTCGCGCCTGAATTTCTCCAGCACCGCTTCGGCCGGGCCGCCATCGGCAGGCAGCGTGCTGCCGGGCAAGCCGTGGTCCGCAAAGGCCAGCAAGGTCTTCTCGGGGATGGTGTTGATCGTCTGCGGTGCTGCCAGAGACTCGACGTACAACGTGTCGCGTGCGGCCGGGTCTTTGGTGGCGGTGCTGGCCCACAGCAGGCGCTGCGGTCGGGCACCTGCTGCGGCCAGCTTGCGCCAGCGATCGGAGTCCAGCAACTCGCAATGCGCCTTGTAGCAACGCATGGCCACGGCGATGCCCAGACGGTTGTGCAACGCAGGCGAGATTTCCTGCTTCGCCGCGACGTCCCAGCGGCTGACGAAGAGCGACGCGACGGATTGCACCTTAGGCGACAGCCCGGCAGCGATTCGACGCTCGATACCGCGCAGGTAGGCTTCGGCAGCTGCCAGGTAGTGCTCGAGCGAGAACAGCAAGGTCACATTGATCGGCACGCCGTCGAATATGGACTGCTCGATGGCCGGCAGGCCTTGCGGCGTACCTGGAATCTTGATGAAGAGGTTGGGCCGCGCGGCCCGCGCGTGCAGTTGCGCGGCGGCGTGGACGGTGCCGGCCGTGTCACCCGCCAGCAGCGGTGACACTTCGAGCGAGACCCATCCATCGACGCCGTCGCTGGCGTCGAAGACCGGCCTGAATAAATCCGCGGCGCGCGTCAGGTCCTGCAGCGCGATCTCGAAGAAGGCGCCCTCCTCCGACAACCCGCGCGCGGCCAGAACCTGGACCGCTTCGTCGTAACTGGCGCCGCTACCAATGGCGTGCTCGAAGATCGTCGGGTTGGACGTCAACCCGGTCACCGACAGATCGGCGATGTATCGCGCCAGGGTGCCGCTGTCCAGCAAGTCACGCGTGATGTTGTCGAGCCACAGGCGCTGGCCCAGGTCGTGCAGTTTTCGGGTGTTGGCGTTCATGGTGTTGCCTGTGTTGCGCTAAGTTCGGGAATGCCGATACGGAGCAAATCGCCGATGCGCTCGATGGCGATGTCTGCGGGTGCATATTTGGCAACGGCGGCCGGGTCCAGCGCGTAATGACCCTGGCGCGGGAAGACCGTGGTCAGGCGGCTTTGCATGACGGATTTCATTGCCGTCAGGATGCGCAGCTTGTCATCGACCATCACGTAATGCCGGGCCGGATATTGCAGCTGCACAGCATCGAGCATCAGTTCCTTGTGGATGTACATCAGAACCCGGCCGGCCACCGCATCCCACAGGCCCGAACGCTGGACCTTGCGCGGCTGGAACACCACATCGCCGTCGGTCAGGATCACCGTGGGTCCGCTTGCGCTCAAATGCCGGACGACATCCAGCGCCTGCGGATACAGGCGATCAGCGAAAGGGTAGTCGACCAGGAAGCCCGACATCTCCAACAGGCCCAGCTCGGTGCAAGACAAGTGCTCGGCATCGAACCGCCAGCGCTGCAGCGCGCCCAGATAGTCTGCATAGCCGAGTTCGCTGCGCAATGCTTCGAAGTGATCCCAATAGCGGCCTGCGTTGACGGCGCCGAATTCCTGCTCCAGATGCGCTCGCAGATCGGAGATGACGCGGTCGTTGTCGAGCAGCGTGTTGTCCACGTCGAGCAGAAACACGGTGTCGTACGGCGCAGTCACGTACTTGTCCACGAAACACGAAACGGCGTGACGGAGACGTTCATGGAAAGCTCCTTTCGGCGTGGCCACCGAACCGAATGGATCCGGTCATGCGAATCTGCATCTGGCTCAGACACTGATGAATGATGCGCGAATGGCGCGAATTGCTGGGAACTACGGCACACAGTACGAGCAGGCGCCCTCGTTCGTCCGTGCGCCAGCGCACCCAGTGACGGGCCATGTTCAGAGGCATTCGCAGCGCTCCGTTCGCTGGCGCACAGACGGCATCGTGCGATGCACCCATTCTGAAATCGGTCGCAAGCGTGGACGTCTCGTCCATTGCCTCGGGCCAAATGGAGTTTGCCGCGCCCGTCCTCGTCTGAACGTCTATCGCATGCACAAACGCGACGCACCCACCACCTCGTATCGAGCAGGACGCACGATGTCTACGAAACGTAAACCTTCGCGGCGCTCCGCTCATAATGCAGCCACAAACACCAGAATTGGGCTCGACGCCAATGCCGAGTTGGAAAAACTGCAGCGCGAGACTTTCGGCTATTTCCTGCACGAAACAAATCCAGCCAACGGCCTGGTGGTCGACAAGACCGAGGCTGGTTGGCCCGCCAGCATTGCCGCCACCGGCCTCGCGCTGGCCTGCTACCCGGTAGCAGTCGAACGCGGCTTCATGTCGCGCAGCGCCGCGGCCCTGCGCACGCTGACCACGTTGCGATTTTTCTGGCACAGCCCGCATGGGCCGGAACCTGACGCCACCGGGTATCAGGGCTTTTATTACCACTTTCTGGACATGCAGACCAGGCGGCGCGCCTGGCAATGCGAGCTGTCCACCGTGGACACCACCTTCCTGCTCGCCGGTGCGCTGGCTGCGGCCATGTACTTTGACGCCGACAATGCCGACGAGGGCGAACTGCGCACCCTGGCCCACGCGCTGTACGGCCGTGCCAATTGGCAATGGGCGCAGAACGGGGGCAACACCGTCACCCACGGCTGGAAGCCTGAAAGCGGCTTCCTGCACTACCGCTGGGAAGGCTACGACGAAGCGCTGCTGCTGTACGTACTGGGCCTGGGTTCACCGACCTGGCCACTGCCGGAGCAAAGTTACGCAGCCTGGGCATCCACCTACCGCTGGGAGCATTGCTACGGGCAGGACTATCTCTACGCCGGTTCGCTCTTCACCCATCAGTTGTCGCATGTGTGGATCGACTTTCGCGGCATCCAGGATGCGTTCATGCAGGGCAAAGGCATCGACTACTTCGAGAACAGCCGTCGCGCCACGCTGGCGCAGCAACGGTACGCCATCGAAAACCCCCTCGGGTTCAAGAGCTACAGCAGCCATTGCTGGGGCATTACCGCCAGTGAAGGTCCGGGCCCAGGCCGCATCACCGTCAACGGCACCGACCGCGAGCTGTTTGACTATGTGGCGCGCGGCGTGCCCTACGGGCCCGATGACGGAACGCTGGCACCCTGGGCTGTGGTGGCATCGCTGCCGTTCGCACCCGAAATCGTCTTGCCCACCATCGACTACTGCGTTTATCAGGCCAAGCTGACCCAATTCAATTCCTACGGGTTCAAGGCCTCGTTCAATCCCTCGCATCCCGGCGAGCAGGGCAACCCCTACGGCTGGTGGGTGTCTCCGTGGCACTTCGGTCTCAACCAGGGGCCGATCGTCTTGATGATCGAAAACCACCTCTCCGGCCTGCTGTGGCGATTGATGCGCGATTGCGCGCCCATCGCCACGGGCCTGCTGCGAGCCGGATTCACCGGCGGCTGGCTTCAAGACAAAGTGGCAACCGACCCAGCCACATCCAATGGGTCGATACCGCCCCGCAGGAGAACCGCATGACCGTTGCCAGTATTTCAAGAACCAGCACATTCACGAGCAGAGGCGCTCTGCCGCCCACGCTCAAAGCCGCGCAAGCGGCCATGCAGTTGCCCGAGGTGCAGGACATGCTGCGCAGGCTGTCCGCCTTCGATCTCGGCATCTTCATGCCGCATCAGCACGACGAGGCCACAGGCGAATTTCTGCCATTGCACGGCGACCTAATACAAGTCGAGTCTGGCCTTGCCGTGAGCTTCCAGCGCCAGGATGTGATTGCGAATCGAACTGCGTCATTTCTCCCGGTCGGTTGGTTCTGGCGCGCCGGCGCGTCGACGGTGGCAGCGGCATGCGAGATGGCGGACACCGGGGCGCCTGACGGTGAGTCGGAACGGACCGTCAAACACAAGATGATTCAGGACGACTGATCGCGCGTTCGCCAATCCGTCGAATGGACGGTGGCGCAGGGATCCACCGGCAGACAACCAAGGAGAAACCATGAAAACGAGTGTAATCAACGTGCACGACATGCTGTCGGTACTGAGCGTGGCGGGTGTCGAGGAGCGGATCGGTGAAGTGCCGGGGGTCGAGAGCGTGACCGTGAACTTTGCGGCCGGCAATGCCACGGTGCGTTTTGACGAAACGCGGCTCGCGCTGGCCGACATCAAGGCCGATGTTCGCCAACGCGGCTCCGATGCCAATGCCAAGTCCGATGCGCCGAAGCCGCACGCTCACGAAGGCCACGCGGCGCCCGCTGTGACAAAGGGGGACGCCGCCGAACCCGTTGCGCCGAAGACGCCCACGTCTGACCCAGCCACCGCCGAAGGCGATGCAAACCCCTCCGAGGCCCCGGCGGACAAGCCGGTCGAACCGGTCAAAGCGCCATGAAAACGAGCGTGATCGATGTTGGCGACATGCTGTCGGTGCTCAGCGTGCAAGGCGTCGAAGAACGCATCGGCGAGGTGCCCGGTGTCGAGAGCGTCACCGTCAATCATGCTGCGGAGACGGCCACCGTGCGCTACGACGAAACACGGCTGCGTGTGGGTGATATCAAGTCGGACGTTCGCCAACGCGGTTTCGCATTGACGCCGAGCGAGCCGACACCGACGCCCGATGTCGCGTCCGAGCCTGCGGGGCAGGTGCCGCCAACGCAATCTCCAGTGTCCTCACCCCATCGGACGGACGCCGAGAGCGCAGCGCCTCCCAAACCCGCCAAGGGCGCTGCATCGGTAACACCGGCTGCCGACCCGCCAAAGGATGCCGGGTCTGGCGCGCCCCCCGAGCCAACCACCGCTGCCGCTGCGTCCCCCGTGAGCGAAGCCGCCCCGTCTGAGGCCACGACCGCCGCTGGCCCCGATAGCGAGGCACCCGGACCCATCGAGACCGCGACCGCCTGGGTGCGCGATGCATTGACGGATGACGACAAAGGCAAGCCCGAAGCGCCATCTCCAAAATCCGACGCTGCGCCACCCAAAGCTACCCCGCCCTCGCCCGCAGCGGGCGATGCTGCCGCCGGCCACGCCGGTCACGGGGGGCATGCAGCACCCGGCGCAAAGCCCGACAAGGCTGCCAGCATGGCACATGAAATGGGCCACAGCGGCAGTGACATGGGAGCGATGGTGCGCGACATGCGCAACCGCTTCTGGATCTGCCTGGCTTTCACGCTCCCGATCCTCGTCTATGCCCCTATGGGCGGCATGTGGACCGCGCCGGCGCCGCCTTTCGGATTGGACGTGAACGTCTGGCTGTTCCTCTTCGCCAGTGCGGCCGTGCTCTACCCGAGCTATCCGTTTTTCGTCTCTGCCTGGCGCGCGCTCAAAGAAGGCACCCTGGGCATGGCCGCGCTTATCGTGCTGAGCGTGGGCACCGGCTATCTGTTCAGTGTCGCCACCACGTTCTTCTTCAAGAGCGAGGGACAATTCTTCGAGGCCGTGGCCATGCTGCTGGTGTTCATCCTGCTGGGGCACTGGCTCGAAATGCGTGCGCGTGCCGGTGCGTCTTCGGCGATCAAGTCGCTGATGAACCTGACGCCGACCAAAGCCAACGTTATCCGCAACGGTGCCGAGGTCGAAGTGCCGACAGCCGAGGTGTTGGCCGGTGAGATCATCGTCATCCGACCCGGCAACAAGATTCCGGTGGACGGCACCATCGAGACCGGCGAATCGCAGGTGGACGAATCGATGCTGACCGGCGAGTCGATGCCCGTGAAGAAGGGGCCCGGCGCCACGGTGGTAGGCGCCAGCATCAACAAAAGCGGCAGCTTTCGCTACAAGGCCACCAAGGTCGGTGCCGACTCCGCACTGGCACAGATCGTCAAGCTGGTGCAAGAGGCGCAGAATTCCAAGGCGCCAGCGCAGTTGTTGGCCGACAGGGCTGCGCAATGGTTGGTGATTGCCGCCATCGCGACCGGTCTGATCACCTTCTCGGTCTGGTTCTGGGTCCTCGGCGAGCCGCTGCTGTTGGCGGTGACCTTGACCATCACCGTCTTCGTGATCGCCTGCCCGGATGCATTGGGGCTGGCCACGCCGATGGCCGTGATGGTGAGCACGGGGCTCGGCGCTGCCAACGGCATCTTGTTCAAGAACGCTGCGGCGCTGGAAGACGCCACCAAACTCGACGTCATCGTGTTCGACAAGACCGGCACGCTGACCGTCGGCCACCCCGAGGTCGTCGAGATCATCACTGCAGAGGGCGTCTCAGAAGATGTGCTGCTGACCGCCGCCGCCGCCGTGGAACAGGGCTCGGACCATCCGCTGGCGCAGGCCATCCTGCGCCGTGCATCCAAGCTCACCATCGTCGCGCCGACCGGATTCGAAAGTCTCGATGGCATGGGCGCGCGCGCCGAGACCGCCGCCGGCACGGTGTACCTGGGCAACCGGTTGCTGATGGACCAGCAAAAGCTCGCGCTCGGCCCGTTGGAGGCGCAGGCCAAGCGCCTGCAGGCCGACGGCCGCACGGTGGTCCACGTGGCGCAGGCGGGCAGCGTGATCGGCCTGATCGCCATTGCCGATGCGATCCGGCCCACGTCCAAGGCGGCAATCGCAAAGCTGCGCGAAGGCAAGATCGAAGTGGTGATGCTGACCGGCGACAACCTGGCCACCGCCAAGCGCATTGCTGCCGACCTGGGAATTGACAAAGTGCTGGCCGACGTGCTGCCCGGGCAGAAGGCCGAGAAGGTCAAGGCCTTGCAGGCCACCGGCAAGAAGGTCGGCATGGTCGGAGACGGCGTCAACGACGCACCGGCGCTGACCCAGGCGAACGTGGGCTTTGCCATCGGCGCCGGTACCGACGTGGCGATGGAAAGCGCCGATGTGGTGCTGATGAAAAGCGACCCCTACGACATCGTCGGCGCCATCGAGTTGTCGCGCGCCACCGTGCGCAAGATGCACCAGAATCTGGCGTGGGCGGTGGGCTACAACGCCATCGCTTTCCCGCTGGCCGCTGGCGTGCTGTACCCGTTTGTTCTGAGCCCGGAGATTGCGGCAATTTCCATGTCGGGCAGCACCCTGATCGTGGCGATCAACGCGCTGATGTTGAAGCGCACCAAGCTGGCGGGCATTCGCCAGCCTGGCAAGCCGGCGGCAGCCGGCAAGCCCGATGCGCCAGTAGGCCCGAAGCCGGCCCAGGCGGCTGCGGCACCATGAACGCACACACCCCGACTATTTCCGTCTCGTCGTGGCTGATCACTGCGTGCGGGGTGTGGCCGTTGTTTCCAGGCATCTACTTCATTGCCTTGCTGCCACCACTTTTGCCCAAAGACACGCGATTCATGGGGCCACCAGCGCCCAGATTCAGGCTGCTTTGCCTCGTCTCGAGAGTTGGCTGATGAAAGTGTTCACCGTCAAGGGCGGATGCATGGCGGGCGTTGTCGACCTGCACGACAAGTTCTTATCCGAGGCGTGCTCGGGGTGGAACATCATCGCCAAGGTCTTGCTGCCGTGATAACACGTAGGTAACCGTCCTTTCGTTGGGCTATCCGCAGCCGCGGAGAAAATCACGCTGCAGGCCGAGCGATGCATCCGTCTTCGCGATGGACCTTGCCGCGTCCTGCTCGATCCCCGTGAGAGCCCGGATCGCGTCGATGGTTTCCGGGATCACGATCGCCTGGTTGAAAACCTGGTAGGTGTAGTACGCCTGATCGCCATCGACGGCCAGCACGTCCTCCCACAGCGCCACTTCCCACATGTCGCCGCGCGGGCGGCCCAGATCGGCCATCAGCTCGACCGTGCTGTTCAGCGCCACGATCCCGTCCGACGAGCGCACGAAGGCGATGCACCTTTTCCAGCGCCTTCGTCACCTCGCCGAACGCCTCGCGCTCGCGTTCCATGAGCGGGTTGTCGCGCGCGAGCGGTTGCCGATGGGTCGCCAGCGACTCGGCCAGCGCTGCGACACCGCGCATCCAAGGATTGAACGATTCGGAGAGCAGATAGCGGCTGGTGCGCATCGGGTGCGACCACTTCAGCAGTTCCGCTGTCCATGGCGTGGCCATCGCCCTCACCCATGGGCTGACATAAGTCCGGTACAGCGTCTCGTTGAACTCGGACATCTTTTGCACACGCTCGAAGGCGGCATGCGGCTCGCACTCACGAAGGTCCTCGACCTCACGCGGCTCGAAACGAACGCTATACGACGGCTTGTGGCGGTGCGCGTCGCCGGAAGGGTTGTCGATCTTCATCTCATACAGACCGGGTGCCAGCGACTCGATGTCGACTAGGCTCTCCAGGATCGCTTGGTGTTCCAGACGCGCAACGCTTGCCGTGACGAAAATGCCCAGGTGGCCGACATGCGGATTGGTCAGGTAGACGATGCGCTGGCTGGCCTTCTTGAGGTCGGCAGTATCACTGTAGACCGCCGGAATTCAGCCAAGCGCCTGGAGCGGAGGGTTAATGTTGTCACCGTAAGAGGCGAAAACCACGATCGGATTGCGGATCCTGCGCAGGTCGGCCGTGCAACCTTGGCAGATCCGGAACAGACCCTGCTCGATCTGGTTGCCGATAAAGAGATTCTCGACAATGGCGAGGATCTCCTCGCGGCTCAGAAAGTAGAAACCATTCCACCAACGCTCGAATTAGAGAAAGCGATCCTGTTCGTTATCGACGTTGCTGAATCGATGGGCGTATTTCTCCCAAATTGCTTTCTCGGGTTTGAGGTTCTCAAAGTTCTGCGCCAGCCAGGCGCCGCCGAGCAGGCCGCCGGACACACGCATCGGGTCGGCGCCGGATTCACCGCCCAGTAAGACAACGGCGAGCCGTTCAGCACCACCGGGCCGGTCAGCCCTTCGCAGTCGGCGGCCAGCAAAGTCACCGCCCAGCCGGCCTGGCAGTTGCCGTAGAGCACGGGGGGCTTGCCGGGATGGCGTTGCGCCACACCTTCAACGAAGCATCGCAATGCATGCAGCACATCGGCCAGCGTCTGACCCGGTACCGTCTCCGAAAAGAAAATGACGAAGTAAACCGGATGGCCCTCGTGCATGGCCATGCCGACTTCGAAGTCGTGTTTGAAGCCGCCGATTCCCGGACCGTGGCCGGCACGTGGATCAATCACGATGACAGGCGGCTTGTCGAGATCGACACAGTCGTCCCAGCAATCATCGCCGATCTGCGTGATGCGCAACAGTGCGTAGTTGACCGGGCGCTCAAATTGGCGTGCGTCGACCAGCGTCTCATAATGGAAGTCGAGCAGCGGCGGCATGCTCGCGCGTTCGTGTTCGTGTTCGTGTTCGAGCATGATGTTGGCGCGCTTGCGCAGCGTGTCCCAGAAAAGGAGCGAGCGCTCGACGAAATCGCGCTGGTAGTCCAGCAGCTCTCGTGGCGAAGGTGTCCTACGTTCATTCGAGGTATTGAGCGCCGGTTCGTCGAGCGATGCCTTCGAGGCCGGGTGCTGCACTGGCATGCGAACCTTGGACACGACGCTCAGGCGTCGGGCCGGCTGTTCGCCAACCTTGAGGCTTCGCACTTTGGTGTCTGCAGCGCGAGGAATGGTTTGTCGTGTAGAGGTCTTCATGATGTTCTCAAGTCAGTAGTGTCCGGTTAAAAGTTGAACAAATTCAACTGGTTAGCGCCGGGGAGGAGTTTCAGGCATAGGGGAATCGAGCTGCAAGGCGCATGACAGCTGGGATTTCTCGAAAACGGAGACCGAAAGAATCCGTAGCAACGTATAGAGCGAGGTATCGCCCTGATGGCCACCTGAAACTCCTCCACCTGTGGCCAGGCAAATTCCTCCAGGCGGCGCGGCAAAAAAGTTCATCTTTAGCCTAATTGTCGGCACATCCTTTTTGATGACAGTCTCCAGCACAGCGAGAGCGAACCTATGTGGTCAAACGGTACGATTTAACCCAGCCCAGGCCCATCACAGGGTGGGGGAATTTGAGGTGGCCACAGGTGGGGGAATTTGGGTGGCCATCGGGGATCGAGTTGAAGCTCCTTTTTGACAATGGCGATGAGCACGTAGGGTAAAGCTTGCTGGCATTGGCACTCAACGTCACCGCGATATCGCGCAACGATTCGCGCCAAGTCAACTGCGCAAACGCCATCACGCGAAACTGTTCGGCGCAGTTCATGCGACGTACCCCGGAATCGCCACCGTAGCGATCCACGATGCGTGCAAAACTCGTTCAGGGCACAAATTCCATGATCTGCGCAAACAGCGTCTTGCCAGGATTCATGGCCAATCTCCCGGGACATCAATCCCCGGAAACCACACAAAAATGACAAATCAAGTTTCAAATCGGCACCAAACTAAATCGGCTTGCAGGCCTCGCCAGCATTGGCTTTCACAGGTTTCAACACAGACTTAACCGGACACTACTGATCTGAACCATCTTTTTGAATCGCGTCTGACCTCCTGAAAACAATGGCTCATCTAGATCGCAACGTCGGCCCGTAATGCCATCTGCGCCTGCACACATGCCGACAGCCCAAGCCAAGCGACGACACGTGCGGCCAGAAGCAATCCGGCGTAGTCCGCCAGGTCCGAAATCATCGAACCATGTTGGGCCAATGCGGGTGGTGGTCATCGACCACAAACCGGTGTGCATGACGCACACCACCACGGTTGGCTACCGCACCACGGGTATGGTCATGTCCGGCCGGCAATTCCGGGTGCTCGTGCTCAATCACCTCTGGATCTACCGCGGGCCAGACGGTCGACGTGACCCAGACCGCCAACGCTCCCGAAACGCCCAGAACGACAAATGTCGCCGGAATCCCAAATCGAGCGCCGAGCCAGCCGGCCAACGGATAGAACAACAACCAGCAGGCATGCGACAGCGCAAACTGTGCGGCAAACAGCGCCGGGCGATCCTCGGGGTTCGAGGATCTGCGCAACAGGCGGCCAGAGGGTGTCTGGGCGGTGGAATAACCCAAACCGAGCACGAACCACAGGGCCAGCAGCGAGCTATGTCCGACCACCAAGGTGCCGGCAAACATGCCTGCGACCATCAATCCGATGCCGCCCAACATGACGCGGCGGTCCGTCAGTTTCTCCAACAGGCGCGGCAGGACTAGCGCAGCCACCATGGAACCCGCACCGAAACTGGCCAACGCCAAGGCCACTGCGCTCTGAGTCAGGCCGAAGCTAGCCTGCACGATGACCACTGTGTTGACGAACACCATGGAGCCTGCCGCAGCCACGGCCGCATTGACGGCCAGCAAACCGCGCAACCGGGGAGTGGCCAGGTAGATCCGCAGTCCGCGCGTAGTTCGGTCGTAGATGCCGCGGCGCTGCGTCGCTGGGCTTGTTGGCAGGACCACCGAAACGACCAACGCGGCCGATGCCAGGAACCCGACCACCGTGCCGGCAAACAGGTCGTGAAAGCCGATCACCGACAGCAACGCGGCAGCCAGCATCGGACTGACCAGGTTCTCCAGGTCGTACGCAAGGCGTGAGAGCGACAAAGCCTTGGTGTAGTCCTTCTCGTTTGGCAGCACGTCGGGGATGGTGGCCTGGAAGGTCGGGGTGAAGGCGGCCGAGGCCGCCTGCAACACGAAGATCAGCACATACACCTGCCAGATCTGGGACACGAAAGGCAGCATCAGCGCCACACCTGCCCGCACCAGGTCCAACGTGACCAGCATGCTGCGCCTGGGCAGGCGCTCGGTGAATGCCGCTGCGACCGGCGCCACGCCTACATAGGCGATCATCTTGATGGCCAGTGCCGTGCCCAGCACCATGCCCGCGTTGTCGCCAGCTAGGTCGAAAGCCATTAGCCCCAGCGCCACCGTGGCCAGTCCGGTCCCGATCAAGGCAATCACCTGGGCGGCAAACAAATGACGGTAGGTGCGGTTGGAAAGGATGTCCAGCATGTCGTATCTCAATGTTCAAGGGCCCGGGAGCGGTGGATCTAACGGACAGCCGATGCTCAGAGGTAACGTGTGATTTCCCTGAACTCGGCCATGGAGTGCCGCTGGCCGGCGCCCAGGGGCCCCACAAGAACCTCAAGGCAATGGTCCAGATGGTCCTGGATCAGGGCCTTCTTGGCTTGCTGTATCGCCTTCTCCACGGCCTGCAGCTGCTGGGCAACGTCCAGACAGGTTCGTCCTTGTTCCAGCATGTCAATGGTGCTGCTCAGGTGTCCGTTGGCCCTGCGCAGGCGTTTGATGACGGCGGGGTGAGAGGCATGTATGTGCGGCTTGTTCATGGCTGATATTATCCCCCCGGGGAGGTTGTTATCATCTCCTGCCGCCAATGACACTCCACCGCACCTCATGATTCCCCGCATCTCGTCGTCGACCAGCCCTTCCAGGGCCGCTTTGAGTATGCGGTGGCTGGTTCTGGTCGTCATCATGTTCGGAACGATCTTCTCCTCGATTGGCAGCATGAACTCCCATGGCCTGGCAGCCATTGGGACAGCGCTCCACGCCAATTCATTTGCTTCCGACGAAGCCCACGGGCATGTGCACGTGGATCGAGGCGGCGAATTGGCGAGTGGCGATCAAAGCGCAGGCGCGGACCATCCGCACCACGAGGCGGATCACTCGCACGACAATTCACACGCCTTGCCCATCACGTGGGGCTCGGCAGCAACGCTGCTACGGAGCTGGCAGTTGCTGGTGCGACCCTGGACCGCAATGGTTCAGGCCTCGAGGCTGGAACGCCCTCCCATGGGCTAACGCGTTTCTTCTTCCTCGCCTTCGCGCCGCAACACGCAGCGCCTCCATTTCTTTCAGACCATCGGAGTCTTCATGCACAGCCATGTTCACGACAAGCCGCCACGTTCGCCATTGGTGATCTGGCAATCCCGTCTCTTGCTTTTATCGGCATTCTTCATCTGCCTATTCGTCGGCAGCACGGATGCCCTGGCCCACGCCGTCACCGCCGGCGACAAGGGCTATATCCAGGAAATCTCGGGCGTCAACCTGCTGCCCTTCTTGTACCTGGGCGCCAAACACATGATGACGGGGTACGACCACATCCTGTTCCTCTTCGGCGTGATCTTCTTCCTCTACCGGCTACGGAACATCGCCATCTACGTGAGCCTGTTTGCGCTGGGCCACTCGACCACCATGATTCTGGGTGTGTACTTCAACGTCGGACTCAACAGCTACCTGATCGACGCGATCATCGGCCTGTCCGTGGTCTACAAGGCCCTGGACAACCTCGGTGCGTTCCAGCGCTGGCTGGGATTCCAGCCCAACACCAAGGTCGCAACCCTGGTGTTTGGCCTATTCCACGGTTTTGGCCTGTCTACCAAGATCCTCGAGTACCAGATCTCGCCCGACGGACTGGTGCCTAACCTGCTCGCCTTCAACGTGGGCGTGGAGATCGGGCAGCTACTGGCATTGACGGTCATCCTGATCGGCATGAGCTACTGGCGCCGCACTGCCAGTTTCATCCGCAACGCCTACACCGCCAACGTCGCCATGCTGAGCGCAGGCTTCATTCTGGTGGGCATGCAGCTTACTGGCTATTTCGTGTCGTGAACACCCAAGGAACATTCAATATGTACAACAGCGATACACCTCTGCGCGCTGAACTGCCCTCTTCCAGGCAGCTATTGCGCTCCACCGTCCTGGCCGCCATCTCGGCGCTGGTCCTCCTGGTTGCCGTCGTGCTTCCGGCTGAATACGGCATCGACCCCACCGGGGTCGGCCGAGTCCTGGGGATGACCAAGATGGGCGAGATCAAGCAGCAGCTGGTGGCAGAGGCGGCGGCAGACGCCGCCACGCCGGCGACACAGGCGCCCGCATCCACATCAGCTGTTGGCGCGGCAGACAAGGCGGCTGAACCAATGGCAGTGCCCGAGGTGACGGTTGCCGCAACGGAACCGGCTCAGGCTGTGGC
This sequence comes from Rhodoferax sp., assembly GCA_031396205.1. Classification (GTDB taxonomy): domain Bacteria; phylum Pseudomonadota; class Gammaproteobacteria; order Burkholderiales; family Burkholderiaceae_C; genus CAISIP01. The sequence goes on from JANNKH010000015.1 coordinate 70,856, forward strand.
GACCCCGATTGAATGGCGCGACGAGATGTCCGTCACTTTGAAGCCGGACGAAGGAACGGAGATCAAAATGAAGCTGGCAGCAGGCGCAAAGGCCCAGTATGCGTGGGTGGTTGAAGGTGGCACGGTCAATTTCGACACCCATGGCGATGCTCCCGGCAAGTCGATCAGCTACGAAAAAGGCCGTGGGGTTCCGTCTGATGAAGGCGTTCTGGAAGCCGCGTTCACCGGCAATCACGGCTGGTATTGGCGCAACCGCGGCAAGTCAAACGTGAAGGTTATCCTGCGCACCCGTGGCGAGTACACGGATATCAAGAAGATGATGTAAGGGAAAGGCGCTGCGGCGGATATCACCGCAGCGGCTTTCACTGCGTCCAACCTGAGTAAACGAACCGACCAGGCCGATTGCCAAATTGGACACCGCATCGCCGTCAGGGAGTTTTGCCGCAGTGGCCGTGCCGTGTCACGGTCGCAATTCGTCAAGCCTCTCGGTCAACGTGGCAGACGAAAGCTCGCCAATGCGCGTGCTCACCAATCTCCCTTTCGCATCGAAGAACAACGTCATCGGAAGGGCTCGCTGCTTGAATGCGGCAGCGGTCTGCCCGTTTTGATCCAGCAGCATATTGCGCAGGGGCAACTTGCGCGCCTTCAGCCAGGCATCAACCCTGTCAATGGACTCTCGCTGGTTCACAAAAACAAAGTTGACGCCGGGATAGTCGATCTGCGCCTGCTGCAGCACGGGCATCTCCCGCACGCACGGCGGACACCAGGTGGCCCACAGGTTCACCACGATGGGTTGGCCCTTGAATTGGGCGAGTGAAACCATCTGGCCGTCGAGCGACGCAAAGCTGAGCTCCGGCAATTCTTGCCCGGTATCAGGCCGCGCTGACAACGCGATGGAGCCGACCAGCCAGATCACGGAGCCCGTGAGCAGGGCAAACTGCATCGGTCTGCGCAACACCGGACGGCGCCCGTGCTGACTCAGCGCGAACAACCAGGCGCCCACAAATCCGGCGGTGGCAGACCAACCTCCGTCCCGGATATCGAACATGTCCAGCGGCGACGCGAGGTAAGCCGAGCGAAACTCCCAGACAAATGCCAAGCGGGCGACGACGACGCCGACCAGCAGAGTCTTCCATAAGACGGGCTCAACCTCGACGCCCGCCTTGCGACCCATGCGCTGACCGACAAACAGGCTCAATGCCACCGCTGCGACCACCAGCAGCAGCGCGTAGGGCAGCACAAACGGGCCGATCACAAAAGCGTTATTCAACGCGCGGTCTCCTCCACGGCGGGGTCAAACTCCACGGTGCATGCGACCATGGTTTCCGGCTTCACTTGATGTCGGTGATCAAGTAGTCACCCCCGCTTTGGACGATCTGAAACTCGACCTTTTGATCGACCAACAGAGCCCTGATCTGGTTGCGATCCTTGACCGCGTACGACATGGTCATCGCCATCATGTTCAGTGCCGGCAGCGGTCCATGGCGGATCGTCACCATGCCCCCTTGCGGGTCGACATCCTGCACGACGCCGCTACCAAGCACGGTCGGTTGTGTCGCGCCGGGCAATTGCGCCTGTTCAGGACTGGGCAGTGAACGCCACGCGAACCCCGCGAATGCGGCGACCAGAACCGCAGCGACCAGTTTCTTCATCACGGTCTTCATCGGGCAGGACCTCCATACATTGAAACATCCAGGCCAGGGGTCAATGCGCACCCCGTTTGCGCGTGAAATGCAGCACCAACCATGTCGCCGCCAGCGCGCCGTAGTTGACCGCGAGCGACCAAGGTGTATTCCACGCGATACCGTCCAAGCCAGCTTGCGTGAACGGGTACAACACCGGCGACGGAAAATAGTCGATGGAGTGCGTGAAAACATCGATCACGATATGCGACCACCAACCTGCCAGTGGTATCCAGAAGTTTCGTCTCCAAAACCACCACAGGGCGCTCACGGCGCCGGCGATGACGGCACTGTGCGCGATGCAGTGCAAATTATGGGACCAGGAGTCGACGTTCTGCGGGGCAGATGGCAACTGCCCGGCAACCGCATTTGCATAGTTCCACATGTCCGCCATCGAACCATCGCCGAACAGCGACCAGCCGACGATGGGCGCCAGATGCGGAATATCCGGCATCACCGCCATGGCCACCGTCAACGCTGCCGTGGGACGAGTAATGTGCCAACGACGCCGCGCCAGTATCGTTGCGGCGCCAGCCCACAGGGCATGTGCAAGTATGTCCATGCAACGGTACTCAGAGCGGCGCGGAGAACGCGCCCGTTCGCGCCAACGACGGCAGGAATCGTTCGGGGGCTTCGAATCCGATCACCCGCTTGGCCCTTTCCTGGCCCGATCGGTCGAAAAACACGATGCCCGGCGGGCCGAACAACTTGAACCGGGCCAGCAACTCCTTATCGTCCAGGCTGCTGGCGGTCACGTCGGCGCGCAGAACGACAGCGTCTTTGAGCACAGCCTTCACTCGGGCGTCGCTGAACGTGAACTGGTCCATCTCCTTGCAGGAAACGCACCATTCGGCCCAGAAATCGAGCATCACTGGCCTGCCCTTCGCCGCGCGCAGGCGCTCGTCGAGTTCGGCAATGCTGTGGATGCGTTCAAATGCGAGTTCACTGCGGGCCTGCGCCTGTGCTTGAGCACCCCGCAAGCCCGCCAGAGGTTGCAATATCTCGCGGTGGCCGGACAACGCACCCACCATCATTGCGGACCCTGCCAGCAGCGCCAACACCCCGATGCCCTTGAAAAGCCGCCGGTAGCCGGCGGCGGCAACCGGCAAAGGATCAAGTGCGTGCAGGTAGATCGCGGTGACGACCAATAGGGCCGCCCAAAGTAGCTGCTGGGCAACCACGGCAATCACCGGCGAGACGGTATAGATGGCCAATGCCAGCATGCCGACGCCAAATACCCGCTTGACCGTTGCGGTCCAAGGACCTGCCTTCGGCAGCAAGGGACCGGCCGTCGCTCCCACCACCAGCAAGGGCACTCCCATGCCGATCGCCATCGCAAACAACGCCGTGCCACCCAGGACGACGTCGCGGGTCTGGCCGATATACAGCAAGGCGCCCGCCAGCGGCGCCGCCACGCAAGGTCCCACGATGATGGCTGACAACACGCCCACCAAAAACACGCCCACGACCTTGCCACCTTTGACCCGGTTGCCCGCGGACGCCAGCGCACTTTGCATGGCAACCGGCAATTGCAGTTCGTACAGGCCGAACATCGACAAGGAAAGAGCGACAAATATGGCTGCGAAACCACCCAGGACCCACGCATTCTGCAAGTAGGCCGACAACATGGTTCCGGCCAATCCCGCGGCGACGCCCGCCGCCGCATAGGTCATGGCCATCGCCAGGACATAGACGGCGGAAAGTCCGAGTGCATGCCGGCGTGTCAGTGGTTCCCCCTGGCCAACGATGATGCCCGAGAGGATCGGAATCATCGGCAACATGCACGGCGTGAACGCCAGCAGCAGTCCAAAGCCGAAAAACGCGGCCACCAAGGCCCATTGGCTGCCACCCGCAAATAACGCACGGATCCGATCATCAACTGTGGCGTCCGTTGTTGGCGTAGACGGTGGCTCCTGCAGTCGCTGGAACTGCGCCTGCACGGGCACGGGCGCCGCAACGGCGCTGCGATCCCAGCGGACGGCGACCAGCCGCTCGATCGGCGGGTAACAGACGCCCAGCGGCTCGTTACAGCCCTGGTAGGTAGCGTGCAACGCGATCTCCTGCCCCACGTCAACCGGTTCGCGCAATGCAATCACCGCCTCAATCGGCTGGCAGTAGACCTGCACGCTGCCGAAAAAAGGATCGGCCTTTGGCTTGCTTTGGGGCGATTGTACATTCGCAACCAGGTTGGTCGCGGCGTCGCTGATGCTGAAACTGATGCGATCGCGGTAAAGGTAGTAGTCCTTCGTTGGCGCCAGCGTGGCAACGAGGGTGAGGCCATCCGCAAACCGCATATCCATCGTGAACGCCTGCTCAGGCGGCAGCAACTCGGGTTTGGCGGCACGGCCAGTCCACAGATTGCGAATCGCATCCAGCGGCCCCGATGACGCGTCCTGCGAGATGGACGCGGGCGCCGGGTCCCGGCCGATCAGACTGCCTTGCGCCAGCGCACCAGACGAATGCAGCTGCACCAGCATGGCAACAAGCGCCGGCCAAAACCGCGCGCGGCGCAAGCGGACGTCCTCACTCGCAGACCATGTGCCGCGCCGCGGTGCCGTACAGAACCACTGGATGATGCGCTTCAACACGTCACCCACCCCATCATGGACGGGTGATTCCATGCCATCCCGGGTTTTACTACGCTGTTGGCCCAACGAAGCCCGTAAACCCAATGCCCGCGCGGGTTTCCAGAGGTTTTGGAATGCCCGCAACAGACTGGATCCGGTCTGTCGACTGTTCGATCTGCCTGATCCAGAGCAGTCGTTGAAGGCGCAGCTTGGCGGTCCGCAAACTGGCGATGGAATCGATGAACGGCGTAGGCACCCTCGGCCCGTTGCCCTCGTACACAGCCGGCAGCTTCAGTGCGAGCGCTAGATCATTGCGCCAATCCTGGAGTGGCTGGTGATCGACAAGCTCCCCAAGCACCTGGGGTTGCAGGCAATGGCGCCGCCACGCTCAGCTGCCCGCGTTCAATCGTTCAATGTGGCTTAACGATTTCGATCCATCACTCTTGGCCTGGCCTGGGTGCCGAGCTGTTCGATCCGCTGCCAGGCTGGCGCGCCGAGATCACCTACCAGCTCGACAACATGGAAGTGCACATCCCTGCGCACTCGCTTGGCCCGGGACTGCGCCAGCCCCTACGCGGTAGAACCCCGCCGCAGCGGCGTTGTAGTGCGCATCAAGCTCCAGCGCCTCAAGACATATGCTCCCGACGGCGAGCCATGAAACCCACCAAACCGACCCCGGCCAGCAGCAAGGCGTAGGTCGAGGGCTCGGGCACCGCAGTGATGGTGAAGGCGCTGCCGGCGATCCTCTCGAAGCCTTCAAGGTCGAAGGATTCGCCGTAGACCGAGAAGCTGAGTTTGGGCGTCTCGAATAGCTTGTTATCGATGGCCAGAAGGTCGTTCAGGCTCAGTGAATTGAAGTTCACCAGATCGATCCCTTGCACCGATGCTTCCGCGCCAAGCTTGAGCACGTCGAGCGTGCCGACGAGGCCTAGGTCGAGCCCGAACTCGTTGGTAAGCTCCGCGTCGAGCCAGAACGTCGGCGAGAACGTCGTCGTGCCGTCGATCGCGAACTTGGGCAAATTGCTCCATTCGCCGGTCCAGCTGTCGTACCGACCCGGTGCGCCGTCGATGCGTACCGCGCGACTGAACATGAGGGACGTCATCAGCGTCGACTCGAAGGTGAAGGCCTGGGTGACGCCAAGCACCGGCCCGACGTCGACGTCGATGAGATCAACTGACGCAGAGAGCTTGATGCCGGCGGTATCGATCAGGTCGATTTTGAGCCCGGCAGGCGGCAGGCCGCCCAGCATCGTGGCCATGCCGTCAAGGTCGAGCTGCAGCGACAGCACGTCCGACCGCCGGTTCGACGTGATCGGTCCGCCGCTGCCTGTGCCGCTGGTCGCGACGTTGGGAACCGTCAGCTTCATCTCGGCTATCTCCACCGTCACTGCCGGCGACGGCGGCAGGGAGCTGGCGATCGTCGTCCCGCCTGGACCGGTCAGCTTAAACCCCACCACCGGTGGAGCTGACGCCGAGGCACCGCCTTGGAGCGTCAGCTTCTGGTTGAGGATCGGCACTTCGGCAAAGGCCTTGCCACTTGGCAGCACACCGTCGAGCACTTTCAGGCTGTTGGAGTCGATCGACACCAGGCGTTGATCGAGGTCGATCATCGGCAGTGCGACGGTGCGCGAGGTCGCGCAGCCGAGTGCCACCCCGCAGGCCTTCGCATCGATCGTCCCCGACATCTTCAGGACCGAGCTGAAGTAGGCCTCGACGTTCGGGGACTGTGTGGCGATCGTGCCCTTGTCGAACACGCTGCTCGTCTGGATACTGAACAACTCGCCCGGCTTGACCGGGTCTGGCAGCTTTGCCGTGGCGCGAAACATGGCCGTCGTATCGACCGAGCCGCTGTCGATGGCGTAGCCGAACTCGAGGCCGACCTTGCCCGACGAACGTACGTCGATGGTCGCACCCGTGCGCGTGTCGCCGTAAACGGCGGGCACGGCCGGAATGTAGCCTGCCGGTTTGGCTGGCGTGGTGATGGAGGGAATGGCAGGGGTATAGGTGGCAGGAATGGCAGGACTGTAGATGGCCGGCGTGATGAGTTTCGGCTGTATCTCGTTGGTCAGCTTGTTGCCCCCCACACACTCCCGGCCCACAAAAGGAACGTTGACACACACTCTCGGTGCGTAGGTGGCAGGGATACGAGGGCTGTACACAGCCGGCGTCAGCAGCTTCGACCCGACATAGGGCGTCAGCAATTTCGGCGGCACGGCCGGTATGGTGATGGCCGGAATGGCGGGGCTGACAAGGATTTCCGGAATGCCGGCAATGAGCAGCTCGTTGGCACTGCCCGTGATCCCGCCAATGGTCGCCCGGCGGTTCAACCACTCGGTGCCAACGAACACCGAGTCGGCCATTCGGAAGGCGTCGCCGGTGGCCCACATGCTCTGGGCCTTGCTTTCGAAGGTCAGCAATCCGGCGTCGTAGAGGGGCGCCGCGTGGACTTGGGCGACGGTGAAAGACGCGACCGCAGCCAAAGCGATGGCCGCGAGGGTTTGTGTGGTTGACATGGGTTCTCCTCGCGCATCGATCGTTGTCGACGCATTCCGCTTCGGAGCGGACGGGCAGCTACGTTGTGAAGGTCAGGCTGTCACCGATGACAACAATTCGACCCACGTGTGAAGCTCTCGCCGATTACCACTTATCCCTTGATGCAGAATCATACGCCAGTCACCGATGATCATGGATGTTTCGGCGATCACGGCAGGGATGCCGGTGCGCCAACAGGTTCTGTCACTGCCTATCCCCCCTCTGCTGCGGCCCAAGCCGGTTACACCCGTCCCTCAGGTCGTGCACCGCGCAATCGCGCACCACCTGCTCGGGCTGGCCGGGCTCAAGGCAAACCAGGCCGACAGCGGCGCCCTCGCGCTGAGCCAGCGGTCTTGGGTCAGCCGCCAATCTCAACAATAATCTGCATCGCCTGGTGTTGGGAAGGTGCTGACGCCACAGCGGGCCATGCCAAGGGAGACGGACTTCAAGCAAGAGCCGTGCGCCGACAGCGATGGATTCAGTTTGCACGGTGCCGTCCGCCGGCCTTGGGGCAGGGCGGTGGCGAAGTTGCAGCAGCTTGGCTTAGGGCCACGCCCCAGGCAAAACCTGCGCCAACCGCCTCGTCACTACGCGGTGCCAGCCAGTAGTGACGACGCGCATATTGCCCCAGCGCACCAGAGCAAATACAGGGCTGCCGCTAATGACGGCCCCACGTGACGGGCTCACCGCGCGCCGAAGCCGCAGACCGTGCAACGCGATCTGCTACAGCCCGCCCACCGCGGGCCACGTCAGCCGAGGCACCGCCTGGCGCACCCAGGGCCCTGGGACAAGGGCTCAACCCGATGAACCGACTTGCAGTAGCAAGCGACTTCGGTGCCAATGCCGCGTGCCGCGGCGGCCAGAAGGAAGACCTCGGCACAAGACGGGAGTGGTGTCCCGTGTCCCTTGTGGTTCCCGCAACGCCCAAGCGTTCGGGACGGACAGAAACACTTACCTGAAATCAACACACCAGCGACGACGAATGGATACCAAGGGCAACAGACGGACAGGAGGAGACCCAGCAGCAAGAGAACGACGCATACGAAACTTGAACATTGAATTCTTGGATCGTAAGCGCTCTATTGACTGCGTCCTTCCCTTGATGCTTTGAACGCGGTAAACCCATGCATTTCACCAGGAGGATGCAATGGGTACCAAGCAAGGCAAGTGGCATGGTCATTTGAAGGCGGTCGAGAAATCAGGCATGAGCCTGAGCGCGTACGCGGCGCATCACGGCATCAACGTGCGCCGGCTGTATGAAGCGCGGTATGTGGACACCAGAACGAGGTCGGCCAAGGCGCGGCAAACATCGGTATTCGTGCCGGTCAAACTCAAGGTCCAGTCGTTGGTCAAAGCCGCGCCGCCGGTGCATCATGGCGAGGCCCTTGGTGCCGGGTTCGCGATGCAAGCGCGCCTGGACAACGGCGTGGTGCTGAGCTGGACGTATGACGCTGGCAGCGTGTCGGCGCAGGCCAACTTGCGGCACACGCTGGCGGGGCTGCCATGTTTCGGCTGAACGCCGACCTGACGGTGTACGCCCACCACGCGCCGGGGCATCTTGCCAGCTTTGCCAACGCTAACAAACCCAAAGCGACTGTGCTAACTGTGCTAGATCATCGAAGGGGCTCCAATAAGACTACATCGCCATTACCAGCGAAAAACGTCTAATGCCTTCGTTCGATCTAAGCGCCACTGTGCTAACCCACTGTGCTAACGCTACCTGATCTAAGGCTCTCTTAGGCATCTCTTGCAAAGACTGGCGTTTATCTTAGACGAATGAAACGCCGCTAAGTAGTTGATTTTATTGGGGTTTTTGGTGGGCGGTGGAGGTTTCGAACCTCCGACCCCAGCAGTGTGAATGCTGTGCTCTACCCCTGAGCTAACCGCCCTGTTTCCGGTGCCAAAACAGCTCCAAATTATGCCACAGCCCCATGGGGGCCCTGGCAGGCTGCGCCCGCTGGCGGGCACCCACCGCCCGGCAGCCTCAAGCTGTTTCGACCGGCCGCTCGGTCGGCCAGACAGTCTTGCCGCCACTGGCACCATCGAGCTCGCGGATGATGGCCTCGTGCGCGGCGCACTCCGAGTCATTGGCAGCCAATACTGGCAGATCGAAACCCGACAAATCCAGCGCCACTGCGGCACCTGTGTCATCGTGCCCAGGTTCGGCCTCCGCCAGAAGCGCCTCCTGACCGCGCGTCATGTTGATATAGACGTCGGCCAGCAATTGCGCATCCAGCAATGCGCCATGCAACGTGCGCCCGGAGTTGTCCACGCCCAGCCGGTCGCACAGCATGTCGAGCGAATTGCGCTTGCCCGGGTACAACTCCTTTGCCATGGCCAGGGTGTCGGTGATGCTGCCGACCGATCGTGCGAACGGGTCCCGGCCGATCAGTTCGAGCTCCTTGTTCAGGAACGCCACGTCGAATGGCGCGTTGTGGATGATGATCTCCGCACCGGCCAGGAAATCCAGCAGTTCGTCGACGACGGCGGCAAACACCGGCTTGTCGCGCAGGAATTCATTGCTGATGCCGTGGATGCGCAGCGCGTCCTCGTGGCTGTCGCGACCGGGATTCAAATAGAAATGTCTATGAGCGCCGGTGAGCTTGCGATGTGCCAGCTCAACACAAGCAATCTCGATGATGCGGTCGCCGCTGCCGGGATACAGGCCGGTGGTCTCAGTGTCCAGGAAGATCTGACGCATGGCGGCGGCTCAATGGTTCTCTTTGGCGTGGTTGATGGAGTAGCGCGGTATCTCCACCACCACATCGGTCTGCGCCAGGATCGCCTGGCAACTCAGGCGCGAATGGGGCTCCAGGCCCCAGGCCCGGTCCAGCAGGTCTTCCTCGTTCTCGTCGAGTTCGTTGAGCGACGCAAAACCTTCGCGCACGACGATGTGGCAGGTGGTGCAGGCGCAACTCAGGTCGCAGGCATGTTCGATGTTGATCTTGTTGTCCAGCAGCGCCTCGCAGATGGAGGTGCCGGCGGGCGCCGACACCTCGGCGCCTTGCGGGCAATACTCGGAGTGGGGCAAGATTCTGATGATGGGCATGGTTAGCTGACGCGTGCGGCTCAAATAGTTGCGATATTCTTGCCCGACAGGGCTTGCCGGATTCCCCGGTTCATGCGCATCGCGGCGAAGGCCTGCGTGCCATCGGCCAGCGACTTGGTCGCAGCCTCGACGACGGCCGGATCGTCTGCGGCGCGAACGGCCTTGAGCGCCTCGACCAGGCTGTCAATGGCGGCGCGCTCGGCTGGCTCCAGCAGCTCGGCGTCGGCATCGAGCGCGGTTTGGGTCGCCAGCAGCAACCGCTCCGCGTCTAACCGCGCCTCGGCAACCGACCGGGCACGCATATCCGACTGGGCCGTGGTGAAGCTATCTTGCAGCATCTTGGCAATGGCCGAGTCGTCGAGCCCGTAACTGGGCTTGACGTCGATGCTGGCCTGCACGCCGCTGGCCATCTCGCGCGCAGCCACGTTGAGCAGACCATCTGCATCGACCGTGAAGGTTACGCGGATCCGCGCGGCACCGGCCACCATGGGCGGAATGCCGCGCAACTCGAAGCGGGCCAGGCTGCGGCAATCGGCAACCATGTCGCGTTCGCCCTGCATCACATGCAGGGCCAGCGCGGTCTGCCCGTCCTTGAAGGTGGTGAAGTCCTGCGCCATCGCGGTCGGAATCGTCTGGTTGCGCGGCACGATGCGCTCGACCAGGCCGCCCATGGTTTCAATGCCCAACGACAGCGGGATTACGTCGAGCAACAGTAGATCGCCTTGCGGGTTGTTGCCCGCCAGCTGGTTGGCCTGGATCGCCGCGCCCAGGGCCACGACTTCGTCCGGATTGAGGTTGTTCAGCGGCTCGCACACGAACAGCGACGCGACGGCGGCCTGCACCTGCGGCATGCGGGTGGATCCGCCGACCATCACGACGCCCTGGATCTCGGCCGCCGTCAATCGGGCGTCGCGCATCACCTTGCGCGCCGCAGCGAGCGTGCGCTCGGTCAGATGCCGGGTTGCCTGGTCGAACTGCGCGCGGCTGACCGTGACGGAAATCGGACCCGCCTCGAGTTCGGCATTGAAGGTTGCGCTGGCGTTGCTGGTCAACTGCTCCTTGCACACCCGCGCGGCCATGGCCATGGCGGTCTTGTCGACAGCCGAAACAAGCTCCAGACCATCCTGTTGCTGCTGCACGAGTCCCGCCAGCGCGCGGTCGTAATCGTCGCCGCCCAAAGCGGAGTCGCCGCCAGTGGCAATGACCTCAAAAACGCCCTGGGTCAGGCGCAGGATCGAGATATCGAAGGTTCCGCCGCCCAGGTCGTAGATGGCATAGACACCTTCGCTGGCGTTGTCCAGGCCGTAGGCAATTGCAGCGGCGGTGGGCTCGTTGATCAGGCGCAGCACATGCAGGCCGGCCAGACGCGCAGCGTCCTTGGTGGCCTGGCGCTGGGCATCGTCAAAATATGCAGGCACGGTGATCACCGCGCCGACAAGGTCATCGCCCAGGCTGTCTTCGGCACGGTAGCGCAAGGTCGCCAGAATGTCGGCACTGATCTCCACCGGCGACTTCTCACCGTCGGCCGTGGCTATGGCGAGCATGCCCGGCTTGTCGACGAAACGGTACGGCAGCCTGGCGCTGTCAACGACATCGCCCAGCCCGCGCCCCATGAAGCGCTTGACTGACGCGATCGTATTCTCGGGATCGTTCTGCATGGCGGCCACGGCAGGCGCGCCGATCTCGCGTCGACCGCCCTCCAGATAGCGCACCACCGATGGCAGGATCACATTGCCATGCGCGTCGGGCAGGCATTCTGCGGTACCGCTGCGCACCGCCGCGACCAGTGAATGGGTGGTTCCAAGGTCAATACCCACCGCCAGCCTGCGCTCGTGCGGGTTCGGGGAACGTCCGGGCTCGGAAATCTGCAATAACGCCATGTTCAACCAGGGGCCCCGCAGGCCGAGTCAACCGCCACTGGCCGCAAACTGGCCTGCGTCCAAAGCCGGACTGTACGACTGCAAAGATTCAAAACGCGCATCGATGTCGGTGCAAAACCGTTCGATGAACATCAGCGAACGCACCGGGCCAACGGCTTGGACGGCATCAGCGTCGCCATCGAGCAATTGCTCGCAACTTGCCAGCAGGGCCTCGCGACTTCCCATCACCTCATGGTGCAGCGCCTGCACCTGTTCCGCGTCCTGGGCCTCTTCCAGCGCCTCGCGCCATGCCATCTGCTGCATCAGGAAGTCGGCCGGCATGGCGGTGTTGTCATGGGCATTGATCGGCGCGCCGGCCAGTTCGCACAGATAAGCCGCTCGCTTGAGGGGATCCTTCAGCCGCTGGTAGGCCTCGTTGATACGCACCGACCATTGCATGGCAAGGCGCTGGCTTGCAGCGCTGTGCGCGGCAAACCGGTCCGGATGGGCCTCGCGCTGCAGCAGCTTCCAGCGCGCGCCGAGTGCTTCACTGTCCTGGGCAAACCGCTGCGGCACACCGAACAGGTCAAAGTCAGTGGCTGCCAGTGTCAGAGGCGCGTCAGACATGGCACCGCCAGCGGGCCAGCGTGCACGGCAGCTTCACACTCGGAACGACTCGCCACATCCACACTTGTCGCGTTCGTTCGGGTTGTTGAACCGGAACCCTTCGTTGAGGCCTTCGCGTACATAGTCCAACTGGGTACCGTCGATATACGCCATGCTCTTGGGATCGACTAGCACTTTGACGCCATGCTCCTCGAACACGACATCTTCGCCCGACAACTCGTCGACATACTCCAGCGTATAGGCCAGCCCGGAACAGCCGGTGGTCTTGACGCCCAGGCGCACACCGACGCCCTTGCCGCGCTTGCTCAGGTAGCGGTTGACATGCCGCGCGGCGGCTTCAGATACGGAGACGCCCATGTCAGTGCGAATGCTTTTTCTTGTAGTCCTCGACCGCCGCCTTGATCGCATCCTCGGCCAGGATGGAACAATGGATCTTGACCGGCGGCAGCGCGAGTTCCTCGGCGATCTGGCTGTTCTTCAGCGCCGCCGCCTGGTCCAGCGTCTTGCCCTTGACCCACTCGGTGACCAGCGACGACGACGCAATTGCCGACCCGCAGCCGTAGGTCTTGAAGCGCGCATCCTCGATCACGCCGGTCAGAGCGTTGACCTTGATCTGCAGCTTCATTACGTCGCCACACGCGGGAGCACCGACCATGCCGGTGCCTACGGTCTCATCGCCCTTGTCGAACGAGCCGACGTTACGCGGATTTTCATAGTGGTCAACCACTTTTTCGGAATATGCCATGGTGCTACCTCGCTCTCTATGTCAAATCTGATGGGTCAGTGGGCGGCCCACTGGATGGTGCTGATGTCGATGCCGTCCTGGAACATCTCCCACAGCGGGCTCAGGTCGCGCAACTTGGCGACATTGAGTTTGATCGTCTCGACCGCATAGTCGATTTCTGCCTCGGTGGTGTAGCGGCCGATGGTCATGCGCAGGCTGCTGTGCGCCAGCTCGTCACTGCGCCCAAGGGCCCGCAACACATAACTTGGCTCCAGGCTGGCCGAGGTGCAGGCTGACCCGCTGGATACAGCCAGGCCCTTGATGCCCATGATCAGCGACTCGCCTTCCACATAGTTGAAGCTGATGTTCAGATTATGTGGGACCCGCTTCTCCGGATGCCCGTTGATGAAGATCTGCTCGATGCCCTCCAGCCCCGCCAGCATGCGGTCATGCAAGGCCTGGATGCGCAGGTTTTCCTGCGCCATCTCTTCTTTCGCAATGCGGTAGGCCTCGCCCATGCCGACGATCTGGTGCGTCGGCAAGGTGCCCGAGCGCATGCCGCGCTCATGTCCACCGCCATGCATCTGGGCCTCGATCCGCACCCGCGGCTTACGGCGCACGAACAAGGCGCCGACGCCCTTTGGACCGTACGTCTTGTGCGCGGTCAGGCTCATCAGGTCGACCGGCAGATCGGCCAGGCTGAAAGCAACCCGACCGGTGGCTTGCGCGGCGTCGACATGCAATAGCACGCCTTTGGAACGGCAGGCGGCGCCGATCGCGGCGATGTCTTGAATAACACCGATTTCATTGTTCACGAACATCACGCTGGCCAGAATGGTATCGGGCCGGATCGCGGCTTTGAACGCGTCCAGATCCACCAGTCCGTCACTCTGCACATCCAGGTAGGTCACCTCGAAGCCCTGGCGCTCCAGCTCGCGGCAGGTGTCCAGTACTGCCTTGTGCTCGGTCTTGACCGTAATAATGTGCTTGCCCTTGGTCTTGTAAAAACCGGCCGCGCCCTTGAGCGCCAGGTTGTTGGACTCGGTGGCGCCGGACGTCCAGACGATTTCGCGCGGATCGGCCCCTACCAGCGCCGCGACATGGGCGCGAGCGGCTTCGACCGCCGCCTCGGCCTCCCAGCCCCACGCATGGCTCCGCGACGCCGGATTGCCAAAGTGCTGGCGCAGCCAAGGCACCATCGCATCCACCACCCGCTCGTCGCAGGGGTTGGTGGCGCTGTAGTCCATGTAGATCGGGAAATGCGGGGTCGTATCCATGGCGGGCTCTTTACGGACTTTCAAATTTAATCAATGGGAACGCGCAAAATGCGGCGGGGAGCGCCGCACACACGGCGCGACTGGCACCCGGTCAGGATTTCAGCAAAGCATTGCCAAGCGCAAACACGGAGTTGGGCGCATTGACCCGCATCGGCTTGCTCACCGGCATGGCCGAGATGGCCCGTTTGACGTGCGGCTTGTCCTCGATCTGCAGCCCCTTGGCCAATTGTTCGTCGACCAGCTTTTGCAGCGTGACGGAATCCAGGAATTCGACCATGCGTACATTGAGCGAAGCCCATAGGTCATGCGTCATGCAGCGCGCGCCTTCACCCATGCAGTTTTCCTTGCCGGCGCACTGGGTGGCATCGATGGGCTCGTCGACCGATACGATGATGTCAGCGACCGTGATGTCGGATGCCTTGCGCGCCAACGTATAGCCGCCACCTGGGCCACGGGTGGATTCGACCAGCTCATGGCGGCGCAGTTTTCCGAACAGTTGCTCCAGGTAGGACAGGGAAATCTGCTGGCGTTGGCTGATTGCGGCCAGCGTGACAGGACCGTTACTCTGGCGCAGGCCCAGATCAATCATCGCGGTCACGGCGAACCGACCTTTGGTTGTGAGACGCATGGCAAACTCCTTCGGTTGAACTGGACTTGGCAAAGAACCACACCGCAGCCTTGTGGGCTCGCGGGTATACCCGCATGAACGCCCGTGCTGCTTGCCGGGGCCCATGCCTGAATAGATAGGTTGTTGACTGATTAGTTCAAGTATAGCCCAAGACCTATTAATTTAGTCGAGTAAGTAGACCGATCAGTCACAATTAGTCTTGCTTGTTCTTAAAAGAAACAATAGCGACGCACTTTATTGCCATGGCGACAGTTTTACTATCAGCCCATGCCGTGCTTGGCTCTGTTCACGGATGGTAAGCACAGTAGTCCGGTTGCCTTCCAACTGCCAGGCTTGCACGCCTGCTGCCGCACAGAACAAGCCCGGCGCGTTAGCATTGCGGCGTGCCCATTTCCCCCGATCACGCGCTGGCCGCTGCGCGCCGCCAGGCGCCACAATCCGCTCCGTTGCCGCGTATCTTGATAGCCGGTGCCACCGGCACGATGGGCAACGCGATGCTGCGCCGCCTGTTGGGAATGCGCCGAGGGCGCCACACCCAGGTGCTGGCCACGAAGCCGATACGCCCGGGACTTCAGCATGTCAGTGCCCAACTGGTTCCCGCAGCCCTACAGGGCCAGGACGACTTCACAACCTGGCCGGTATTGCCCGCCGACATAGCGGTCGTCCTGTTCGATCCGCCGCGCTTGTTTTATGGCCGTGAAAAGGCATTGTGGACACCGATGCCGCATCAGTTGCCGGCCCTGGGCGGCTGGCTGGAGGCTTGCGGCGTCCACACACTGGCGGTTGTCTTGCCCCACGCACCAGGCACACTGCCCGAATCGCTGAAGCATGGCCTTGCCGGACTGGACGAGCAGACCTTGGCTGCGCTGGGCATCGCCCGGCTGATGCTGGTGCGCAGCGCCCAAAAGCCGGGACGTACCACGCACCGACAGCCGATGAAGAGGCTCGCTTCCTGGATGCTGGGGATCACCAGCTACATGGTGCCGAGCACCGAACAACCGGTACGTTCGGCCAAGATCGCCGAGTTTGTCGACATGGCAATGCGCGAGTTGCCGCAGGGCAGCCATGTGTTCGCGCCCGAGCTCGTATGGCAGGCAGCGCAAGGCGATTCCGCGCACATGCGTCGGCTACTGCGGCACTACGCCGCCGGCCGACCGAGCCCGGCAGCGAACGACGCGCTACAGGGCATCGAGCAGGGGCCCACTGCCGCGTAAGCGGCGGACGACCCCGCATTGCTCCTGCACAGTCGGTCTACAAGTCGCCGGATTCCGGCGCTGGCAGCATGTCGGCACCACTGGCCCCGAATGCGCGCTTTTTCAGGCTGACCAGTTGATCCCGCACCTGCGCGGCCTGTTCGAACGCCAGGTTGCGCGCGTGTTCGAGCATCAGTTTCTCCAGCCGCTTGATTTCGCGGCCAACATCCTTCTCGCTCATCTCCTCGACCTGCGCCCGTCGCATCGCATCCTGTTCCATGCGCTCGAGTTCGCGCCCAGCCTTCTCGCTGTAGACGCCGTCGATCAGGTCGCGCACGTTCTTGACAATCGAGCGCGGCGTAATGCCCCGCTCCAGGTTGTAGGCAAGCTGGCGGTCGCGCCTGCGATTAGTCTCGCCGATGGCCCGCGCCATCGAATCGGTCACCCGGTCCGCGTACAGGATCGCGCGGCCACCCAGGTTGCGCGCGGCGCGCCCGATGGTCTGGATCAGGCTGCGTTCGGAACGCAGAAAGCCCTCCTTGTCCGCGTCCAGGATCGCCACCAGTGACACCTCGGGAATATCCAGGCCCTCGCGCAACAGGTTGATGCCGACCAGCACGTCGAATGTGCCCAGCCGCAAGTCGCGCAGGATCTCGACCCGCTCGACCGTATCGATGTCGCTGTGCAAATAGCGCACCCTGACCCCGTTGTCGCTCAGATAGTCGGTCAACTGCTCGGCCATGCGCTTGGTCAGCGTCGTGATCAGCACCCGTTCCGACTTCTCGACGCGAATACGGATCTCCTGCAATACGTCATCGACCTGGTGGGTCGCCGGTCGCACCTCGACCTGCGGATCAACCAGACCGGTGGGCCGGACCAGTTGTTCGACCACTTGCCCCGCGTGGTCCTGTTCCCATTGCGCCGGTGTCGCCGACACGAACACCGCCTGGCGCATTCGTTTCTCGAATTCTTCGAACTTCAGCGGCCGGTTGTCCAGCGCGCTGGGCAGGCGAAAGCCATACTCGACCAAGGTCGTCTTGCGCGAGCGGTCCCCGTTGTACATGGCGCCCAGTTGGCCGATCAGCACATGCGACTCGTCCAGGAACATGATCGCGTCCTTGGGCAGGTAGTCGGTCAGAGTGGCCGGTGGGTCGCCCGGCGCTGCGCCCGACAGGTGCCGCGTGTAGTTCTCGATACCCTTGCAGTGACCAACCTCGCTGAGCATTTCGAGGTCGAACCGGGTGCGCTGCTCCAGTCGCTGCGCCTCGACCAGCTTGCCATCGGCAACCAGTTCCTTCAATCGGCCGGCCAGTTCCAGCTTGATCGTTTCCACGGCGGCCAGCACCCGGTCACGCGGTGTCACATAGTGGCTGCTCGGGTAAACGGTAAAGCGCAAGATCTTCTGCTTGATGCGTCCGGTCAGCGGGTCGAACAACTGCAAGGTCTCGATCTCATCATCGAACAACTCGATCCGGATCGCCAGCTCGCTGTGCTCGGCCGGAAATACGTCGATGGTGTCGCCGCGCACGCGGAACTTGCCGCGCGAAAAATCGTCCTCGTTGCGCTGGTACTGCATGCGCACCAGTTGGCCAATCACATCGCGCTGGCCCATCTTGTCGCCGGTACGCAGCGTCATCACCATCTGGTGGTAGGCCTCGGGCTGGCCGATACCGTAGATCGCCGACACGGTGGCCACGATGACCACATCGCGCCGCTCCAGCACACTCTTGGTGCAGGACAGCCGCATCTGTTCGATGTGCTCGTTGATCGCCGAGTCCTTCTCGATGAACAGGTCGCGCTGCGGCACGTAGGCCTCGGGCTGGTAGTAGTCGTAGTAGCTGACGAAGTATTCGACCGCATTGCGCGGGAAGAACTCGCGAAACTCGCTGTACAACTGCGCCGCCAGTGTCTTGTTGGGGGCAAACACGATCGCCGGCCGTCCCAGCCGGGCAATCACATTGGCCATGGTGAAAGTCTTGCCCGAACCAGTCACGCCAAGAAGGGTCTGGAACACCTCGCCGTCGTTGATGCCGTCGACCAGCTTGGCGATAGCCTCGGGCTGGTCTCCTGCTGGCAGATAGGGCTGGAACAATTCGAAAGGCGAATCCGGGAATCGCGCGAACGCTCCGTCGGGCGGCGCAATAGCTGCGGGCTCGACGTCGGACGCGACATCGTCGACAAAGCTCAGGGAGGGTGTGGTCATGGCACTCGTTCGGCGCACGCAATGCGCCAGCTAAAATCTGAACTGACCGGCAAGCGTAACCCAGATGTGCCCGCGTTGCGCGCATGCCTTCCAGCCCTCCCCTCTGATCCTTCGCCCAACCGCAAAGAGACCGACCATGTCCCTGTTCACCGCCGTAGAAATGGCCCCGCGCGACCCGATCCTGGGTCTGAATGAACAATTCGCTGCCGATGCCAACCCGGCCAAAGTGAACCTGGGCGTCGGCGTGTACTACGACGAAAACGGCAAATTGCCGTTGCTTGCGTGCGTGCAGGCGGCCGAAAAGGCGATGATGGAGTCGCCCAAGGCACGCGGCTACCTGCCGATCGACGGCATTGCCGCCTACGATGCCGCGGTCAAGTCGCTGGTATTCGGTGCAGCATCGGAGCCGGTCAGCTCGGGCCGGGTTGCCACCGTGCAGGCAGTGGGCGGCACCGGCGGCCTGAAGATCGGCGCCGATTTCCTGAAGCGACTCAACCCCACCGCCGGCGTCATGATCAGCGACCCGAGCTGGGAAAACCATCTCGCGCTGTTCACCAACGCGGGCTTTGGCGTCAGTTCCTACCCGTACTACGACGCGGCCAGTCGTTCCGTCAATTTCACCGGTATGCTGGCGGCCCTGGATGCGGCCGCGGCGGGCATGATCGTGGTGTTGCACGCCTGCTGCCACAACCCGACCGGCTACGACATCACCGCCGCGCAGTGGGATCAGGTCGTTGCCGTATGCAAGGCGCGCCAACTGACCCCATTCCTGGACATGGCCTATCAGGGTTTCGGTTTTGGCATCGCCGAGGACGGCGCGGCCGTGCAGAAATTCGTCGCCGCGGGCCTGAGCTTTCTGGTCTCCACCAGCTTCAGCAAGAGTTTCAGCCTGTATGGAGAGCGTGTCGGCGCGCTCAGCGTGTTGTGCGACTCAAAGGACGAGGCGGCCCGCGTGCTGAGCCAGCTCAAGATCGTGATCCGCACCAACTACAGCACCCCGCCGACCCATGGCGGCGCGGTGGTCGCTGCAGTGATGGCCGACCCGCAACTGCGTGCGCAGTGGGAGCAGGAGCTGGCGGGCATGCGGGTGCGCATCAAGTCCATGCGCCAGCGGCTGGTTGACGGTCTGAAGGCCGCCGGCGTGCAGCAGGATATGGGCTTCATAACCCGCCAGATCGGCATGTTCAGCTATTCGGGCCTGTCCAAGGACCAGATGGTGCGCTTGCGCACCGAGTTCGGCGTCTATGGCACCGACACCGGCCGTATGTGCGTGGCGGCGTTGAACGACAGGAACATCGACTACGTCTGCGCGTCGATCGCCCGGGTCCTGTGACCCGTAACCAGGCCCTGGATCCAGCGGCGGCCGAAGCGGCGAGCGTGGCGCGGTTCACTCGGCAGGCCCTCGAGAATCGCAACAACCGGTTGATCCTGGAGCGACTGCCGTCACTGGGCCTGCCCGACGCCTGGTTAGTCGCCGGGTGCCTGTTCCAGACCGTCTGGAACCTGCAGGATGGTCGGCCACCCGAGGCCGGCATCAAGGATTACGACCTGTTCTACTTTGATCGCCTGGACCTGTCCGAACAGGCCGAAGCCGCCATCGGCCGACGGATCGATGCATGCTTTCACGATCTGGGCGTCACGGTCGAGGCCAAAAACCAGGCCCGGGTCCACACCTGGTATTCGGACTGGTTCGGGCTATCCTACCCCGCCCTTGAATCGTCACGCAACGGCATCGACCGGTTTCTCGTGCCGTGTACCTGTGTCGGTCTCGCAGATGCATCGGGCGCGCACCCGTCGCTGTATGCTCCCTATGGTCTGGCCGATCTGTACGAGGGGGTGTTGCGACCCAATCCGTTGTGCGACCATCGACAACTGTTTCGCCAGAAGGCCGACAGCTACCGCGCGCGCTGGAACTGGCTCCAGATAGTCGAATCCTGAGCCTGGCTGCCTTAGGAGCGCCCCCAGCCCTGGCTTCGCCAGGCCCCCCGAGGGGGTGCAAGAAAATTTGGGAGCGGCCCGGCATTTTCTTAGCGCACCAGCGTATTGAGCTGGATGATCGGCAGCATCACCGCCAGCACAATCAGCATCACCACCATGCCCATGACCACGATCAGCAGCGGTTCCAAAATGGTGGCCAGTTGCATGGCACGGCGCTGCACGTCGGCAGACAGCTGCGTCGCCACACGCTGCAGCATCATGGGCAACTGCCCGGTCTGCTCGCCCAGGCGCGCAAACATCGACAACATGCCCGGGAAACGCTTGTGCCGCCCAAGGGCCGAAGCAATGGGGGCGCCCTCGCGCACCAACACCAGCGCAGCGAACGCATCGGCCCGCATGGCCCGGTTGTTCAGCGTCTCGGCTGCCGCCTGCAGCGCCTTGAGAATCGGCACGCCCGCCGCAGCCAGCATGGCCAGCGTGCTGGCAAAGCGCGCAGCGTTGTAGCCGCGTGCCAGCTTTCCCACCAGCGGCAGATTCAGGAAAGCCGCATCGAATCGTTCCCGCACCGCCTCGCTCTTGAGTGCCTGGAATCCTGCGAACCAGGCTAGCAGCAACGCGCCCAGCACCGCCAACCCGTAGCTGCGCACCAGCGCGCTCAGGCCCAGCATCACGGTGGTCAACCACGGCAAGGCTTGCTTGGAGCCAGCGAAGACACCAGCCACCTGGGGCACGACATAGGCCACCAGGAACATCACGATCGCGATCGCCACCACGGTGACGATCGCCGGGTACAGCGCCGCTCCGATCAGCCGGGACTTGAGCGTCTGTTGCTCGGCCAGGTCATCGGCCAATCGCTCCAGCACCAGGCCCAGGTTGCCGCTATGCTCGCCAGCGCCGATCACCGCCACATAGATGCTGGAGAACTCGCGTGGATACTGGCCCAGCGCCTTGGCAAAACTGCTGCCGGCGTTGACCTCGGCGCGCAGCGCTGCCACCAGATTGCGCCGGCGCGGCTCCTCCGCTTCGTCGCTCAACGCGGTCAGCGCACGCTCCAGCGGCAGGCTGGCGGACACCAGTCCCGCGAGCTGGCGCGTCCACACCGCCAGCGCAGCAGCATCAAAAACCCGGCCGGCGAGCCAGGATGACCGCGCTGGCGCTGCGCCACCGGGCACATCCAGCGACGCTCCGACAACCGCCACCTGCAAGGGCACCAGCGCCTGCGCCCGCAGTGCACTGCGGGCCGCCCGCGCGGTTTCGGCGTCCAGCACGCCCTTGCGTAGCGCACCTTGGGCATCCAGGGCTTCGAATGAATACGCCGGCATGGTGGCGCCGCGCTCAGTCCCGGGTCACGCGCAAAATTTCCTCGCGCCCGGTCACACCCGCCGCCACCAGCCGCTCGCCGTCATCGCGCATCAGGCGCATGCCGCCAGCTATGCCGGCGGCCCGGATATCGGCCTCGGATGACTGGCTGTGAATCTGGGCCCGAATTGCCGTGTCCGCCACCAGCAACTCGTACACACCGGTGCGACCGGCGTAACCGGTTTGCCCGCAGCGCTCGCAACCCGCGCCGGCGCAGTGCAGACACCATTTGCGCACCAGGCGCTGGGCCAATACGCCGAGCAATGAGGAGCTGAGCAGGAACGGCTCCACGCCCATGTCGACCAGGCGCGTCACCGCGCTGGCCGCGTCATTGGTGTGCAAGGTCGCCAGCACCAGATGGCCGGTGAGCGAGGCCTGGATCGCGATCTGAGCGGTCTCGAAGTCGCGGATTTCACCGATCATGATCACATCCGGATCCTGGCGCAGGATGGCGCGCAGCGCGGTCGCGAAACTGAGATCGATGCGGGCATTGACCTGGGTCTGGCCGATACCGGCCAACTCATACTCGATCGGGTCCTCGACCGTCATGATGTTGGTGCGCGCGGCATCGAGCCGGCTCAGTGCCGCATACAGTGTGGTGGTTTTTCCCGAACCAGTCGGACCCGTCACCAGGATGATGCCGTGCGGCTGCGCAATCAACTGCTCGAAACGGCGCAGCGTCTGGCCTTCCATGCCAACCGCTTCCAGGTTAAGCCGTGCGCCCGACTTGTCCAACAGCCGCAATACGGCGCGTTCGCCCTGGGCGCTGGGCAGCGTGCTGACCCGCACATCCACCGCCCGGGTACCGATGCGCAGGCTGATTCGACCATCCTGGGGCATTCGCTTCTCCGAGATATCGAGCTCGGCCATGATTTTCAGGCGCGAGATCAGCGCCGCATGCAGCGCCCGGTTGGGCTGCACCACTTCGCGCAGCGTACCGTCGACGCGAAAGCGCACACTGCTGTGGCGCTCATACGGTTCAATATGGATATCGCTGGCGCCCTCGCGTGCGGCCTGGGTCAACAGGGCATTGAGCAAGCGGATGATGGGCGCGTCGTCCGCCGCCTCCAGCAGGTCTTCCACCGCCGGCAGTTCCTGCATCATGCGTTGCAGATCGACGTCCGATGCCACCTCGCTCGCCACCAGCGCGGCGCTGGATTCGCCCTGCGAATAGGCCGCACTGATACGCTGGACCAGCGCTTCGGCATCCATCGTGGCCAGGGCCGCCGAGGGGTACTTGCGCAACACCTCGCCCAGTGCGCTGCGCGCCGAGGAGGTATGCACCACCAGTGTCAGGCTATCGCCGTCCTCCTCCAACAGCAGTTGGTTGGCCCGCGCAAAGGCGTACGGTAGCGGAAACCGCATGGCCCGGCTACCGGTCGGGCGCCAAGGGCCGGGGCACACTCACCGACGGGGGTCTGGGCGGGGGCGCCTCGGGCAGCACCGATATGCCCAGATCGGGCAGGATTGGGCTGGGCTTGGGTTGCGCGCCCAGTTGCTCGGAGCGCATGACCTCATAGCGACCCGTTGACAGGGCGTCGACGGCGGTCGCATCGCGCACCACCACCGGGCGCAGGAACACCATCAGGTTGGTTTTGCGGCGCGAGCGCGTCTCGCTCTTGAACAGATTGCCGAACAACGGCACATCACCGAGGCCGGGCACCTTCTCCTGGTTGCCGGCATATTCATCCTGCAGCAGGCCGCCGAGCACAACGATTGCGCCGTCCTCGACCAGCACGTTGGACTCGATCGAACGCTTGTTCGTGATCAGGCCACTGGGCGAATTGATGGACGATGCCTGCACGCTGGAGACTTCCTGGAAGATCGACAGCCGGATGGTGCCGTTCTCGCTGATCTGGGGCTTGACGCGCAAGGTCAGGCCGACGTCCTTGCGCTCGATGGTCTGGAACGGATTGACCGCGCCACTGCCGCCCGAATTGGTATTGGTGAAGGATCCGGTCACGAACGGCACGTTTTGGCCGATCACGATCTTGGCCTCCTCGTTGTCCAGCGTCAACAGATTGGGTGTGGAAAGGATGTTGCCGTCGCCGGTGGTCTGCAGAAACCGGGCCAGAAAGCCCAGCACGTTGATACCATTGGTTCGATTGGCAATGCCGAGGTTGAGACCGGTGCCGGGTACCGTCGTGCCGTTGGCGCCCTGGGTTGCCAGCGTGATGATGTTGTTGCCGCCAGTACCAAAATTGGTGCCCAGCAACCCGATGCTGCCGTCGCCGTTGCGGCCAATCGGCCCCTGCCACTGAATGCCGAACTCGGCCGCCTTGTCCGCATTGACCTCCGCGATCAACGATTCGACGAACACCTGGGCACGTCGCGCATCGAGTTTGTCGATCACCGCCCGCATCTGCCGGTATTGCGGCTCGGGTGCGGTGATGATCAGCGAATTGGTCGCCGGATCGGCCTGGATCTGGCCGCCGGTACTGGGCTGCGAAGAAGCAGCCACAGCCGCAGCCGCCGCCGCCGCAGCGCCCAGTCCCGTCTGACCACCAGGCGCTTGCGTACCCGATCCGCCCGAACCCGCCATGGCGGCACGCAATGTGACGGCCAGCTTCACTGCTTCGGCGTTCTTGAGGTAGACCACATGGATGTTGCCGGCTGCATCGGCCGACGAGGGTTGGTCCAATTGCTCCACCAACTGGCGCACCAGCGCCACCCGCGACGGATTGGCGGCCCGCACGATCAATGCGTTGCTGCGCGGCTCGGCGATGATCGCGGTGCGAAACGAGTTGTCCACCTGGCCCTGCGCAGCTGCACCAGCGGGTGTCTGGGTCAGCCGCAGCACCAGTGGCGCCAGGTCGGATGCCAGCGCATGCTTGAGCGCGATCACCTCGACGTCCGTTGCGTTGGGCAGGTCCATCGCGGCGATGATGCGGCCAAGCCTGCGCAGGTTGTCAGCGTAATCGGTGATCACCAGCGCGTTGCTGCCAGGATTGACATTGATGGTGTTGTTCGGGCTGATCAGTGGACGCAGCACGGGTACCAGGTTGAGCGCGCTTTCATGCTCCAGTCGGAAGATCTGGGTAACGATCTGACTGCCGGCGGGCTGATCGGGCGTCACGGTCACGACGCTGCCCTGCAACTTGCCTTCGGCTTCCGGCACGACCTTGTGGATTCCGCTGGACTCCACCACGGTATAGCCCTGCAGGCGCAACGCTGCCAAGAACTGGCCATACGCTGCCGCAGGGGACAACGGCTTCTCGCTCGACAGGCTGATCGTTCCGCGCACCCGCGGGTCGACCACCATCGTGCGCCCGGTGATGACGGCCATGGTCCGTGCGACTGCCTCTATCTCGGCGCCGACGAAATTGAGCGTGATTGGCTCACCCTGCCGCTGGGCCCAGGCGGTGCCCGCCAGTGCGATGCTGCACACACCAAGCCACAGGCACGCCCGGACCGACCTCCCCACACCATTCACATTCATATCGCAGCCCAATGATTTGCGTTTTTGCTCCACCCCGATGGCAGCTCAATCCAGTTCAATGACCGACAAGTTGCCTTGCCTGCGCCCGATGATGCCCAGCAGATTGCCCAGCACCGGCGCATGCTCCGGCGTCGCGCTGGCCTGGCCGCGAAAGCCCCATCGCGCCCCATTCCACTGCCCGCGCCCGGAAAGCTTCAGACTACCCTCCAGTGTCTGCAATTGCAGTTGCGGCTGGCTCGATGCGCCGTCACCCGTCAATTGCAGCCGGTAGCTTCCGATGGGCCGCAAGGTCGACAGGCGTGACGACACATCCTGCGCGTCCAACGTCGCCCCGCCCCGCACGCGCACGCGACCATCGGTCCATTCTACTGACATGCCCTGTGTCTGCAGCTGCAGACGCCCCCGCGCCTGCACTGTGTTCCAGGGCGCACCCAGACCTGCCAGCACGCCGGCCGGCCATTCGCTACGACCATTGGCGACAACCACACGCCAGGTCTGCCAGCGCGGATGCAGCACAAGGGATACACCATCGCGTGCACAGCAGTCCGCCTCCAGCCGCATGCGCACCGAGCCCAGTCCCGCACGCAGTTGCCAACGAACGCGCCCGGGCAACGCCACGGCCTCGGTACTGAAGGCGCCCCCTGACAACACCAGGCGCGCGTTGCCATTCCAGATCGTGCCTTGCGGCTCAGCCAGTTGCACCCTGGCACCGCTGGCACGGTTGACCATGGCCGCCAGCCAGTACGCCGGGGCGAAAAGCGCAATACCCACTAGCGCACCCAGCAAGCCGCCTGCTGCCGCCCAACGGTTCATGGTCGGACGTGCGTGCGGCGCACTGCGGCGTGAACCTTGGGAGCGGCCCGGCGGTTCAGCGACAAAGCCTGCGTGCGGCGCACTGCGGCGTGACCCTTGGGAGCGGCCCGGCGGTTCACAACTGAAGCCTGCGTGCGGCGCACTGCGGCGTGACCCTTGGGAGCGGCCCGGCGGTTCATTCGGCCGGCAATTGCAGCACGATGCTTCCGCTCCAACCGCTGGGGTCTCGGGTCAGCCGGGACTGGGTGACGACGACCCGGGCGGCGCTGCGGGCCTGACCCAGCCATTGCGCCAACGCGGGGGAAGACACGCCAGTCAGGGTGACGGTGACCCGGTCGCCGGCGTTGCTGATCTGTGCCTGGCCGCTCAGGCGCTGCTGCAAAGACGACTGGACAGCGCGCAAGGCTTCGTCGCGCCGTACCACTGGTCGCGTCTGCAACTCCCGTGCCTGTGCGGCCAGCAGTTCCATCGATTGCAGTTGGCGATCGAGCTGCGCCAGGCGCGCCGGGGCGGATTGCAGCGCCCGCACGGCCGGCGCGATGCCCAGCCCCCATAGCAGGGCCAGCAATACCAGTACGGCGGCCAGTCCGATCAACCAGCGTTCCCGTTCGGCCAGTCTCGACCAATGCTGTTGCATTTTTCCCGGCAAGGTCATGTCCGCTCCGCCATGCGCAGCACCAGCCGATCGGCCTCGCGTTGCACCGAGTAGCCAGCCGCCACAAGTTTGCTGCGCAGCGCGTCGAACTGTGCGTCCGTCAGGTCGATCCCACGCGCCGTCAACTGGCCAGGCGCAAAATCGAGCCCGCTGGCATAGCTGGCCGCTGGCAAGCCCGAGCCCAGAGCGGACACCATGGATTCCATATCATCGCCGCCCAGGCCGCCACTGCCCTGGCGCAGCACAGTGAGTTCGCGTTGCATCTGCAGCGGCGCGTCGACGATGGTCCGCACTTTCGGAAAGGTGCGGGTCAAAAGGGACCTTACCTGCGCCTGTTTGTCCTTCGCAGCAGCATCGAGTCGCCAGGCCCAGGCATTGAGGCCCACCAGATTCACCAGCAGCAACGCCAATGCACCCCACCGGGTGGCGCGCAACGACGGCGCGCGCCAGAGCGCAGAGGCTTGCTGGCGCCAGCGACGCGCCATGCGGCCGTGCCCGGTGAGCGACAGCTCGAATTGGGTCAGGTCCCATCGGCATTGGCTGGCGTCCACCAGGCCCTGCGCCTTTGGCTGTACCGCCACCGCGCGCCCCAACACCTGCTCGGCCAGTTCCGCGACCAACGGCTCCGCCCGGATATCAAGCTGTTCGGCTTGTGCCATTCGCGCGGCAATCACCGCTGGCGCGGTCGCCAACGGCAGGTAAGTGACCCCCTCGGGCTCCCGCAACACCAGACCGGCATCGTGAGCCGGCCCGGTCACGTGCATACGCAAGACGCCACCGGGCTCCGCAGGGTCTGGCGTAAATTCGGGAACCACCCTGCTGGCAGGTCGCTTGGCTTGCTCGAAGAAGTCCAGCACTGCCCGCATCCAGGCCTTGTCATACACCGCCACCAGCGTCTGCCCGTCGGCCAGGCGATCGGGTACCAGGGCATAGGCCATCAGCGCGGCATCGTCCAGCAGGCGCTCTTCCAGCAGGCCGTCCAGCGCCGCGCGCAGCCGGTTGGACGATACCGGCGGCAATGCCGCCCGGTGCCACGACAGCGCCCGCGCGGGCACCGCCAGCACCAATAGTTCCGCTTCTGGCAGCAAGGCCAGCGGCGCAGTCCCGTGGCCAGACACCGTGCGGCCATCCGATGACATTGCATAGTCGAACTCGGTCGTGACCGTCGGTCGTACCAGGGACAATGCGAGCGTCAAGGTTGGCATGGGCAGATTGTAGTAAGGGGCATGCTCATGTGCTGCACACGGCTCAGCGCACGGGTTCCAGCGCCAGCTGCGGTTCGCGCGACTCGCGCTCGCGCCAAACCGTCGTGACGGCAATGCCATTGCGCTGCACCAAAGAGTGCTCCAGCACCTCGGTGTCCTGCAGACGCAATCGACCGCGGACTTCAAAAAAGCGCGATGCGACACCCACCTCGCTCGGATTGAGCGTGGTGCCCGCGGTCGGCAGGAATTTGGCCACCTCCGACAAGGTGCGAAACGGTGCACGGCCGCGGATGCTGACCAGGTTACGGGCATCGGACATATCGACGCCTTCGATGCGCGCGGCGATGACTTCGGCGCTGGCGGTATTCAGGTTGACCTGGGTCCGCGTGGGCAACACCGTCACAAAGGGTTCCAGCTGGCGCACCGTGTCCGCGGAAAGGCCTAGCCAGCGCAACTGCGCGACCTGGCGCGGAAGGATCGGCACCACGGCGGTCGCATCGCCCGGGTCGCGCGCGTCCAGCGCCAGCAGCAAGTTGGCGACCATGCGGTCGAGCTCGCCCGTGTCCAGTCCCAGCAGCGCGAACAGACGCTGGAAAGCCTGCTGATCGGGCTCCGACACGCGATTGCCGACCACCAGGTTGGCGATATTCAGACGCGCCTGCGCGTCGGTTATCTGGCCCGACAGGAACGCGTCCTCGCCCAGGTCGGCATTGTTGCGGTCGATCGCCAAAAACGTGGACAACCGGGCTTCGCTCAGCGGGATGCTCCAGGGCTCGGCCAGATGATCCGCGCCGCCGGTGCGACCATCCTCGCTCAGTATCAGGCGCGCCCAGTCCAGCGCACCGACCAGGATCCAGCTTGCCTGCAGGCGCTCGCGTTCCCGCGCCTCGATTTCGACTCCGCGCCACTGCTGCCACAACGCGGCTGCTGCCATGGTGACGACCAACGCCACGGTGAGCATGGCCAGCAACAGCGCAGCCCCGCCATGGCGTCGCCAGGGAGCGCGCGCCCGCCGTAACCGGGTCGACGCTGGCGCCATCACGATCCGCCCGGTCCGAGCGTCGGCCGGACCCAGTCGCGCGTCAGGCGACCACTGACAGCCTGCCCGGCCGATACATTGAGCACCAGCCGCACCGCGTCGGGCAATGGTGCCAGGTAAACCGGAACGTCGGCGCCGGCAGTGGCATTGGACAGGGGGCTGGTCCAGCTGTTGTTACGAAAATAATAGACCTGCCAGTCGTCTACCGCCACGATTGGCACCTCGCGGCGGCGCAGTTCCTCGGTCGGGTTCTGGCCCCACCAGGCGGCCTGCTGCCAGGCGATGGTCCAGTCAGCGCGCGAGCGCAACACCTCGGATTGCCAGCGCAGCCATTGGCGCCGGCCATCGACGTCGCGCGTGCCCCAGGCCACCACACGCAGGCCACCCCCGTTGTCCTGCCCCGGGCCGGCAGCTGGCGGGTCGTCGAAGGGCGCCTTGCGGGTGACGCGCAAAACACGGCCATCAAAATCGATCGCGTTAATGGGATTCGAGGGCGCCAACGCGTCGAGATCGGCACCCCATTGCGCCAGGCCCGCCTGCAAGGCCGACACGTCGGCACTGAATACCCGGGTGTCCGACTGCGCGCGCGCCATGCTGTCAATGCCGCGCCAGGCCATCAGGCTGAGTACGGCCATGACGGTCAAGGCCAGCAGCAACTCGACCAGAGTGAATCCATGCAAGCGCGATCGCGACCGGGTCACTGGAAACTACCGGCGATGGTGGCGATCCGCACCACGACGAAATCACCATCGCGCACCTGCGCTTCGACGCGCCGAAAGACCGGATTGGGCGTGGGAAATACGTTCAGCCTGCCGCTGAGCGTGCGTCCCGCCTGCTCGCAGGGAAAATCAGCCTCGCCCACCGCCGGCAACTGGCGTGACAAGCGCAGCCGGATCAACTCGTTCTCGACGCACAACCGACCCAGCAAAACATCGGATTGCCGCTGCGCATTGTTGGTCAACGCAATCGTGGCCTGCAGACCGGTCGTCAGCGCCAAGGCGACGATGCCCAAAGCCACCAGCACCTCGATCAAGGTGAATCCGCGAGCGGCCGTTGTCATCGGGAACCGCCCGCGGCACCGTCCAGCGGCAGGATCGCGAACGGCCGCAGGCCATCGGTGCCGATGGTCAGGGTCTGGCCGGATTGCTCCAGCACGATCTGCTGGCGGCTGATGATCGGCTCCGGGCCCAGCACCACCACAGCGTTTGCCTGCACGGCCACGCCGTCACCCAGCCAGGTCATGCGCTGTGCCAGATCCCGGCTGCTCAGCACGAAGCTGCGATCCGGGTCCGCCGCCGCGGGCTGCGGCAAACCGGCGAATACAAAGCCGTCCGAGGTGGCGCGCCAGGTGACCGGCACGCCCGACGCGCGCGAACGCGCCCGCGCGGCCTCGAGCATCGCCACCAGGCGCAGGCCTTCGCGCTCGAGCTGTGTCTGGCCCACGTTGCGCAGCGTGAATCCGACACCGGCACTGGCAATCGCAACGATGGCCACCACCACCATCAGTTCGAGCAAGGTGAAGCCGGCAGCGCCAGCGGCAGCTGGACCCAGCTTATTGCCAGGAGCCGACATCGGCGTCCTTGCCTTCGCCACCGGCCTGGCCGTCTGCGCCAAACGACAGCACGTCGATTTCCCCATGCAATCCCGGGTTCAGGTATTGGTACGGCCGCCCCCACGGGTCTTGCGGCAGTTTGTCCAGATAGGCCTTCCAGTTGGGTGGAATCGGTCCGCTGGTCGGCTTGGCCACCAGCGCGGTCAACCCCTGTTCGGCGGCGGGATAGCGCTGGTTGTCGAGCCGATACAGCTTGAGTGCCTGTACCAGGTTGTTGACGTCGGTACGTGCGGCCACGGTCCGCGCATCGTCCGCGCGGTCGAGCACATTGGGCACGATCAGCGCCGCCAGCACGCCGATGATGACCAGCACGACCATCAACTCGATCAACGTGAAGCCGCGTCGAACGCGCGCCAGGCCAGCGCTGCGGCGGGCCAAGATATCCGATGTCATGAAGGCTTTCCCCGATTGATGCGGCCCCGTCCTGGACCGGGCACACACTGGATGATAATCGGCCATGACCCTGCTTTGGCCTTCCCGCCTCGTGGCGTTTTTTTTATGGCTGTTCGTTGCTGCATCGGCAAGCTACTGGATCCTGAAATTCGTCGGCCTGTCGCGCGCGCCGGTGGCTGCCGGGGTGGTCGCCACCGATGTGGCCACTGCCACCGTCGATGACCTGGTGCGTGTGCTGGGGCCGGCGACTGCGGTCCCGACGAGCGTCGTCAGCGTCACTGACGCGCCGGCAGTGGATCCGTCGGCGCGCATGCGCCTGCTCGGCGTGGTCGCGAATCGGCGCAATGTCGGTGTCGCGCTGATTTCGCTGGACGGCCAACCGGCGCGGCCCTACCGGATCGGCAGTGCACTGGATGGAGGCTACAAGCTGACCAGTGTTGCTGCCCGCTCGGCCACGTTGTCGCCGCAGCAGCAGGGCGTTGCGCCCATCACACTGGAACTGGCGTCGCCCGGTGCCATTGCATCGCTCCCGGCAGCATTGACATTGCCGCGGCCCCCTGGCGTGCCGCAACCGCTTGATGCGGGACTGCGCCAGGCGCCAGCCGTGCCCAGTGCGCCGCCCACTCCTGAAAACCCGCCCAGGGATTGACGCCCGACGCCGGCTTCATCCCGTTTGCGGCACTTTCGGGGAGCCTGGCTTGAATACCAACCAGAGGAACCAAAATGAGTCACCCATCCGCGACCACAACCACTTCGCCCACCACCGGTCAACCCATCGCATCGCGATTCAATGCCCGCAGCACGGCGATGGAGGTGGTCGAGGGCATGATGCTGGGTGGTCGCCGTGCTGTCGTTACCGGCGGCGCGGCCGGGCTCGGCCTGGAAACGTCGCGCGCGCTGGTGGCCGCAGGTGCGGCCGTGACCCTGGCGGTGCGCAACCTGGTGCAAGGCGAAGCTACGGCCACCCTGCTGCGCCAGCAGTTTCCAGCCGCCATGATTGTCGTGAGCCAGCTCGACCTGGCCAACCTGACCAGTGTGCGCAGGTTCACATCCCAGTGGAATGACAGCGGGCAGGCGCTGCATATCCTGATCAACAACGCGGCTGTCATGGCCTGCCCCCTGGCGCGTAATGACAAGGGTTGGGAATCGCAGTTCGCCACCAACCACCTGGGACATTTTGCATTGGCAACCGGCCTGCTACCCGCCCTGCAATCGGCCGCGCTGGATGAAGGCGACGCGCGCGTGGTATGTCTCAGCTCGTCGGGGCACAAACTCGCCAGCGTGCAGATCGACGACATCCACTTCGAACGGCGGCCCTATGACAAATGGAAGGCATACGGCCAGGCAAAAAGCGCAAACGCGTTGTTTGCGCTGGGGCTGCATCTGCGCCACGGCGCACAGGGCATCACCGCCAACGCGGTTCATCCCGGCGGCATCATGACCGGGCTGCAAAAACACCTGACGACCGAGGAGATGCGGGCCATGGGCTGGTACAAGGAGGATGGCACGCCGCTGGACCTGTTCAAGAACCCGGCGCAGGGTGCTTCGACCAGTGTCTGGGCCGCAACCGCGCCCGCGCTGCAGGGTCACGGTGGCCTGTACCTGGAGGACTGCCGACAGGGCATACCGGCCGAACCAGGCAACCGCGTCTCCGGCTACGCGGCCCACATCATGGATGCCGACCTGGCCAACCAGTTGTGGCAGGCATCGGAGGCGATGCTGGCGAGTGTCTAAGACGGCGTTGGCGGGGCCTGGCCCGCGCCCGATGTCCATTCCTGCGGTTCACCCAGCGCCACCAGGTCCATCGGCTCGACCACACCAGCCACAGCGCGGGCAAACAGTTGCGGGTGCGCATGGTCCGGCGCATAGCCCTGCACCAGTGCCTGTGCATGGCACTGGTGGCTTGCCAATCCGCGCACCGATTCACGCTTGGTGTGGTTCTGCAACTTGGCAGCTCGGTTCACCGGGTTGCCGATGACCGCATATTCCAGCCGTCCCTCGTCGCCAATCACACCGCAGGTCACCGTGCCGGTATCCACGCCGATGCCGACACCGGGCGCCTGCAGGCCGGCCGCAGCCCGCTCCACACGCCAGGCCTCCAGCGCCTGCAGCAACTCCTGACCGCAACGCAGCGCGTCGGCGCAGAAAGTATCCGAGATCTTGGTCGCGCCGAAGGTGACCATGATGCCGTCACCCAGATAGGTGGTGACGCTGCCATGGTGGCGATGGATGATCGGCACCGCAATGCCCTGGTATCGACGCAGGATGTCGATCAACTCGCGTGGCGGCAAGGTCGAGGCCATGGTGGTAAAGCCACGCAGGTCGATGAACATCGCCGCGGCCCGTCGCTGTTCGCCGTCGCCGCTTTGCAGCAATTCGTCGGCCGAGGACAGCCGCTCGGCGACCTCGGGCGCGAAGAACCGCGACAACTGCGATACCGCCGCCTGGTCGCCCACCGCCTGGAACAGCAATTGACGCGCGCGCGCCACGGACACCGACAGCACCAGCGTCACGATGACGATCGATACCACCCGATCGATCTCGCCGCCAATCAGGATGCGACTGGAGTTCATGTATTCAACGTAGTCGTGGGTCACCAGCTCGGAACCACCGGGCGCGATCAGGGCATAGGACAGCAGCGCCAGCCAACCCGCGGCGGCCAGCAGGCCGGTAAACAGCACATAGGCCGGCGTAATCGTCAATGCCCGCAACACAATGAAGATGAACACATACAGCAGTGTCGGCGCCTTGAGGTAGAACGCGGCAGGCTGACCGTATTGCAGATGAAAACTCCAGATCGTGACCATCAGCATGCTGACATCCACCAGCACCGACAGGATGCGCATCGACACCGGCAGGCTGGCGCGATAGGCCATTACCAGCCGCACCAGCGTGAACACGGCGTAAAAACTGAGGGCCCAGGGTACCGGATAGATCATGGAGTCAGGTGGCGCGGTGCCCGGCGCAACCAGGAACAAACCGCCAAGCACCGAAATCAGCGCTGCCTGTACCCAGCCGATCAGAATTTCGCTGCGCCGGTCCAGTTGCTTCAGCGAGCGCGCCACCCGCGCCGGCAGACGGTGTCCGGGATTGTCACGCCACTGACCCAGCCATCCGAGTACGGCCTTGGGTTCATCGGTAGTGGTTGCCATACCCGAGTATGTCGCGTCACTGCCGCAATTCTTTCAGATGGGCCCATATCCCCTGTTCCGGCAGATTGCTGGCTACCATGGCGCCGGGCGGCTGTATATTGGCGAGGCGCGCACGACCATCGAGCCCGACCCGGTTGCGCCACCACCGGGCGATCGCGAAGTCGGGACCCTTCCTTATCTGTACTGTGGAGCTAGACCCATGCGAGCTGTCGTATTGCTTTTGGCCGCTGGCCTGGCACTGGCCTCGGCCCCGGCCTGGTCCTGGAGCAACCACACCCTGGCCACTTACCGGGCGTTTGACACGATGCCCGAGGTTGCCAACGCCGCGCCGGTGGCGGCCGAGCCATTGGAGGTATTTCTCAAGGCGCAGGAAAAGCCGATCGCCGATTTGCTGGCGAGTCAAGAGGCCTGGGCTCGCGCCAACATGCCCCAGTACGCGCCGCGTGCCGACGCGCTGGTGTTCAAGACCGATCCGGGCCGTACGGACGCCGATCGCCGTCGAGCGTTCCTCTTCGCTTTACGGATTTCGCCGTTGAGCCGTTTCGCGCTGTACTTGCAACCCGACATGCGCACCATGCCCGATGCCGCGCGCCTGCTGCCGCACGATGCAGTGAGCTTCCTGCCCGAACAGCCCAACGACCAGCGGCGTTTTGTGCGCGTGCAGTCCGGCGAGCCGGTGGCGCCGCTAGCGGTGCTGGCGTCGGCGTCCGACGAGCCGGACTACGGGCTGGACATCAACCTGTGGCAGGACAGCCCCAGCGATTGGGGCAAGACTTACGGCTTTGGCACCCTGCCCTTCGGCAACCCGGCGCTGTATTACTCGACCCAGGCGCCCTTTCACATGGGTTTCTACCACCAGGACTGGTTGATCTACAAGGCGGCACCGTTCATTCAGCGGACCTACCCGCTGATGCGGGTTCAGCAATACACCAGTCTGGCTTCGCTGGCGTTTCGCACCGGGCATGCCTACTGGGGCTGGCGCTTTACCGGCCTGGCGCTGCACTACATCCAGGACCTGACACAGCCCTACCATGCCGACCTGGCGCCGGGCGACTCGACACTACGCCTGATCAGCGCCAATGTGATGGCGATGGCCGGGTTCCCGAAGCGGCGTGATGACCTGATCGTGCTGCTGTCCAACCGCCATCTGGCGCTGGAGAAATTCCAGAATGAAGCGATGGTGGTCAGCGCGCGCGCCAAAGCCGATACGGCACTGGAGAACGCGCTGCGCGAGCTCAAACGCGACGCGACCTATCCGAGCTGGACCGCACTGTATGCGCGCGACACGGTGGCGCGCGAGGCCCATGACAGCAGCACCCAAACAGTCAAGACCATCCTGGCATCGGTGCCGGCGGCGTACGTGTCCGACCCCGGCTTTGATTTCGGCGTCAAGGAAAGCGCCATCGATCTGCTGGCAGATATCGAGAAACTGGGTCCTGGCAAGCGCGCAGAACTAGAAAAGCAGGTCGCGCTATTGTTGGCGCGACTGGGGGCGCACAGCCGCAATACCGTGCGCGGCGTACTGCAGGCCGGCAAACCCTGACCGGTTCCGGCTAGGAATGCTCGAGCGGCGCCCCGTCCGGCTTGGCGCCGGGCTGCATATCCGCGCCCGGTCCTCCTTGCAGGTGCAATGTGCGCGTCGGAAACGCGATCTCGGCGCCGTGGCGCTCAATGATCTGGCCGATCCTGATCAGCACATCCTGTTTGATCTCGTGGTACTTGACCCACACCGTCGTCTTCGTGAAGGCGTAGACCATCAGATCCAGCGAGGAGCCGGAGAAGGCGTTGAAATTGACGATCAATGTCTGCGTGGTGTCAATCGCGGGATGTCCCTCCAGCATGGCGCGAATGTCGGTCACCACCGTCGGCAACACGGCAAAGTCTTCATAGCGCAGGCCGATGGTTTCATTGATGCGCCGATGGCTCATGCGTGACGGGTTTTCGACCACGATGCTGGTGAACACCGCATTGGGCACATAGATCGGGTTCTTGTTGAAGGCGCGGATCCGGGTATGGCGCCAGCTGATGTACTCGACGGTACCTTCCAGGCTCTTGTCGGGCGAACGGATCCAATCACCGACCGCGAACGGACGATCCAGGTAAATCGTCAAACCGCCGAAAAAATTGGCCAGCAGGTCCTTGGCAGCGAAGCCGACCGCGATGCCGCCCACGCCACCGAGTGCCAGCAGGCCAGTGACCTGGAAGCCCAGCGTCTGCGCCGCCATCAGAAGGAGCACGATGACCGTCGACAGCCGCGCCAGCTTGCTCAGGGCATCGACGGTCGTGGGGTCGACCTCTTCGCCGCGCTTGCTGCGCACGGCGATGACGTTGCGCCCCACCTTGCCGATGAAGCGCAGCAGAAACCAGGCAAAGCATACGATCAGCGCAACATCACGCGCGGCCATCGCCTCGGGCAGGAAAGGCTCTTGGACCTGACGCTGGACCACCCGCGCCATGACACTGGCGCCCACCACCCACATCGCGGCCAACACAGGGCGGCTGGCCGTCTGCACCAGTGCGTCGTCCCATACCGACGCGGTGCGCGTGGCCGCCCTCGCCGCGTGGCGCAGCAACACCTGCGCCACCTGGTTGGCCGCAATGGTGACCAGTGCGATCGCGATCAGCGACGCCGTCCACAGTTCGACACCGATGTTCTGACTCAGGAATTCGCTCAAACGGTTCATGCCGGCAACTGTAAGCGAAGCACCCAGCGGCGGCGGAACCTGTTAAGGTTTGGCCAACATGGCGCAGGCGCCGCACGCCCGCCGGTGCGAAGACCTTGACCGGAGGGATCCACCATGCAAGTCGAACCTGCACCTGATTGCGCCGCCGGCAGCGCACGCGACGACCCGGCGTGGTCGGGCCTGCCGGACGAATGGTCGGCACTCAGCGCGGTCGAGCAGACCGCGATCGAACAGCGTCGGCGCGAGGTGCTGGCCGACGCGCCAGATGCGGTCCCGTCCCAGTTGCACCTGCCGCGTGTAGGCCTGGCCTTGTCGGGCGGAGGTATTCGCAGCGCCACTTTCGCCCTCGGGCTGATGCGCGGCATGGCCCAAAGTCGGCCCGGCACCACCGAGCCGCCGCAGCCAGGCCTGTCGCGTGACGGTCTGCTCGGACGCATGGACTACCTCTCGACGGTATCGGGTGGTGGCTACATCGGCGCGATGTACGGCCGGCTGGTGGCCACCTACGGGTTACACCGCGCCCAGCGCCTGATGGCCAGCAGCCATTCGCCGGTATTGGGCTGGCTGCGCCGCAACGGCCGCTACCTCACGCCCGGCGGATCGCGCGACATCGGCACCGCCATCGTCACCTATCTGCGCGCCTGGCTGGCGATCCACGCCGAGTTCATGTTCGCCTGTATCGCGCTCGGCCTGCTGGTCGTCCTGCCGCACCTGTGGCAGCACAGCCTGCAGGTGCTCGATGCCAATGCCTGGGAGCCCTGGTATACGGCCTGGTGGGCGTTGTCGCTGGCATGGTGGACAGCACTCGCCCCGGGCCTGATCGCCGGCTATTGGGCGGCGCGCGACGGTCCCAATCCGACCACGACCCAGACTCGACTGGGCTGGCGCGACCTGGTGTTTGTGATCGGTATTGCCTACGGCGCAATCAGCCTGCTGCGCAGCCTGTATGCCAATGGCGTACTCGATCCAGTCCGGCACAGCCTGACCTGGCCGGGAGCCGGCGCGCTTGCATTGGGTTCGGTCGTGATCGGCCAGGTAGCGACCATGGGCTGGATGGCGATGGACAAGACGCCCCATGCGCTGAAGGTGGCGCGCATCCGCAACATCCTGACCCGCAACCTGCGCTGGGTCATGCTCAGTGCGATTGGCTTGGCGGGTATCGGCGCACTGGACCGGCTGAGCTGGTGGATCCTGGAGGAACTGCAGACCGGCAACCAGTGGTTGTGGCGCGGCGTCGGCGTCGGCAGCGTGCTGGTGGTGGTTTTGCGGTCCCTGGTTCAGCCGCTGCAGAAGATCGCCTCCGAGACCCATGCGCGCACGCGTGAATGGCTGCCCCGGATACTCAACATCGGCAGCCTGTTCGGCGTGCTGGTGCTGGTGCTGGCCTGGATGGTGCTGCTGCAATGGTTCGTATTTGCGCCCGAAACCTTCGAGGCGCTGCGTAGCGTGCCGGCGTGGATGCGCGCCGGCATTCTCGCTGCGACCTGGCTCGCCTGGACCCTGCTGTCGGCGGGCAACACGCAGATGGCCAACACCTCGTCGTTGCACAGTTTCTACCGCGCGCGGCTGGCCCGCGCCTATCTTGCGGTGGGCAACCTCAAACGCGACCTGGCAGACGAACACGGTGTTCGTGCCGATGTGACACGGGTGGTCCAGGGCGATGACGCCAGCTTGCAGCACTACCGGCCGGAAACCCGCGGCGGCCCGATCCACCTGATCAATACCTGCCTCAATCAGACCCGCGACGACAAGAGCGGGCTGTTCAATGCCGACCGCAAGGGCACCGCTGTCACCGCCAGCTGGCGCGGCCTGGAAGTCGGCCCGCGCGAGTTCATCGCGCTCAGGCAAGACCATGATGCCGGCACGCTGGGTCGCTGGATCGCGGTGTCGGGCGCGGCCGCCTCACCGGGTGCCGGCGCCTATACCTCGCGCGGTCTGGCGTTGTTGCTGTATTTCCTGGGTGTGCGCCTAGGGCACTGGATGCGCGCGCCACGCGAAGGGGCGCACTTGCGCTGGCTCAGCCATTGGTCCTGGCGCCTGGTTCCAAAGCCGATGATGCTGGCCAGCGAGGCGTCGGCCACCTTCTTTGGCGTCGAACGACCGTGGTGGTACCTGTCGGACGGCGGCCATTTCGAGAACAGCGGTGTCTACCCGCTGCTCAAACGCGAGCTCGATTTCATGATCCTGTCCGATGCCGGCGCAGATGCCCGCTATGAATATGGCGACCTGGAAAACCTGGTGCGCAAGGCGCGTATCGACTTTGGCGCCGAGATCGAGTTCTACACCCGCGAGGAGGCGGCCATCCTGTTTCCCGGCGGCGGCAACGAGATGACCATCCTTTCGCCCGAGGATATGGGCAATGTCCATTCCAGCCGCGGCGTGCTGCTGGCACGTGTCCGCTACCGTGAGCGGCCCGGGCCATTGCTGGCCAATGGCCAGGCTGGGCCGGTCGTGCGACCGGAAGGTACTTTGCTGGTGATCAAGCCCAACCTGCACGACGCGCTGGACATGGATCTGCTGGCCTATGCACGCAACCATGCAGGGTTTCCACATGAGTCGACCGGCGATCAGTCGTTCGACGAAGCGCAATGGGAGAGCTACCACCGCCTGGGCGAGGACATTGGCCGCGCCATGCGGGAAGACTGGCTCACCCAACTGCCCGGCTGGCGCGAACCAGCACGGCACAGCATCCGGATCGCGGCGCGCCTGGTTGCGCCGACCCAGGTAGCCGATACTGCCCGCAACGAGCCCTTGTGGCGGCGCAATGTGCGCGCCACCGCGATCGGCACCACGCTGGGAGTGGGTGCATCCGGCACCTTGCTGCTGTCTCTGTGGCAGATGCAGGACCAACTGCAGCGCAACCGCGTCGATCAGCAGACCGAGGCGCGCCAGTTGTTCACCGAGGTGTCCAAG
Organism: Rhodoferax sp.; assembly: GCA_031396205.1. Taxonomy (GTDB): domain Bacteria; phylum Pseudomonadota; class Gammaproteobacteria; order Burkholderiales; family Burkholderiaceae_C; genus CAISIP01. The sequence continues at coordinate 110,399 of JANNKH010000015.1, forward strand.
GGCCTGCAGGCCTTCGAAGGAACCTGCCCGCAGGTACCCGAGCATGTGATCACCCAGGCGGCCATGCTGCTGGAGCTGCGCACCAGTCCGTCGATGCGGCCACTGGAGCAGGCCGGTCTGGAGCGCATGGCCGCGCGTATCACCGAGGAGTGCAGCCAGACCCCTGCACCCAGCCAGGAATGCGTCGTCAAGTACCGACGTATCCAGGGCAGCCTGTGCACCCTGGTACTCAAGCCGACCAACCAGAGCACGGCTCTGAGCTACTGGCATCCAGGCGCGTCGCCGCAGGAGCAGTCCAGCGATGGCAACGCGGTGCTGCAGGTTGCCGCGAACCGGTTTCCGGTACTGGGCAACCTGCTCAAGCCAGAGGCCGCCGGCGCGCCCGCAGTCGACAGCGCGGCTGGCCTGGCGCAGAGCCCGGCCCAGGCACCAACCCAGGTTCCAACCCCAGCGCCGCAGGCACCGGTCGCCATCGCCCCGGTCCCACCGTCGCAGTCGGCCCAGAGCACCGAGCAGAGCGGCCCGGCGGTGCTACCAACGCTGCAAAGCTGCGCCCGCAGCGATGCCAACAGCACGCTGTACATCCAGATCTACGACGAAAACACCCGCGTGGCAGCAACCGCGCTGCGCCAGGCCCTGCAACCCGACACCGGCGTACCGTTGCTGGTCGCCCCGATCGAAAACGTGGTGCGCAGCGCCGACCTGCGCCAGCAGCGTCGACCGGTGGCCTGGCCCACGCCGACGCTGGTGCTGCACGACCCGGCCAGTCGCGCCTGCGCCAATGCGATCGCCAGCTACGTGGGTGCACCCTGGCTGACCCAGCCCGGTACACAGGGCGTGCGTTTGCGCGACATTCCGCCGTCGCTCCAGGCCAGGCCCGGCGTCATGGAGCTCTGGCTACCGTCGTTGGAGGCGGCGGCGCCGGAGCAATACCTCAAGCGTTGAGCGGGCTTGGCGGGGTAGTGTTAGTGCCCGCGCAGGCTGTCAGCGCAGCGGCAATTGCAAAGTCATGAATACGCTGTTCGGATCGGCGCGGTAGTTGCCGAACGGTTCGCACTGCATGAAGCCGTGCGCCGCATACAGGGCGCGCGCCGGCGCAAAGAATGGCATCGAACCGGTTTCCAGGCTCAGCTGACGCAAGCCCAGTCCGCGCGCCTGCCCCAGCACATGCGCCAGCAGCCGGGTTCCGACACCCTGACGCCGCTGGCCGCCAGCAGTGCGCATCGACTTGAGCTCTCCGTGCCTGGCATCCAGCATCTTGAGCGCAACGCAACCCACCAGAGTCGAACCGTCCCATGCCGACCAGAACCGGATGTCCGGTTGTCGCAGTCCATCCAGATCCAGCGCATGCTTGCTCTCAGGTGGTGAGACCGCGCGCATGTCACGAATATGTTCCTCAAGGAAAGCCGCGATGCGCGGATCGGTCAGGTCGTCAAGCCGGATTTCCACACCCGCCTCCTCCCTTTCGGGGGCGTCTCAGCGCGGAATCAGACCACAGGCGACGCGGGCTCCGCCTCCACCGAGCGGCTGTGGCTGGTCTGCATGGTTGTCGCCGCCAGCATGGATGACCAGGGCCAGCCCCGCCACGTCCGATGTCTTCAGACGCGGCGCCAGCACTGGCACGCTGGCACTGCCGTCCGCACCAACGACCAGTCCCGGCAAGTCGCCCAGATGTCCATCGCCCCAGGGCAGACCATGCCGTCCGGTCTTGGCAGGATCCAGATGACCGCCGGCGCCCAGCGCCGCTACCGGCACGCCATCGCGAACGCCCGGTGCACACGAGCCATTTTCATGAACATGAAATCCGTGCACGCCCGGCGCCAATCCGTTCAAGACGGGCCGAACTTCAAGGCCATGCGCGCCGTCCTTGAGTACGACGCTGCCCATGGCCTCGCCTGCGCCCGCAGCGTTGGCCCAGCGCATGGGCACTGTCAATTCGGCGCTGGCAATGGCCAACGACGTAAGCAGTCCGAATATCATGACCAAAGCGTGGCGAACAACTCGCATGGATTCCTCGTTCGGCAAGTTCGCGGGGTGGCCCGCCTCGTTGTGCGCTGCATGGAACTGCGCCAGGGCGCAACGGAGGTTCGCCGTCACCCGACCAGCCGGGTTGCCTCACTGTCCTCTGCCGTCAGGCGCCGGGGCGACACCAGTGTCAATGTCAGCACCCGCGCGACACGGATACGTGCGCCGGGACTGACCAGTACGTCGACCCCCTTCGGCACCGAAACACCGTCCACTTCAGTCACGCCATCGGATACCGGCCGAAGACGGTATCCATCGGGGAAGCGGCGCAACTCGAAATGCCAACGGCTGATCTGGCGAGCCTTGGCCGGGTCTGCCGTGGTCAGGACCACATCGTTGGCCAGCGTGCCTTCATGCTCGCGCAAGCGTCCGAAGCTGACGATGTCCTGCGAGGGCAACTCCAGTTCTTCGGCCGTTTCCTCGAAACGCACCCGATTCGGAAATACCGTGTGGTCGCGCCACTCCAGCGCAAGCATTCCGACCTGGCGGCTCACACCCTTCAGCTCCTGGGCAGCAACCGGCCGACAGTTCAAGCGATGCGCCAACGCCAGCTCCTGGAACAACTCACGCGTCAGGCGGATTTCGCCAGGCCGTGCCGAGGCCGCAACCCGCGCACACAGGTTCACCGCGTCCCCGCTGACGACACTACCGTCGGTCAGAACCGGGCCGTGGTGCAGGCCCACCCGAACCTGCAGCTGGTGATCGCGCGCACGCTTGGCGTTCTCGCGCGAAATATGTTGCTCCAACGCGATCAACGCTGCCATGGCGGCATCGGCATCCGGAAATGCCAGAAATGCGCCATCGCCAGCGGTTTCGACAATACGCCCGTTCTGCGCTGGCAGGCACTCCCGCAGCAGGTCCATGTGCAGCTGCTGCAGTTGCCTGCCGGCCGCATCGCCAAAGCGTGCGAAATACGGGGTCGAAGCAACGATGTCCGAGAACGCTATCGTCATCGGACGCTCGAATCGGCGCGTCAGCTCCTGCTGCAAACTGCTTTGCAGCCGAATGATGTCGGCCATGCCAAGTTGGCTGAGATCAATCATGGCATCGACGATAACCGACGCCTGCCATCGCGACAAGCGCTTTTACCCTCACCCAGCCAACGGCCGAGGCCGTCGTTGCGGCGGTGTACGGTCGACGATGCGCCGCGTATACTTTCCCATGACACCATATCCTGTGGAGTCAAACCCACTGGCCGCAGCCGCCTGAGGAGACACCATCATGGGATTGCGGCTGAAGTTCAATCTGGTGCTGTTGCTGGTATTCATGCTGGGACTTGCCGTGACCGGTTACGCTTCATACCAGTTGCTGCACAAGAATGCGCGCGAGGAGGTGCTGCGCACCGCTGGCGTCATGATGGAAGCGGCGCTGGCCATGCGTTCGTATACGGTTGCTCAGATCCGGCCCCACCTGCGGGTCGTGGAGAACGAGTTCCTGCCGCACAGTGTTCCGGCCTATGCCGCCACCGAGATCATGGGTCAGTTGCACCGCAAATATCCTAACTATGCATACAAGGAGGCAGCGCTCAACCCGACCAATCCGCGGGATCGCGCCGTCGGTTGGGAGGCCGATGTGATCGCCGAATTTCGCAACAACGACGAGCGCAAGGAGTTCTCCGGTGAACGCGCCACGCCCGTCGGCCCCTCGATGTTCCTGGCCCGCCCGCTGCAGATCAAGGATCCAAACTGCCTGGCCTGCCACACCACCGCCGAATCCGCCCCGCCGGCCATGGTCAAGCTGTATGGTCCCAGCAATGGCTTTGGCTGGAAGCTCAACGAGATCATCGGCGCCCAGATCGTCTCGGTACCGATGTCGCTGCCGATCGACAAGGCCAACAGCACTTTCTATACTTTCATGGCCTCGCTGACCGGCGTCTTTGTCGTGCTGTTCGTCATCCTCAACATCATGTTGTCCATGCTGATCGTGCGACCGATCCGCACCATGTCGGCTGCAGCCGACAAGATCAGCGTTGGCGAACTCGATATTCCCGAGTTGTCGGAGTCGGGCAAGGACGAGGTCGCGTTGCTGGGCAAGGCATTCAACCGGATGCGGCGCAGCCTCGAAAAAGCGATCAGCCTGATCGACGACCGCTGAGGTCACGGCAACGAGCATGTACAGCGACATTGCGCTGCCACCGGGTTACCAGCTGCAGGAGTACCGGATCGAGTCCACGCTGGGAGTGGGGGGTTTCGGCCTGACCTATCTGGCGACCGATTCCAACTTGAACATGCAGGTGGCGATCAAGGAGTATTTGCCGGCGGAGCTCGCGTTGCGCGGCGAAGACCAGTCGATCCGCTCCAAGTCGAACCACACGCTGGAGAAATTCACCTGGGGTCGCAACCGCTTTCTCGATGAATCGCGCACGCTGGCCTCGTTCCGGCATCCGAACATCGTGCGGGTGATGCGCTTCTTCCAGGCCAACCAGACCGCGTACATGGTGATGGAGTTCGTCGCCGGCCAGCCCCTCAACGAATGGATCAAGTCCCGACGCCCGGTGCAGCCGCACGATATCACGGCCATGGCGTTGGCGCTGCTTGGCGGCATCGAGGTGATCCACCAATCCGGCTTCCTGCACCGCGACATCAAGCCGGGAAACATCTTCCTGCGCCAGGACGGCTCTCCGGTATTGCTCGATTTCGGATCAGCGCGCGCGTCTTCCATGGATACGGAGCGCACTGCCATCGTGTCCCCGGGTTATGCCCCGCTCGAGCAATACCATACGCACGGCAACCAGGGGCCCTGGAGCGACATTTACGCGCTCGGTGGCGTGCTCTACTGGATCGTGACCGGTCACAAACCGATGGAGGCAACGGCGCGAGTGCCGCACGACCCGATGCCACGGGCGGTGATCATCGGCGATGGCAACCGCTATCCGCGGGCCCTGCTGGAAGCGATCGACTGGTCGCTTGCTCCGTCCGAGCGCGCGCGACCTCAGTCGGCACAGGCGCTGCGCCTGGCACTTGAAGGCCTGCTTGACGGGAGCACGAAGCACAACCACTCGGTATTTGCCGGCCAGACTCAGATGCCCGACACCACGGTGGTGCATGCCCATCCGAGCAGCGCCGTCGTGTTCGATGCGGCCGTGCTCAAGGGCATCGCCGCGGACCTGGCGGCGCACCTGGGCCCCGTGGCCAGCATCGTCGTCAGATCAGCGGCCAAAAAGGCCGGCACGCTGCAGCAGTTGGTGGGCCATCTGGCCAATGACATTGCGAACGCCACGGCACGCGCCGATTTCGTCAAAAAACACGCGCCAAGCACCGATCACTCCGGGCCGCCGTCGGCGGATCGCAGCCGCCCGACGCGCACCGACACGCTGCCCTCCGGGCTGTATCCGCCGCAGCCGGCATTTGATGCCGCCCTGCTCGCTCGCGCCGAGGCAGAGCTGGCACAACATATCGGGGCCGTGGCCAAGGCGATCGTGCGCCGTGCCGCGGCCAAGGCCCGCACCGATCACGAGTTGTACACCCTGCTTGCCAACGAGATCGACGACGCTGCGGGTCGAAAGTCGTTTCTCCGACGGGTCATGTCGGTCTCCGGGCGGGTCTGAACACAGGCGTATTGCCGCCGTTGTGCCCGGTTGACGCAATAGGTGCCGGGTTCGTGCATTGCTTCACCACCTTCACGGACCAGGAACGGGCCCGGCATGCACGGGCGCAGGACACACAGGACACGCAGGAATGGGAACGGCGCGAATGTTTCGGCAGGTTCCAGCGCAGTCCCTGCAGGCTTTTGACCGGGCCGCGGTCGCACGCCGCGATTGGACGTAGACTCCTTGCCATTCCTGTTACGCTCCCGTTCCATGTCCGCCATTTCGCCCATCATCAGCGCCCAGCCGCTCGGATTTCGCTGGAACACGATCGATCCATTCCTGTTCTGCGTGCACCACGACGACCGGTATCCACGCGGAAACGCGGCGCTCGGGCCAGATGCGCCGCTGGACGGTCGCGACATCGGCCAAGATTTCGCAGGCAAGGACGGCTGGCGCATGTACCACGGCGTGTCCGTGCCGGGATTTCCCGCCCATCCACACCGGGGTTTCGAAACCGTCACGATCGTGCGCGAGGGGCTGATCGACCATTCAGACTCGCTGGGTGCGTCCGCCCGGTTTGGTGGCGGCGACGTGCAATGGCTGACGGCCGGGCGCGGCATCGTGCACGCCGAGATGTTTCCGCTGCTGCAGCGCGAGCGCGCAAACCGGCTGGAGCTGTTCCAGATCTGGCTCAACCTGCCGGCCAGCCACAAGATGGCCGAACCCCATTTCAAGATGTTCTGGTCCGAGAATGTACCGCGCCACACCCTGCGCGACGCCGCCGGTGGCGCGACCACAGTGTCCTGTATTGCCGGCAACTTGCCAGGCGCGGATGGCATGGCGCCTCCCACGCCACCGCCTGACTCCTGGGCATCGCAGCCACAGGCCGATGTGGCCATCTGGACGATCGCGATGGCACCAGGTGCGCGCTGGACCTTGCCCGCAGCAGCCGGTCCCGCGACGCGCCGCTGCCTGTATTTCTTCGAGGGCGCCGGTCTGGCCCTTGGCGGTCAGATGTTGACCGAACAGGCTGGGCTCGAACTGCGCTGCGACCGCGACATCGAGTTGGTCAACGGGCAGCACAGCGCGCAAATGCTGGTGCTGCAGGGCAAGCCCATCGCCGAACCCGTGGCCCAGTACGGTCCGTTCGTGATGAACACCCAGGCCGAGATCTACCAGGCCTTCGCCGATTACCGGCAGACCCGCTTCGGCGGCTGGCCCTGGCCTGACGATGCGCCGGTGCATGGCAAGGAGCCAAGGCGTTTTGCCACCCATCCCGACGGCAGCTGCGAACAGTTGCGCGTTCAATCCACCGCCCTGGAGTAACACTGCATGATTCTGGAAGTTGCTGACATCCGCATCCACTCCGGCCAGAACGCCGCGTTCGAAGAAGCCATCGAACGCGGTCTGAAGACCGTCATCAGCCAGGCCAAGGGCTTTGCTGGTTTCACGGTTAACCGCGGCATCGAGAGCCCTCAGCGCTACATCCTGCAGATATTCTGGGATACGCTGCAAGACCATACCGTGGGCTTTCGCGAATCTGAACTTTTCACCCGATGGCGTGCCATCGTCGGCCCGTTTTTCGCCGGCCCACCGAGCGTGGAACATTTCGAGCTGGTAACCCGGTCTGATTGATCTTTTGTCCGTTCCGTCGACCTCCCGCATCTGACGCACCGCGCGTCGGACCCGACCATCCTTTGCGAGCATCCCATGGCATTTGTTTTTCCCCCGGCAGCGCCGGTCAGCGTTCCCGTCATCGGCCAGCTGGGTCAGTTTCCGGTGCACCGCATCTATTGTGTCGGCCGCAACTATGTGGAGCACGCCAAGGAAATGGGCTTCACCGGGCGCGAGCCACCGTTCTTTTTCCTCAAGCCCGCCGATGCGCTGATCGTGGCCGCGCCGCAAGAGAGCGCTGTCATGCCCTATCCCAGCCTGACCAAAGACCTGCACCATGAAATCGAACTGGTGGTGGCCATTGGCAAGGGCGGCAGCAACATCCAGGCGGCAGATGCCCACAAGCACATTTTCGGGTATGCCGTTGGGCTGGACATGACCCGGCGCGACCTGCAAGGCGAGATGAAAAAGCAGGGCCGCCCCTGGTGTATCGGCAAGGCGTTCGACCATTCGGCGCCGATCGGGCCGATCACGCCGGCAGACCAGGCCGGTGACCTGACACAGGCGGGCATCCAGTTGCAGGTCAATGGCCAACCGCGCCAGGCCAGCAGCATCGCCAAGCTGATCTGGAACATCGGTGAAATCATCGAACACCTGTCGGCGGCGTGGGCACTGCAACCCGGGGATCTGATCTACACCGGCACGCCAGAAGGTGTGGCAGCGGTCGTGTCCGGCGATACCCTGGTGGGCAACATCGACGGGCTGCAGGGCATCTCGGTCAGGATCTCCTAGCCACCGCTGCGGGTCGACCCGCACCGGCACATTGCTGGCGCTGTCCGACAGCCCTGCCCATTGCCGGCAAGCGGCTGTGACTCGACCCCCTAACTACACTTGCCCGATGTTGCATAGCCAGATCAAGTACTGTCGAAACTGCGGTTCGGCCGTCGACCACCGGGTGCCCGACGACGGCGACACCCGCGAGCGCGCGGTATGCCCCGCATGCGCAACGATCCACTACGAGAACCCGCTCAACGTTGTCGGCACCGTGCCGCATCTGGGAAACCGTGTGCTGCTGTGCAAGCGCAACATCGAGCCGCGCAAGGGCAAGTGGACGTTGCCGGCCGGCTTCATGGAACTCAACGAGACCACATCGCAGGGTGCAGCGCGTGAGACGGTCGAGGAATCCGGCGCTTTGTTCGAGATGGAGGGCCTGTTTTCAGTGTTGAACGTGGCACGGGTGGGCCAGGTCCACTTGTTCTACACCGCGCGCCTGCTGGCCGATCATTTCGACCCGGGCCATGAAACCATGGAGGCGCGGCTGTTCACCGAAACCGAGGTTCCCTGGGACGAAATCGCATTTCGCACCGTCAAGGAAACGCTGGAGCACTATTTCGCCGACCGGCGCAACGGCGCCATGTCGATCCATGTGATCGACATCGTGTGAACCCGCAGCGCCACGCGATGGCGCGACAAACCCGACCGATCGGTGTATAAGCACTCTGAGGCGTCTGGTATGCAGCGCAGTACGCCGAACAGGGGTACGACATGAAGCAGCAACAGAATTTCTGGGACGTCGACCTGGTCGCTTTGTTCCGGGTCTGGGTCGACGACATGGGCACATTCCTGCTGACGGCCCTGACCTTCGCCGGTCTGTCGCTGCCAGTGGTCATCCCGACGTTGATCCTGTGGTACCTGTCCTCGATCAACTTCAGCATGGCGCCTTGACGCGATTGAAGGGCAAGGCGCCGGTTGCCTTGCCCGGTCATCCGGCCGTGGTGCACCATGGCGCAGTGTCATGGACCAGGCCCATCCACACCGCCCAGGACGAGCTAGTTGCCAAGGCCAGTCCCGCCAGCCGCACGCCCCATTGCCCGTTGCCAGCCGATCGCAGGCGCAGCAACAGCCAGGGACCGGCCATCATCGAGGCACTGGTTCCGGCTGCAAACAAGGCCATCACGATGGCGCCATCCAGCGGCCGCGCGCTCATTGCCGCGACCAGCAGTGCCGAATACAGCAGCCCGCACGGCAACAACGCCCAGAGGCTGCCAAGCAACAGCGGCGCCGCGCCAAAGCCCGTGCCGACCCAGGCGCGCGAGCGCATCCAGATGGCCTTGCCGGCCAACTCCAGCCACATCGGTTGCTGCGCCCGCCACACCAGCACCAGACCGAGCACGATGGCGGCCACATGGAACAGCGTCCATACCGGACGCATCGCCGCCGACTGGGTGGTCAGCCAGCCGACGCCCTGCATCGAGGCGGCCGCAAGCGCGCCCAACATGGCGTAACCCATGACCCGACCCAACTGAAAGGTCCACATGGCGCGGTTGCCACGGGGCTGCGCCGCACGCCCGATGCCTGCGCATGCGGCGCCGCACATCGCCACACAATGCGGCCCGCCGACCAGGCCCATCACAAGCGCCGTCAAGGCCAGGGAGCTCTGCATCTGGCGCGCCTAAATGATGCGCGAGAACTGCGCGCGCGTGCGGTCGGTCTGCAGGTAGCGGTCGAACACTATGGCCACTGCGCGGACAAAATACCATCCCACCGGTGTCACCTGAATGCCGGCATCGTCGAGCTGGACTAGCCCCTTGCCTTCAAGCCCGCGCAATTGCTCGAGTTCCTGCGCGAAGTAGGTCTTGAAGTCGATCAGGTAGGCCAGGTCGATCGACTCAAAAAGGCAATCACCCTGACACATCAGCCCCATGATGACGGCCCGGCGGATCAAGTCGTCGCGGTTCAGCGCGAGCCCGCGCACCACCGGAAACACTCCGCGATCGATGGCGTCACAGTATTCGGGCAGGGTCTTGGCATTCTGGCTGTAGGTCGCACCCAGGCGACCTATCGACGATACGCCCAGCGCAATCAGGTCATGGTCCGGCAGGGTACTGTAGCCCTGGAAATTGCGGTGCAGTCGGCCCTGCCGCTTGGCCACGGCCAGCGGATCGTCCGGCAGGGCAAAGTGGTCCATGCCCACATACACATAACCAGCGCCAATCAAGGCTGCCAAGGAGCGCGACAACATGCTGACCTTGGATGATGCATCCGGCAATTGCTCCGGATCAATGCGCCGCTGTGGCTTGAAGCGTTCGGGCAAATGGGCATAGGCATACAGGGCGATGCGATCGGGGCGCAGCAGCACGATCTGCTCCAGCGTCCGGTCGAACGATGCGGGCGACTGCAAAGGCAGGCCATAGATCAGATCGACATTGATCGATCGAAAGCCCCTGTCGCGGGCCGCAGCCACGAGCGCAAATACATTCTTGGCGGGCTGTATGCGGTGAACGGCCTTTTGCACTGCCGGATCGAAATCCTGCACTCCGAAACTCAACCTGTTGAAACCCATGTCGGCCAGGGCCTCGAGTCGGTCCGCGTCGACGGTGCGCGGATCGACCTCGATGGCATATTCCCCGTCGCGAGCGAGACTGAAATTGCGCCGCAGCATGTCCAACAATCCGCGCAGTTCATCGTCGCTCAGGAAGGTGGGTGTGCCCCCGCCCAGATGCAGCTGGGTCACCTTTTGGCGCGTACCCAGGACGGCCGTATGCAGCTCCACCTCCCGCTCCAGATACCGCAGGTACGTTGCGGCCCGATCATGGTGGCGGGTGATGATCTTGTTGCAGGCGCAGTAATAGCACAGCGACTCGCAAAATGGAATGTGCACGTACAACGACAAGGGCAATGCCAGCGCCGACGCGCCGCGATGGCGCTGGACCAAGGCGCGCGCATACTCCTGCGCGCTGAAAGCCTCCACAAAGCGATCGGCGGTCGGGTACGATGTGTACCGAGGCCCGGAGATGTCAAACTTGCGAAGCAGTTCAGGCGATACGGGTTCCGTGGCAGCAATAGGCATTTTTCTTCTCGTTGACGACTGCCAATATGCCCCAGACCGCCGGCGGCGAACTTGACCTGCATCAAGTTCCGGGCGACTGTCCAGCGGCACAATTGATACATGTCAGGAGTCACCATGTCACACAACGCAGCAGCCATTTCCGACTTGAGGTCTGTCACGCCGATCATTCCACTCACCTCCAACTCCATCCGTGTCGCTTGCTCCAGTTGCAACCTGCGTGAGCTGTGCATGCCGATGGGGCTCAGCAATGAGGAACTGGACCGGGTCGACGATCTGGTTGCCAGCCGGCGCCGCGTCAAACGCGGAACCAGCCTGTTTTGCAATGGCGACAAGTTCACCAATTTGTATGCCATTCGCACCGGCTTTTTCAAGACCTGCATCACGTCCGAGGACGGGCGCGATCAGGTCACCGGTTTCCAGATGGCCGGCGAGGTCATGGGACTGGACGGCATCGTCAACGATCGCCACACCTGCGACGCCATTGCACTGGAGGACGCGGACGTGTGCCTGCTGCCCTTCGATCGCATCGAGGAGTTGTCAGCCGAGATCACCGGTTTGCAACGCCATGTGCACAAGATCATGAGCCGCGAGATCGTGCGCGAGCATGGCGTCATGCTGCTTTTGGGCAGTATGCGCGCCGAAGAACGCCTGGCCGCCTTCCTGCTCAATCTGGTGCAGCGCCTGCATGCGCGCGGATTCTCGCAATCCGAACTGGTGCTGCGCATGACGCGCGAGGAAATCGGCAGCTACCTGGGTTTGAAACTGGAAACCGTCAGCCGGACTTTCTCCAAGTTCGTCGAGGATGGTATCGTCGAGGTCAAACAGCGCCATGTTCGCATCGTCAATGCCAATGCCTTGAAACAACTCGTCAATCCGCAGGTCTGCAGTTAGTCAGGCCTGCCGTGTCGTAGCGGTCGCGAGCCGCTTCTCGATACCGGGGCCAACCGGTTTGCGCCTGCCCGGTCATGGAACAATGATGATCTCACGCTGCCGGTCGCACTCCGGTGGCTGCCCGTATCCGGCTGCGCGCACGGTCTGGTCGTTTGCAATCTCCACCTGGAACCATTGGCAAAACGGGCTCTCGTAACGATAGCTCCAGACCTCGCCGCGGGAACGTCCCAGGCTCTTTGCCTCACCGGGACGACCGAGTCGGCGCCGGACCTCCTCTTGCTCCATGCCCGGGCTGATCTGGTTGAAGTTCGTCTCGGTCAACACCTGCTCGGAGCGCACGGCCCGTCCGGCAGCATCCAGATACACAAACCAGGTTTCCCGGCCATAAGGCCCTCGCGGAAACTCCAGCCGAGTGCCTGCGGCCATCGGTCGCCGCTGTTCCGGCTGTCCCATCCGGGCCACCAGTTCCTCGGCGGTTTTGCCGGCCATATCGGCAGGCGGTGCGTAGCTGCTGCACGCGGCGAGCGAAAACAGACAGGTCAGATTCCACGAACGTAAACGCATCGCACGAACTCCTGATCGCCTGGCACAGGCCACGCGGGTTGGATGGTGTTCGCCAATGCAAGTTCAATGGCGTGAGCCCGCGCAATCCGGCCCGGCACCCCTGTTGCTGCACATACTGTCGGGCGGTCTTCGTTAGGCGCGCCGCGCAACAGACACCTGCAGTACCGCGCGCCTAGCTTTGCTCGCCGTCGCTTGCGGGTCCGTGATTGACCTCGTCCGGCGACATCGCCAGCAAGGCCGTCAATCCGCAGGCGACCAGTGTGAGACCCCAGAACACAAAGAACGCCAGCGTATAAAGGCCCTGGCGCGACAATTCCAATGGCTGACCGGCCCAATGCAGATCCTGCGGATCAACCATGGCGAACACCAGCATCTCCAGCAGACCGGCTACCAGGAAGGCCGGCCATACCACCCACATCAAACGCTTGGTCCACATGCTGCCGTCCTGATCTCAATCGTGCGCGCCGGATCAGGGCTTGAAAGCGCCAGGCGCAGCAGGAACTGCGGTAACTCCGGTCTGCGCATGGTTGCGGCCTTGTACGGCCGGCGCCATACTGGCGACCGGGTTGGCCAAGGTCTGGTTGATTTCGAGGCCCTTGCGGTAGTAGTCCTTGTCGATCACAGGATCGGGGTATTTCAGTGCCAGATACAGCGTGACAAAACCGGCGACGACGACGATCGCGGGGCCCGAGATGACCAGCCAGACATGGCCAAATTTCCACCAGGGAGCGGCAGACGGGGTTTGCGTGGGTAGCGGCATGCTTGATCTCCTCAACTATCGCGGAACCAGAAAAACGGATTTCTCGCTGACCTGCCGGTCACTTCCTTGCAGCGCAATGTCGAACCGGATCGGATGCGACCCCGGCTTCGCGCCTTCATACGGCAACTGCACCCGCACCGCGATCCAGCGCGACTGGGTGGACGCAACCGCAAACTGGTCCTCCGAGGCCAGCGCAATGCCTTCCAGGCCACTGACAGACAGCCGATACCGCTGCTCCACTTCGCTTGCATTCATCACCTGCAGCCGGAACACATTCTCGATCTTTCCGCCCGCGACGATGCGTGATAGCGAGCCGCGATCGCGCACCACATCGACCTTGTAAGGCGAGCGCAACACCAGGCTGACCATCATCGCCAGCACGATGGCCAGCAATATCCCCGAGTACAGCAACACCCGGGGTCGCAATACATGGCGCACGATCTGCGCTTGGCTCCAATGCTGTTGCACCGCGTTCTGGGTCGAATACTTGACCAGGCCACGGGCATAGCCCATCTTGTCCATCACCGTGTCGCAGACATCGGCGCAGGCTCCGCAACCGATGCATTCATACTGCAGGCCGTCGCGGATGTCGATGCCGGTGGGACAGACCTGCACACACAACGTGCAGTCGACGCAGGCACCCAGGTTCAGTGTGGCGGGGTCTACCTTGCGCGAACGGGCGCCGCGGGGCTCTCCGCGCTCCTCGTCATAGGTCACGATCAGCGTATCGCGGTCGAACATTGCACTCTGGAAGCGTGCATACGGGCACATGTGCTTGCACACCTGCTCGCGCAGGAAGCCCGCATTGCCATAGGTGGCAAAGCCGTAGAAGACGGTCCAGAAAACCTCCCAGGATCCCATCCGCAACGCAATCAACTCACGCCCGAGCTCGGCAATGGGCGTGAAATAGCCCACGAAAGTGAAACCGGTCCAGAACGCCAGGGCCAGCCAGGCCAGGTGCTTGCCACCCTTGCGCAGCAACTTGTCGGCCGATAGGCGCCCCGCATCGCGGCGCATGCGAGCAGATCGATCGCCCTCGAACTTCTTCTCGATCCACAGGAATATCTCGGTATAGACGGTTTGCGGACAGGCATAACCGCACCACAACCGACCCGCGACCGCCGTGAACAGAAACAGGGACAGCGCCGAGATCACCAAGAGACCGGTGAGGTAGATGAAGTCCTGCGGGTAAAGGACCAGGTTGAAGACGTAAAAGCGCCGTGCGCCAAGGTCAAACAGCACGGCCTGGCGTTGTCCCCAGTCCAGCCACGGCAGGCCGTAATAGACCAGCTGCGTCAGCCAGACCATGCCCCAGCGCCAGTTCGAGAACAGGCCGGATACGCTGCGCGGGTAAATTTTCTTGTGCGCCTCGTACAGCGACACCATTTCCGGGTCGGCGGCAATCGCGCTATCGTTCGCCGCCGCCAGCGCGGCGACCGGCACGATCGGAATGACCTTGCGTGAATCGGGCTTGGAGGAACGCGACAACGCAACCTGCCCTGTATTCAGTTGCTGGCGAGCGCCGTCTTGTTGGAGAAAGCCCAGACGTAGGCGCCCAGTACATGGATCTGGGCTGAACTCAGCTTGTCGGCCTGTGCCGGCATCTGGTTGACCTTGCCGTTGTTGATCATGGCGATGATCGCGCCTTCGCCATATCCATGCAGCCACAGGTCATCGGTCAGGTTGGGCGCGCCCAGCGCCGGATTGCCCTTGCCATCGTTGCCATGGCACGCGGCGCAGACCCCGAACTTCGATTTTCCGAGTGACGCCTTGAGCGAGTCATGCGGACTGCCCGACAGGCTGAGCACATACTGCGCCACGTTCTTGACGTCGTCCGACGTGCCCAGAGCAGCGCCCAGCGCCGGCATGTTGCCGACGCGCCCCTTGCGCAGGGTCTCGGTGATCTGCTCAGGCGCACCGCCGTACAACCAGTCCCGATCGGTCAGGTTCGGGAAGCCCTTGCTGCCGCGCGCGTCCGAACCATGGCACTGGGAACAATTGTTCATGAACAGCCGCTCGCCGATGGCCATCGCCTGCGGATCCTTTGCAACGTCCTCGGTTTTCATCGCGGTAAAGCGGGCGTATAGCGGTGCTACTTCTTCGTCGCCCTTCTTCATTTCCGCCGCATGCTGCCCGGTCGACGACCAGGCCAGGGTGCCCGCGAAAGTGCCCAGACCCGGATACAGCACCAGGTAGACCAGCGAGAAGACCACCGTGATGATGAACAGCCACACCCACCAGCGCGGCAGGGGATTGTTCATTTCGCGCAGGTCGCCGTCCCAGACATGGCCGGTGGTGTTGTCGTGCGCCGTCATGGCCTTGGCCCTGCCGCTGAACCACAGCAGCAACAGGCAGGCCAGAATGCTGACAATGGTGATTCCGGCTACATACAGCGACCAGAATCCGTTGGTGAAATCACTCATGCTTGTTCCTCGTGCGATGCATCAGTCTTGTTCGAACGGCAACCGGGCGGCCTCGTCGAAATCATTCTTGCGATTCCGGGACCAGGCCCACCAGACGATGCCCAGAAAGACGACCAACGCGGCCACCGTGCTGATGGAGCGCAAGGTATTGATATCCATGGCGTAGTCCTTCCGTTTATTTGAGCGCCAGGCCCAGCATCTGCAGGTACGCGATGGTGGCGTCCATGTCGGTCTTGCCCTTGACCGCATCGGCTGCGCCGGCGATCTGCGCGTCGGTGTAGGGAACCCCGACCCTGCGCAAGGCACGCATGTGCGTTGCCAGCGTCGCGCCGTCGATGGTGGCCGTCTCCAGCCAGGGATAAGCCGGCATGTTGGATTCGGGCACCAGGTCACGCGGATTGACCAGGTGGATGCGATGCCACTCGTCGTTGTACTTGCCACCCACCCGCGCCAGATCCGGCCCGGTGCGCTTGCTGCCCCACTGGAACGGGTGGTCATAGACCGATTCGCCGGCCACCGAATAGTGGCCATAGCGCAGGGTCTCGGCACGGAAGGGTCGGATCATCTGCGAATGGCAGTTGTAGCAACCCTCGCGCACGTAGATGTCGCGCCCGGCCAACTGCAGCGGGGTGTAGGGCTCGACGCCCTTGATGGGTTCGGTGGTCGACTTCTGGAAAAACAGCGGCACGATCTCCACCAGTCCGCCGATGGCGAGCACCACCAGGATCAGCACGATCATCAGGAAGTTGTTGGTCTCGACCCGCTCATGCGAGAGCAAGGGCATTTTGGATTCTGGGTTGGCCATGGTCTTTCTCTTTCAGGCGTGCACGGCGGCGTTGGGTATGGTCACACTCACGGCTTTGCCAGCCATAGCGGTTTTCCAGACGTTCCACAACATGACCAACATGCCGCCCAGGTACAACAGTCCGCCCATCAGGCGCAGAAAATAGAACGGGTAAGTGGCCTTGACCGACTCGACAAAGGTATAGGTCAGCGTACCGTCCGGATTGATGGCACGCCACATCAGGCCCTGCATCACCCCGGCAATCCACATTGCCGCGATATAGACCACGATGCCGATGGTGGCGGTCCAGAAATGGACCTCGATCGCCTTGACGCTGTACATCTGCTTGCGGCCGAACAGGCGCGGAATCAGGTAGTACATGCTACCCATCGTGACCAAGCCGACCCAGCCCAACGCACCCGAATGCACATGACCCACGGTCCAATCGGTGTAGTGGGACAGCGCGTTGACGGTCTTGATCGACATCATCGGCCCCTCGAAGGTGCTCATGCCGTAGAACGACAGCGATACGATCAGAAAGCGCAGGATCGGGTCGTCACGCAGCTTGTGCCAGGCGCCCGACAGCGTCATGATGCCGTTGATCATGCCGCCCCAGCTCGGCGCCAGCAGGATCAGCGAGAACACCATCCCCACCGACTGGGTCCAGTCCGGCAAGGCCGTGTAATGCAGGTGGTGCGGCCCCGCCCACATGTAGGTGAAGATCAGCGCCCAGAAATGCACGATCGACAGCCGATAGCTGTAGACAGGGCGCTCGGCCTGCTTGGGTATGAAGTAATACATCATGCCAAGGAAACCGGCGGTGAGGAAAAAGCCCACCGCATTGTGGCCGTACCACCACTGCACCATGGCGTCCTGTACCCCGGCATAGGCGGAGTACGACTTCATCCAGCCGGCCGGAATGGCCGCGCTGTTGACTACGTGCAGCAGCGCAACGGCCAGGATGAAGGCGCCGAAAAACCAGTTGGCCACATAGATGTGGCGCACCTTGCGCGTGCCGATCGTGCCGAAAAACACGATGGCGAACGACACCCATACCAGCGTGATCAGGATGTCGATCGGCCACTCCAGCTCCGCGTATTCCTTACCCTGGGTATAGCCCAACGGCAGGGAAATCGCGGCGGCCACAATGACCAGTTGCCAACCCCAGAATGTGAAGGTCGCCAGCCTGTCACCGAATAGCCGCACCTGGCAGGTGCGTTGCACGACGTAGTAGGCAGACGCGAACAAGCCGCAACCGCCAAACGCGAAGATCACCGCATTCGTGTGCAACGGTCGCAATCGACCGTAACTGAGCCAGGAAATACCGAGATTGAGCTCGGGCCAGGTCAACTGGGCCGCGATGATCACTCCCACCAACATGCCGACGACGCCCCACACGACCGTCATGATCGCAAATTGCCGCACCACGCCATCGTTGTAGGCCGTGGCCTTCGCATTGGGAAATTGCATTTTTCGGTTCTTCCAAATTGATCTTGTTCAAGTTTCCGCTGGCAAACCCTTATTGGGTTTGACCAACATCAAACGGGCTGGCGGTAGCACTGAAACTACGCCACTCTTTGCGCTTTGTGCCACACGATGCGCTTTTGCCATGCCGCCTTATTCCTCCAGGATGCGCTCGCCCTCGCGCTCGATGTCTTCAAACTGGCCGCGGTAGATTGCCCACCACAAGCCGGCCAAGATGAAGAACACCAGCACCACGGACAGCGGAATGAGCAGGTACAGGATATCCATCAGTCGGCATCTCCAGGCAGCTCCGTGGCCAGCCGCAGTGCGTTCGCCACCACCAGCAGCGAACTGCCGGCCATACCCAGCCCGGCAAGCCAGGCCGGTATCCAGCCCACCACCGCCAATGGAATGCAGGCCATGTTGTAGGCCAGCGCCCAGCCCAGGTTCTGGCGCACGATGCGCATGGTGCGGCGCGCGAGCCGCAGGGTCTGGGGCACGCGCTGCAATTGGCCGCCCAGCACCACGAAGTCGGCCTGCGACTGCGCCAATGGCGCAGCATGGCCCATCGCGAAGGACACATTGGCTCCCGCCAGCACCGGGGCATCGTTCAAACCATCACCCACCATCGCCACGCTGTGACCCAGCGCCTGCTGAGCGCGCAGGAACCTCAGCTTGGAATCGGGTGAGCACTCTGCAAGCACCGAGGCGATGCCCAGGGGCTCAGCCACTTTGAGCGCCGCGCCGCGCTGGTCGCCCGACAGCATGTGCAGCCGCAAGCCGTCGGCCCGCAAGGCCGACACTGCTGATGCGGCGTCAGAACGCAGGTCCTGCCCCAGGCGGAACGTGGCCAGCCAGCCGGATTCATCGACGAGATGGGACAGGCCTGCGTCTGCACCGGATTCCGGCAAGCCGCAGAATCGGGCGCTGCCCAGCCGGGCCAGCGCAGGTTCAGCATGCCCGCCCACCGGCTCGACGACGGCCGACACACCGGCACCGGTCTGTTCGGTCACCCCGGCGGCTTTCCAGGTTTCCCCCTGCCCCGCCTGCGCTGCAGCCCGGGCCAGCGCGCGGGACACCGGATGCAGCGATTGGCGACCGATGGCGGCGGCCATGGCCAGCACCTGCTCGCGGGACAGGCCGGCGCGCACGGTGACCGCCTCCAGACGCAAGCCGTCGCGGGTCAAGGTGCCGGTCTTGTCGAAAACAACCGTGTCCACCCTGGCCAAAGCCTCGAGCGCCTGCAGGCGCCGCACCAGCACGCCGCCGCGCGCCAGGCTGCCCGCGGCGGCCAGCATCGCGGTCGGCGTGGCCAGTGACAAGGCACAGGGACAGGTGACGATCAGCACCGCCACGGCGACCATCAGCGCATGCCCGGCACCCGCGGACCACCAAAATCCGGCAGCCGCCGCCGCGGCCAACAACACCACGATCAGGAACGGCCTGGCAATGCGATCGGCCAGTTGCGCCAGCCGCGGCCGCGTGGTCGCCGCACTGCGCACCAGCGCCATCACGGCAGCGAAGCGGGTGTCGTCGCCGGTTTTCTCGACCCGCAGCTCGATGACACTCGACAGGTTGAAGCTGCCGGCAATCACCCGGGAACCACCGGTGCATGCCACCGGTTTGGATTCACCGGTCAGCAGGGCCTGGTCCAGCAGTGTAGCCCCCTGCGTGATCACGCCGTCGGCAGCAATGCCTTCGCCCGGCAGCACCCGGATGACATCGCCCACCACCAGCCGGCGCAGGCCCACCGCCTCGAAGCCGCCATCGGCCCGGCGCCGTTGTACCGCGTCGGGCATGCGGTTGACCATGGCCTCCAGGGCTCCGGCCGTACGGTCGCGCAGCCGCAGTTCGAGCCAGCGCCCTGTCAGCAGAAAGAAGACGAACATCGTGAGGGAATCGAAGTACACCTCGCGCCCGAATAGGCCCTGTGGATCGAACGTGCCCGCCGAGCTGACGGCAAAGGTGATCAACAGTGCGATGGCCACCGGCAGATCCATGCTGATGCGCCGTTGCACCAGGTCGCGCCAGGCCGCGCGAAAGAAAGGCCCGCTTGAGAACAGCATCACCGGCAGCGTCAGCACCCAGGAGGCCCAGCGCAGCAGGCGTTCCGACTCCATGCCCAGGTCACCGGGCAACGCGACATAGGCCGGATAGGCGTACATCATCACCTGCATCATGCACAGGCCGGCGACGAGCAAGCGCCACAGCGCCGTGCGGCTTTCTTGCAAACGCGCCGCGCGTGCGCTGGCGTCGTTGGCCGGCACCGGCCGATAACCCGCCTGGCGGATGGCTCCGATCCAGCCCGAAGGCTGAACGTGCGCGGGAGACCACACCACGCTGGCGCGCCGATTGGCCGCGCTGACATCGGCGCGCAGCACACCGGGTGTGGCCCGCAGGACCTGCTCAATCGTCAGCGCACATGCTGCGCAGCGGATGCCATCGATGACCAGGCTCGACTCCACCAGGCCGGGATCCTCAGCGCTGGGGCGGCTGAACGCCAACCATTCGTCGGGACTGTCCAGCAGATGCAGTGCGTCATCGGGCTCCACCGGCGCGCGCGGCGTCACACCGACGCCGACACCGGCCGGTGGCATCGACAAGGGATGTGACAGTTCGGGGTTGGCCAGTACAGCACCAAGCATGGATCCGAGCTTATCGGGATTGCACGCCCTCGACTTGATCTGCGTCAAGAGCGCCTGTAGCCAGAGGTTTATCCTGCTGGCATCACATCACCCGCAAGGAGTTCACCATGTACCAGCGTATTCTTGTCGCCACCGACGGATCCAATCTGTCACGCAAGGCCGTATCGAGCGCCATTGCGCTGGCCGGCCTGTGCGGTGCCGAACTGGTGGCGCTCAAGGTGGTCGCGCGCTATCCGATGACCTATTTCGAAGGTGGCATGGCGGTACAGGCAGGTGAAATCGCACGCATCGAGACGCAGTGGGCCGACACCGCCCAGGAGGTGGTTGACGCGGTCAAGAAGACTGCCATGTCCAAGGGCGTCAGGGCCAAGGGCGTCACCGTCAAATCCGACCTGGTGTCCGAAGCCGTGATCGCCACCGCGAAGAAGCATAAATGTGATCTGATCGTCATGGCCTCGCACGGGCGGCGCGGCATCAAGCGGCTGCTCCTGGGCAGCGAAACCCAATTGGTGCTGACCCACTCGCACATTCCGGTGCTGGTGCTGCGCTGATCGTTGCCGGCAGGACGCACCGGGGACGCCGGCAAACGGAGCGGGCAGCCGCCTCCAGGCAGGCGCCGTGTGACGCTGCTGCCGCATTCAACCGGGAAGGAACAGATCCTTGTATTGCTCCCGCAACAGGTTCTTTTGCACCTTGCCCATGGTGTTGCGTGGTAGCGCATCCACGACAAAGCAACGCTTGGGCACCTTGAAATTGGCCAAGCCGGCCTTGAGTGCCGCCACGATGCCGACGGCGTCGAGTGCGACGCCGGGCCGGGCGGTCACCACCGCCACCCCGACCTCGCCGAAATCGGGATGCGGCACGCCGACAAGCGCGCTTTCAGCCACCCCGTCCATTTCGTTGATCGTGCTCTCGACCTCCGCCGGGTACACGTTGTAGCCACCGCTGATGATCAGATCCTTGCTGCGCCCGACGATGGTCAAGTAGCCATCGGCATCGACCTTGCCTACGTCGCCGGTCCTGAAGAATCCGTCTGCAGTGAACTCCTCACGCGTCTTCTCGGGCATACGCCAGTAGCCCTGGAAAACATTGGGTCCACGCACTTCGACGCCGCCGACCTCCCCCGGGCGCACCACCTTGCCGGAGTCGTCACACACCCGCAGTTCGACGCCCGGCAGCGGCCGCCCGACCGTGCCACCCCGGCGTTGACCGTCCCCCGATGCGCAGGGGTTGGAGGTCAGCATGGCCGTCTCGGACATGCCATAGCGCTCCAGAATCGTGTGCCCGGTGCGTTGTTGCCACGCCGTGAAGGTGTCCATCAACATCGGCGCCGAGCCCGAGATGAACAAGCGCATCCCCGCGCATGCCTCCAACGTCAGGCCCGGTTCGGCCAACAAGCGCACGTACATCGTCGGCACGCCCATGAACACGGTGGCGCGCGGCAGATTGCGCACCACCCAGGCCGGATCGAAGCGCGATTGCCACAACATGCGGCTGCCATTGAGCAACGCGGCATGCAGGGCCACGAACAGGCCATGTACATGGAATATCGGCAGCGCATGAATCAGCACATCGCCGCCATCGCGCGCCGAGCGCCAGCCCCAGGCTTTGTGCAGCACCTGCGCATTGCACACCAGGTTGGCATGGCTGAGGATGGCGCCCTTGCTGCGACCGGTGGTACCGCTGGTATACAAAATGGCCGCCGGCTCCGACCCTTTTCGCGCGGCAGCCCGATGCTGGTCGCTGCAGGCGGCAGCGCGTTGCAAAAGTGAGCCGCTGCGGTCATCATCCAGCGTGAACACAAAGTCGGTACCCACGGTGAATGCCAGCTGGCTGACCCAGCCGAAATTGCGCGTGCTGCACACCACCACGGCGGGCTCGGCATTGCCGATGAAATACGCCATCTCCGCACGCTGGTAGGCCGTGTTGAGCGGCAAAAAAATATGCCCGGCGCGCAGCGTCGCCAGGTACAGCATCGCGGCTTCGACCGACTTCTCCACTTGCACCGCGATCCGCGACGCCGGCGGCAGATCCAGTCCCTCCAGCAGATTGGCCAGCATCGCGGTGGCGCGCTCCAGGTCACGCCAGCTGTAGCACAGACCGGTATCGGTCTCGATGGCAGTCGCGTCGAGATCATCGGGAAAGCCATCCCGCAGGGCGGCGAAAAGGCTGCGATCGGTAGCATCAGTAGCGACAGTAGAGGTCATGCGCTTGGTAATCCGGTGTCAGAAATCTGGTTTGCGTTTCGCGATGAAGGCGTCTATGCCTTCACGGTGCTCGGCGCTGTCGGCATAGTCGTAGGCGGCGGCGAGCAGGTTCGAACCGGGGCTTGGCAAGACTGGGCCCGGCGCCCCGCGAGCGGCTGCGACGCTCGGCTGCGTCCAATCGTTCGCCGTCAACACGCGCAGTGTGCGCTTGTTCATGCGAGCGGCATGCGGTGCCAGCGCGCAAATGCGTTGCTGCGCCTGCTCCAGCGCCTCAGCCAGGTCCACATCGGGAACACAGCGGTTCAGAAAGCCCAGTTGCAACATGCGCGGCGCGTCAAGCACCATCGCCTCGAGCAATACCTCCCGGGTCGCGGTTGCGCCGGCGGCGCGCAGCACCAGGTCGAGTTCGCGCGGCGCCATCGGAAAACCCAGGCGCGCGATGGGGGCACCGAAACGCGCTGATGCGCCTGCAATGCGGATATCGCAGCAGCTGGCGATTTCCAGGCCGGCGCCCATGCAATTGCCATTGATCCGGGCCAGCAATGGAACGTCGCAGTCCAGCATCGCCTGCAAAGCGCCCCACACCGTGTGCTCATGGAAATCGCGCAATTGCGCCGCATCGAACCGAAATAGCGGGTACTCGGCAATGTCCCCACCGGCGCAAAAATGAGCGCCTTCGCCGCGCACGACGACACAACGCAGCGCCGCGTCCTGATCAATATGGTCAAAACCGGACCGCAATTGCAGCCACATGGCACGCGACATCGCATTGAAGCGCTGCGGCTGGCACAACGTCACCACCGCCAGCGGGCCTTGGGATTCGATGCGAACCTGGGCAGACACGGACACTGGCGCCGAAAAGACTTCTGCCTAACTAGAACACCAGCGCATCAATGGCGCTGGACGCCGGGATCTTGCCCTGCGCCAGTTGGCTGCGGTATTTGTCAAGCCGCTTCAGGTCGTAGAGGTAGTTCACCATCAGGCCGCAGGACTGCTTGATGCCTTTGGCCGAGCTGTCGGCCATCCAGTTCAGCCGCTCAATGCGCGCGCCATTGCCCAAGTGGAAGCGGGCCACCGGGTCCAGCGGACGGCCGTCCTTACCGGTATCGAGCAGGTAATGGGCGGCGCAGTGCAGCAGCATCTGGCACATCGGCGATTTCTTGTCCAGTTCCGCCGTCGCATCAAAGGCGGCGAGCAATTGCTCGGCTGTGACCGTGTCCGTCGCCGCCGCCTGGCCCATTTGTTCGCGCAGCTTGGGCGGCGCTTTGTCCAGCAGCGCGGCGACATGACGGGTCAGCCAGGGCCGCAGACCCGGCACCGGCGACAGCGTGGCGAAGGTCTTGAGCTTGGGAAACTCCTTTTCCAGCGCCTCGACCACGCGCTTGATCAGCGAGTCGCCAAAGCTCACGCCCCGCAATCCAACCTGGGTGTTGCTGATGGAGTAGAAGATCGCCGTCGTGGCCTTGTTCAGGTCAGCGGCCGATGCCGATTCGTCCAGCAACGGAGCCATGCTGGCGGCCAACTTGTCCAGCAAGGCCACCTCGACGAAGATCAGCGGCTCATCGGGCATGTGCGGGTGGAAGAAACCGTAGCAGCGCCGGTCGCTGTCGAGCCGGTTCTTCACATCGGCCCAGCTGCGAATCGCATGCACCGCTTCGTACTGGATCAATTTTTCGATCAGCGAAGCGGGCGAATCCCAACTGATGCGCCGCAACTCGAGGAAGGCGACGTCGAACCAGTTCGAGAACAGGCTTTCCAGTTCCACATCCAGCACCATCAGGCGCTTGTCGGTGCGCAGCAAGGGCAGCAGTTCAGCGCGCAGATTAACCAGGAAGCGCATGCCCTGCGGAAAACCGGCAAAGCGCTGAAGCAGGCGGGTTCGAGGCGACTCAAGCGCCAGGCGCAAACGGATCTCGGCCTGGCCCAGCTCGCCGTTGCCCTGCGCTGCCTCGTACTGCGCGCGAGCCGCTTGCACCACCGCCGGGTCATGGACGAACTTCTCGCTCATCAGCAACATGCAGTCGGCGCGTTCCGGCGCACCGGCCTGGGCATACCACTGCGCGATCACGCTGGCGCGCCGGCCGGCCTCGGCCTCGCTCACCCGGCGATCGACCACCGACTGCAACTCGCCCAGGATCCGGCGCAACTCGCGCGGCGACAGCGCCTCGCCGCTTTTGCGCACAACCCCATCCAGACGGGCATCCAGCGATCGCGCCGCACCGGCGGGTGCGGCAGATTTGTCTGCCGCTGTCGATGCATCGGTCTGGGCTGGTGGCATCAGTCGCGCCACCTTGTCGCGCAACCAGGTCGCGGTGGTCATGCCCCACCCTGGCTGACCATGCATCCCATTACCAGACCGGCTGGCCCGCTGACGGGACCGCCGCCGGTGGTCCGGATCAAGCAATCTGTGTAGTGGATAGGCTGCATGAAAAATACCGCAAAGTAGCTGCGCGCACGCGCGGGAGGACGCCTGATTCTATAAATAGCGATGTGACGGACCCGCTTCTTGCGGCAATAGCCCCTTATAGGCCTCGACCGGGACGCCCGGCGAACCGAGGGCATCACCGTGCGACCTAGCGGCGCTTCTTGGCGTTGGGCTGGACACGCACCACATGCAACGGCTCACGCGTGCCGGCCCAGCGCCACAACCCCGCCCCTGCCAGCACCATGGGCACACACAGCCATTGCCCCATGCTCATTCCCAGCGCCAGCAAGCCGAGATGGGCATCGGGTTCGCGGAAAAACTCGGCAATAAACCGCATCACGCCGTAGCCGACCAAAAACGCCGCCGCAACCCGTCCGCGCAAACGCTCGGTACGCGCGTACCACCACAGCAACCCAAACAGTAGCAGTCCTTCGAGCAAAAGCTGGTAAACCTGTGACGGATGGCGTGGCAAGTCTCCGGCGCCACGAAACACCATACCCCACGGTAGCGCCGGGTCACTCAGGCGGCCGGGCAACTCCCCGTTGATGAAATTGCCGACCCGCCCGGCAGCCAGACCGGTCGGCACACAGGGCGCAACGAAATCCGCTACCTGCCAGAACGGCCTGCGTCGCGAATGCGCAAACCAGACCATCGCGGCGATGACACCCAGCAAGCCGCCATGAAAACTCATGCCGCCCTGCCAGAGGGCAAACACCTCCACCGGGTGCTCCAGGTAATACAAGGGTTTGTAGAACAGACAGTAACCCAGGCGCCCCCCCAATACGACGCCCACAACCCCCAGGAACAGGATGTCCTCCAGATCCCTGCGACTCCAGGCACCGTCACCGTGCAGCGACCGGAATGGCTCATGGCGCAGCCGCCGGTTGCCCAGCAGCAGAAAGAGGCCGAACGCCGCGAGGTAAGTCAGTCCGTACCAGTGCACGGCAATCGGCCCCAGTTGCAGGGCGACAGGATTGATTTCAGGATGAATCAGCATGTGCCAGATTGTGCCTGCCTGGCGCCGTCCTTTGCGCCGGCGCCCGCCAGGTCAGCATGGCCAACCCCAACGTCGACGCGTCCATCGCCCCGGGTAGACTGGATGTCGCGGCAGGTCACCCCGGCGCAAATCCAGGTGCATACTTGCAGTCTTTTCTGCTCCGGCAAGCGCCACCGATTTGCCAATGCTGGCACGGCGGGCTGTTCCCATCAACCCGATCGAGATCCAACCCATGGCCACCAACCCCATCATTCTGAATAGCCGCAGCAAAAACATCACCGAAGGCAAGTCGCGCGCGCCCAATCGATCCATGTACTACGCCATGGGCTACCAGCAGGCCGACTTCAGCAAGCCCATGATTGGCGTGGCGAACGGGCACAGCACGATCACGCCCTGCAACAGCGGCCTGCAGAAACTCGCCGATGCGGCCGTGGCCGGCATCGAGGAAGCCGGCGGCAATGCGCAAATGTTCGGTACGCCGACAATCTCGGACGGCATGGCGATGGGCACCGAAGGCATGAAGTATTCGCTGGTCAGCCGCGAGGTAATTTCCGACTGCGTCGAAACCTGCGTGCAGGGTCAATGGATGGACGGCGTCGTCGTGATTGGAGGTTGCGACAAGAACATGCCCGGCGGCATGATGGGGATGCTGCGCGCCAATGTCCCGGCCATCTACGTGTATGGCGGCACCATCCTGCCCGGCCACTTCAAGGGTCAAGACCTGAACATCGTGAGCGTATTTGAAGCCGTCGGGCAAAACGCGGCCGGCAAGATGACCGATGCCGACCTGTTGGAGATCGAGCGCCGCGCCATCCCGGGCACAGGCTCGTGCGGGGGCATGTACACCGCCAACACCATGTCTTCGGCGTTCGAGGCCCTGGGCATGTCGCTGCCCTACTCCTCCACCATGGCCAACCCGCATGACGAGAAACTGAACTCGGCCCGGGAATCGGCCCAGGTGCTGATCAAGGCGATCGGCCTGGGACTCAAGCCGCGCGATATCGTGACCCGAAAATCGCTGGAAAATGCCATCGCCGTGGTGATGGCCACCGGTGGCTCCACCAACGCGGTGCTGCATTTCCTGGCCATCGCCCATGCCGCCGAGGTGGAGTGGACCATCGATGATTTCGAGCGTATCCGCAAGCGCACGCCCGTGCTGTGCGACCTCAAACCCAGCGGCAAATACCTTGCCGTGGACCTGCACCAGGCCGGCGGAATCCCCCAGGTCATGAAAACACTGCTGGCCGCGGGCCTGCTGCACGGCGACTGCATGACCATCACCGGCCAGACCATCGCTGAAGTGCTCAAGGACATCCCCGACGTGCCACGCGCCGATCAGGACGTGATCCGACCCATTTCAAACCCGATGTATGCCCAGGGCCATCTGGCCATCCTCAAAGGCAACTTGTCGCCCGAAGGCTGTGTGGCCAAGATCACCGGCCTGAAAAAGCCGGTCATGACCGGTCCGGCACGGGTATTCGACAACGAGCAGTCGGCACTGGCGGCCATCCTGGCCGGCAAGATCGTGGCCGGCGACGTCATGGTGCTGCGCTATCTGGGTCCCAAGGGCGGCCCTGGCATGCCGGAAATGCTCGCCCCCACCGGCGCACTGGTGGGCCAAGGGCTGGGCGAGTCGGTCGGCCTGATCACCGACGGGCGGTTTTCCGGTGGCACCTGGGGCATGGTGGTCGGCCATGTGGCGCCTGAGGCGGCCGCGGGAGGCAACATCGCGCTGATCGAGGAAGGTGACTCGATCACCATCGATGCGCACCAACTGTTGTTGCAACTAAATGTAGACGATGCCGTCATCGCGCGCCGCCGCTTGAGCTGGACGGCCCCGGCGCCGCGCTACACCCGCGGCGTGCAGGCCAAATTTGCGTTCAATGCCGCATCGGCGAGCAAGGGCGCGGTGCTGGACAACTACTGAGAGCCCTCAGCCCTGGCTTCGCCAGCGATCGGGGAGACGGCCCGGTCGCCGTTGCGCCCGCGCGTGGCCTGTCGTGTCGCGCTCGCAGGGCTGACGGGCTGGGGGCTTTGACCCTTGCATCCGTACAGGCAGCGCAGGAGCGGTTCAGCGCTTCTTGCGGTAATTGGTTCCGATGGCTTCCTTGTTTTTGTCGATCCGCGCCTGGCGCTTCCTGTTCTCGCGCTCCATCGACTTGCGCTTGGTGTATCCGCTCGAGTCGGCCCAGGACCACCAGACGATCGCCAGCGGGAACGGCGACAGCACCCACCACCAACTCCAGGCAGCAACCGGGCCGAACTCCAGGTACTTCATCACCAAAAGCGCCAATCCCAGAATCAGAAAATACATCACGCTCTCCCAGAAATTCGACACATTTGCTGACAAGGGGCGTCAACCACGTTTACTACAATCGCGTTAAATGACTGTAACCGAACCAAGAGGATGTACATGACGAAAGCTATCTGGGCCACATTGGCGCTCGCGCTGTCCGCAACCACCACAATGGCTCCGGCGTTCGCCGATCAGGCGCTGGCCACCTCCAAGAATTGCATGAGTTGCCACACCGTCGAGAAAAAACTGGTTGGCCCGAGCTACAAGGAAGTCGCGACCAAGTATGCCGGACAGAAAGACGCGGTGGATAAACTGGCTGCCAAGATCATCAAGGGCGGCTCGGGTGTTTATGGTCCGGTCCCGATGCCGGCCAATACCCAGGTCACCGAGGCGGACGCCAAGAAGCTGGCTGCCTGGGTGCTGACGATGAAATAAGGGCCTACTGCCCGCAGTTACCGCGTGCCAGATCGGCGCGACAACCCACCGGACGCCCTGTGGGTTTTTTTTGCAGGTGCTTGACGCTGCGATGAACTCCCCGACGCCAAGGCAATCCCATGAGTGTCACCCTTGCGAGAGTTCCAACATGATCCGACCTGTCTGCCCCGTGTCGCGGCGCGTCGTGCTGCTGGGCTGCGGCCTGCTGCTGGCCCCGCATTCGCCGCTGGCAGGCGCCGACAGCACACCGTCCAGTGGCCAACCCGCCGACCCCTGGGTCGCTCTGCGCAATGGCGCGATCGTGTTGCTGCGGCATGCCAATGCGCCAGGCGTTGGCGACCCACCCGATTTTCGACTGGGCGAATGTGCGACCCAGCGCAATCTCGATGATGCTGGCCGTGCACAGGCTCAGCGGATCGGCGCTGCGTTCCAGCGCCACCAGGTCAAGGCCGGCGCGGTAATCGCTTCGCAATGGTGCCGGGCCCGCGAAACCGCCGAACTGGCGTTTCCCGGCCGGGTTACCACCGAACCCGCCTTCAATTCTTTTTTTCAGCAACGCGAACAATCCAACCCGCAGACCGATGCAGCGCGCAAGCTATTGCTGCAATGGTCGGGACCTGGCGCGCTGGTCGTTGTTACGCATCAGGTCAACATTTCCGCGTTGACCAGCCAGGGCACGGCGTCCGGCGAAGGCATTGTCCTGCAGCAGGCCGGCCAGCAGCTGCGGATCGTCGGGCGTATCCAGCCCTGAGAACCGCCCAGGCGCGTCAGGGCCGAGACAGGTGGTGCGGCCGGCTACAGCTTTTCCGCCAACTGCTCCAGGATCGCCGGGTTTTCCAGCGTGGACGTGTCCTGCGTGATCTCCTCGCCTCGGGCCAGACTGCGCAGCAGGCGACGCATGATCTTGCCGCTGCGGGTCTTGGGGAGGTTGTCGCCAAACCGGATGTCCTTGGGCTTGGCGATCGGACCGATCTCCTTGGCCACCCAGTTGCGCAGCTCGTTGGCGATCTTCTTCGCCTCCTCGCCGGTCGGGCGACTGCGCTTGAGCACCACGAAGGCGCAGATCGCCTCGCCGGTGACATCGTCGGGACGCCCGACGACGGCAGCCTCGGCGACCAGGTCGGTCTTGGCCACGAGTGCCGACTCGATCTCCATCGTACCCATGCGGTGACCCGAGACGTTGAGCACGTCGTCGATGCGCCCGGTGATGCGGAAATAGCCCCGGTCGGCGCTGCGCACCGCGCCGTCGCCGGCCAGGTACAGCGTGCCACCCATCTCGGGCGGGAAATAACTGGACTTGAACCGCTCTGGATCCTTCCAGATGGTGCGGATCATCGAGGGCCACGGCCGCTTGATGACCAGGATGCCGCCGGTGCCATTGGGCAGGTCCTTGCCGGCCTCGTCGACGATGGCCGCCATGATGCCGGGCAGCGGCAAGGTGCAACTGCCGGGAACCAGCGGCGTCGCGCCAGGCAGCGGTGTGATCACATGGCCGCCGGTCTCGGTTTGCCAGAAGGTGTCGACGATCGGGCAGCGCTCGCCGCCGACATGCTTGTAGTACCACATCCAGGCTTCCGGGTTGATCGGCTCGCCGACCGAACCCAGGATGCGCAGGCTGCTCAGGTCCGACCGCGCCGGATGTACTTTCTCGTCCGCCTCCGCCAGCTTGATCAGCGATCGGATCGCGGTGGGTGCGGTATAGAAAATCGAGCACTTGTGCTTTTCGATCATCTGCCAGAAGCGACCGGCATTGGGCCAGGTCGGCACGCCCTCGAAGATGATCTGGGTCGCGCCTGCGGCCAATGGGCCGTACGCCACATAGGTGTGGCCGGTGATCCAGCCGATGTCGGCAGTGCACCAGAAAACGTCGGACGGTTGAAGGTCGAAGGTCCAGTCCATCGTCAGCTTGGCCCACAACAGGTAGCCGCCCGTGGCGTGCTGCACGCCCTTGGGTTTGCCGGTGGAGCCCGAGGTGTAGAGGATGAACAGCGGGTGCTCGGCCGGTACCGCGACCGGGGCGCACTGGTCCGACATGCCCTTGAGCGCCTCGGCAAAGCTGAGGTCGCGTCCGGCGACCATGTTGCAGGCCGTCTGGGTGCGTTCGAACACAAAGACGGTCTTGATCGACTCGCAGCCTCCCAGCGCCAGGCCTTCGTCGACGATCGCCTTGAGCGGCAACTCCTTGCCCCCGCGCATCTGGAAATTGGATGTGATCACCGCCACCGCGCCGGCATCGATGGTCCGTTCCTGCAAGGCCTTGGCCGAGAAGCCGCCGAAAACGACACTGTGGGTGGCACCGATGCGGGCACAGGCCTGCATCGCGATCACGCCCTCGAGCGTCATCGGCATGTAGATCAGCACCCGGTCGCCCTTGCCGATGCCGCGGGCCTTGAGCGCATTGGCGAACTGGCTGACCCGGGACAGCAATTCGCGATACGTGGTGTGGGTGACCGCGCCGTCGTCCGCCTCGGTGATCACCGCGATCTTGTGCTCGACTGCCGTCCCCATGTGCTTGTCCAGGCAGTTCGCGCTGGCATTGAGCGCACCGTCAGCGTACCACTGGTAGAACGGCGCGTTGGACTCGTCCAGGGTACGGGTGAAGGGCTTGTCCCAGACCAGGTGCTCGCGCGCCAGACGGGCCCAGAAACCCTCGTAGTCCTGTGCTGCCTCGGCGCACAAGGCCTCATACGCCGCCATGCCCGAAATACGCGCAGCCTTGATGACCGCGGCAGACGGCTCGAACACACGGTTTTCAACCAGGACAGATTCAATGGCACTCATGCTTGGGTCTCCTCAACGGTATGGATTGGACTTCCCGACTGTCTCGCCTGCCACTTACAAGGCACTGACGCACCAGGACGCAGCTTGCCAGGGCGCTTCGCGGCAGTCGCCGGCCACCTACAATGCACACCGTCTACTGTAACCCCGGCAACCCCGGTTGCATCGCATGAACGAACCCGTGAAATCCCGTCCCGAAACCATCGGCCCCCTGTCCAACCTGATTTTCGCCAGCCGCTGGCTGCAGCTACCGTTGTACTTGGGCCTGATTGCGGCGCAAGGCGTGTACGTTTTCCAGTTCTGGGTCGAACTGGTGCATCTGCTCGAAGCCGCGTTCGGCAACCAGAACGCGCTGCAGGCCCTGATCACCAGCACCGGATACCGGGCGGACTACGAGATCCGGTCGCTCAACGAAACGGTGCTGATGCTGGTGGTGCTGGCGCTGATCGACGTGGTCATGATCTCCAACCTGTTGATCATGGTCATCGTGGGCGGTTACGAGACATTCGTCAGCCGCATGAACCTGCAACAGCACCCGGACCAACCGGAGTGGCTCAGCCATGTCAATGCATCAGTGCTCAAGGTCAAGCTGGCAACCGCCATCATCGGCATCTCCTCGATCCATCTGCTCAAGACCTTCATCAACGCCGCCAACTATGACGTCAAGGTGCTGATGTGGCAGACCATCATCCATATCGTGTTCCTGATGTCGGCGCTGGCCATCGCGTATACCGACAAACTGATGACGCCCAACAAGCCGGCCGCGCCCCGCGCCGGGCACTGACAACACAGCCCCACGCCATCGCCGCGGCGAGTGGCCATAGCCCAAGGACCATTGGCGCAAGAATGACGATTGGGAGTGGGTTCGGCATCAATTGGTATGTTGGCGGTCGCGGCGTCCCCCTGCGGCCATGATACAAGCCCGTGCCGCGATGGGCCTTGGCAACAAAGGGCCTTGGGTACACTCAGCGCATTGTTGCGGGACGCTCGTCAGCATGATTGCGGCTGTCGCAGGTCGCTTGCTGCGAAGTCGATCGGACCTGCCGCCGCCCTGGCCCGCCCGGCTGGCGTCTCCATGCGCAGAAAGAGCTCTTCATGATCCACCGCACGCGTTTCGTCCGAGCACTATTTATTCTGGCCCTGGCGCTGCTGGGTGCGGGGCCTGCGGTCGCAGCTGACGTGGACGGTAGAGCTCTGTCGGTCTTGTGGGCCGTGCCGTTTGCCGGCCTGCTGTTGTCGATCGCCGTGTTGCCGCTGGCAACGCCCCATTTCTGGCACCACCACTTTGGCAAGATCTCGCTGGCCTGGGCGCTGGCCTTCCTGGTGCCATTTGCGCTGTCCTTCGGACCGGGTGCCGCTGCGGCCGGCCTGGTGCATGCGGCGGTTGCCGAGTACATCCCGTTCATCATCTTGCTGACGGCCTTGTTTGTCGTTGCCGGGGGCATTCATGTACGCGGCAATCTGCATGGCACACCGGCACTGAACACCGCGATCCTGGCGATCGGTGCCGTGCTGGCGAGCATGATGGGGACCACCGGCGCATCGATGCTGATGGTGCGACCGTTGATCCGTGCCAACGACAACCGCAAGCACCGCACGCACGTCATCATCTTCTTCATCTTCATCGTCGCCAATGCGGGCGGCTCGCTGACGCCGCTGGGCGACCCGCCGCTGTTCCTGGGTTTTCTCAAGGGCGTGGATTTTTTCTGGACTCTGCGCCACATCCTGCCCGAAACCCTGTTCCTGGTCGGCAGCCTGCTGGCTATCTTCTACCTGCTCGACAGCTGGTACTACAGACGCCGCGAAGAAGTACTGCCGGTCGATCCAACGCCTGACACCCGCAAGTTCGGCATCGACGGTCCGGCCAACCTGGCACTGCTGCTGGTGATCGTGGGACTGGTGCTGCTCAGTGGCTTGTGGAAGACGTCCCTAGGGTTCTCGGTGCTGGGCACCGAGGTCGGTGTACCGGGTCTGGTACGCGACCTGGGCCTGATCGCTGTCATCATGGTCTCCATCATGATCACGCCGGCCGGTGTCCATGTGGACAACCAGTTCTCCTGGGCGCCAATGCAGGAGGTGGCCAAGCTGTTCGCCGGTATTTTTCTGACCATCGTACCGGTGATCGCGATGCTCAAGGCCGGAGTCGACGGTCCCTTCGGCGCCGTGGTGGCTGCGGTCACGCGACCCGACGGCAGCCCCGATCCGGCGATGTATTTCTGGGCCACCGGCATATTGAGCTCATTCCTGGACAACGCGCCGACCTATCTGGTTTTCTTCAACACGGCCGGGGGCGATCCGGTCACGCTGATGGGGCCGTTGGCACCCACCCTCACCGCCATTTCGGCCGGCGCGGTTTTCATGGGGGCAAATTCCTACATCGGCAATGCCCCCAACCTGATGGTCAAGGCGGTGGCGCAAGACCGCGGTGTACCAATGCCCAGTTTCTTCGGGTACATGGCCTGGTCGTGCGCCATCCTGCTGCCTCTATTCGCGATCATGACCTTCCTGTTCTTCCGCTGAACGTCGCCTCGCGCCGTTGTCGCCGGGCAGGGCAACCGGCAACCTGCGACAGGGTCCGCGCCATCGGTTGGGTAAACTCGATGACCGAGCTCTTTCGCGAACCAGGATTGCCCCATGCCCTCTCCCGCCACCATCCGCCAGAACGACCTGATCGAGTCCGTCGCGGCCGCCTTGCAGTTCATCAGCTACTACCATCCCGCCGACTACATCGCGCACCTGGCACGTGCCTATGAACGTGAGCAAAGCCCGGCGGCCAAGGACGCGATCGCGCAGATCCTGACCAATTCGCGCATGAGCGCGCAGGGCCATCGGCCGATCTGCCAGGACACCGGCATCGTCAATGTGTTCCTCAAGCTGGGCATGGATGTACGGCTGGGGGGCTTCACCGGCACGCTGGACGACGCCATCAACGAAGGGGTGCGCCAGGGCTACCAGCATCCGGACAACACCTTGCGTGCATCGATCGTTGCAGACCCGCAATTTGAGCGCAAGAACACCCGGGACAACACACCCGCGGTGATCCATGTCGAACTGGTCGTCGGCAACAAGCTCGACGTGACCGTGGCCGCCAAGGGCGGCGGTTCGGAGAACAAATCCAAGCTGGTCATGCTCAACCCGTCCGATTCGGTGGTCGACTGGGTGCTCAAGACCGTGCCGACCATGGGTGCGGGCTGGTGCCCGCCCGGCATGCTGGGCATCGGCATCGGCGGCACCGCCGAACGCGCGGTGCTGCTGGCCAAGCAGGCGCTGATGGAAGACATCGACATGTACGAGCTGCTGCAGCGCGGCCCGCAGAACAAGACCGAGGCACTGCGCATCGAGCTGTTCGAGAAGGTCAATGCGCTGGGCATCGGCGCGCAGGGCCTGGGCGGACTGACAACGGTGCTGGACGTCAAGATCAAAATGTTCCCGACCCACGCTGCCGGCAAGCCGGTGGCGATGATCCCGAACTGCGCCGCCACCCGCCACGCGCATTTCGTCATGGACGGCTCGGGCCCGGTCTATATCGACCCGCCGTCGCTCGACCTGTGGCCGGATGTACAGTGGACACCGGACTACAAAAAGAGCCGCAAGGTCGACCTCAACACCTTGTCCAAGGACGAGATCGCCACCTGGAAGGCCGGCGACACATTGCTGCTCAGTGGCAAGATGCTGACCGGCCGCGACGCCGCGCACAAGCGCATCCAGGACATGCTGGCCAAGGGCGAACAGCTGCCGGTGGACTTCACCAACCGCACCATCTACTACGTCGGCCCGGTCGACCCGGTGCGCGACGAAGTCGTCGGCCCCGCCGGTCCGACCACCGCGACGCGCATGGACAAGTTCACCGACATGATGCTTGCGCAGACCGGCCTGATCAGCATGGTCGGCAAGGCCGAACGTGGCCCCGAGGCGATCGAGGCGATCCGCAAACACAAGAGCGCCTACCTGATGGCCGTGGGTGGGGCCGCCTACCTGGTCAGCAAGGCCATCAAGACCGCCAAGGTGGTCGGCTTTGCCGACCTGGGCATGGAGGCGATCTACGAATTCGACATGGTCGATATGCCAGTGACGGTGGCGGTGGACTCCGAAGGAACCAGCGCGCATATCACGGGGCCGGCGACGTGGCAAAAAAGGATTGCCAGTGGGGAGTTCAAGAGCATTGCGCTGACGGCGGGCTGATCAACGACGGTACAACCACGGCAGGTCCAGCAGCCGAGAACCCAGCAGCACCAGCGCCGCGTCGCGTCCCCAGCGGACGACGCCACTGGCATGGAATATCGCGCCGTTGCGCCGGGATCGCAGTTGCACCCGGCGATTGCGTTGCCAACGCTGGTGCGCAAACACCTGCAACGCCGCCTCGATCGATCTGCCTCGATCGGCCAGCGCGTCCGCCACCGCCGACGCGTCCTCGATCGCCATGCCCGCGCCCTGCGCGAGGTAGGGTCGCATCGGATGCGCGGCATCACCTAGCAGCGCCACCCGGCCTACAACGTGTTCCTGCGGGCCGTCGATGGGCGGGCGGTCACACAGGATCCACAGGCGCCATGCCGGCACTGCGTCGACTCGCTTTTGCAACGGCCCAGCGGTGCCGCGCAGGGCCTGCAGCAACTGGACCCGGTCCGCCTCCTGGTTCCAATTGGCGAGTTGACCCGGCGTGGCGTTGGCCGCCCGCAGCCAGTCCGGCTCACCGTGCACGACCACCACCAGATTGAGCCACTCGCCACCGCGCACCGGGTACTGGACCACATGCAGCCGCGGGCCCAACCAGACGGTGACCTGCTGGCTGCGCAGCGACGGCGGCAGGTCAGACTGCTTCTGCAAAGCCCGGTAGGCCAGGTGACCGGTTGGCTGCGCAGCGCCGTCGTCCAGCAACAACCGGCGCACCGGGCTCCACAACCCGTCGGCACCCAACAGTGCATCGGCGTGCAGCGCGCGGCCGCCAGCCAGGGAGACTTGCACCCCGTGGGATGCCTGTTCGAACCGAACCAACTCGCCGCTCAACTCCAGTTCCGCCAGCCCCTGCGCCTGCACCGCGGACAACAGCATCTGGTGCAGGTCCGCCCGATGCACCGTGGCATACGGCGCGCCGTAACGCCGCAGCATCTCTGCGCCAAGCGGCAACTGCGCGAGTGTGCCGCCAGACAAGGCGCTGCGTACCAACAGCCGGTCCGGAAACGCCGCCACCTGCGCCAGTTGCGTCTCCAGGCCCCAGCCGTGCAGGATGCGGGTGACATTGGGGCCGATCTGGATGCCGGCGCCGACCTCGCCAAAACTGCTGGCGCGCTCGATTACCCGCGCCGCCTTGCCCAAGCGCCCGCAGGCCAGCGCCGCGGCCAGGCCGGCAATACCGGCACCGGCAATGAGCAATGGCGAATGCGACATGCAAAGCATGGTAAGGCGCTTTGCTGACCGCTCCGGGAAAAACGCTCGCCAGCCAGATGACGCATCGGCCAGCGTGACCAAGCGCAGGAAACGGGGCGAAGCAAGAACGGACAGGTCGGACGTCGGAAGCAAAAGATCGGGCACCGATGGTCCCAGCGCGCTCGCAGCGCGTCGATTACCTGCCAGGTAATGCCATTGCACCGCTTTGGATCTACGATGGCGCCATGAATACCCTGCATGTTTCCACCGGCCATGCAACACCAGCGCCGTTCGGCCACCATCTGCGCACCTGGCGCCAGCGCCGCAACCTGAGTCAGCAAGGTTTGGCGCAGGAGGCCGAGGTGTCGACCCGGCACCTGAGTTTTGTCGAAACCGGCCGTGCCGAACCGAGCCGCGAAATGGTGCTGCGCCTGGCCGAGCGGCTGGACATTCCCTTGCGTGAACGCAATACCCTGCTGGTGGCCGCCGGTTACGCGCCGATGTACCGTGAACGTCCACTGGACGATCCGGCGCTGGCCAGCGCACGCGCCGCGGTCGAATTGGTGCTCAAGGGCCATGAGCCGTATCCGGCGCTGGCGCTGGACCGCACCTACAACGTGGTTGCGGCCAACCGCGCGGTGCCGATATTCCTGCAGGGGCTGCCGCAGGAGCTGCTGCAGCCACCGATGAATGTGCTGCGCATCAGCCTGCATCCGCTGGGCGTGGCGCCGCGCATCGAAAACCTCGTGCAATGGCGTACCCATTTGTTCGCGCGTCTGCGCCAGCAGATCGCCGCCACCGCCGATCTGCGGCTGGTCGAATTGCTCGAAGAACTGCGGGCCTATCCGGTGCCCGGCGACGCCAGCAAGACGACCGTCGATGGCGAACACCTGGGCGTCGTCATGCCGTTTCGCCTGCGCTCACCGGCCGGCGTGCTGAGTTTTATCAGCACCGTCACGATTTTCGGCTCGGCGCACGATGTGACGCTGCAAGAACTGATGATCGAATCGTTCTTTCCGGCGGACGGATTCACCGCTGGCGTATTGCGTCAACAGGCCGCTTGAGCCGCGCGCAGTGGCAGCAGTCGAAGCGGCTATCCGTAACGGCGCTTGCGCGCGATAAGCCCAGGAGCGCCACGGTCGGACGCAGGCTGCAGCCCGAACCATGGGCACAGCCAGGTGACGCGCCGTACCAGCTCGAATGCGGCCAGGCTGCGGGCTACGCCAGCAACTGGCGCAGCACGTACGGCAGGATGCCGCCGTTGCGGTAGTAGTCGACCTCGATCGGCGTGTCGATACGCAGCGTCACGACCACCTCGCGGCACTTGCCCTCGGCACTGGTGATCAGCAGCTTCGCATTGCTTTGCGGCGTCAACGCGCTGTCGGGCAGCACGTCGACGACCTCGTTACCGAGCAAGCCCAGTGTCAGCCATGAATCGCCGCCCTGGAATTGCAGCGGCAACACGCCCATGCCCACCAGGTTGCTGCGGTGGATGCGCTCGAAGCTGCGCGCCACCACCGCCCGGATGCCCAGCAGCTGGGTGCCTTTTGCGGCCCAGTCGCGGCTCGACCCGGTGCCGTATTCCTCGCCGGCGAACACGACCGTGGGTACACCGGCGCCGATGTATCGCATCGCCGCGTCGTAGATCGACATGCGTTCGCTGTCGGGTTGGAACAGCGTCACTCCGCCCTCCTCGCGCGAGCCGTCGGCGCCAGGGGGAATCATCAGGTTCTTGATGCGCACATTGGCAAAGGTACCGCGCATCATCACATCATGGTTGCCGCGCCGTGCGCCGTAGGAATTGAAGTCGGCCTTCATCACACCGCTCTGCTCCAGCCACTGCCCGGCTGGCGAACTCTGCTGGATGGAGCCCGCCGGCGAGATATGGTCGGTGGTGATGGAGTCGCCGAACAGCGCCATGATGCGCGCGCGCTGCACCGACACTGCAGCGTCCGCCGGCGGCGGCGCCATCGCGAAATCAGCAAAAAACGGCGGCTCGGCGATGTAGCTGCTCTTGGGCCAGGTATAGGCCTGGCCGGACACGCCCTTGATCTTGCTCCACAAGGCGCCGGGCTCGGTCTTGACCTTGGCATAGTTGTCGCGAAACGCCTTGCCCTTCATCGCATAACGCAGCAAGGCATGGATCTCGTCACTGCTGGGCCAGATATCGCCCAGGTACACGTCACGTCCGCCCTTGCCCTGGCCGACGGGCTCGGTCATCAGGTCGCGCATGACGGTGCCGGCAATGGCATAGGCCACCACCAGCGGCGGGCTCGCCAGGAAGTTGGCCTTGATGTTGGGGTGGATGCGCGCCTCGAAATTGCGGTTGCCCGAGAGCACCGCAGCGCACACCAGATCCTGCTCGGTGATCAGCTGGTTCAGCGTCGGGGTCAGATCTCCGGAGTTACCGATGCAGGTGGTGCAACCGTAGCCGGCCAGCGCGAAACCAAGTTTTTCGAGGTACGGCAGCAACCCGGTCTCGGTCAGGTATTCGGTCACGATGCGCGAACCCGGCGCCAGCGAAGTCTTGATGTGCGGTTGCACCCGCAACCCGGCCTCGACCGCCTTTTTGGCCAACAGTCCGGCCGCCAGCAACACACTCGGATTGGACGTGTTGGTGCAACTCGTGATCGCCGCTATCAGCACATCGCCGTTGCCCACCGTCAGCACGGGCTGGCCGCTGGGTCGAGCCACCGATGCCGCCATTTGGCCTGCGGCCAACGGCAGCGACGGCCGATTGCCGGACATCTCCGCCAGGTCGCGGGGTGCGCCAGGCGGGGTCTCGACGCCGGCATCGCCCCGGGGCCCACTGCCGCCGGCCACGACTTCGAAGCGCTGCGCCAGGCGCTCGCCATGCTGGTTGAAGCCGTTCTCGGCGGCCGGCTTGCTGAACAAGGACGTGAATTGGGCTGCCACCTTGCCCAGTTCGATCCGGTCTTGCGGGCGCTTGGGCCCGGCCAGGCTGGGCGTGACCGTGCCCAGGTCCAGCTGCACCACCTGCGAGTAATCGATCTCGCCGGCATTGGGGATACCGAACAGTCCCTGGGCCCTGAAATACGCCTCGAACATTTCGATCTCGGCGCGGGTTCGGCCCGTGCCCTCGAAATACGCCAGCGTCTTCTCGTCGACCGGGAAGAATCCCATCGTGGCGCCGTACTCGGGCGCCATGTTGGCGACCGTGGCACGGTCCGGCAGCGCCAGCGAACGCGTGCCCTCGCCAAAGAACTCGACGAACTTGCCCACCACCTTGTGCAGGCGCAGGATTTCGGTGACGGTCAGCACCAGGTCGGTCGCAGTAACCCCTTCGCGCAAGCGCCCGGTCATCTCGAAACCCACCACATCGGGGGTCAGGAAATACACCGGCTGACCCAGCATCGCCGCCTCCGCCTCGATACCGCCCACGCCCCAGGCCACGACACCGATGCCGTTGATCATCGTGGTGTGGCTGTCGGTGCCTACCAGCGTGTCCGGGTACGCCACGCCGTCTTTGGCGATATGCACGCCGCGCGCCAGATACTCCAGATTGACCTGGTGGACAATGCCGAAGCCGGGCGGAACGACACGGAATGTGTCAAAGGCCTGCATGCCCCACTTCATGAATTCATAACGCTCCCGGTTGCGCTGGTACTCGATCTTCATGTTCAGGTCGAGCGAGTTCTTCTTGCCATAGTGGTCGACCGTGACCGAGTGGTCCACCACCAGATCCACCGGCACCAACGGCTCGATGCGCTTGGGATCCTTGCCCAGGCGCACGGCCACACTGCGCATTGCGGCCAGATCGGCGAGCAGGGGCACACCGGTGAAATCCTGCAGCACCACGCGCGAGACCAGGAACGGAATTTCGTCGGTGCGCGCCGCGTTGGCCGACCAGTTGGCCAGCTGCGCGACATGGTGCTTCGTGACCCGCTTGCCGTCGCAGTTGCGCAGCACCGATTCGAGCACGATGCGCAGCGACACCGGTAGTCGCGCGACATTCGGAAACTGGCGGGCAAGCTCCGGCAATGCGTAAAGACCGGCTGTTTTGCCGGACCTCGACTTGAAGGACTTGCGGGTGGAGGCGAAATCATGGCGCATGGCAGGCTCCCGTTGGTGTTCATCGGCATCATTGAACAGCATTCTGACAGCCGAAGGCCAACCGTTCCAGGCGCATGGCCGCTGCACTGCACGCGCTGCGGTTTGTCGCTAAACTTGTCACCGGACCGCACCCTTCGGCACCCATCTGTCGCCCGAGGCTCTGGTGCAGCCCGTTTCCCGGAGGCGCACGCCAACTGGCGTATGCGTGAGAGACCCACATGACACGTCGACGCCTGCGCGCAATCCGCGCCCTGTGCCA
Organism: Rhodoferax sp.; assembly: GCA_031396205.1. Taxonomy (GTDB): domain Bacteria; phylum Pseudomonadota; class Gammaproteobacteria; order Burkholderiales; family Burkholderiaceae_C; genus CAISIP01. Next base: position 151,783 of record JANNKH010000015.1, read on the forward strand.
TCTTGTTGCCACTGCATGCCGTCGGCCGCTGCTGCTGTGGGGTGCCGCCATGATTTTGGCCGCTTGTGGTGCGAAGGATGCACCGGGGTCCGGTGCCGGCGGTGGCGGTCCGCCCAAGATGCCGCCGGCCGAAGTCGGCGTCGTGACCGTGCAAACGCAATCCGTCGCGCTGCAAAGTGAGTTGCCGGGCCGCGTCAGCCCCTTGCGCGTGGCGCAGGTTCGGGCACGGGTCAGCGGCGTGGTGCTCAAGCGGCTGTTCGCTGAAGGCAGCGACGTCAGGGCCGGCCAGCCGTTGTTCCAGATTGACGCCGCCAGCTACCAGGCGGCGGTCGACAGCGCGCAGGCAACGTTGGCCAAGGCCCAGGCCAACCAGGCGCAGGCTGCGACGATTGCCGAGCGCTACAAGCCGCTGGTGGCGATGAACGCGATCAGCCAGCTCGAGTACAGCAACGCAGTGTTGGCCCAGCGGCTGGCCGAGGCCGATGTGGCCGGCGCCCGCGCCACACTGCAGACGGCGCGCATCAATCTGGATTACGCCACCGTGCGGGCCCCGATCTCCGGTCGTATCGGCCAGTCGCTGGTCACTGAAGGTGCTCTGGTCAGCGCGGTCGAGGCAACGCAGATGGCGCTGATCCAGCAGACCGGGTCGGTCTATGTGAACTTCACCCAGTCCAGCGGTGACCTGTTGCGCCTGCGCAAGGCGACCACCGGTAAGCCCTCTGGCGGTCCCGGCAAGGACGACACCCCGGTGCGCATCGTGCTGGAGGACGGCACCGAACTGGCGCGGCCCGGCCGGCTGTTGTTCTCCGACCTGACGGTGGACGCCAGTTCGGGCCAGGTGACGCTGCGCGCCGAAGTACCCAACCCGGGCGGTCTGCTACTGCCCGGCCAGTATGTCCGGGTGCGCCTTGCCCAGGCAGAACTGCCATCGGTCATGTTGTTGCCGCAACAGGCGGTCACGCGCTCGAACCAGGGCGACACGGTGCTGGTCGTCGGCGCCGATGGTGTTCCGGCGAGGCGCCCGGTCAAGCTCGGCGGGAACCAGAACAACCAGTGGATCGTACAAGACGGCCTGCAGGCGGGTGAACAGGTGATCGTCGAGGGCTTCCAGAAAATGATGGTGCCCGGCGCTCCGGTCAAGGCCATGCCCTGGAGCGGCGCTGGCGGCCCGCAGCCCGGGGCCGGCGCAAGGCCACCAGCGCTGGCGGTGTCGGTCGCCGCGCCCGCGGCAGCTGCGGCCAGCAAATAGCGCAGGGCGAGCGCATGGCCCAGTTTTTCATCAATCGCCCGATCTTCGCCTGGGTGATTGCGCTGTTCATCCTGGTGATGGGCGGCGTCGCGATGACGCAGTTGCCGATTGCGCAGTACCCGCCGGTGGCGCCACCATCGATTGTGATATCGGCCGCCTATCCGGGAGCGTCGGCCAGCACGCTGGAAGACAGCGTGATCAGCGTCATCGAACGCGAGATGAACGGATCGCCCGGCCTGATCTACATGGAGTCGACCAGCCAGGCCAACGGCACCGGCTCCATCACACTGAGCTTCGAGGCCGGCACCGACCCCAATCTGGCGCAGGTGGACGTCCAGAACCGGCTGGCCCGGGCCACGCCGCGCCTGCCCTCCAGCGTGACGCAGCAGGGGGTGCGGGTCGACAAGGCGCGCAACAACTTCCTGCTGTTTGCGATCCTGTCGTCCGACGACCCGAAGTTCGATCCGGTGGCGCTGGGCGACTATGCCGCGCGCACCGTGTTGCCGGAGTTGCAGCGCCTGCCCGGCGTCGGCCAGGCCCAGCTGTTCGGCACCGAACGCGCGATGCGCATCTGGGTCGATCCGGCCAAACTGGTCGGCTACAACCTGGCGATGGCCGATGTGACCACGGCGATCCGGGCGCAGAATGCCCAGGTCTCGGCCGGCACCATCGGTGACCTGCCCAACGTCGACAGCCAGCAGATCTTCGCCACCGTCGTCGTCAATGGCCAGCTCGGCACGGTGGAGCAATTCGCCGGCGTGGTGCTGCGCGCCAACCTGGACGGCTCGACGGTGCGGCTGCGCGACGTGGCCCGCATCCAGCTGGGCGCCGAGGGCTACGCCACGTCGGCGCGCCTCAATGGCAAGCCGTCCACCGGCATCGGCGTGCAGCTCTCGCCCAGCGGCAACGCGCTGGCAACGGCCAAGGCGGTCCGCACGCGCATGCAGGAGCTCGCGCGCTTCTTCCCGCCGGGCGTGCAATGGGCGATTCCGTACGACAGCTCGCGCTTCATCGACATCTCGATCCGCCAGGTCGCCGAAACGCTGCTCGAGGCCGTGGCGCTGGTGTTCCTGGTCATGTTCCTGTTCCTGCAGAACATCCGCTACACCATCATCCCGACAATCGTCGTTCCGGTGTCGTTGATGGGCACGTTCGCGGTATTGCTGGCGTTGGGTTTTTCGATCAACGTGCTGACCATGTTCGGCATGGTGCTGGTGATCGGCATCGTCGTCGACGACGCCATCGTCGTGGTGGAGAACGTCGAACGCATCATGAGCGAGGAAGGGCTGGCGCCGTTGGCGGCAACGCGCAAGGCGATGGGGCAGATCTCCGGCGCCATCGTCGGCGTCACCGTGGTGCTGATCTCGGTGTTCGTGCCGCTTGCATTCTTTGCCGGCTCGGTGGGCAACATCTACCGCCAGTTCTCGGCGGTGATGGTGACCGCGATCGCGTTTTCGGCCTTCCTGGCGCTGTCACTGACGCCGGCCCTGTGCGCCACGCTGCTCAAGCCGGTTGCGGCCGGTCATCACCATTCCAAGAGCGGGTTCTTCGGCTGGTTCAACCGCGGCTTTTCGCGCACCGCCCAGGGCTACGAAAGCCTGGTCGCGCGCATGCTGCGCCGCGCACCGCGTTACCTGATCGTCTACGCCGCCATCATCGCTGCGGTCGCCGTGTTGTACTCCCGGCTGCCGACCTCGTTCCTGCCGGCGGAAGACCAGGGCTACATCATCGTGAACGTGCAGCTGCCGCCGGGCGCAACGCAGAACCGCACGCTGGACGTGATGGAAAAGGTGGAAGGTTTCGTGCTCAAGCAGCCCGAGGTGCAGAGCATGGTCAGCGTGCTGGGCTTCAGTTTTTCGGGCAGCGGCCAGAACGCCGCGCTGGCCTTCGTGACGCTGAAGGACTGGAGCGAGCGCATCGGCGCCGGCAGCTCGGCCCAGGGTCTGGCGGGACGGGTGTTCGGCGCGATGATGTCGGTGCGCGACGCCTTCATCTTCGCGGTCAGCCCGCCACCGATCCCCGAGCTGGGCTCGGCGGCCGGTTTCAGCTTCCGGCTGCAGGACCGCGCGGGCCTGGGCCATGACGCGCTGCTCGCGGCGCGCAACCAGTTGCTGGGCCTGGCATCCCAAAGCCGGGTGATCACCGGCATGCGGCCCGATGGCCTGGAAGACGCGCCGCAGCTGCTGCTCGACATCGACCGCGACAAGGCCAATGCGCTCGGGGTGCCGTTCGAGGCCATCGGCAGCGCCTTGTCGACCGCCGTCGGATCGAGTTACGTGAACGACTTCCCCAACAGCGGACGGCTGCAGCGGGTGGTGGTGCAGGCCGATGCGCCGGCGCGCATGCAGCCATCGGACCTGCTGCGCATCAACGTACTCAACACCAAGGGGCAAGCGGTGCCGCTGTCGAGCTTTGCCGGCACGCGCTGGGTCGTCGGTCCGATGCAGACCATCCGCTACAACGGCTATTCCGCGATGCGACTGTCGGGCGAAGCGGCGCCAGGCTACAGCAGCGGTGCGGCCATGGCCGAAATGGAGCGGCTGGCCGCGCAATTGCCGAACGGCTTCGGCTTCGAGTGGACCGGCCAGTCGCGTGAAGAGCGCCTGGCGGGCGCGCAGGCCTTCATCCTGTTCGGCTTTGCACTGCTGGCGGTGTTCCTGGCGCTGGCCGCACTGTATGAAAGCTGGTCGATCCCGCTGGCGGTGATCCTGGTCGTGCCGCTCGGCGTGCTGGGAGTCCTGCTCGGTGCCCATGGTCGGGGCCTGTCCAACGACGTCTATTTCAATGTCGGTCTGATCACCATCATCGGACTGGGTGCCAAGAACGCGGTGCTGATCATCGAATTCGCCAAGGACCTGCAGGCGCGCGGCAAGGGCGTGGTCGAAGCGGTGCTGGAGGCAGCCCACCTGCGCTTCCGGCCGATCGTGATGACCTCGATGGCCTTCATCCTGGGCGTGTTGCCGCTGGTGCTGGCCGGCGGCGCCGGCTCGGCCAGCCAGCGGGCGATCGGCACCGGCGTGATGTCGGGCATGCTGGCCGCGACCATGCTGGCGGTGTTCTTCGTCCCGATCTTCTTCGTCGTGGTACGGCGCATCTTCAAGGGCAGCGAACGCCAGCGCCGGATGTATGCCCATGAAGACGACAACGGACCGCCGCGTACCGGCGCGGCGTCGCCAGCGACCGCAGCGCCGTCAGCGGCCGTCGGCGATGGAGCTGCACCGTGATCCCCCGCTCCACTGCCGCCAGCCCGCACCGCGTCCGATCGCATCCAGGCGCGCTGCGCCCGGTCCTGTGCGGCGGGCTGGCGCTGCTGCTCGCCGGTTGCGGATCACTGACGCCAAACTACCAGCGCCCGGTACCACCGGTTGCGGCACAATTTCCCGGCCCCGCGACGGCAACCGATGCGCCATCCGCTCCAGCGGCGGCCGACCTCGCCTGGCAGGACTTCTTCCAGGATGAGCGGCTGCGCCAGCTGATCGCTCTGGCGCTGGCCAACAACCGCGACATGCGGGTCGCCGTGCTGAACCTGGACCAGGCGCGCGCGCAATGGCAGAGCCGGCGTGCCGACGAACTGCCCACGATCGGCGTCGGCGCAAACACCTCGCGACAGCCCAACGCCGGTGGCGGTACCAGCTCAAGCTACAGCGCCGGTTTCAGCATCACCAACTACGAAGCCGATTTCTTTGGCAGGCTGCGCAACCTGAGCGATGCCGCGCAGGCGCAGTTGCTGGGCACGATCGAGTCCCGCAAGACGGTGCAGACCAGCCTGATCGCCTCGGTGGCCAACAGCTATCTGGCCTTGCTGGCCGACGACGCCCTGCTGGAGATCACCCGACAGACGCTGACAAACCGCGAAGACAGCCTGCGCCTGACCCGTCTCAGGTTCGACCACGGTGTCAGTTCCGGACTGGACCTGCGCCTGGCCGAGTCGCTCGTCGAAGCGGCGCGCGTCGCGCTTGCACAGTTGAGCCGCCAGCGTGCGCTGGACAGCAATACCCTGACCTTGCTGTGCGGCCAGTCGCTGCCCGAGAACCCGCTGGCCAACCTGCCGGCGGGACTGGCCCTGACCGCGCAGGGAATGCGCGCGGACCTACCGGCCGGCGTACCAAGCGAGGTGCTGGTGCGCCGGCCCGATATCCGTGCGGCCGAGCAGCAATTGCTGGCCGCCAATGCGAACATCGGCGCGGCACGGGCGGCGTTCTATCCACGCATCACGCTGACGACCAGCATCGGCACTGCCAGCAGCCAGCTCAGCGGGCTGTTTCGCGGCGGCTCGTTTGGCTGGACCTTCTCTCCGCAACTATTGCTGCCGATCTTCGACTCCGGCCGCAACCAGGCCAATCTGGATGCGGCGCAGGTCGGACGCGACATAGCCACTGCACAGTACGAGAAGGCGATTCAGGTCGCGTTTCGCGAGGTGGCCGACGCACTGGCCTCGCGCAGCACGCTGGCCGAGCAGCTGCGTGCGCAATCGGCTCAGAGCGCAGCCGAACAGGCGCGCCTGGCGCTGGTCGACCTGCGCTACCGGCAAGGTGTTGCAAGCGCGTTCGAACAACTCGACGCGCAGCGTTCGGTGTTCGCGGCGCGCCAGGCTGAGGTGCAATTGCAGCTGGCGCAGGCGCAGAATCTGGTGGCCTTGTACAAGACGCTGGGCGGAGGCTGGAAGGAGTAACGCCAGTATCCTGGGTTTTTGGCCGTGCAGGCGACCGGTGCGCGAACCGGTCGGAACCACGATCGCGCGCATGCCCCCGCGCTACCGGTGGCAAATCCACTCGAACTCGCCAATGCTCAATCACGATGGTGCGACGATCGCGCCGCAGGGTGCGAAAAAACACTTGCATTGCGACGCTACCCGTTGCCCCAATTCTCAGCCAGGATGACGGGCGTCCTTGATGGGCCAAGTGGCCAGAGATTTGGTGGACTGACACGCATTGGGACCACGAAACTGGGCTCCGTTGAACAGCGGCTGGATTTGCCGGCAACCCACGATCCTTGATCGAATGGGCTCCGCCCCCTGCGACGCTCCAGGGCGCACCCGTCTGCGAAGAAGCGATGGCCAGAATTAGCTATACAAGCGAAACAGCTCACTGCTATATTCACCATCGTGGCGGTCGAAATGCTCCCGTAGGCAAACCCGCGCGGTTTCAGTCGACCTGACCCATGTCCAGTTCCGCCCGGTTGAAGACATGGTGAATGGATCAGGAGGACATGCATGTTTGAACCAGATGGCGTCAGACGCGATTTCCTGGCCCTGCGCCTGACCGCGGTTGCAGGCAGCGCGCGGCGAAGCCGTTGAGCCGCTGAGCCGCAACCGAGACGATCCCATGCCGCAGACACGAGTTGCCAAAGTTTCGGCAGCGGCGCGCGGCAGGCTGCGGACGTCACCCGAGCGCAAGCAGGTGACCGTGCTTTTCGCCGACCTCTGCGGCTCCACGGCGCGGGTGGCCGGCGCGGACCCGGAGGAGGCGAAGGCCTATTTCGACCAGGTTCTGCAACTGCTGGTGGAATGTGTCGAGACCTACGGCGGTATCGTCAGCCAACTGCTCGGTGATGGGCTGCTGGCGATGTTTGGTGCGCCTCGGGCGCAGGAGGACCATGCGCTGCGCGCCTGCCTGGCGGCGATCGCGATGCAGCAACGCACACGCACCCTGGATCGTGCCAGCCGGCCAACGGTGGTGCGCATCGGAATCCATTCGGGCGAAGTGGTGGTCAGCTCGGTCAGCGAATACATGGCATCGCACTACCGTGCCGATGGCGAGACGGTGTATGTCGCTGCGCGGCTCGAACAGCTCGCTCACCCGGGAACGGTGCTCATCAGCGCGGCGACGCAGCGCCTGGCCGGCGACCAGATCGGCTCCTACGGAATCGGCAAACGCCCGATACGCGGCTTCAAGGGCGAGTTCGAGCTGTTTACAGTCGGCACTGACATGCCAACCAGTGCCGTGTTGCCGTATGAACGGCGCCGACAACCGGCCGCGCTGATCGGCCGGGCCGATGTACTCGCCAGCCTGGACACGGAGGTGCTGTCTGCGGTCGCGGGGCGGATGCGGGTGGTGGGCGTGCGCGGCGAAGCCGGGATCGGCAAGTCGCGTGTGATTGCCGAGTGGCTCGGCCGCCTGCGCACGCGCGGGTTCCGTGACCTGTGCGTGGTTGCGCGCGGCTACGCCAGTCACCTGCCCTATTCGGTCATCGCCGACCTGATGCGCGCACTGATGGACATCCCGAGCCACGACGACCAGCAACACCAACGCGATGCGGCTAGTCGGGTTCTCAGGGCATCGTCCGGTGCCGAGAATCCGCACTGGACAGCGGTGGCGAACCTGCTCGATCTCGAAGCTCCAGGAGCGGCATGGCTGGGCCTGACGCCGGCGCAGCGCCGCCGTCGCATCGGCGACGCGGTGCTTTGGCTGGTTCAGGATCGCCTGGCCACCACTCCGATGGTGATGGTGGTCGAGGACATCTTTCTGGCCGATCGCGACAGCCTGCGCCTGCTCGACTCCGTACTGCGCCGCCTGCAGGAATGCCCGGTCCTGGTTTGCTGCAGTTACCGCCAGGACTTTGTTCCACGATGGGTTGACGCACCTTGGTTCACGGAACATCCGATTGGTCCGTTGCAGGCTGTCCAGTCGCGGCAACTGGCGCGCGTGCTGCTGGGCGAGGACGCATTGCTCGAACCCGTGGTCGCGGCACTGCTGGAACGGGCGGACGGCAACCCGTTTTATCTCGAACAGATGATACTTTCACTGCTCGACGACGGCACTTTGGCCGGGTCGCCCGGCGCCTACCGTTGCGTGCGCCCGCAAGCCGAGTTGCGTGTGCCCGCGTCAATCGCCTCGATCATTGCGGCCCGCGTCGATCGCCTGCCAGCTGCCGCCAAGGCCAGCCTGGAGGCGGCCGCAATCCTCGGCGAGCCGGTTTCAAGCGCGTTGGTGGGCGCGATGCGGGGCGTCGATGTGCACATCGCGGTGAGCCACCTGTTGCTGGCGCTGGCCAGCGGCCTGTTGCGCGCGACCGCCGATGGCGGACATTTCGTGTTCCAGCATGCCCTGGTGCAGGAGGCCGTCATCGGCACGCTGACGCACCCGCGGCGCAAGGCGCTGCACCGCTGTGCCTATGCTGCACTGCGCGCGCGATGGGGCGATCAACTCGCCAACCACGCATCCATCCTGGCACACCATGCGTATGCCGGCGAGGCGTGGGCCGAGGCAGCCGAGTGCTCGCTAAGGGCCATGACGCGATCGATAGCGCACTCGGCCAATCGCGACGGACTGCGCATGTTCGAGCTTGGCCTGGACGCTGCGCGCCGGCTCGACCAGGACCCGACGATGCTGCCGCTCGAGCTTGGCCTGCGCCTGGAGGCGCTGGGCGCCATGCTGCCGCTCGGTCAGATGGATGCGATTGTTGCCAACCTGGAGCGCGCCGAACAGATCACCAAGCTGCTGGGCGAGACGCGGCGCCAAGCCGGCATAGCGCTGCAACTGGCGGTCATTCAATGGACGCGCGGCAGCTACCGACTGGGTCTCACTGCAGCCGCCAATGCATTCGACGCGGCCGTCACGGCCGATAGCCGCAACGTGCAGATGGCAGCGGTACAGGTGCGCATGATGCTCAACCACGGCCTGGGCAATTTCGCCGCCGCCGCCGAAGACGGGATCCGTGTCGAGCGCGAGTTTGCGGCCGAGCTGCGAGCGCGCCGCATCATGCCGGGTTGGGCGGTGATTGCAGCGATCAACGTCAAGGTTTTTCTGGCCGATATTTTCTGGCGCATGGCCCGCTTCGATGCCGCGCAGCAGGCGTGCGATGCCGCCTATGGTGAACTGACTGCGCAGGGGCACGCGTTTTCGCGGGTGATGGTCGACTTTGTGCAGGGCGAAATCCTGATTGCGCAGGAACGGTATGGCGAGGCGGCCCGGCTATTGCGCGACGCGCTCGTCTCGTGCGAGGTGAACGACATTCCGACCATGTACCCCGCGGTCGTTGCGATCCTGGGCGGCGCCATGGCACGCGCTGGCCAGGTTGCCGAAGCCGTTGAGCTGCTCGACAAGGCGATCGCGGACAAGGTGTACCTGGACGGCGGGCGCTACAACGACTTCTACTTTCCGTATAACTACGGCATCGCGATGGCACAGGCGGGCCGCTACCCACAAGCCCAGGTGTCGATGCATGCGGCCCGGGCCGCTGCGGTGCAGTATCAGCAACGCGGCAACGAGGCGTTTGCCGTTTGTGCGCTGGCCGCCATCGAACGGGCCGCCGGCCAGGAGCAGTCGGCGCTGCAACATTTTGACGAGGGGTTCAGCCTGGCCAGGGAGTGCGCAATGACCCTTCTTGAACAGCGGGCGGATGCGCAACGCCAGCAACTGCGCGGTGCCAAGCGACCGGGCCCTGACGTGGTTGGAGACGGCGACGACGCAAGGCCTGCGCCATGAGTCGACCGGCCACGCGGCCCAGAGGCAATTGGCTGCGCTACCAGTTGGTCAGCAGATTGGTGCACATGCCCGGCCTGTTGCGCCTGGGCGCAGCGATCTTGCGCCGCTTTCCGACGCTCACCCGGTTTGGCGCCACTGCTGCGCGGCACAGCGCAGTGTCCGCAGTTTTCCGGCGTCCGACCGGTTTCTCGAACACCGCACATGCGCCGAACCTGGCTGCGGGCGAGTTTGCCATCGGCATGGAGGCCGGGCCGCGCCACGCGCAAGAGCGCAATTTCCTGCAGCGGGTACTGCCGCACGCGAACGATTTCGGCTGCGCCAGCCAAGCGGAATCCCGGCGGCGCCTGGCGCCTATCAAGGCTATGCCCGATGGCAGTTTCGACCTGGTCGAGGACTACATGGTCTGGGTCGCATGGAGCGCGCTAAGGCAGTCGCTCGGCGCGTCGGCGGCTGCCATTGAAGCGGGGCAGGGAGAAACCAGTGCAGACGCAAAGGCCACTGCGATGAAGCAGTTGTTCGCCGCACTTCGCGCACTCGGCGCACAACTGATCATCGGGGCGGTCGCGCCGCCCGCCGTGCGGCGGCGTGCAGAACAAAGCGCCGCCACGCTGCACGACAGAATCGATCCGCAGCGCCAGGAACTGCAATTGGCCTGGGCCGCACGGCATCCGCCGAGTGCGGCGGCCGTGCTGCGCAATGCGATCGGTCTGACCTGGGTCGGACATCCCGCCACGGTACAGGCTGGTGCTTTGGTGATGCAGGAGTTGCTCGGCCGACCGGCGCTATACCGCGACCTTCGCCAGCGGGCTGAGCAGGCGAGTGCCAAGCCGGACTCGTCGTTCCGGCAGTTCTTGCGCTGCCATATTCTGGAGCTGTTGCGCTTTCGGCCGGTGTTCCCGTTGCTCGTGCGCGACATACCACGCGACACCGGGTTCAGCGCTGCGCCCGGCATAATCTGCCCCGTCAAGGCGGGCTCCCAGCTGACGGTCTTCGCGCTGTCGGCCATGTTTGACGCGGACGCTTTGCATGCGCCTGAGCGTTACTGCGCGCTGCGGCCAGCGCTGCGCGGGATCGACCCGGCCGAGCAGGACATGGTGTTCGGACATGGTCCACGCGACTGCATCGCCAAGGATCATGTGCTCGAAGTCCTGGTCAGCGCGTTGACGGAACTGCTGCTGTTGCCCCCATTGCGCTATGCCGACCCGTGGTTCGCACGCATCGGCTACGACGGGCCCGTCGTTTCCCGCATGCGGCTGAAATTCAAGTCGCCCTGAGCAGCCATGCCCGACACGACGCCGAATCGAACATCCATGGTCCGGGACCAGATGTTCTGTCTCATTGCACCCCCCAGGCAGCACGATCCGAAGCGACTGCTCCGCCTGGCGCCACGATTGCGGACATTGTTCGCCGACGACGGCAGGATTCACTATGCATCGATGGTGCTGCTGCCGCCGCATCCGGACGACCCAAACCAATTGGCTTCTTCGCTGATGCTCGAGTTTGCGATCGACCCCGGGCTCAAGCCGCAATTACTGATCGACGGTTTGCTCCATCGCGGCTTCAAGACGCTGCTGGTCCTGTTCAAGAGCGACTGGAGAGACGCCCAAACGCTTGGCGCAACCGACCCCCGGCACTGGCTGGCCGGCTTTCTGGCGCGGCACACTGATCCGGCCGCAGGAGGTTTTGTCGGCCCACGAGACCGTGAAGTCGCGCAGATCAAGGCCGAGGCGCAGCTCTTCAAGGCCGCCAGGGCCCAATTGCCGGCGCTCACGGCGCTGGCAAGCGATGGGCTGGACAGCGCTTTGCTGGCGGCACGCGTGGCCGATTGGGCCAAAACCCTGCCAGACGCCAAGAACGTGGAGGGTTTGGCACGCCGCTCGTACTGGCGCTCCCGCGGAATGTCGCAAACGACGCGCGCGATCCGCATCGGCATTCGTTTGTGGCCGCTCGGACTGCTGGCTGCGCTGGCGCTGGTGCAATTGTTCGCCGTAGTAGGAGTGGTCGTGGTGGCGCTGCTGGTGCTACTGCTCGGCGCCGATGTTGTGCTGGCCGATCCGTCGCCCTTTTTCGGAGACTTCGCGCGCGCCGTGCAGGCATGGAGCAACTATGTGATCGCCGCAACCCTGTTCCTGCTGGCGATGAGCCTGATGACCCTGATCCTGGTCCGCTCGGTAGCCGTCGTGCTCGCCTTACTGATCCTATTCACGACGCTGGCGGTTCTGATCTCCGCAGTGTCCGCATTTGCTCTGCCGATCCGCCTGTTCGGCCTGCTCATACTGGCCTTGCTGGGTATCTTTTCGCTCGTCGGGGCGACGCTCACCGTGACGCTGGTGGTCGTGCTGCCGTCGTTGCTGGCTCTGCTCGCCGTACCGCGCTACCTCGGCTTGCTGCCACGGCTGCTTGCCGCCGCGGCCTTTGCGGCCTGTGCAATTGTGGCGCTATGTGCCTTGGGCGGAGCGGCACTGGACTGGGGAGCCGCGCAGGGCTGCCAGTCGTGCGCTGCGCTCCGGCGGCCGGTACTGCCAGGCATTTACGTCGTCGACGTCGTTGTCACGCTCACGACCCTGGCGCTGCCATTGATGGCCCTGCTACTGCTGTCGTTGAGCCCGGGCACCCGCTGGACCAACATGCTGCTGGGGTGGCTCGATGCGCCACGCGCCACACCGCCGCTGCAGCGTGGACAGCAGGTGCATCCGTCGGTCGACGCGTGCGAAGCGGCATTGCGTGGCAGAGTCAACCACCTGATAAGCCTGACAGACATCCGCAGGCCCTACGGGTTGCACCGGTTCATGCTGGCCTTCTGGCTCCGGGTCGTGACCCTGATCGGCCACGGCTGGTTCGTCAATGGCAGGCTCGGCCAAGCCGCGGGCATTGCGTTCTCCCATTGGCACATCGTCGACCGGGGGCGCAGATTGCTGTTCTGCGCCAATTACTCCGGCTCCTTTGGCGGATACCTGGAGGAATTCATTGCCGGCGGGTCGCAAGGGGCGAACCTGTTCTGGCGCTGGACCCGCCTGTTGCGGCGCGCTCCAGCGGCACCAGGCCACCCCGCTGTCGTGCGGGCGCGGGAATTCCCGCCAACGCGGCTATGGGTGTTCGAGGGTTGCAAGCACGAGCAATGGTTCAAGGCTTACGCGCGCGACAGCATGTTGCCGTATCTCATGCGCTTTGATGCCTACAACCACAACTACCAGGACATCGATCGTGCCACTCGCCTGCGCGATGCAATAGCGCAGCCACGCAGTCTGGTGGCCGACGATCAAATGATGAGGGCTCTAGAGTCATGAGAATAACCTTCAACAGTCGCCATCACGCGCACGATGTCCAGGCCATCCTGGGCTCCGGATTCTCACCGTTGCGCCGCTGCATCTACTGGTTGTTGCGCATCGACGATCCCGGCCGCGCGCAAGTCTGGCTCCATCGGGTGCTACAACAGGGTCTGGTAAAAAGCGTCGCCGACCTGGAGCCCGACAGCGAATCGCGCAGGAACTCCGGAGGGCGGCACAACGACGTCGTCATGTTGGCAGTTTCCTACCGGGGGCTGATGAAGCTTGGCCTGCGCGAGCATGCCGATTTTCCGTTTCCCAGCGCGTTCAAGGGCGGGATGGCACTTCGGGATGAAGCCCAGGCGTGCGCTGGCGCTGCTGGCGCCTGGCGTTGGGTCGACGGACCGGATAGCGCCGGTGTCTCGCAATGCGTCCATCTGCTGGTAGCCCATTACCGCGACGATTCAGCCGCAGCCGACCCATCCATCCTGAATGAGGCCACGATGGCAACGCACGGTCTGTCGGTCGTTTTCCGTGTGGCCACCTGCCCGAGCTACATCCAGCCGGAGCTTGACGATGGCAAGCCGGTGTGGCACGCCTACGAGCCATTCGGATTTCGCGACGGCATCGGCCAGCCCGTGATCAAAGGGCTGCGGTTGCGTGCAGAGTTCCCGGACTCGGTAAGCCCGCTTGCCTTACCACCATCCGGGGACCCTGTCGTGGCGGCGGGGGAATTCGTGCTGGGCCACACAACCGAATACGGTGAGCCAGCCTATTGCCCGGATATAGAGACGGCGGGAAGCCCTTCGAACGCAGCGGAACCGCAGCCCGCCTTCGGCCTCAACGGCAGCTACCTCGCGGTGCGACAGATCCGGCAACGGGTTGCCGACTTCCGTGAATATGAAAAGGCGTGCCTGGCTGCAACGGCCGACACACCATCAATCGTCGAAAAAATGCTGGGCCGCCGCAAGGGTGGGACTCCGTTGGTTCCCGCTCCGGCAGGCGCAGCGCAAATCGACACCTTTCGCTACCGCCTCGACGACCAGGACGGCTTCCAGTGCCCGCGCGGTGCCCATGCGCGGCGGGCCAACCCGCGCGACATGCTGGGCTGGGACACCGACTCCGGCGTTGCCGCTGCCAAACTGCACCGTATCCTGCGCCGCGGCCGCGTCTATACCGAGGCGGCGGCATGCGAAGCGAACGGCCCGCATGGTTGCGGCGACCCATACCATCGCACCGACTGTGGCCAAGGGCTGTTTTTCATGGCGCTGAATGCCGATCTGGAACGACAGTTCGAGTTTGTTCAACAGCGCTGGCTTGGCGGTGCCAGTTTCGCCGATCTGTGCGACGAGACCGACCTGCTAGCCGCCACGCCGGTGCCCCGGTCGTTCTCGCTCCAGGCGGTCCCGGTTGGACGCAGGCTCGACAACTTGAATCACTTCACACAGGATGTCGGCGGAGGCTACTTCTTTGTTCCTGGCCTGGCCGCTTTGCGCGTCATGGCCGGCGCGGCACACTGAAGGGCTCGACAATCAGACGGCTGTCGGCCCAGCACTTGTGCTGCGAGCGGCGACGGCAGTCACACACTTTTCCGGCGCCGCGCCCCACGTGGCAGCGCGCTACACGACCCGCGTCACAGTCGTCGGCTTGAAGCCCAGGTCCGCCGCCTTGCCCTTGCGTCCCCGCGCCGCCATGGCGTTGTTCAGGCTGCGGATCTCCAGCGTTTCCTCGCGCGCCTTGCCACCGCGCCCGATGCCCGCGATGCGCACGCTGCGGGTGTAGGCCGCCGCGCCGGCGAGCGTGTCGTTGGCCTCCAGGTCGATCAGCTTCAAGCCGCGCCCTCCGTTGGCCATTGCGTTGAGCTGATCGATCGGAAATGACAGGATGCGACCACCCGTGGATGCACAGGCTACATGGGTCGCCAGCGGCAGCACCGTGCTGCCAACCAGGCCCGCCACCGGCGACGGGCAGTTGGCGCTCTCGCCGCCATTGCAGCTGATGAACGCCTTGCCCGCCTTGAGGCGCGAAGTCATGTTCTCGACTGACGCGATGAAGCCGTATCCGCCCGACCCGCTGAGCAGCAAGGACGCGTTTGCGGGGCCGGCAAAGTAATACGCCAACTGGGTGCCGGGTTCCAGGTCGAGCAGCGTCGTGACGGGTTGCCCATCGCCGCGCGAACCGGGCAACACCGACACCGCGACCGAATACACCCGGCCCTGGTTGCCGAACACCAGCAGGGTATCGACGGAGCGGCACTCGAAGGTGCCGTAAAGGTCGTCGCCGGACTTGAACGCGAAGCCCGCCGGATCATGGCCATGGCCAGTGCGCACCCGCACCCAGCCCTTGGTGCTGACGACCACGGTGACCGGCTCGTCGACCACCTTGACCTCGAGTACCGCCCGCTTCTCGGCCTGAATCAGCGTACGCCGGTCGTCGCCAAAGGTCTTGGCATCCTGCTCGATCTCGCGCACCATCAGGCGGCGCAGGATCGCCGGACTGCCCAGGATCTCTTCCAGCTTTTTCTGCTCCTCTCGCAGGCCCTTGAGCTCCTGCTCGATCTTGATCGCCTCCAGCCGCGCCAGCTGGCGCAGGCGGATTTCCAGGATGTCTTCGGCCTGGCGATCAGACAACGCGAACCGGTTCATCAGGGCCTGGCGCGGCTCGTCGGCCTGGCGGATGATCGCAATCACCTCGTCGATATTGAGCAGCACCAGCTGGCGCCCCTCCAGGATGTGGGTGCGATCGAGCACCTTGGCCAGCCGATGACGTGAGCGGCGTTCGACGGTCAGCTGGCGGAACGCGATCCATTCGAGCAGCATCTGGCGCAGCGACTTCTGCGTCGGGCGCCGGTCCAGTCCGATCATCGTCAGGTTGATCTGCGCCGAGGCCTCCAGGCTGGTGTGCGCGAGCAAGGTCTGGATCAGTTCCTGCTGCGATATGCGACTGGTCTTGGGTTCGAGAACCAGCCGCACCGCGGCGTCCTTGCTCGACTCGTCGCGCACGCCGTCGAGTACCGCCAGCACGCTGGCCTTGAGCTGGGTCTGCTCCTGCGACAGGGCCTTTTTGCCGGTACGGATCTTGGGGTTGGTGAGCTCCTCGATCTCTTCAAGCACTTTCTGGGTGCTGACGTTGGGCGGCAGCTCGGTCACCACCAGTTGCCACTGCCCGCGCGCGAGTTCCTCGACTTGCCAGCGTGCACGTACCTTGAGCGAGCCACGCCCGCCGCGATAGGCCTCGGCTATGTCAGCGCCGCTGCTGATGATCTGGCCACCGCCCGGATAGTCCGGCCCCGGGACCAGGCCCAGCAGTTGGGCCTCGGGCAGGTTCGGATTGCGGATCAACGCGACGCTGGCCGCGGCGATCTCGCGCAGGTTGTGGCTGGGAATTTCGGTCGCCATGCCCACGGCAATGCCGCTGGCTCCGTTGAGCAACGCAAATGGCAGTCGCGCCGCCAGTTGCGACGGCTCCTCGGTCGAGCCGTCGTAATTGGGAATGAAGTCGACCGTGCCCTCGTCGATCTCGTCGAGCAGCAGATTGGTGATCTTCGCCAGCCGGGCCTCGGTGTAGCGCATCGCTGCGGCGCCGTCGCCATCACGGCTGCCGAAATTGCCCTGGCCGTCAATCAAGGGATAGCGCTGCGAAAAATCCTGCGCCATGCGCACCAGCGCATCGTAGGCCGCCTGGTCGCCATGCGGGTGAAAGCGGCCCAGCACATCACCGACAACCCGCGCCGACTTGACCGGCCGCGCGCCGGTATTGCCATTGGGCCCACCGAATCCGAGGCCCATGCGTTGCATGGCATACAGGATGCGGCGCTGGACCGGCTTTTGCCCGTCGCAGACATCGGGCAGTGCCCTGCCCTTGACGACGCTCAGCGCGTACTCCAGATAGGCGCGCTGCGCGTAATGGGCCAGATTCAGGTCGTCGTCGCCTTCGGGCTCCGCCCCGGGTGCAAGATCAAGTGTCGGTTGGTCGGTCATGGTTCAGGGTCGGTTCGTGCCCATGCAGGGACCTGGAAGCGATCGCTTCCAGCGCCAATGGCGCGACGATCAATGGGAGGCGGCCGGCGTGCCGGAGGGCAGCGGAACGGAAGGGATCTGAGCGGGCAGGTTGCCACGGTTCAGCGCACCGCCCCGAATGGCCGGACGCACCCGCGAATGCGGATAGCGCGACTCCGGCGTTGAAGCCGCCGGCGGCTCGGGCGGCTTGAGCCCGGCATACAGCGCCATGACGGTCTTCACGTAATTCTGCGTTTCCTTGTAGTTCGGTATCTTGTTGCCCGCACGCATGACGGCACCCTCACCCGCGTTGTAGGCTGCCAGCGCCAGTTCAAGCTCGCCGGGAAACATGTTGATCAGGTCGCGCAGGTAACGAACGCCGGCACGAATATTGATCCGGGGGTCGGTCAGCTTGCGTTCCAGCGGGCCGTGGCGATCGGTATCGACCCCATACCGGCGCGCGGTATCGGGCATCAGCTGCATCAAGCCGATCGCGCCCTTGGGCGACACCGCACCGGCGTTGAAGCCCGACTCGGTGGCGATAAGCGCCTGCAGCAGTTCGTAATCGACATTGTGGTTGCTGGAGGCGTCCTGCAGTATCTGGCGCACCGATTTGTAGGTCGGCGAGGTATCAAAAAACGCCAGCAACTTGGTGGGCGGTGGCATTGGCTCCCATGCAAGCCGGGACGACGCGGTCGATTCGGGCGGCGGTGGATCGAGCCGGGTATCAAAGGATTCGGCGCTACGAAAAAACAGCTCATAGCGTTGATCGAGCTGCTCGGTCGAGAAATGGGCCACACCCTGGGTATCGACAAAGGCCCAGACGTCGGCATGCGCGTGGGTCATGCTGGCGGCGAGCAGGGCACCGCCGGCCAACTGAAGTGCCAGGCGGCACAACGCCGACAGTCGGCGGGACCATGGCGCGCGCCGCCGGGCCATCAAACGTCGACCTCCACTGAATCACCATGGATTTCCATCAACTCGCGCCGGGCCGCTGCCTCGCCCTTACCCATCAACTTGGTGATCAGGCGCTCGGTGGCCTCGAAATCGATCGAACCCAGGCGCACCGGCAACAACCGGCGGGTGTCGGGATTGAGTGTGGTGTCCCACAATTGTTCTGCGTTCATTTCTCCAAGGCCCTTGAATCGGCTGATGCTCCAGGTGTTCTCGCGCACGCCTTCCTTGCGCAGCTTGTCCAGGATGGCGGTCAGTTCGCCGTCGTCCAGTGCGTAGGCCTTGGACGCCGGCTTCTTGCCGCGCGCCGGTGCGTCGACCCGAAAAAGCGGCGGACGCGCCACAAACACATTACCATTTTCAACCAGTTTGGGGAAATGGCGAAAGAACAAAGTCAGCAAAAGTACCTGTATGTGCGATCCATCGACGTCTGCGTCGCTCAGGATGCAGACCTTGCCGTAGCGCAGGCCAGACATATCGGGCGTGTCGTTGGGCCCATGCGGGTCGACTCCGATGGCCACTGCAATATCGTGGATCTCGGTGTTGGCGAACAGCCGGTCGCGCTCGACCTCCCAGGTATTGAGCACCTTGCCGCGCAGCGGAAG
>JANNKH010000054.1:0-10109 GCA_031396205.1 Rhodoferax sp.
GCCAGATCGGCGGTGATGTCACCCCCCAGCGCCTCAAACACGCCGTGGACTACGCACACATGACAACGAAGTGGCGGCGTAGGCTAACAATTGCCCGCAGGGCTTGTTATGCCGAAGCCAAAACGAAGTTTCAGAGGAGACTAACTTGTACTCAAGTTACGTCGTAACTAAAATGCACATGGGTGTTCAGGCTCGACCCAAACCGGTGGATGAAGGCGACCGCACCGATATGCACCGATGCCTTGTCAAGCTTGGCCGCCCCCGGGCAGTGGCGCAGCAGGCATTGCTCGATGACCCGCAGAAAGATGCACAGCGCACTGTTCAGCGCCGCCCCATCGCGCTGCATGAAGTAGCGCAGCCGCTTGGGCACCGACAGCACCCACTGGCGCACCGGCAGGTGCGCAAAAACATGGTCCACCAGGTGCGCCGCCGTCTGGTCCATGCACCGCGCGTTGCACGAAGGGCAGACTGCGCGACCCTGGCAGGAGAAGGCGACCAGATAGTCATGCGCGCAGTCCTCGCACCACACCCGCGCAAAACCATGGGCCAAGAGGCCGCACTCCAGGGTTTTGCGAAGCGCCTGCTCCACATAGGCCGGTGGTGTGTGATGGTCGCCCTGGCCATCGAACTGGCCGGCGCCAGACAGCGCAAGCGCTTTTTCTCGGCGCAGGTCTTTCTCAACTTGCTGATCGACAACGCATATCTGGCCATCGTGGCGGTCGGCATGAACTTCGTCTTCCTGTCCGGCGGCATCGACCTGTCGGTCGGATCGGTGCTGGCGCTCAGCACCATGGTCCTGGCCGAACTGGTAGAACACCAGCACTGGAGCGCGCCGTCGGCCATTGTTGCGGTACCGGTGATGGGCACCCTTTTTGGGGCGTTCATGGGATGGTTGATCCAGCGCTTTCGCCTGCAGCCTTTTATCGTCACGCTGGCCGGCATGTTCTTGGCCCACTACACGGAATTTGGCCGCACCGTGTATGCCATCGGGGGCAATGAGCAGTCAGTGCTGGGCATCATCCAGACCCTCATCACCTTTGACGGCTCGCTCAGCTCGTGGTGGACACGCATCGTCATCGGTGTGCTGCCGTTTGTATTTTGCCTGCTGCAGCGGGTGTTTGAGGCCAAGCGGATCTAGTCTTTGGAACGGCGCAGGCGGTGGCCTTTACGTCGCGCTTGGTGTAAGCCGGGTGAACCGCTTGCTAGCGTCTGCCCCTTGAATCGTGGCGCAGACCCGCCGTTGTAGCTCAGGTTCACGCCGCGGGCTCCGAACGCGCTTTCACATCATCACTAAGGTGGCGCACGATCTCGAGCGCCTTGCGGATATCCGCTTCGCCAAGACCGATTCCCATGGTCGAGGCGATCGAGAGGAATCGGGCGTTGAACCTGCGGTAGCTCGCAGCGCCTTTGCGTGTGAGCTGCACCAACTTCGAACGCTGGTGTTTCGGGTTGTCTACGTACTCCACCAAACCCTCGGCAGCAAGCTCGTCGGCCAGGCGCTGCATCCGCTGACGACTGGTGGGTCGTATCTGGGCGATTTGCGGCACGGTGAGCGGGCCAAGCAATGCAAGGCTTCGCATGAATCCGAAAGAGCCGCCGCCCCAGCTGGTAATGAGCCCCGTCTTCTGGCCCATCGCACGGATCCTGAAGAAGCACTGGGCCACTTCGAGCATCAGGTCCGCAACCGCCTCGGACCGCCTGTCGACGTCTGACTCCAGCCCTGCGTTTTCACCCACCTCGGTGCTTCGTCGTGTTACCACCTTGCCTCCATTCGTGTTGCCATGCAATTATTTTAGTTGACACCAAGATTGTCAATATGTACTATGACACCTTGGTTGTCGTTATGGAAGTCCAGCCGATGCAACAACAGCCCGAACGCCAGACGGTCGACCCCAGGTCCAACCTGATCACGATCGGCGCGCTATCGTTCCTCCTGGCTTCCTGCGCCACACTGCCGACATCACAGGAAGCCGCCGACACCGTGCTGATGCTGCGACAGCATGGCGACTGGGCTTGGGCCGCGGGCATTTTGCTTCTCTGGGCCGATCTGCTTTTGCCGATTCCACAGACCGTTGTGATCGCTGCGCTGGGCATCGTTTACGGGACGGTGCTCGGTGGCTTGCTCGGTAGTTTCGGGCTGGTTACCGGCGGCCTGCTCGGTTATGGGCTGATGCGGACCTCCGCACGGCGTTTCGTGCAACGATTTGTCAATGCCCGATCGCTGCACGAGATGGAGAAAATGTTTGAACGCAACGGTGCCTGGGCCATCATTCTCAGCCGCAGCCTTCCGCACAGTGTGCCGGAAATCCTGGTGCTGCTCGCCGGCCTTGCGCGCATGCCGATGAGAAAGTTCATCACGGCGCTGACTATTGGCAGCGTGCCTGCGGCGTTCGCCTTCGCGGCAATCGGCGCCGGCTGGCCGGAGCAACCCATTGCAGTCGTCACGGTGAGCTATGTTGTGCCGATCCTGCTTTTGCCGGCCGTGCTCTACCTCATTCGCGCGCGCGAGAAATAAGCCATGGCAAGCTTGGTCATCGTCCTGCGGTTGCTGTCGCTGTTGGCTTTTGCGGGGCCCATGCTGATGCTCCGCGGCGGGCGGCGTCATGGAGCGCCCGCACCGACAAAGGAGCGGGGAAGCCCTGGCCGCGCACCGGTGTTGGCGAACTTCCTGGCCTTCGGCCTGTTCATCGCGTCCTTGCTCCTATTTGCTGCCAGCCCCGAGGCGCCTATGGCGCTGCCACTGGCGGCCGCGGGATGCTTTCTCGCATGTGCGGGCGCGGCGCTCGTCCTGCATGCGCGCGCCGTGCTCGGCTCGGCGTGGAGCCTGTTGCCCAAGGCGAATCTGGGCCTGGTCACCACCGGTCCCTATGCCCTTGTGCGTCACCCCATCTACCTGGGCCTTGGCATGCTTGCCATGGGACAAGCCGCCGCGTTCAGCAGTTGGCCGGCTGGCGCGACCGTCCTGTGCGCGGTTGTGCCGACGTTGATCTGGCGCGCCCACGCGGAGGAGAGGCTACTGCGCCAAACACGGGACGAGCAATACTTCGTCTACCGCCAGCGAACCAAGATGATCGTGCCGTATGTTCTCTAAGCGCGAGCCACCCCAACCTGGCAACGATGCCGACACAGCAGGCGTCGTCGGGCGACCGATTCGCTTCTTTCCCGCGGCGGTTCTGCTCGGCCTGGCGCTGGATAGCCTGCTGCCCTTGGCGTTTTTCGTCCCGGCGACCGGCGCCCTGCCCTGGGCTGTTGGCGGCACGCTGGTTCTGATCGGTCTTGCGCTTTTTGCTGCCGGGGTCCGGACGTTCTCGCGCTCCAGTACCCCTTTGCCCACAAACCAGCCCGCCCGAGTGCTGGTGACCACTGGCATCTTTCGCAGGACGCGAAACCCCGTCTATCTCGGCTTCTTTCTCATCTACATCGGAATCGGTGTCGTCATGCAGAGTCCGTGGATCCTGCTCCTCCTGTTGCCACTGGCCATCACGATCCGCTACGGCGTCGTGGCGCGCGAAGAAGCCTACCTGGAGCGGCGCTTTGGCGACGCCTACCGTGACTACACGTCCCGCGTGGGCCGCTGGCTGTAGCCGCCTGGCTGACGCGGCGCACCTGGGGCGTGTTCTGCTGCTCTGGATGGCGGCCCTGCTGCAGCTTGCATGCGCCCCTCCCGTTCGAGATTGGCGAACGGGCGAAACCGGGAACCTGCCCTTGCAGCTGGTACACGGAGGACCGCTTGTGGATCGGCCATCCCGTGTCTGGATCGATACCGATGCGGCATGCAACGGCGGCAACGCCGATCCGGACGATTGCTTGGCAATGCTCATCCTCCTGCGCTCGCCGGAGGTGGAAGTCGTCGGCGTCTCGACCGTGTTCGGCAATGCACCGCTGCCCGTAGTCGACCAGACGACGCGCGAACTGGTCAGACAAATGGGCGGCAGCACCCGACTTGTGTACATTGGTTCGTCCACGGCATTGCAGGCTGAACGGACGACACCGACCGAACCCGCGCACGCCGCGCTAGAACGCGCGCTTGAGCGTGGCCCGCTCACCATCGTCAGTCTCGGACCGCTGACGAACATCGCGGCGACGTTGCGCAGAAGGCCGGACCTGGCGGACAACATCGGCCTGTTGGTCTCGGTCATGGGTCGGCGCCCCGGCCATCTCTTCCATCCCGCAGAAGGCAGGACCGCGCAGGGCATCCTGTTCGGCCACGGACCGGTCTTTCGCGACTTCAATTTCAACCAGGATCGAACCGCAGCCTCCGTCGTCTTGGAGCGCGTAGAACGCATCAGCCTGGTCCCCTATGCCGTGGGGCGAGAACTCATGATCACGCGCCAGGACCTCGCCCGAATGGCGCGCGGTCCGCGTGCCTCGGCGTGGGTCGCACAACGGGCTGAGCCTTGGCTTCGCTATTGGGAGCGTGACATCGGCCTGCCGGGGTTTTATCCGTTCGATGCGTTTGCGGCGCTCTATGTGCTCCACCCCCGGCAATTCCATTGCGCAAAGGCCGTCGCATGGATCGCCAAAGACGATCAGCTACCCATGCCGTGGCGAGCCTTGTTCGGCTCGACCGGACTGCTCGTTGGCTTGCAAGCCGATCAACCGCAAAGCACCCGCGCATCAGGTGCAGTTGTCTACTGCGGCGGTGTGGGCGACGGCCTCAAGGAACTGCTGTCAGGTTTCTTGTTGCAGGCAAACTGATGGAACGCGATTGTTGACGCTGACCGAGAACTGACCCCGTCCCGAAAACCATTCGACCCTCGTCATCCAGCCCCGGCAGTCCCACAGGGAGATCGCCGAGCTGCTGGCCACAGCCATCGCGCGGTCGCGCTCAAAGGGCAAGACTCGCGCGGCGGTGGGTAAGCCGCCTGGCTCGATGTCTGCGGGAAATGCTGTCCGCATACATGGACGCTCCCTTTTGCCAAGCACTCATTCGATGACGGCGAGAAGTAAAAGATTGCATGCATACATCCGCCGGCCGCCTTGCTGGTTGCCTCACCCGCCGCGACCGTGCCGGTGCTTTATATCGGCTCCGGCACCGTGTTGACCCAGAGCCTGGACATCATGCGCTGGGCATGGAGCCAGAACGACCCTGACCCTTGGTTGAAAAGGGGTGATGGTGTCTTGAACGATCAGCCGGTCACGACCAACGACCAAACCTTCAAGCTGGCATTGGATTGCTACAAATACGCCAACCGGCACCCGCAACGCAGCCCGCGCGACTACCGCGATGAAGCCGTGTCCTGCCTCATCGCGCCGCTGGAGACCGCATTGGCGAGGGCCGATTACCTCGGGCGTGATGGCTCCTGCTGGGCCGGCGCAGCAGTGTTTCCGTTCATGCGCCAATTCGCCGCGGTGGACGCCGCATGGTGGCGCGACGCCCCCTTGGCCGGCGACCCGGCGCTGGCTGCATGGATGGCTGGACAGCGCGCTGTTTGCGTCATGCATGTGCAAGTATCCGGTGTGGCGACCGTTTGACGTACCGATCGAGTTTTCGCCCCCACAATCGACCTGAGACGATCCACCATCCACCCCCACCCGATCGAACTGCCGTGAAAGAACACTTTCTTCTCGACCCCGACACCATCTTCTTGAACCACGGTTCCTATGGCGCCTGCCCCAAGCCCGTATTCGACGTCTGGCAGGCATGGCAGCGCGAGATGGAGCGTAATCCGGTAGTGTTCCTCGGTCGGCGATCGGCCGGTTTGTTGCGCCACGCGCGCGAGCGATTGGCGGCCTACCTGGGTGCCGATGCGGACGACCTGGTGTTTGTTTCCAACGCCACCACCGGCGTCAACATCGTTGCCAAGTCCTTGCAATTGAAGCCCGGCGACGAGGTGCTAACCACCGACCTCGAATACGGCGCCTGTCGCGCCACGCTGGCGCGTGTCTGCGAGCAGGCGGGCGCGCGGCTGGTGGTGGTACCGGTGCCCTTGCCATTGACCCGCGTCGGTTTCGTGGCGGCGATGACGGATGCGATGACAGCACGCACGCGGCTTGTCATGATGAGCCACATCACCAGCCCGACGGCGCTGCGCTTACCGATCGAGCCGGTTCTGGCACGGGCGCGCCAACGCGGTATCGCCAGCCTGATCGATGGTGCGCACGCGCCGGGGCAACTCCCTCTGGACCTGTCGGTGCTGGGGGCCGACTACTACACCGGTAATTGCCACAAGTGGCTGTGTGCGCCCAAGGGCACAGCCTTCCTGCATGCGCGTAGCGAACACCAGCCTGGCCTGTTCGCGATGGTCACGAGTTGGGGCGAAGTCGCGCCCGA
Organism: Rhodoferax sp.; assembly: GCA_031396205.1. Lineage (GTDB taxonomy): Bacteria > Pseudomonadota > Gammaproteobacteria > Burkholderiales > Burkholderiaceae_C > CAISIP01. Next base: position 6,275 of record JANNKH010000054.1, read on the forward strand.
AGGCCCAAGCGCCTGGGACGGATTCATCGGCCAGGGCCTGTTCGAGCGTCGTATGCAATGGCAGGGTTCGCGCGACCTGACCGGTTTCTTGTCGGTGCCGGCGGCGATCGACTTCGTGGCCACGCCCGACTGGGCAAGCCGTTGCGCTGATTGCCAAACCCGGGCGATGGCGCTGCTGCATCGGGTCAGCGCACGCACCGGCATCGCGCCGATTGCCAGTGACGAATTCTTCCTGCAGATGGCACCGCTGCCAGTGCCGCACCAGAACGCCGCGGCCCTGCGTGCCCGGCTGTTCGACGCGTTTCGCATCGAGGTGCCGGTGACGCAACACGTCAATGCCGACGTCGCACGCACCTTTGTGCGGGTGTCGGTGCAACCCTACACCAGCGATGACGACCTGGCGGCGCTGGAGGCTGCCTTGTTCGGCGGACTGGAGCGGTCACCCTGAGGCGCACTGGCGCAGCGCCAGACTTCGGAGCGTAATTCGCCAGCTCGGCCACGGGCCCAGCGATGGGCGCGCAATATCCGCCAAGCGCTGGGTGGCGCGGATCGTGCAATGGCCGGGACGGCTTCCGGGATGGGGGTGTCAGCCGCGGCGATGTGGGTTATATTGGCGCCAGGCCAAGTGCCGGATGGATTCGACCGGGCTTTTTTTGGACCTCAACACCGGTCTTGGCAATCAAAGCCTGTGCCTGGCATTCGGCGCCACAAGACCCACTCACCGTCACGAAGGAATGTCATGGCAAGCCCGTGGAAGCGTTCCAAAGACAAACCCTGGAGTCTCAAGACAGCGCCAGGAACATCCTCCTACACCATGCACACCGACGAGCGGGACGGCAAGGCGATGGCGCGCATCTCAGCCGTCAAACCACTCAAAGGGCCAAAAGCGCACTTCAGCGGACCAACCGAGTGTGGCGCAAGTTGCCAACATGAGTTTCCCCAGGTTCGGTCCATTGCGGTTGTTGTCAGTATTTCCAAGGGTCATGACAGCCTGGATACCGGCGGCGTGGTGTAGGATCAGGCCGACGGCGCAGTCGGCTCCGCGGCTGTCCTCCCCCTGCGGGCTCCCCCTTTATGCCGCTGCGCCGAACGCACCGCCGACCTGATCCTGCGATGCGGTTGGAGTGCGGTGCACCAAGACCCGCTGCTGCCGAGAGGACTGACCGTTTGTCGGGGCGAGGTAAAGGAAGAGCCCGCAGGGCGGGGGACACGAGCGGCGGCAACTGATCAGTCCTCTCGGCTCGCCAACAACGGCCCTGATCCGCGACCGAACCACTTGAAAGGAAAGCAGCCATGTCCATCCAGGCCATCGACTACATCGACACGCAACGTTACCCGATCGACCAGGACGGGCCGGCACGCGATGCGCTGATCGCCGGCTTGCGGGCGGACCTCGAAAGCAAGGGCTGCGCCGTGCTCAAAGGTTTCGTGCGCGCCAGCCGCCTGCCAGAACTGGTCGCCGAAAGCGACCGCGTTGCGCCGCACGGCCACCGCAACTTCAACCGCACCAACCCGTATTTCACGCAGAATCGGCCGGACCTGCCGCCGAACCACCCGCTGCGCCGCTTCTACGAGCGATCCAACGCCTTCGTTCCGGCCGACAACTTCGGCGCCGACAGCATCCTGCGCGCCATCTACGCCTGGCCGCACTTTGCGCCCTTCGTGCAGGTGGCGCTCGGGGAAGAACGCTTCTACCCCTATGCCGATCCACTGGCCGACGTGATCGTCAACCTGGCCGAAGCCGGCAACGGTTTTCCCTGGCATTTCGACACCAACAACTACACGGTGACGTTGGCGATCCAGAACGCAGAATCGGGCGGCGCCTTCGAATACAGCCCGCACCTGCGCACGCCAACCGACGAGAACTACGCTGGCGTCGAGGCGGTGCTCGACGGCGACAGCCGCCTGATCTGCACGCTGCACCTGGAGCCGGGCGACCTGCAGATATTCAAGGGCCGTTATTCGCTGCACCGCGTCACGCCGCTGGCGGGAAACCGGCCGCGTTATGTGGCGATCTTCAGCTACGTCGACGAGCCCGGCATGGTCGGCAGCCCGGAGCGCACGCGCCAACTCTACGGGCGGGTGTTGCCGATCCACCTGGAGCGCGCCGGCCTGCGCAACGACGCGCTGGTCGATTGAGAAGCGGCGCCGTGCTGATGCCGCACCGTTTCGACCTCGCATCCGGCGGCGCGACCATGAAGGCGATCGTGACCACCGGCAACGGCGGCTACGACAAGCTGGTCTACCGCGACGTCCCCCTGCCCCACCTGACGGCCGGTGAGGTGCTGGTGCAGGTGCTGGCCGCCGGCGTCAACAACACCGAGATCAACACCCGCCTGGGCTGGTATTCCGAGACCGTGCACACCGACACCGCCAGTGCCGCAGCGGCGCAGGACGCCAACCCGGTCGACAAGGCCGACGGCGGCTGGAACGCGGCCACGCCGTTCCCGTTCATCCAGGGTACGGACTGCTGCGGCCGCATCGTCGCGGTCGCCCCCGGAGGCGGCGCCGCGATGCTCGGCACGCGGGTGCTGGTGCGGCCCTGCATGCGAGTGCACGGATTCGGCTCGATGGAGAACCTCTGGATGGGCTCCGACTTCGACGGCGCATTCGCGCAGTTCGTCAAGGTGCCGGCATCCGAGGTGTTTGCAGTGCAGTGCGACTGGAGCGACGTCGAGCTGGGTTCGATCCCCTGCGCCTACGGCACGGCCGAGAACATGCTGCAGCGGGCGCGATTGCTGCAGGGGCAACATGTGCTGATCGCAGGCGCCTCCGGCGGCGTCGGTTCGGCCGCCGTGCAGCTCGCCAAGTGGCGCGGCGCCACGGTGACGGCTATTGCCGCCGCCGCGAAGATGGACGCGGTGCGGGCCATCGGTGCCGACCGCGTGATTGCGCGCGATGCCGACCTGGTGCACTGCCTGGGCGAAGCATCGGTCGACCTGGTGGTGGACAACGTGGCCGGAGCCGCCTTCGGCGCCATGCTCAAGGTGCTCCGAGGCGGCGGCCGCTACGTATCGTCCGGCGCCATCGGCGGCCCGGTCGTCGCGCTGGACATGCGCCACTTCTACCTGAAGGACCTGACGTTGATCGGTTGCACCGCCTGGGACGCGCCGGTGTTCCCGAGCCTGATCGCCGCGATCGAACGCGGCGCCATCCGGCCGCTGGTAGCGAAGACCTTCGCGCTTGAACACATCGCCGACGCCCAGCGCGAATTCCTGGAAAAAAAGCACGTGGGCAACTTCGTGCTGGTGCCACCGCAGCCGTAGCATTGATGCGGCTTCGCCGCCGCCGGCGCGGCGCGCACCCGGATAATCCGTTGGAATCGCCCCGCCACCGTCATCACCCAAGGAGCCGCATGAGCAAGAAGACCGACCTGAGTTCGGATATCGCCTGGAGCACCCCCGAGGCCATCGGTGTGCACGGCTACGACCGGCGCCAGGACCTGATGGGCACCGCCCACAGGTAATGCGCAGGGAAACGCCTGGGTGGCTCCGGCTCCGGTGCTGACACCCGCACAGGCAGCGCGGCTACGCCAGCATCACCGGGCGCATTGCCTGGTAGCACCAGCGCGGCGATGGGCTAGATCAGCGCAAACGGCGGGCGCGCGCGATAGCGCAGCAGCCGCTCCAGGCCGGCGCGGTCCTGCGCCTGAATGCAGACGCCAGCGTCCACCGAGAAGCCGCTGTGCTTGAAGGCCAGCATCTCCCTGGCCTCGAAGCGCTCGATCAGGCCGCTGGGGCGGCAAACGCGCGCAGGATGCGGGTGCGCACCTCGGCCTGCACCTGGGCCACGGCCGCCTCTTCTATCCCGCTGGCTGGGTGAAACACAACGCCCG
>JANNKH010000055.1:0-6457 GCA_031396205.1 Rhodoferax sp.
CGGGCGTTGTGTTTCACCCAGCCAGCGGGATAGAAGAGGCGGCCGTGGCCCAGGTGCAGGCCGAGGTGCGCACCCGCATCCTGCGCGCGTTTGCCGCCCCAGCGGCCTGATCGAGCGCTTCGAGGCCAGGGAGATGCTGGCAGCGAAGGTCAAACCCGAGGACGGCGACGACGACAACGACCGGCGCTTTCTGGCGCGTGGCAAATCCAACATCGGGCCGGATGCTGGCGGGTTCGAATATCACATTGATCAGATCGAGGCATTGCCTGGCATACGAGCGGTGCGAGTCACATGGGGCAAGGCTGTGGAAGGCACTGCGCGCGAACTGTTGACCGACCCTGATGACATTTCCGACGATGCGGCCGGCGACACAGCCGACCTACTGCGCGCGGAATTGACGGCCGACGGATGGACCGACGCCGACGCAGCTTGCCAGCCGCTGAAGGATGCCGGCTTCAGCAAAAAGCAGATATGGACCGCATCTAGGAAGCTGCGCGTGATTCGCAAGAAGTCGGGCTTGAAATCGGGTTGGATATGGCGCTTGCCCGGTCAATGGCAGGTCTCTGACGTTGCCGCCGATGCCGAAGATTGCGCCGAAGGTTCCGAAGGCTCCAACATTCAAAACGTGGAATCTTGGAATCCTCGAATGGAATCTTCGACGTTTTCGGCTGTTGATGAGTCAGAGGTTCTATGACCGCCGACGCCATCCTGATCGACTTGTGGCGCGACAGCATCAACGTGCGCCTGACACCGGAACAGCGGACCAGAGTGCTGGAGAACAAGCCCGACTTGATCCAATACCTGCGCGATGCCCACGGCACAACCGAGCGCCTGCTGGCTGCCGCCCTGCGTGTGTGTGACCACCATGGCGACGACGAGGCCGCCCGGCTGCGGACCACCATGGCATCCTGGTTCTTGTCTAGGCGGCGCTGGACTGCCTCCAGCACCTCCTCGTGTTCCCAACGTGAGATGCGCCGATATGGGCTTGCTGTGCATTGCGTGCATATTTCAGCCCATCGTGGACGGCGTTTCAGGCTGATTGTGGACGGCATTTCAGCGTGATGGTGGACGGCGTTTCAAAATGATCGTGGACGCTGTTTCAGCGTGATCGTGGACGATTGGGGGTGGCGTAAGTGATTTTTTGAACCGGCATTGGCTTGACGCTTTTTGCGATTGAAGCCAATGCCCACCAAGAGAATCACCATGCGCCGAATACGAGACACATTGCGCCTGCGCCTGCAGGCAGGGCTGAGCTACAACGAGATCGCCCGAACGCTCAAGATATCCAAGAGCGTAGTGGGCAAATACGTGTCGCTGGCGCGCGCGGCCGGTGTGGACTGGACCATGGTCCAGGCCCTGAGCGACGAAGAGCTGGAGGCCAGGCTGTACCGCCCGGCGGTGGCCAAGTCGGGCCACCAACTCGTCCCGGACTTTGCGCTCGTACACCAGGAACTCAAGCGCGCCGGCGTCACCAACGGTGTTCACGAGGCCAGTGACCTTGCCGTATCGTGCCATGACGGCGGCCACCACATTGGCCATCGCGCGTTTGTCGGAAACATCGCAATCGCCGATCCATATGACCCGGTCAGGATCGATCCGATCTTCGTCCAGATCGAACTTGCGATCCGTACGATCCACGCAGACCACGCGCGCACCCTTGCGGGCCAGCGTCTGAGCCACGACCGAGCCCAGATTCCCGGACGCGCCCGCGACGACAATGCATTCATCTTTCAACGGCATGCTGCAGTACCTTTCGTTTTCCACATCTGCGGTCGCCCTGCTTGCCGGGTGACTGGCCCCGGGCGAACGCAGGCGCGCCTGCAACGTGTTGCCACGATCAACTCTTGCTATCCAGCTTTTTTGCTTCGGCTGTGGCTACGCGCCTGGCCTCAAGCAAGTCGTGCCAGACATCAAACACCCGCACGCCGACCTCTTTGGTCTTGGCGGCAAGCCAGGGGGCAGCTTCCAGCGTGACCTGCGCGTCGGTGTGCCCCTGCTCCCATCGCTGGTTCATCGTCGCGCGGCTGAACTCGTAGTCCTTTTGATAACCCTGCGGCGCCACGGGCCGGTAGATCACCTGCACGATATCCATCTGGGTCACGCATCCCATCTCGTAGAGCCGCTTCGCCTCGGGCGTGGCGGCAAGCCCGGGCGGCAGCAGTTCGATCAGCTCGTTGATGGCGTGGCGCACCTCGTGCTTGTAGGCAAAGATGTTGGTGTTCATCCGGGTCCGGCTGGCAAAGCGGATGTCCTTTTCCCGTTCCGACACCTGTTCCAGCGTGGTGGGAACCTGTCCGTGCGCCTGGAACACATCGACCTGAAATGTCAGCCTGCTGCGGCGGGGCAACTGGTCCAGCACATAGGCCAGCGGCGTGTTCGACACGATCCCACCATCCCAATAGTGTTCGCCGTCAATTTCGACCGCCGGAAAGCCGGGCGGCAGCGCCCCGCTGGCCATGATGTGCTCGGCACGGATCTGTGTCTTGGTGCTGTCGAAATACGAAAACCGCCCGGTGCGGACGTTGACGGCCCCCACGCTCAGCCTTGGCTCGGTTGCCGAATTGATCCGATCAAAATCGACCAGCCGCTCCAGCGTCGTTTTCAGCGCCGAGGTGTCGTAATAGCTGACGGGTTTGCGTGGCGAAATCCATTCCAGCACTTGGCGCGGCGAGAAAAAGCCCGGTTGGCCGAACAGCAGTGCCGCCTTAGCCGCAGCTTTCTGATGCAGCGCAGAGGTGCCGTCAAAAGCGCCCGCAGGCCACCCCGTCGCGGAACCGGTGATCTGCTCCCAGAACGCGCGCAACTGGGCCACGCGGGTTTCCGGCGGATTGCCCGCGATGATCGCCGCATTGATCCCGCCGATCGAAATGCCCGCCACCCAGTCAGGCAGATAGCCCGCTTGCGACAAGGCGTCATAGACCCCCGCCTGATAACTGCCCAGTGCGCCCCCCCCCTGCAGGACGAGGGCGATCTTGTCCGGGCGCGCAAGCGATCCGGTCGGGTCTTGAGGCTTTTTCATTGTCCGTTTCCTTGGTTTATAAGGGCACGTGCCCGCACTCCGAAATCGTCTTGGTCAACAGGCTCCGGTCGTCAGACAGCCTTCGGCAGTTCGAAGTTGCGGGCAAGACCGGCGGCACCGACCAGCACCAGTCCCACGCAAAGCAACAGCGCGTTCCATCCATAGAGCGTGTAGATCTGCCCAAGTATGACGGCGCCCACCAACCCGCCCGAGAAGTAGCTGGCCAGATACAGTCCGCTTGCCGCTGCCCGATCCCCCATGGCGGCACGGCTGACAAATCCGGTGGCCAGTGCCTGTGCCAGGAATGTGCCGACGGCCACCAGGGTCATGCCCAGAAGGAAGACCGCCAGCCTGTCCTGCGTCATCAACCCGACGCCCAGCACCGCGAGCCCAAGCCCTGCCCAGGTTGCCCGTCTCAGGCCGATCCGGGTGGCCAAGGTGCCGGCCTGCGCCGTGGTCAGGATCGAAGGCAGAAACACAAAGTACACGCTGCCAAGCGCCATCATCGACAATCCGAACTGGTCACCGCCGAGTTCGAAGTTCACATAGGTGAAGACCCCGATGAAGGCGAAAAGGATGCAAAAGCCGAACAGAAAGGCCGAGCGCAGGCGCGGGTTGGCCAGGTGCGTCGTCACCGCCGTCAGGGGCGAGCGTGCGTGGTTGACCCCCTGTTTCATCTTGGGCGACCGGTGGATGGTCAGAGCCACCAGCGCGGCCCCCGCCAGATTGAGCGCGGCAAAGACGTAGAAACTGGCGTCGATGCCCCACTCTCCGGCCACTCCCGAGGCGACAAAGCGCCCGATCAGGTTCGAGGCCACATTGCCCGTGACATAGGCCCCGAAGGCCTGCGTGGCTGCCGTCCCCGTCATCCGCTCGCCCAGATAGGCCAGCGTGAGACTGAACGCAGTCGCCATGCAAAGCCCCTGCACGATGCGCAGGGCCGCAAAGATGCCGACTGTCGGGGCCCAGGCCAGAAGAACCGTCGGAACCGACAGGATCGCCAGCGACAGCACGATCCCCGCCCGCCGGTCGATCCGTTCGGAAAACAGCGCCACCAGCAGGCTCGCCGCCGCCATGCCAAAGGTGCAGGCACTGACGGCGGACCCCATCGTGGCGGGCGAGACTTCGTAGCGCAGCGTCAGGCTGGGGATGATCACTTGCGTGGCAAAGAGATCAACCAGCGTCAAAAACGCGATGGCCGAAATCAGCAGGAACCGAAGTGCGCTGCCAATCCCGTCAGACGGTATGCCGCTGGCTTGTGCGCTGCTCATTTCAGGGCTCTTGCGGCATCATGTTTCGGTCGAGTTCCGCGCAAGACTGAAGAGTGCTGTCGCATCACGGCTCGAAACCGACGTAGGTCGCTGCGTCGCTGTTGTAAGGCAGCACGTCCGCCGACAGGAACGTGACGACTTCATTGCCGGTGTTTTCCCACCAATGCGAACAACCAACGCCGAACTCTTCTGTCACCGAACCTGCGGTATGAACGATCGGAACCGCGCACTGGCTGTTGTGCTCGGTTACGGTTCCTTTGGCGACGTAAACGGCCGGCCCTGCGCAAAGACTGTCAGATTGGCGAGGAGGCAAACAGCGGCCGATATCCTGGAAAATACTTGAAAATACTCGCATGAACAAACTCCTGCTTGGCGTCGATAGCCCTGAGTCTCGCAACGCACCGGCTTATTACACAGATTGCCGAAGGGAATGAACTTGCGCATCGTCAGCCATAACATCCAGTACGGAGGATAGGTCGTTCAAACGTACCTTTTCGTGGCGCCGGGGAGGCGATTGCGCGTTCAGACCCGATCAATCGAGGCTTTGAGTTGGGCCTGCGTGGTTGATGGTGGCCCGCCAAGTGCCGATGGCCCTGCTCGAACGCCCACATCAGAGGTCCGATTGCGGGTTTACCCTGCCAACTCGGCCTCTTTGCTTCGTTCTTGTGAAGCCCGGCCGGAGCCAATCGCCGCGGCCCTGGGCGCCGGATTGCTTGAACGCTCACAGTTCGTTGGAGTCAGGCCGCCTGGAGCGCCAGGCCACGGGCTGGCACCCGCGGCGGTGCTCGCGCTTGCAGCCCGAGGTGCGTGAGGATCTTCTCGATCACCGGCTGCTCCAGGATCGCCGCAAAGATCTTGAGCTCACCGCCACAGTTCGGGCAGTGCTGCATATTGATGTCAAACACCCGCTTGAGCGGCCGTGCCCAACTGATGCGTCCGGGCCCAACTTGGGCGGTTCAAGGCTTATTTGCCGGACGCACTGTAGCGTGATTGTGTTTGCCTAGCGCGAACGACCCTCGTGCCAGGGGTGATGTGCGCGTCTCCGAGTTCAATCTGAACGATCAACTCGCACCGGCCAATGACTGTTTGCGGGCAAGCAGTTCTGAAAGTTGTAGACCCGCTTTCAGTCTCTATGCTCAGGACGCAACTTTGTGCTGAAGCCAAGTGGTGACACAAGTGGTGACATGAGTGATGCAAAAGTGCAAAAACCCCAAGTAAATCAATAACTTGGGGTTCTATCCTGGCGAGGGTGTCTTTCACATCATGCCCGCTAGGCCGCATGGAATAAGCCTTTTCTGATTTTGAAAATTAGAAGTACCCCCAAAAATACCCCCACCAGGATGTCGCCACCCGACTTGGCAGGGGTCGGCCACCGATGCCAAATCCGGCCCCGGACCGAGTCACTACAAGCCACCAGGGAGGCAGCCATGATAGAGTGCATCATGGCTGATCGAAAGATCATCGACGATACGCACCACATCACGCAAAAGCGTGGAAATGGTCAGCTTCGACGTGAAATATGGGTTGATGCGCAAGGTCAGGTGACTCGGTACAACCTGGCGTACATCAACCATGCACTGCACGCTGGCGACAACGGGCGCGTGGTAGGTTATGACAACCAGCATGGGTATCACCACCGCCACTATTTCGGTGTTGTGACTGCGGTTGAGTTCACGAGTTTTGACGACATAGAAAGTCAGTTCCAGGCCGATTGGGCCGCACTCAGGAGAACAGCATGAAAAATGTCACTCTCAAGGCAGGTAACGAACAAGATTTCTTTAGCAGAGGGAAGCTGTTGGCACGATTGGCTGACGCTGGTCAACCGATGCCAGAGGAGCGTACTGTCAGCTTTGAAGATCCTGCCGATCTGCTGCGCCTGCTGACTGCCAGCCGCCTGGAAGTGTTCCGTAGCGTCAAGGGTGAACCGGGTTCGATCACAGTCATCGCTGGGCGATTGCAGCGCGATCGCAGCGCTGTCAAACGCGATGTAGACCAGTTGGCACAAGTTGGCCTTGTGACGATTGAGACCAAGCCTCTTCCTGGTCATGGTCACATTAAAGAGATTCGAGCGGCCGCAGGCATTTTCCGCCTCGAAGCGACGGTCATGTGACCAGTTTGGACGGTCATGGTCATTGGCTGCAACTCAAAGTGTTGTGCAAATGAAATG
>JANNKH010000057.1:0-1952 GCA_031396205.1 Rhodoferax sp.
TCGAGCTTGCTCGCGCGCTCGAACGGAATGTCGCCCGGCTTGGTGCCCTTGAGGACCTTGTCCACCAGGGCCGGAGCGCGCCGGAAAATTTCGGAGAAGTCCGACTGGTAGGACGCCAGCCCGCCGGCGTCCAGCAGATAGTCCTTGTGACCCCAGATCGACGCCAGCCGGCCCTTGCGGCACAACTCGCCCAGGCGCACGCGCTCGGCGTAAAAGGTGGCGTCGGCCAGCACCAGCACACCTTGCATCCGGTCGCGCGCCATCGCATCGAACGCGGCGTCGAACTCGGCGGCCGCACGTGCCTCGTAAAGCCGGATTTCCATGCCCAAGGCTTGTTCGTGGCCGGCCAGGAACTTGACCAAGGGCTGGTTGTCCGGGACCGTGACCGGATTGCTGAGCACCGCGACGCGCCGCGCACCCGGCACCAGGTCCTTGAACAACTGCAGCCGTTTGGCCACCAGTTCAATGCCCCAGGAACTGATGCCGGTGATATGGCCCCCCGGCCGCGCCAGGCTGGCCGCCAATCCATCGAGCACCGGGTTGTTCACGGCCAGCGCGACTACCGGCACCACCGGGCCCAGATTCCTCGCCAGTTCGGCCGGCCGCGGGCCAACGGCCACCAGCACGTCGGGTTCGAGCCGCAGCAGTTCGGCCAGCAGCGCCGGCAGGCGCTCCGTCCGACCCTCGGCCCAGCGCCAGTCGATGGTGGTGTTCTGGCCATCGACATAACCCAGCGCGCGCAGGCCCTGCACAAACGGATCGATCATGTTGCGCTGTCCGCCGGCGTCGGGCGTCCCGCCATTCAAAAAGGCGATGCGCACCTTGCGCGCGCCGGTCTGCGCGTACGCCACGCCGGCAAGACCGAGCGCGCATGCCAGCAGGAGTTTGCGCCGCTGCACGTTGGCAAGCAGCGCCGCGTGCGGCATTGACGGATGGTCCATGACAGATCTCCTCGAACCGGGCGGCGGGGCAGCGCAAGGCCGCTGGCACCCGCGATTTTCAGTGTGAGCCGGAACCCATGGCAAGTCAAGCGATGCCCGGTGCGATGCCGGGTACTGCCCGCGACCCGCATTCCGCCCGACTGCGGCTTGCGCGAGAATGGCGCTTCCGTCCGAAACCCCGGCCCCACCATGCAACTCCACCGTGGCACCTCGCTGCTGCTCAACCTGGGCCATGCGCTGGACCACATTTTCCTGCTGATCTTCGCCACCGCGGTGGCCAGCGTGGCGGTCGATTTTGGCTTCGGGCACTGGGAGGACCTGATGCCCTACAGCGCCGGCGCGTTCCTGATGTTCGGCCTGGGTTCGGTGCCGGCCGGCCGGCTCGGCGACCTGTGGGGACGGCGCAGCATGATGCTGATTTTTTTCTTCGGCCTGGGCGCCTCGGCGCTGCTGTGCGCGCTGGTGCAAAACGCCTGGCAGATGGCCGTCGCCTTGTCGATCCTGGGTTTGTTCGCCGCGATCTACCACCCGGTGGGCATTCCAATGCTGCTCCAGCATGCCGACAAGCCCGGGCGCACGATCGGCATCAACGGTCTGGCCGGCAATATGGGCATCGCGTTCGCGGCCATCCTGACCGGCTTTACGGTCAAGTACATCGGCTGGCGCGCCGCCTTTTTGATCCCGGGGCTGTTGTCGCTGGTCTGCGGCTATCTGTTCTGGCGCCTGGCGCCACCGGAGACCGAATCGCCGTCGCGGCGCACGACCCGCGCCCGGGTCGGCCTGGCCAAGCCGCAACTGGCGCGCCTGTTCATGGTGATGACCTTTGCTGCCATCACCTCCAGCCTGCTGTTCAACTTCACGACCAACGGCAACGGCCAGCTGATGCGCGAACGCTTCGCGGGCATCGTGAGCGACCCGGCGCAACTGGGCATCATGCTGGCCGCGGTGTATGCGATCGCGTGTGTCGTTCGGCGTCTCCTCGCTGGCGGTATATTCGCTGGGGCCGGCGGT
>JANNKH010000119.1:0-2849 GCA_031396205.1 Rhodoferax sp.
CGCGATGATGCGCAATACGTGGCGGCGCAGGATCGTCCATTCGCTCTCGCCGGCCGCACGCGCGAAACGCACCGTGTCCGACAGCATCACCTCGCGCGTTCCGGCGCGCGCGAGCCGGATCATCAACGCCATTTTGAACAACGCCAGGTTGATCGCCGGCAGCAGCATGTGGGTCAGGCCGTTGGGTGTCAGAAAGCTCCATTGAATGCCGAACACCTCGACGGTGTCGCCGCGCCCGCCGGCGGGCAGCAGTCCCAGGTTGACGGCGAACACGAAGATCAGGATCAGGCCGATCCAGAACGAGGGCACCGAGAAGCCCAGCACCGACACGCCCATGATGGTCTTGGAGACCGGGCTGTGCGGCGCGTAGCCGGCGTACATGCCCAGCGGTACGCCGATCAGTGTCGCGCCGAACACGGCCGACAGCGTGATCTCCATCGTCGCCGGCAGGCGCGACAGGATCAGCTCGAGTACCGGCATGTTGTAGACGAAGGAGCGGCCGAAGTCGCCACTGGCCAGGCGTTGCAGGAAGATGCCGTACTGTTGCCACAAGGGCTTGTCAAAGCCATAGGCGCGGATGGTCTGCTCGCGGATCTGCTGCGTGACGTCGGGCGCGATCATCACGTCGATCGGGTTGCCGACCGCATAGACGCCGATGAAAACCAGCGCGGATATCACCAGCATCACGATCGATGCCTGAAGCAGGCGCTGGATGATGAAAGCGAGCAAGGTCTTGGCGTCGGGTTGGAGAGGGCGGTTGCGCGCGCAGGCGGTTGGTGGCCGGGATCAGCCCCAGTCGGTCTCGATGATGGCGCGCGTCTCGGCCACCGCGATCTCCCACATGGCCAGCACTTCCTCGTCCGCACGTTGGTACAGGCCGCCGAAGTTGCCGTCGCCGATCAAATCCTTCTTGGCGCCCGGATCGACGCGCTGGTATGCGGCGATGTCGATCATTGGTTTGCGTTCGGCCGGCATCTGCACGTTGGCGAGCCGGGTCCAGGGCAGGTTTTCCATCCACGAGGCGTGTGAGGCCAACGGGTCGATCTCCTTGACCTTGGCCAGGGTCCTGGGCGCGCTCCACCAGTTGTGCCATTTGACCTGCACGCCGCGGTTGCGGTCCAGCCATTCCAGGATGGCGCCGTGCGCCGGGCCGTTGCCGCCATGGCCGTTGACGATGACGATCTGGCGGAATCCGGTGCGCACCATGTGGTCCAGGATGTCGCACATCATGGCGCACAAGGTCGACAGGCGCAGCGACACGGTGCCCGCATAGTCGACAAAACTGGGCGTGAAGCCGTAGTTGATCGTCGGATACACCGGTACCTCGATCGGCGCGGCGGCCTCGATCGATACCCGTTCGGACAGGATCACGTCGACACACAGGCTGAGGTAGCCGTGTTGCTCGGTCGAGCCGATGGGCAGTACCGCGCGCTGGTCGCGCTTGACGTGTTGCTCCACCTGCATCCAGTTCATGTCGGCAAGTCGCATCGGGTCGGCTCCTTCAGTTGCGGGTTTGGGTGGCGGCGGGAGGCTTTGTCTGCACCGTGCTGTCGAACATCGACAGCACGACCTTGGCCATCAGCGTGGACAGGGTTTCGCGCTCGACCAGGCTCAAGGGCGCCAACATCTCGGCCTCCATGGCGACGAACCGCGGCATGGCTTCGTCCAGGATCGCGCGGCCTTTGGCTGTGAGTGTGAGATTTTGCTGGCGCCGGTCGGTCTCGCCTTCACGGCGCGCGATGAGGCCGAGTTTGACGATGCGGTTGACCGCGCGGCTCAGCGTGTTCTTGGGGAAGGCGGTCGAGGCGGCGATTTCACTCGCAGTCACGCCATCGACCAGGCCCAGGCTGTACAGGATGACGAACTCGGAGCGCGCCAGTCCGAAGCGTTCCTCGACCCAGCCGTACAGCGGCGTGTTGTATCGCAGTCCGAGGTAATTGAAGCGCGCGGCAAAGCCGCAGGGATTGCGCCACAGGCGGGCGTGGGTAAAAACATCCAGTCCATGGCGTTCGAGCAGATCCGGTCCACCACCGGCGTTGGCAGCGCCGGTGGGACCACCAGGAGAGTGGGTATTTAGTTCCAAATCGAACAGTCTGTGAATCAATGCGAAGCATGGTATCAAACTTCGGTGGCTCTGTGAACAGGATTTTCCGAGCGCCATTTCACTATGCACCGCTATGGTTCCGTCGCACCACCGGCGCACCGGACCGGTGCTGGCAGAAAATAAAAATTAGTTCCAAAAGGTATTGACGTGCGCCGTGCCGAGGCTTAAATTCGTCCCTGCAAGGCCTGCGGTATGCGCGGGGCCAGACACATCAGGAGATTTGCCATGCGTTCTTTCTTGACGGGCGTGTTGTGCGCCACCGCACTGCTGACCTCAGCTGTCGCACAGACGCTGACGATCGGTGTACGTGGCGGACCCGATTCCATCGATCCGCACTTCACCGCCACCGGCACCCACGCCGAGGCGCTCAAGCATGTGTTCGACACGCTGGTGTGGTCGGGCGATGGGCTCGAACTCGAGCCGCGCCTGGCCGAGAGCTGGAAGGCGATCAATGACACCACCTGGGAGTTCAAGCTGCGCAAGGGTGTCAAGTTCCACGACGGCTCGGACTTCACTGCGGCCGATGTCAAGTTCTCGATCGAACGCATCCCGGTGGTCGCCGGCCCGAACCCGACCACGATCTATGTACGCCGCGTCAAGGAAACCAAGATCATCGATCCGCTCACAGTGCAGATCGTGACCGATGGCGCTGCTCCCAACCTGCCCAACGACTTCATCCGTCTGTTCATTGTCTCGGCCAAGGCCGCAGCCGGCCTGACCAAGGAAAGCGCCAACGAAGCCTTCA
>JANNKH010000023.1:0-2023 GCA_031396205.1 Rhodoferax sp.
CTCTGTGGTCACGACGGAAGGCGAGGTCTCATACACCACCTCGTTGCAGCACCGAGCCATCGAAGGTGTGGTTTGGGCAGGCGTCTATTGCGAGCTGGCATTCAAGCACTCGCCTCTGAAGGCATTGACAAGTGTCACTTGCTAGTGTTCCGCCAGAATGTGGAAGGCTTGGCGTTCTGGCACGCAGTCGGAGCAACGGAACGAGTTGAACTGTCAGTCTTCTCAGTCCCCACGAATGGCGACCGGAGTGTGTCAATGACTTTGCTGCACGTGGCGGAACTAATTTAGTGTGTGGGGTTGGGTGATATTCAGGTTGTTTGATTCTTTCGGTGGGTTGATCCATACCTCGGTTGGGAGGCGATGAGGCTGCGGTTGCTTGCCCTTGAAGCGGTTTGGGTGGGCCAGGAAGGCTTCGTCCAGGGTGGCTTGCCGAGTGGCATGGATGGCCTGTGCCGTGCCGTAGTGGATGCTGTGGGGGGTCATGTAGCCGATGCCCGAGTGTTGGTGCTGGTCGTTGTACCAGGCGAAGAATTGCTGACAGAAGGCGCGTGCATTGGCCAGGCAACCGAAGCGCGCCGGGAAATCGGGGCGGTACTTCAGGGTCTTGAATTGAGCCTCGCTGAACGGGTTGTCGTCGGACACGTAGGGGCGGCTGTGACTCTTGGCAACGTCCAGGTCGACCAGCAGGGCGGCCACCGGTTTGGAGCGCATGCTGGTACCGCGGTCGGCATGCAGGGTGAGCATGCCGCGCTCGACGTTGTGGCGGCCCACGGTATCGGCGATCAGTTGCTCAGCCAGATCCGAATTCTCACGCTCGGCAATCAGCCAGCCCACGACATAGCGGCTGAAGATATCCAGGATCACGTACAGGTGGAAGTACGTCCACTTGGCCGGACCACGCAGCTTGGTGATATCCCAGGACCAGACCTGATTGGGTGCGATTGCCAGCAGCTCGGGCTTGATGTAGGCCGGGTGAACGAGTTGGTTGCGCCGCTCGCGCGAGCCGCCGGTGCGCGCCAGCAACCGGTACATGGTGCGCACCGACCCAAGGTATCGGCCCTCGTCGAGCAGCGTGGCGTGTACGGCCGCCGGCGCGGTGTCCATGAAGCGTTCGCTGTTGAGCGTATCGAGCAGCGCTTGGTTCTCCAGGACGTCCAAGGCCATCGGTGGTCTTGGACGCGCCCGGTGTGCCGGCCTGGGTCCGACAAAGGCCGCGCGGCGCTGTCTGGCGCGGTGCCGCGCAGGCGCACCGCGCGGCAGCCCCAGGACCTGGCACGCTGCCACGGCACCATGGGTCGGGATGAGTTCTTGCACGCTCGTCATCAAGTGCTCCCGTGCTTGTCGTCGGCTGTAGCCAAGCCCAACAGAACTGCAAGTTTTTTTTGGACCTCGATCACCAGATTGGCCTTGTCAAGGCTGACCTGCAGACGTTGGTTGTCCCGGGTCAGTTGGGCGATGAGCACGGTGTCCGCCCGGCCGGGATCGGCCTTGGGGCCTCGCTTGCGCGGCGCCAGCGCTGCAAGGTCATTTGCCTCGCGCTGACGGCGCCAAGTGCTCAGGGAGGAGGAATAGACCCCTTCACGGCGCAGCAAAGCACCGACCTCACCGGGTTGGGTACACCGGTCAACGGCTTCCAGAATGCGGCGTTTGGTGGCATTGGAAAAACTACGCCGACGTGCGTGCGGCACGACCTCGGAACTCAGGACCGGCGACACCGGCGGCGACGCCGATTCAGGCGCATCTTCACTCGCCCTACGGGCTCCTTGCGATGCGCCTGAATCGGGGAGAGACTGCACTGCGTGCATGGAAACCTTCGGTTGATGGATCTTGGACATAACTACCTCGTTGCTCACTGATTTCTCGGAGCCGGGTGCAGCATGTCATATTGGCACAGGGGGGCACCCGATCATCACGTAGCTGCTTGCAACCAAGGCGGCAATGCCACGCAAAGGCGACTGATTCTCGTGCTGTCCGACCGTGCAAAGCGGGCTTGGCTTACAGCGCCAGCCCGAGCGGACGACAG
>JANNKH010000029.1:0-34074 GCA_031396205.1 Rhodoferax sp.
CGCCGACCGCCGGGGCCTCAAACTGGGTGAGCCCCGCTGCCCCCCCCCCCCGCGGGGGCGCGCGCAGGCCGCGCCCCGCGGCCGCACGGGTGCACCTTTGTGGCAATTGGTCGACTTCCTGCCGGCCGTCGAGACGGTCCAGCGCGCCGGGCTCGAAGCGGCGCTGCAAGCCGCCGGGCTGCTCGACGCGTGGGTAATGCCTGACGGCAACATGGTCGGTACCAATGGCATGCCACTGCCACAGGATTCACAGTGGCTGGTGCGGTCGCCCCGGGCACAGTCCCTGGCCGCCTGGCTGGCACCGGCGATAGCTGACACAAGTGGTGCACCCGTGCCGGAAGACGTGGTGAAGCGTCTGCTGGCTGGCGTAGCGTGCACTCCGCAGGACGATGGCGTGGCGGAAACCTGGGTGTGCCCGGATGGCCGCTTCCGCCTCGGCGCGCTTGCCGGCGCGTGGCACAAGCCCGGCGCCGAGTACATCGGCCACGCGGCGCGCGCTGACGCACGCGCGCGGCGGCTCGAATCCATCGCCGAACGCCTGGGCGCGCTGGCGCTGGCGCTGTCCACGCTGCAGCAGGCCGATGCGCAACGCGCACGGGATCAGCTCCAGGCCACCACCGAGTGACAGCGCGCGCCCGCCGATGAGCCCCTGCGTGCCGCGCACCTGGACGCTGTGGCATGCGCGCGGGAATTTCAGACCGCCCGGCTGCGGCTCGAACAGGCTGACATTCAACTGCAGGCCGCAGTTGCCCATTGGGAGACCGCGCGCCGCACGCTCTCGCACGACGCAGAAGACCTGCGCCTGCCCCAGGAGCCTGACGCCCTGCATGCCACCGACCGGGCATTGCAGGCATTCGGCGACACGCTGCATGCCCTGGCGCAAGCAGCACGCGAACTATGTGATGGATTGACTGAACAGGTCCGCCAACAGCACCGCACCCAAGAGGCCCGTAGCGACGCGATGCAAGCCGAGGCGGCATCGGCCGAGCGCAAGCTGCTGGCCGAAGAGGCCCGCGTCCGCCTGCAAACCCTGCGCGAGTCGGTGGGGGCCAGGGTGGAGGAACTGCAGCAGCGCCTGAAGCTGGCCCGCGAAGCCGTGCAGCAGGGAGACGCAATGCAAAAGGAAAGCGGCGAAGCCCTGCGCAGCAGCGGTGAGTCCCGCGCCCGCGCCGAGCAGAGAACCCAGGATGCCCAGGCGACGCTGGACGAGCGAGCGGCGACACGCCTGGTTGCCGTGGGTCACCTGCAGGGCTTCGCGGCCACCGGTCTGCTGCTGGCCGCCCTGCCCGATGCCGAGGTGCCGGCGCTGCAAACCCCCTGGACCACCGAGGCCGCACTGGCGCTCGCCCGGCGAACCGAGCAGGCGCTGGTCAACGTCCGCGACGACGACGACGCCTGGAACCGGGTACAGAGCCAAATCTCGCAGGACTACACCGAGCTCGGCCGTGGCCTGGCCGCCTTGAGCCACCAGGCACAGGCCGAGACCAACGACTACGGTCTGGTGGTCAGCATCGTCTACCAGAACCGGCCCGAACGCCCCGACCAGCTTGGCGAGCGGCTCGACGGCGAGATCGCGCAACGCCGTGAGTTGCTCACCGCCGGGGAACGCCAGGTGCTGGAGAACCACCTGCAGGCAGAGATCGCTTCTGCGGTGCAGAGGCTGTTGCGCGATGCGGAGCGCCAGGTCGGCGCCATCAATGAGGAACTGGCAAAACGGCCCACCTCGACCGGCGTGCGTTTCCGGCTGCAATGGCAGGTCCTGCCTGAGGGGGCAGAGGGAGCGCCGGTCGGGTTGGAGGCCGCGCGCAAGCGGCTGCTCAACACCAGCACCGACCTGTGGAGTGCCGAAGACCGGCGCGTCGTCGGCGAGATGCTGCAACAGCGCATCACTGCCGAACGCACCTTGGCCGATGCGGACCAGGGTGGTAGTCTGCTTGAGCAGTTGGCCCGCGCACTGGACTACCGCCGCTGGCACCGCTTCAGGGTCCAGCGCTGGCAGGATGGCCAATGGCGCCCACTGTCGGGCCCGGCCTCCAGCGGCGAACGTGCACTTGGCCTGACGGTGCCGCTGTTCGCAGCGGTGTCCAGCTACTACTCTCAGGCCGGATACGCGCACGCGCCGCGCCTGGTGCTGTTGGACGAAGCCTTCGCGGGCATCGATGACGCGGCGCGCGCCCACTGCATGGGCCTGATCCGCGAATTCGACCTCGACTTCGTGATCACCAGCGAACGCGAGTGGGCCTGTTACGCCGAACTGCCCGGCGTGGCGATTGCCCAGTTGCAGCGGCGCGAAGGCATCGACGCCGTACACGTCTCGCGCTGGACATGGGACGGGCGGGCCCGGCGCCGCGAAGACGATCCGGACCGGCGATTTCCGGCGCCATGACGGCCCAGGACCCGCCCGCCGGGAGGGATGCACGGGTCGAGCGCCTGCTGGGTGGTGCCGACCTCGCACCTTTGCGCCTGCGCTTGCGACGCTATATCGAACGTCAGATCGACGGTGCCACGGGGCAGTCGCTGCTGCTCACCCACCTTAGCGCCACCGAACACGAAGCGCTGGCGCTTTTGACCGGCCGCCCGACTAGCCCTGCGCGCTCGGTCCGCATCGACATCGCGCGCCTGGACGCTGCGTTGCACGCTGCCGGCATCGCCGGATCGTTGCGGGAGGTGTTGGAGCAGATCGACGGCCCGATAGCGAGCAGGACCGACGTCAAGGTGGCCATGCAGGCTGCGTGGTCTGGCGTGTCCAACGGCATCGGGCGCGATGCCAGGCTGCGCGACTGGCTGCAAACTTTCGGCGCGACTACCCTGCTCAAACGCCTGACCCGACAAGACGTCGTCGCCGCCGGGCAATTGCTGGCGGGTGCCGACGCTGTCTTGCGCCGGTTGCCCGCAGCCGGCATGACACGGGCCCAATTGGCGGCCCAGACGCTTGGCAATGCCCACGCGCTAGACGCCGGCCAGCCGACTGCCACTGTCGTGCTGGCCGCATGGCGGCAATGCGAGGCCGTCGCAGCGCCAGGAACGGGAGTTGCCGTACCGCCAACCGGAACCGATGGCGACGATACGGACCCGATCGACGACGTCGGCGCGCCGCGCGCCCCCGATGAGCGCGCTCGTGACATCTGGGCACGGGCCGGCGTTCTGGTGAACGAACTGGCGCGTCCGGCGCTGATCTTGAACCTTCCGACCCTCGCGCGTTCCGGCACAATGTGGTTAGCGGGCGAGCCGGCGTACCTGTCGTTGCGCCAGTTGCTGCGAGCGCAGCCGCAATGGTCAGTGCGGGACATACCGATCTTTGTCTGCGAAAACCCCAATCTGCTCGCAATTGCCGCCGACCGGCTGGGTGCACACTGCGCGCCCATGGTCTGCACCGACGGTATGCCGGCGGCAGCGCAACGCACGCTGCTGACCCAGTTGACACAGGCCGGTGCCCGCCTGCACTACCACGGCGACTTCGACTGGCCGGGCATCCACATCGCCAACCACGTGCTGCGCACCTGGCAGGCGCGGCCCTGGCGCCTTGCCGCTGCCGACTACGAGGCCGCCGCGCGCGACGCCCCACACACCCGTCGCGACCTTGCCGACAACGGGCCGGACGCAGCCTGGGACACCATGCTCGCTCCGGCGATGCGCCGCCATGGGCTTGCGATTGCGGAAGAGGCCGTGACCGTTGCCTTGCTGGAGGACCTGGGGTGAACGCGCGTCTGCGCGCAGCAGACGTCTACCAATCGCTGGCGAGGCCTTTCTTGCGATGCGAGATTTCAGAACCGTAAGCTTGCGTTAGCCTCTCGAAAGCAATGGCGGACCGTCACCCCGCCACCGGCTGAAAGACTCGGATCCTTGGCGAGAGCTTGGCCCGGAGTTCCCGGTCCGCGATCCGGATGTCGTACTCGGACTGCAGGTTCAGCCAGAACCGAGGCTCCATGGCGAAGAACAAGCCGAGCCGAAGCGCTGTGTCCGCTGTGATGGGGCGCTGGCCATTCACCAGATCGCTGATCCTGCTCGGCGAGACATCGATGTTTGCGGCGAGCTGGCGTGCGCTGATACCCATGGGCTTCATGAAATCCTCCAGCAGGATTTCGCCCGGATGAATCTCTTCAAGTAACTTGGCCATGTTCCGCATTCCTAGGGGTAGTCCACGATCTCGACGCGGTGCGCTCCATTGGTCCTCCAGACAAAGCAGATTCGCCACTGGTCGTTAATGCGAATGCTATGCAGGCCCTTACGGTCGGCCTTCAGTGCCTCCAGCTGGTTGCCCGGTGGGACGCGCAGGCTGGCCAGATCGGTGGCGGCGCGGATCTGAAGCAACTTGCGCCTCGCGACGCGCTCGATGTTGCGGAAGCGGGATACCGGGCAGCTGTGAAACAAGGCCTCGGTATCGGCGCACGCGAACGAGCGAACCATGAGCGAGTGTGATCCGCCATAAGGATTCCGTCAAGCGGAACGCCCGTCGCAGACCCTGGCTGCGTTTTGGCAGCGCGAAGAGTGGAACAGGCAGGGGTACCGAGAGCGTCGGTTTGCTGAGCTGAAGCTGACCTTCGTCTGGCCGGAGCGAAAGCCTGCACCCGACCCTTTGCGGTCGGTCGTGCTCCGCCTGCTGATGTCCGGGGCCGTGTGAGTTGGCTACGGCGTTGGCGTTGGCGCGCGTCGCGGCAGGCGGGAGCCAGCGCGGGCTCATGGTGGGGCGGTCGGGCGCTGGACGCGCCGACGGCCCTGCGGTGCTCGCGGGCAGGGCGCATCGCGCAACTCACTGCGTTCGCTTCGCTCTCTGCGTTCAGACAGGCGCGATGAGAATGATGACGAAGCGCGCTGCGCGCGCCGCCCTGCCCGCTGTGCTCCTCGGCGCCCCACAATGAGCCCGCGCCGGCTCCCGCCTGCGGCGACGCTGGGCTTATGGAGTTCGGTGCGCCAGGGCTACCCGCCACCATGTTGGGCCCGTGGTGTTCGTTGCGCCGGGGCTCCCCTGCCACGTCGCTGAGCCCGCGGTGTTCGTTGCGCCGGGGCTACCCGCCACAATGCTGAGCCCGTGGTGTTCGTTGCGCCGGAGTCCAAGGCTCCGGGCCCCTGCCTGGCGCAACGCCAACCAGAGGCCTGGCTGCGAAGGTCCGCGGGGCCCACGCGCTGCGCGCCTCTGTGGCGCCGAGGAGCGCAGGGCTTGCGCCCAGCGCGAAGCGCGTTCGTCATCATTCTCATCGCGCCTGTCTGAACGGAGCGCCCGCAGGGCGCGCAGTGAGTTGCGCGATGCGGGCGCAAGACCGAGCACCGCAGGGCAGTCGGCGCGTTCAGCGCCCGACCGCCACAGTGAAGCGCAGCGCGTGGGCCCCGCGGACCTTCGCAGCCCGAGCACTACAACGCGGCCTGAACACAACGCCGGCGCAAACCCGCGAACGATCGTCCGCAAGGGGCCGTGTCGTGCCTGCCACCCCGCTCGTCCGCGCGGCCGCTGTCCAACAAGTTGTCCCATCCCCTGCCCTGCCATTGCCCATCACAGCGAATCACGCACCGCGGCCGGCCGTCCGGTGCGGCGTATCGCCTGGGAGCGCAAGAATTTTCCGTCAATGCAACTCGTCGATCGCCCGACAAGCGGCATGAATATTGGGACTTGCACCCGGAATCTACCGTCAACGCGGGAATCGCCCTGACGGCAAATTTCTCGCGCACTGCGGATCGTGCGAGGTACCGATGTCCGGCGGCGTTGCGTCGTCCAGCTGCCTGTACGTCGAGGCTGAGCGGTGAGGTACGCACATCCGACGAGGGCACGTACTCGTCGGTCGCATCGCTCCCGCTCGGGCAGTGAACCCACACCACGCGTCGCCTGCGCGAATCTCCTCTACAGAGGCTCGAACGTGATCACCTCACGCACACGCAGCTTCAGTGCATCGGCCACCGCCTGCAGGCGCTCAACTGACACACCCTTGTACTGCGTGGCTTCGTACCGCTGGATTTGCTGCTCGGCCACCGCCAGCTTGTCGGCCAACTCTTTCTGCGTCCAGTTGCGCATGATGCGGGCCTTGATCAGTGCGGGTGCCAGGTCGGCGATGGATTCCGCAGTGATTGCCGTCAGGTGCCCGGCGCGCAGTCGCTCGTACTCGGCCACTTCCGCTACGAGCTCGTCGAGCTGACTCTGGGCCGCCTCACGCAGCGCCTTCTGCGCACGCGGGTGGAGCGTGCGAGTGCTGCTGTCCGGCGCGTCGATGGCCGCGCGGAACTTTGCGACCTGTGCCTTGCTGATCTGATGCTGCCGTTCGTTGGTGATCATTGGAAATTCTCCAGGTCGATGACGATGATTCCTTTGGGGTTACCGTCGCGGTCGCGCTGGAAGAAGTCGCGAAACAGCGTGCCCAGCGGTTCCGCGGCCGCGTCGGCGGGGAACAGCTCGCCTCGGTACTTTGCCTTCTGCGCGCGACGTCCCGCGTCGAAGGTCAGCAGCACTTCGTCGATGGCGTCGAAGTCGACCCCATCCAGACTCCAACAGGCATCGAAGTCGCCAGGATGCTCCTTGTTGGTGATGAAGCTGCCGTCGATGTAGGCGCGCTTGCAACCGGCGGCGCGCAAATCGCGCAACGCACGTGCCAACCCCTCCAGCAACTGCCTGCGCCACGGCGTTGTACCGAACCGCTCGACGACGTCGACCCACTCGGCCACATGCTCGCCGGGCGGCAGGTTTCCGGTCGACGGCTCATAGTCAGGAATCACGACACAACTCTATCGTTGTGTTGATCTAAAGTCAAGCGGCAATTCGCAGCATGACCATCACCCTGCCCTACCTGGTCGGACAACAGCGCACGTCGCACAAATGACTGTGGCTTCGCGAGCTGCACCTCGGGAGCAAAGCTCCACTGCTTCGTCTGCCGCGATATGGGCCTGAACCTGCCGTTCACCAGCTGTTAGTGGCCTTTGGAAACCGCGCTTATATGGCTTTCAGAGAGCGGTTTTGTTGTTGGCTGGATGTGCGATCCGAGGTGGACGATGTGCCCGTGGTAATCGGCCAAGCTCAAAGGGCACAACCCCTGGGCCTACCTCAAGGACGTGCTCACCCGGCTGCCCACGCACTTGAACAGCCGCATCGAAGAGTTGTTGCCCCACCGTTGGCAGCCTGCCGGTTGAGGTTGATCCCCGGCGCCGTAGCGCGCCGCCAACTGTTCGACCGAACATCAGCACGATCAGCGCGATGGCGTTGCGCCAGCGCACGGCGACAGCCACAGCCTTCGACCAAACCGCCAACACCGTGTTCACCATGGGGCCGATGGTCGCGCCAGGGCGCGGTCAGCTCAAGATGCCACGGCTAGACGCTTACCCTGCCTTTGCCCATCACAGCGAATCACGAACCGCGGCCGTCCGGTGCGGTATAGCGCCCGAGAGCGCAAGAATTTACCGTCAACGTGGGAATCGCCCCGACGGCAAATTTCTCGCGGGAACTCGACGCGACCTTTTTACCGTCAAATTTGCCGTCAGATTGAAGGGCATCCCAGCGATAGATCTCGATAGAACTCGAGAGACATTCGCCTTCCTGATCAACACGTTGAGTCCACTTTTCGATAGATCTCGATAGACCCCGACGGATCTCGAAACCTACTCCCACTCGATCGTCGCCGGCGGCTTGCTCGACACGTCGTAGGTGACCCGGTTGATGCCCTTGACCTCGTTGATGATGCGCCCAGACACGCGCTTGAGCAGCGCATACGGCAACTCGGCCCAATCGGCCGTCATGAAATCGCTGGTCTGCACCGCGCGCAGCGCCACCACGTATTCGTAGGTACGCCCGTCGCCCATCACGCCCACACTCTTGACCGGCAGGAATACGGCGAACGCCTGGCTGGTCAGGTCGTACCAGCTCTTGCCGCTGTCGTTATCGATGAAGGTGTGCAGCTCGTCGATGAAGATCGCATCGGCCTGGCGCAGCATGTCGGCATACTCGCGTTTCACTTCGCCCAGGATCCGCACGCCCAGTCCCGGGCCGGGGAACGGATGCCGGTAGACCATGGCATGGGGCAGTCCCAATGCGACGCCCAGTTCACGCACCTCATCCTTGAACAGCTCGCGCAATGGCTCGAGCAGCTTGAGGCCCAGCTGCTCGGGCAGCCCGCCCACGTTGTGATGGCTCTTGATGGTGACCGCCTTCTTGCTTTTGGCGCCACCGGACTCGATGACGTCCGGGTAGATGGTTCCCTGCGCCAGCCAGGCAACATGGCGCGCATGGTCGTTCTTCAGTGTCACGGCTGCGGCCTTGAACACCTCGACGAATTCGCGCCCGATGATCTTGCGCTTGGCCTCGGGGTCGCCCACACCAGCCAAGTGGCCGAGAAACTGGTTCGCCGCGTCGACCCGCACCACCTTGGCGTGCAACTTGCCGACGAACATGTCCATCACCATGTCACCTTCGTGCAGACGCAGCAGGCCGTGGTCGACAAACACGCAGGTCAGCCGGTCGCCGATGGCGCGGTGGATCAAGGCGGCGGCCACCGATGAATCGACACCGCCGGACAAACCCAGGATGACTTCTTCGTCACCGACCTGTTCGCGGATCCTCTCGACCGCCTCAGCGATGTAGTCGCCCATGATCCAGTCAGCACGGGTGCCGCAGATGTCGAGCACGAAGCGCTCCAATATGGCGGCGCCGCGTTTGGTGTGGGTGACCTCCGGATGAAACTGCACGCCGTAGAAGCGGCGCTCTTCGTCGGCCATTCCGGCCACCGGGCAGCTGTCGGTGCTGGCCATCAGATGAAATCCTGGCGGCATCTCGGTGACCTTGTCGCCATGGCTCATCCAGACCTGGAGCATGCCATGGCCCATCGGTGTGGCGTAGTCCTGTATGCCATCAAGCAGTTGGGTGTGTCCGTGCGCGCGCACGTCGGCATGGCCAAATTCGCGCTTGTGGCTGGGCGCGACGATGCCGCCAAGTTGAACCGCCATCGTGAACATGCCATAACAGATGCCCAGCACCGGAATGCCGAGTTCGAACACCAGCTGCGGCGCGCGCAGCGCATGGTCTTCGTAGGTGCTGGCGTGGCTGCCCGACAGGATGATGCCTTTGAGATTACCGTCGCGGGCGTACGCACGGACCCAATCGTTGCCGACATCGCAGGGCACAACTTCGCAGAACACATGGGCCTCGCGGACGCGCCGTGCAATCAGCTGCGTGACCTGGGAGCCGAAATCGAGAATCAGGATTTTCTGGTGCTGCATGGTGGGAACGCCGGTTGGGCGTGGTGCAAAATTTCAGTCGTTGACGACCGGACCGGGATTATGGAATTCTTTCGGTGCGTCGTTCGGCCAGCGCCTGTCGAAGGGCGCGCGGGGGCTTCGGTTGGGTCGACCCGATCGGATGGAAATGCGTCAGTCAACAATTTGCGAGGAACGAAAGGACCATCACCACACGGTGGACCGAATACGCTGCGGTGCGGGCTTGGCCAACGCCCCGGCTCAATCGGCCCGGTAATTCGGCGCTTCCTTGGTGATCTGCACGTCGTGCACATGGCTTTCGCGGATGCCGGCCGTGGTGATCTCGACGAACTCGGCCTTGCTTTGCATGTCGGAAATCGTCGGGCAGCCGCAGTAGCCCATGCTGGCGCGCAAGCCGCCGGACATCTGGTAGATGATGGAGACCATCGAGCCCTTGTACGGCACCCGGCCTTCAATGCCCTCGGGCACCAGCTTGTCGGCATTCGGGTTGCCGGTGGTGGCCTCCTGGAAGTAGCGGTCGGCGCTGCCCTGCTGCATCGCGCCGATCGATCCCATGCCACGGTAGCTCTTGTAGCTGCGGCCCTGGTACAGGATGATCTCGCCCGGCGCCTCTTCGGTACCAGCGAACATGCCGCCCATCATCACCGTGCTGGCACCGGCTGCAATGGCCTTGGCGATGTCGCCGGAGAAGCGGATACCACCGTCGGCGATCAGCGGAACGCCGCTGCCCCGCAGTGCCGTGGCGACGCTGTCGATCGCCATGATCTGGGGCACGCCCACGCCGGCCACGATGCGGGTGGTACAGATCGATCCCGGACCGATGCCCACCTTGACCGCGTCAGCACCTGCCTCGACCAGAGCCAGCGCTGCGGCGCCAGTGGCAATGTTGCCGCCGACCACGTCGACCTGCGGATAGTTTTTCTTGACCCAGCGCACCCGGTCCAGCACACCCTGGCTGTGGCCATGAGCCGTATCAACCACGATCACATCGACACCCGCACGCACGAGCGCTTCGACCCGCTCCTCGGTGCCCTCGCCCACGCCAACCGCAGCGCCCACCCGCAGCTTGCCGAGCGCGTCACGCGCGGCGTTGGGAAAACTGGTCTGCTTGGTGATGTCCTTGACGGTGATCAGGCCCTTGAGCTCAAACGCGTTGTTGACAACCAGCAACCGCTCGAGCTTATGCTTGTTCAGCAGCGCCTTGGCTTCTGCAAGTGTGGTGCCATCGGGTACCGTTACCAGCTTGTCGCGCGGCGTCATGATGGAGCTTACCGGCGCGTCATATCGGGTCTCGAAGCGCAGGTCGCGGCCGGTGACGATGCCCACCACCTTGCCGCCGTCGCAGACCGGGAAACCCGACACGCCAAGCTGCTCGGACAGGTCGATAACCTGGCGCACCGTATGCGTGGGCGTGATCACCACCGGGTCGCGCAATACGCCGGATTCATAACGCTTGACCTTGGCCACCTGGGCCGCCTGCTCTTGCGCCGACAGGTTCTTGTGCACAATCCCGATCCCGCCTTCCTGCGCAATCGCAATCGCTAGCCGGGCCTCGGTCACGGTGTCCATGGCGGCCGAAACCAGCGGCAGATTGAGCTGGATACTGCGCGAAAAAGAGGTGGATAACGAGGTGTCCTTGGGCAGGACTTGGGAGAACGCCGGCACCAACAACACATCGTCGAAGGTAAGCGCTTTGCCGAGCAGGCGCATGTGAAAGCTCCAAAACGAGAATTGTACCCGCCGCCAGGGGTCCGCATCGGCGTAAACTGTTCCCCATGAAACGCTTTCATACCCTTATCGCGGCCGCGTTGTGGCTGGTGAGTGCAACGGTCCAGGCACAGTGGCAATGGCTGGACCCAAGTGGCCGCAAGGTGTTCAGTGACCAAGCTCCGCCGGCCAATATCCCGCCCAGGAATATTCTCAAGCAGCCGGGTAAGGCGAGCACCGCCATGGCAGCGCAACCGGTGGCGCCCGCGTCTGCATCGGCGGTCGCAGGCTCGGGCGCAGGTGCCCGTCCGAAGATCGACGAGGAAGACAAGTACCTGACCGAACGCAAGAAAAAGGCGGACGCAGAGGCGATTTCCAGGGTCAAGGCAGAGGCGGAACAGATTGCGCAGATCAGGGGCTCCAACTGTGAAAAGGAAAAAGCCCGTCAAACGCTGATGGATTCCGGTGTCCGGGTGTCGATCACCAATGCCAAGGGTGAACCTGAAGTACTCGACGACGCCGGCCGTGCTGCAGAACAAAAGAAGATTCGCGCTGCGCTCGAGGCAAACTGCAAATAAGTCACCCCAGCCGCCTGCGACGCGCTCGGCGCACAGGACTGCGCAGCGTAGACCGTTTTGGCGCTAGTAGCCGGCCTTCGCACCCGGCCGCCGCCGGGAAAACAACCCGGCCGAGCGCGCGCCCTGGACCTCGAACCGGGCTCGGCGCGCCACCTTGGGGTCAACCAGCAATGGCCGGTAGAGTTCCAAGCGATCGCCGCCATGCAAAACATGGCTGCCGAAAACCTTGACGCCCCAAACGCCGAATCCAGACGAATTGGCCAGCAGATCTGGCTGCTGGCTCAACACTGCGCTGGCGAGCAAGGCCTGCTGCACCGTACACCCGTCGGCCAGCTCCAGCACTTCCTCGTGGACGTCGCGGGCGCGCGGCGAATACACCAGCGTGACACGCATTTGCAAACTCAATCGCCGTAGACCTGCTCGGCCCGCTTCACAAACGCGTCGACCATGCTGACCGCGATACGGTCGAACACCGGTCCGACCAGCTTGCCCAGCGTGGCATTGTCGAATCCATAGTGGAGTCTGAATTCGACTTTGCATGCTCGCTGGCTGCCATCGCCCAAAGGCAAGAAGCGCCAATGCCCATCGAGGCGCGAGAACGGACCCTTGACCAATTCCATGTCGACCGCGCGCGCCTCGGTGTGCACATTGCGGGTGGTGAAGGTCTGGCGCACGCTGCCAATGGCGATGCCGACTTCGGCGAGCATTCCGGCCTCGCTTTCCTCCAGCACGCTGGCATGGTCACACCACGGCAGGAACTGCGGATACGACGCCACATCGGTGACCAGCGCATACATTTCCTCGGCGCGATACCAGATCAGGACCGACTTGTTGACTGTTTTCATAGAATGTGTGACTGCGCAGGATTGTAGACAAGCCTTCTTCGCATGATCGACTACCCCATCTTGCATCCATGGCCAAAAAACCCGAAACCGCTGCGCAAAAACCCGCCCGTATCGCCGATAACAAAAAAGCGGCGTACAACTATTTCTTCGAGGAGCGCTTCGAGGCCGGGTTGGTGCTCGAGGGATGGGAGGTCAAATCGCTGCGCGCCGGCAAGGTCCAGTTGACCGACGGCTATGTGGTCATCCGCGAGGGTGAGTTGTTCTTGATCGGTTGCCAGATCAATCCACTGGGAACAGCCTCGACCCACGTCAACCCGGACAACGTGCGCACCAAGAAACTGTTGATGCACAAGGAGGAGATCAAACGGCTGATCGGCAAGATCGAGCAAAAGGGCTACACCCTCGTGCCGATCAACCTGCACTGGAAAGCCGGCAAGGTCAAATGCGATATCGCGCTGGCCAAGGGCAAGGCGGAGCACGACAAGCGCGACGTCATCAAGGACCGGGAAGGCAAGCGCGAAGTCGAGCGCGCAATGAAGACGCGCCAGCGCTGAGCCAGATGGCGGCATCGGCCCCTTGAAGGGTAAAGTCCAGGGCGCGCAAGAAAACGCCGGGCCGTTCCCAAGTTTTCTTGCACCCCCTCGGGGAAGCTGGCGAAGCCAGGGCTGGGGGCGCTCAGAGCGTCTCGCGACCCGCCTTCTTGCGCTCGTGTTCCTTGAGGTAGCGTTTGCGCAGGCGGATGCTCTTGGGTGTGATCTCAACCAGTTCGTCGTCCTCGATGAACTCAACCGCATACTCCAGCGTAAGCTGGATCGGCGGCGTGATCTTGATGGCGTCTTCCTTGCCGCTGACGCGGAAGTTGGTCAGCTGTTTCATGCGCACCGCGTTCACGATCAGGTCGTTGTCGCGGCTGTGGATCCCGACGATCATGCCCTCATACACCGGGTCACCGGCCTTGACGAACATGCGTCCGCGGTCGTCCAGTTTGCCCAGCGCGTAGGTGACGATCTCGCCATCGTCCATGCTGATCAGTACGCCGCTCTTGCGGCTTTCGATGTCACCGCGATAGGCCTCGTAACCATCGAAGATGTTGCTGGCCAGGCCGGTGCCGCGGGTGAGATTCAGGAACTCGTTCTGAAATCCGATCAGGCCGCGCGCCGGTATGCGGTATTCAAGGCGCACACGGCCACGGCCGTCGGGTTCCATGCTTACCAGGTCACCTTTGCGCAGGCCCAGCGCCTGCATCACGCCACCCTGGTGGCCTTCTTCGATGTCCACGGTCAGCATCTCGATCGGCTCCTGCTTCTCGCCGTTGACCAGCTTGAACACCACGCGCGGCTTGGACACCGCCAACTCGTAACCCTCGCGTCGCATGTTCTCCAAAAGAATGGTCAGGTGCAATTCGCCTCGCCCACTGACCTCGTAGATGCCATCTTCGTCGGTGTCGACGACCCGCAACGCCACATTGGCCTGTAACTCGCGCTGCAGGCGGTCGCGTATTTGGCGGCTGGTGACGAATTTTCCTTCGCGTCCGGCCAGCGGCGAGTTGTTGACGCAGAAATTCATCGTCAGCGTAGGCTCGTCAATCATGAGCATGGGCAATGGCGCCGGCGCCAGTGGGTCGGTGATCGTGACACCGATACCGACCTGTTCGATGCCGCTGACCAGCACGATGTCGCCCGGGCCGGCATCGGTCGCAGCAACACGCTCCAGGCCTTCGAACTTCAGGATCTGTTGTACCCGGGCCTTGCTCGACTTGCCGCTGGACCCCTCCATCACCAGCACATCCTGGTTGATGCGCAACGTGCCCTGGCTGATCCGTCCCACGCCGATGCGCCCGACATAGGTGGAATAATCCAGCGAACTGATCTGCAGTTGCAGCGGAGCCGCCGGATCGCCCTTGTTGGCCGGCACATGCGAGAGCACCGTGTCGAAAAGCGGCGCGAGGTCCTTGCCCCATTGTTCGCCGGGCGCGCCCTCTTCCATGGCGGCCCATCCGTTCAGGCCGGAGGCATAGACCACCGGAAAGTCGAGTTGCTCCTCGGTTGCGCCGAGCTTGTCGAACAGGTCGAAAGCGGCGTTGATCACATAGTCGGGACGTGCGCCCGGGCGGTCGACCTTGTTGACGACGACGATGGGTTTGAGGCCCAGCGCCAGTGCTTTCTTGGTCACGAATCGCGTCTGGGGCATCGGACCTTCCACTGCATCGATCAGCAGCATCACGCCATCGACCATCGACAGGGCGCGCTCCACTTCGCCGCCGAAGTCGGCGTGGCCCGGGGTGTCAACGATATTGATATGGGTTTCCTTCCAGTCCACCGCACAGTTCTTGGCCAAGATGGTGATGCCGCGTTCTCTTTCCAGGTCATTGCTGTCCATCACGCGCTCGGCGATTTTTTCGTTGGCACGGAAGGTTCCGCTCTGGCGCAGCAGCATGTCGACCAGGGTGGTCTTGCCGTGGTCGACGTGGGCAATGATGGCGATGTTGCGAATCTGTTTGTAGCTCATGGTTCTCTTTCAGGAATCTGGCGTGTTCAATGCCCGGCTAGGGTCTGTTCAATCTCGATTGGGCTCAGCAGGCGGTCGGGGATCAACTCGCCCGCGCAGGTATGGGCGGTTCCCAGCAAGGCGCGTGGTGCAGTTCCGAATACCGCTACGCGCGGGTTGTCGGGCCATGCGCCACGCCTGCGCAGTCCGCTGAGAAAGCGCCCGGCGTCGGGGGGCTCCAGCAATACCGGAACATGGCCGGCCAACAGGTCGTCGACTGGTCGCAGCCGGGCCAGGCGCTCGTGTTCGGGCAACTGCTCGAGTTGCTCCAGCGCGACGCAGCCCGCTATGGCGAAGCCACCGGTCTCGGTCCGGCGCAACGCCGTCAGGTGGGCCCCACAGCCGAGCGCCACGCCGATGTCTTCGGCCAGCGTGCGGATGTAGGTTCCCTTGGAGCATCGCACGCGCAGGCGAAGCGACGCACCAAGCGCGTCCTGCTCCAGTGTCGCCTCCAGCGCAAGAATGGTGACCCGGCGCGGCTCGCGCTCGACGTCCAGTCCCGCGCGCGCATATTCATACAACGGCTTTCCGTCTTTCTTCAACGCGCTGTGCATCGGTGGTATTTGCGTTATCTGGCCGACGAAGCGGACCCGTACCCGCTCGATGGCACTGTCGTCCACAGACACCGAGCGCTCCCGCAACACGGTGCCTTCTGCGTCGCCGGTAGTGGTAGTGACGCCGAGCCGCGCAACTGCCTCATAGGACTTGTCGGCATCCAGATGCAACTGGCAAAATTTGGTGGCGGCACCAAAACACAGTGGCAGCACGCCCGTGGCCAGCGGGTCGAGCGTTCCGGTATGGCCCGCCTTTTCGGCACGCAGCAACCACTTGGCCTTTTGCAAAGCCTGATTGCTCGACAGCCCCAGGGGTTTGTCGAGTAATAGCAAGCCATGTACCGGGCGTCGTGCCACCCGCTGCTTGTGGTCGGTCGTATCCAATCTGTTTCCCATACGCTGGCTCTGGCGGCCAGCGTCCAATCAGGAATTGGATTCTGACCCCGGTTGTTCAGTCCTCGTTCTTGGAACGCGAGGCGACGGCCTGCGCGATAAGCGCATTCATGTCGGCGGCACGTTCAGTGGTGCGGTCAAACAGGAAATGCAGGGTGGGCACGGTGTGGATGTGCAAGCGCTTGAACAGGCCGGCGCGCAGAAACCCTGCGGCCTGGTTCAATCCGACGGTGGTTTCCGCGGGATCACCCTGAAGCAGGCTGAAAAACACCTTGGCATGTGCATAGTCGGGCGTCACCTCCACCGCCTGGATCGTGACCATGCCAACCCGCGGGTCCTTCAACTCGCGCGCGATCAACTCCGTCAGATCACGCTGGATCTGGTCGGCGACCTTGAAGGCGCGGTTGGGGGTTGCGGTTCTGCGTGCCACAATGGTGGGTTGGCTTTACAGCGTACGCGCCACTTCGCGAATTTCGAAGAACTCGAGCTGGTCGTTCTCCTGAATATCGTTGTAGTTCTTGATGTTCAAGCCGCACTCGAAGCTCTCTTTTACCTCACGGACATCGTCCTTGAAGCGCTTGAGCGATTCGAGCTCGCCGGTGAAGATCACGGTGTTGTCGCGCAGCAGGCGTACCCGCGCGGCGCGGCGCACCACGCCCGAGGTGACCATACAACCGGCAATGGAGCCGATCTTGCTGACCTTGAACACCTGTCTGATCTCGGCAGTACCAATGACTTCCTCTTTCTTGTCCGGCGTGAGCATGCCCGACATCGCCGCCTTCAACTCATCCACGGCGTCATAGATGATGTTGTAGTAGCGGATATCGACACCGTTGTTCTCGGCCAATTTCCGGGCACCAGCGTCGGCGCGGGTATTGAAGCCGATGATCACCGCCTTGGACGCGATGGCGAGGTTGACGTCGGACTCGGTAACACCGCCCACGCCCGCATAGACCAGTTGCACCTTGATCTCATCGGTCGAGAGCTTGAGCAGGCTTTGCCCCAGCGCCTCCTGCGAACCTTGCACATCGGCCTTGATGATGATGGGAACGGTCTTCACCGCTCCTGCCGTCATGTCAGTGAACATGTTCTCCAGCTTGGCGGCCTGTTGCTTGGCCAACTTGGTGTTGCGGAACCTGCCCGCACGGTAGGTGGCGATCTCGCGTGCCCGGCGTTCGTCCGGCAGCACCATGAATTCGTCGCCTGCCTGCGGGACTTCAGTCAGACCCTGGATCTCGACCGGAATCGACGGACCAGCCGCCTTGACGGCCTTACCGTTCTCATCGAGCATGGCGCGAACCTTGCCGTAGGTCGAACCTGCCAGTACGATGTCGCCGGTTTCCAGTGTTCCGGACTGCACCAGCACCGTGGCCACCGGGCCACGGCCCTTGTCCAGCCGGGCCTCGATCACGATGCCCTTGGCCATGGCCTGTACCGGGGCCTTGAGTTCCAGCACCTCGGCCTGAAGCAGCACTTGCTCAAGCAGTGCATCGATGCCTTCGCCGGTCTTGGCCGACACCGGCACGAACGGCGAGTTGCCGCCCAATTCCTCCGGAATCACCTCTTCGGAAACCAACTCGTTCTTGACCCGCTCCGCATTGGCACCCGGCTTGTCGATCTTGTTGATCGCCACCACCAACGGCACATTGGCCGCCCGGGCGTGCTTGATCGCCTCGCGCGTCTGCGGCATCACCCCATCGTCCGCTGCAACGACCAGGATCACGATGTCGGTAGCCTTGGCGCCGCGCGCCCGCATCGCGGTAAACGCCTCATGACCCGGGGTATCCAGAAACGAGATCATGCCGCGTGGCGTTTGCACATGGTAGGCACCGATATGCTGGGTAATGCCGCCGACCTCGCCCGCAGCCACCTTGGCGGTGCGGATGTAGTCCAGCAGCGAGGTCTTGCCATGGTCGACGTGGCCCATGACCGTCACTACCGGAGCACGTGGCAATGCCTCACCTTCGGCCTGGCCGGCTTCCTCATCGGTAAACGCTTCCGGATCATCGAGTGCCGCAACGATGGCGGTATGACCCATTTCCTCAACCACGATCATCGCGGTGTCCTGGTCCAGTGGCTGGTTGATGGTCACCATCTGGCCGAGCTTCATCAAGTGCTTGATCACCTCAGAGGCCTTCACGGCCATCTTGTGGGCGAGTTCCGCGACGGTGATTGTCTCAGGCACATGGACTTCCAACACGCGCAATTCGACCGGCGACGATGACATACGGTCGTCGCGATGGTCGCGGTCGCTACTGCCCCGGCGCCCACGCGGGCCACCGCGCCAGTTGCCACGGCCGCCACCGGTATCGCCCCGAGTCGGGATGGCCTTCTTCTTGGAAGGATCCCCCGCCCAGCTACTCGACAATTTGGCCGATTTGACTTCTTTGCCAGCGCCAGGAGCGGCGCCCTGGCCAGCGCCTGTCGCTGCGCCCGGCTTGGCCCTGGCCACCGTGCTGCCAACCGCCGGTTTGTGCAGGGTCCCCTTGGCCGCGGCCTTGACCTCTTCCGGTTTCTTGGCGACCTGGACCGCCTTATTGGGTGTAGCCAGCATGGTACGAATGGCCGCAGCCTCGTCCTCCGCCTTGCGCCGGCGCGTACTCAGGTCAACCGCACGCGCGGCCTCCTCGTCAGCACGCGCCTTGGACAGCGCGGCAGCTTTTTGCTTGGCGTTGGACCGCTCCTTTTCCGCCATCTGTG
Source organism: Rhodoferax sp. (assembly GCA_031396205.1). GTDB lineage: Bacteria > Pseudomonadota > Gammaproteobacteria > Burkholderiales > Burkholderiaceae_C > CAISIP01. The sequence goes on from JANNKH010000029.1 coordinate 18,511, forward strand.
CCGCGGCTTCCTCGGCGGCGCGGTCATCGGACGTGGTGTCGGTCACCGATGCCAGCGCCTTGTTGCTGGCAGCGGCGGCGCTTGCCGCCACAGCCGAAGCCTCGGACGCGGCGCGGGCCTTGGCTTCCTGCTCCTCGCGCTGCCTGCGCTTTTCGGCCAGATCTTCTTCCTGGCGACGGATCAGTTCGGCCTGGCGACGCGCCTCTTCCTCGCGCCTAGTCAATTCGCTCTGATCAAGGGCCACCTGCACGGGGACCTGTGCCGACTCCACGGCCGGGGTCTCTGGCACGCTGTCTGCGCCCTCGTCGCGACGGATGAAGGTGCGCTTCTTGCGTACCTCGACCTGGATCGTGCGCGCTTTGCCCGACGCGTCTGCCTGTTTGATCTCGGTCGTCGATTTTTTGACAAGCGTGATCTTCTTGCGCTCGGACGTGGCCGTGCCGTGGCTGGCATGCAGGAAGTTCAACAGGCTATGCTTGTCGGAGTCGGTAACGGGATCGGTTGCCGCCGCCTTGGGCACGCCCGCAGCCTTGAGTTGCTCAAGCAGCGTTGCGGTGGATTTCTTGAGTTCGTTGGCGAACTCGGCGACTGTCGTACTGGACATATGCTGTGCTACCTTTAGTTTGGCAAAACAAGCCCTGCGGGCAATTGTTGGCCGTCACTGAATCTGCGTCTTCATGACCATTACTCGTGCGAAGCGGCTTCATCGGTAAACCAATGCTCGCGCGCTTTCATGATCAGGGTCTTGGCCTCGTCCTCGGACTGGCCGGTTATTTCCGTGAGTTCGTCCACGGCCAGGTCGGCCAGGTCGTCGAGGGAATGCACACCCTTGTCGGCCAGTTTGCCGATCAGTTCAGCATCCAGGCCCTCAAGCTCGCGAAGATCCTGCGACACGGCGTCGACATTCTCTTCATGGGCTATCTCCATGGTCAGCAATGCGTCCTTGGCACGGGTACGCAATTCATTCACTGTTTCTTCGTCAAAACTCTCGATCTCCAGCATCTCCTGCAGCGGCACATAAGCCACCTCCTCCAGGCTGGTGAAGCCTTCTGCGATCAGGATGTCTGCGATCTCCTCGTCCACGTCGAGCTTTTCCATGAACAGGCGCCGGCCGGAGTCGGCCTCGTCAGCCGATTTCTGGGCCGATTCGTTGGCGTCCATGATGTTGATCTTCCAGCCGGTCAGGTCGGACGCCAGACGCACGTTCTGGCCGCCACGGCCAATGGCAATCGCCAGGTTTTCTTCGTCGACCACCACGTCCATCGCGTGGCGCTCCTCGTCAACGACGATTGACGACACATTGGCCGGCGCCAATGCGCCAATCACAAACTGCGCCGGATCTTCGCTCCACAGCACGATATCGACCCGCTCGCCAGCCAGTTCGTTGGTGACGCCATTGACGCGTGTGCCACGCACACCAACACAGGTACCGATCGGGTCGACCCGCTTGTCATGCGACAACACCGCGATCTTGGCGCGCGAACCCGGGTCCCGTGCGCAGGACTTGATCTCCAGCAACCCTTGTTCGATTTCCGGCACTTCGGTACGAAACAGCTCCATCATGAATTCAGGGGCCGAGCGCGACAGGATGATCGGCGCGCCCCGCAATGTGAGGTCCACCTCCATGATCATGGCGCGAACCCGGTCACCCGAGCGCAGGTTTTCCTTGGGAATCATTTCGCTGCGGCGCAAGCGTCCTTCGACGCGGCCGCTCTCGACAATGATGTCGCCCTTGTCCATCCGCTTGACGGTACCCACGAATATCTTGTCGCCGCGCGACATGAAATCGTTGAGCAGCATCTCGCGCTCGGCGTCTCGGATCTTCTGCAGAATGACCTGCTTGGCGGCCATTGCGCCAATCCGACCGATCGGGACCGAATCGATGGGCTCCTCGATGTATTCGTCGACCTCGATGTCTTCTATCTGCTCCTGCGCTTCGAACAGCAGGATTTCCTGTTCGGGCAGTTGCAGGCCGGCCTCACTGGGCACCACATGCCAGCGGCGGAACGTCTCATAGCTGCCGTCATCCCGATCGACGGCGACGCGGATGTCCACGTCGCCCTGATACAGCTTCTTGGTTGCCTGCGCCAATGCAGCCTCGACGGCTGCAAACACGACGTCACGCTCGACGCTCTTTTCGCGCGAGATGGCTTCCACCAACATCAACATTTCGCGATTCATGTCACACCTTTCCCGTTCCAGTCCAATCCAGAGTCACGCGTCCGACAAACCTTGACCTGCCGGCGACCTGCGACCAAGCGCAAGCTGAACCTGTCTACCCACCACCCGTATCCGCGGCACCGCCACGGCCCTTGAAGCTTACTAACGGCGCCAATCGCGCCTCCCGCACTTCGTCGATCACAAAACCGAGCACCTGCACCGGTGCCGGCGGCCTGTTCTTGCCAATCCGCTGACCGGGCTTGACCTTGGGCGCTTCGCTCCAGACCAGCTGCCATCCCATGGCCGCGCCGTCTTCGGCCAGCGCACGCTCCAGCGTGCCGCGAAACTTCTTGCGATTCGCATTCACCTGGCCCTGCGCCGCCGCACCCACAGCGGCCTTCAGCGTGATGTCCACCTCACAACCAACGAACCGCTCGAAATCCTGCTCACCGCGCAACAAACGGTCGATGCCGGGCGACGAAACCTCCAGCCGCTGATACTCGATCGCATCCACTTCCAACCCAAACTGCAACTGGCGAGTCACTTTCTCGCAATCCTCGACCGTAACAAGCTGCGACGGCGCCAGGACGTTGGCCTGACCCCGCAGCCAAGGCAGATCGATCGTGATGCGCAACAAGCCACCCGCCAGCCGTTCGATCTCGACCAACTCATAGCCCAGGCCGGTAACCGTCTGTTCAACCAGCTGCTGCAGCGCCATCGGACTCACGTCTCCCAGTCAGTGTTCCCAGAAAAAGCCAAATCTGCACGACCAAAAAAAACGGGCGGTGAAAACCCGCCCGTTTGGTCGTGAAGGGGGCATTCTACTGCAAAAAGACGGCCAAAGCCACCCCTGGGAGGGCCGTTTTCAGGGGAACACGACGTTGACGATTGGTTCGCCGCGCACCAAGTCAGGTGACCGACGCAACCAGCTCGCGCGTGTACGGATGCTGCGGCCTGTCCAGAACCTGTGCCAATGCGCCAGACTCGACGATTTCACCGTCCTTCATCACCAGGACATCGTGCGCCATGGCCCGGATCACGTCGACATCATGGGTGATCAGCAGGTAGCTCAGCCGGCGCTCGCGCTGCAACACTTGCAACAACTGCAGCACCTGCTGCTGTATGGTCACGTCAAGAGCACTGGTGGGCTCGTCGAGCACCAGCAGTTGCGGCTCAACAATCAAAGCCCGGGCAATCGCCAGCCGCTGGCGCTGCCCACCCGAGAATTCATGCGGAAAGCGGCTAAGCAGATTGGGAAACTGGCGCTCATCCAGCCCTACCTCCGACAGGGCCTGCAATACCCGGCGTTGGCGTTCGGCCTTGTTCATTGCGCCATGGTGCACCAGCAGGCCTTCGCCGACGATCTCCTCGACCGTCATGCGCGGCGACAAGGAGGAGAAAGGGTCCTGGAATACCACCTGCACGGTACGGCGCAGGGCTTTGTCGGACGCCGTGCCACCGCCCCAGGGCCGCCCCGCTACCTGCAATGTGCCGCCAAACCCCTGCAGTCCCAATGCAGCCAATGCCAGCGTGGACTTGCCAGAGCCTGACTCGCCGATAACGCCCAGCGTCATGCCCGGCGCGATCGAGAACGTGGCGTCGCGAACTGCCACGAACGAGCCCTTGCGAAACCATCCGCGCAAGCCGGCAATGGGCACGGGGTAGGAAACGGTCAGTGCATCCGCCTGCAGCAACGGCGCCACTGCAGTGGCTTGGCCGTCGTCGGACTGCGCCTCGACCACATCGCGTCGGGGTTTGCTGTCGATCAGCTTGCGCGTGTAGGCATGTTGCGGATCGGCAAACACCGTGCCGACCTGTCCTTGCTCCACCAGGCGGCCGTTCTCCATCACCGCGACTCGGTCCGCGAACTTGCGCACCAGGTTCAGGTCATGGGTGATCATCAGCACGGCCATGCCGTATTCGCGCTGCAAGCGGGCCAGCAGTTCCAGGATTTGCGCGCGCACCGTCACGTCCAGCGCGGTCGTTGGTTCGTCGGCCAGCAACAGTTTGGGCTTGCAGGCCAGCGCCATCGCGATCATCGCGCGCTGGCGCTGGCCGCCGGACAACTGGTGCGGAAAAGCCTGCGCACGCCGCTGCGGCTCAGGGATGCCGGTGCTCGCCAACAATTCGACCACCGCCTGCGCGCATTGTTTTTTGTCCAGGCCCTGCTTGAGTTGCAGAACCTCGGCGATCTGGTTGCCAATCGGGAACAACGGATTGAGGGCCGTCATCGGCTCCTGGAAAATCATTGCGATGTCGCGCCCGCGAATGGAGCGCAATTGCGGCTCGGGCAGCGCCAGCAGATCGACCGCTCCCTGTGCCCCCTCGAATCGCGCCGATCCGCCGCAGCGCGCATTGGCGGCCAGTCCCAGCAGGCTGAGCGCCGTGACAGTCTTGCCCGATCCCGACTCGCCCACCAACGCCAGCTTCTCACCGCTGGCAATGGCGAAGTCAATGTCCCTGACAACCTCGGTGGCGCCAAAGGCAACGCGCAATCCCTTTACGTCGAGCAAGGTCATTGGAGTACTTTCGCGCTGCGCGCTGCGCAATTCGCCTTGGGAACGGCCCGGCGGCTTACCGAGTCCTTCGCGCTGCGCGCTGCGCAATTCGCCTTGGGAACGGCCCGGCGGCTCATGCCAGCGTCTCCGGAACCGGATCCTGATCGGCCTTGCGCGGATCGAGCGCGTCGCGCAGCGCGTCACCCATGAAAGTGAGCAACAGCAGGGTCAATACCAGCACCGCAAACGTCGACAACGATATCCACCAGGCATCGATATTGTTCTTGCCCTGCGACAACAGCTCGCCCAGCGACGGCGTGCCGGGCGGTACCCCAAGCCCGAGGAAGTCCAGCGAGGTCAACGCCAGGATCGCTCCACTCATGCGAAACGGCAGGAAGGTGACGACCGGTGTCAGGCTGTTGGGCAGGATGTGCCGCACGATGATCTGCCAGTTTCCCACGCCCAAGGCGCGGGCTGCGCGCACATAGTCCAGCTGGCGGTTGCGCAGAAACTCTGCCCGCACATAGTCCGAAAGACCCATCCAGCCGAACAGGCTCAGCAACACCAGCAGCAGCGCCAGGCTGGGGGCAAAGATCGCGCTGAAGATGATCAGCAGGTACAACTCCGGCATCGAACCCCAGATCTCGATGAAGCGCTGGAACGCCAAGTCGGTCTTGCCGCCGAAGAAACCTTGCAGCGCGCCGGCCAGTAAGCCGAGCGCCACGCCGGTCACCGTCAAGGCCAGCGCGAAGAACACGCTGACCCGGAACCCGTAGATCAGCTGAGCCAGCAGATCGCGGCCCCGATCGTCGGTACCCAGCCAGTTGTCGCGTGTGGGGGCCGATGGGTTGGGCTTGGCAGCGAAATAATTCAGCGTCTTAGGGCCATACGGATTGATCGGAAAGACGGCCCAGTTGCCGTCCTGCGCCAGGCGCTCGCGGATAAACGGGTCCAGGTAATCGGTGGTGGTCAGGAAATCACCGCCAAACGTCGTCTCCGGATAGTCCTGTACCAATGGAAAGTAATATGCGCCCTCGTAGCGCACGACCAGCGGCCGGTCATTCGAGATCAGTTCTGCGAACAGGCTCAGCAGTGCGATGGCGCAAAAACCGAGCAAGCTCCAGTAGCCAAGGCGATTGCGCCGAAATCGCAGCCAGGCGCGGCGGGCGGGAGAATGGCTGGCAGCGCGGGGTGTCATTCAGTACCGCCCGGCCGTTCCGAAGGGACTGACGGCCCCCTCGGGGGGCAGCGAACGCAGTGAGCGTGGGGGCAGCTTCATCTCAGTCGAACTTCACGCGAGGGTCGACCCATACGTAGCACAGGTCGGAAATCAGCTTGGTCACCAGGCCGATCAAGGTGAACAGGTACAAGGTGCCCAGCACCACCGGATAGTCGCGCCGGATCACGCTCTCGTAGCTCAGCAGGCCCAGGCCATCGAGCGAAAACAAAGTCTCGATCAGCAGCGATCCGGCGAAAAAGGCACCAATAAAGGCGGCCGGGAAACCCGTGATGATGGGTATCAGGGCATTGCGAAACACATGTTTCCACAGCACTTGTTTCTCGCTAAGCCCTTTCGCGCGTGCGGTCACGACATAGTGCTTGCGGATTTCCTCCAGAAACGCGTTCTTGGTCAACATCGCCGTCACCGCGAAGCTGCCCAGCACCATCGCCGTCACCGGCATCGCAATGTGCCATAGATAGTCCACCGCGCGCGCACCCCAGGAAAGTTCGTCCCAATTGCTCGATGTCAGGCCGCGCAGCGGAAACCATTGCAGCTGACCGCCGAACACGACCAGCAGCGCCACGCCCAGCACGAAGCCCGGGATCGCGTAACCCAGCAGCACGATCAGCGTGGTGATGAAGTCGAACCGGCTACCCGCCCGCACGGCCTTGGCCACACCCAGTGGCACTGCAATGCCGTAGCTGATGAAAAACGTCCATAGCCCGAGCGTGATCGACACCGGCAGCTTTTCAATGATGAGTTCGCCCACGTCCTTGTTCTGGAAGAAGCTTCGGCCCAGGTCGAAACGCGCGAAACGGACCAGCATCTCCACATACCGCTCATGCGTGGGCTTGTCGAATCCGTACAAGGCCTTGATCTGTTCCAACCGCTTGGTGTCGACTCCCTGCGCGCCGCGGTAGGTCAGTCCGCCGCCCTCGGCGCTACCACCACCTGCAACGCCCGCCTTGGCCTCGGCCAGGTATTGCTCTACCGGGCCACCGGGCACGAACTGGATCACGATGAAGGTGATGGTCAGGACACCCAGCAAGGTGGGGATCATCAGCAGCAGGCGCTTGAGAATGTAGGAGAACATAAGCCCTTATCTGGCCCACCAGGTGTCGATAGCCCAGCCTTCGCCTTGCGCATAGGCCGGCATCTGCGCTGGTCGCTCCACCCGCCAGGCGTTGTAGGCAATGCGGTGGGTACCGGCCGTCCACTGCGGAATCAGCAAATGCGAGTGACTGACGACGCGTTCGAGCGCTCGGCAAGCTGGTATCAGCTGCTCCTTGCTGGTGGCGCCGGTCACCCGGTTGACCAGGTCATCGATAGCCGGGCTCTTGACGCCGGAAAGGTTGCCGGAATCCTCGATGTCGGCCGCCTTGCTGCCAAACAGGTCCGCATATTCCTGGCCTGGATTATGCGTTCCCGGGTATGCCAGCGTAGTGATGTCGAAGTCAAATTTTTGCAGGCGCTGCTGATACAGCGCGAAATCCACTGGCCGAAAAATCAGCGTGATACCGATCTTTTCCAGATTGCGCGCCCATGGTGTCACGGTCCGCGCGCCACCCTCGTTGCTATCCAAATATTCCAACACGAACGGGTCACCTTTCGCATTGCGCAACTTGCCGTCGCTGACCGCCCAGCCGGCTTCGTTGAGCAGGGCCTTGGCCTTGCGCAGGTTGCCGCGCAGCGACGAATCGCCGTCGGTGCGCGGTGGCACCGTCATCGGACCGAAGACGGCCATTGGCACCTTGCCGCGCCAGGGCTCCAGCAACGCCAGTTCCTGCGCCGACGGCTCCCCGCGGGCCGCGCACGCCGTGTTGCCGAACAGGCCGTTCACCCGCTGGTACGAGCCGTAGAACATCTGGCGGTTCATCCACTCATAATCGAACGCCAGTCCCAGAGCTTCGCGCACCCGCACATCGCTGAGCATGGGGCGGCGCGTATTGAGCACGTAGCTCTGGAAACCCGATGGCAGGCTGTGTTTGAACTCCGCCTTGACGAGTTCGCCACTGTCAAACTTCCTGCCGTTGACCCGCCGGGCCCAATCGCCGGCGGAGAAAAATCGCATCAGGTCGAATTCGCCGGCCTTGAGCGCTTCCAGACGCGCGGTGTTGTCCTTGTAGATCTTGACGGTGATGCGTTCGAAATTGCTGGTGCCCCGGCGCACATGGAGGTCACGCGCCCAGTAGTCCGGGTCGCGCACATAGGTGATGTCCTTGCCGAACTTGACCGGGCCGATCTTGTAGGGACCGCTGCCAATCGGCACATCCATCACTACCTTGTCGAAGGACTTGGCAACGCCGTTTTCCATGCCCCACTTACGGCTGAACACCGGCAGCCCCCCCACCGTCAGCGGCAACTCGCGGTTGGGCTTGTGAAAGCGGTAGCGCACGGTGCGCGCATCCAGCACATCGATGCCGGCGACGTCCTGCAGCAGATTCTTGTAGGCAGGCGATACATGCGGCCCCACAAGGGTGTCATAGCTGTGCTTGATGTCGGCCGCCAGCACCGGATCACCATTGTGAAATCGCGCCTGTGGCCTTAGCTTGAACGTGGCGGCCAGGCTATCGCCGGAGACTTCCACGTCTTCGGCCAGAAGGCCATAGCCGGAGCCGGTTTCGTCGAGGGATCCGGCCAACAACGAATCAAACATCAAGGCAGAAAGATAGGCCGGCGCATTGCCGCGAATCGTGAACGGGTTGTACTTGTCAAACGTGGATACGCGCAGGTTGCTGACCAGGCGCAACTCGCCGCGCTTGGGTGCCTGTGGATTGACATAGTCGAAATGCGCAAAGCCGGCCGGGTATTTCAGATCGCCCCACAAGGCGTATCCATGTGCCGCCCAAGCCGGCAAAGCCAGCAGAAGCAACAGCAAGGGCAGCAAACGGCGCATGCGACAATTCTGCAGGATTTTTTACGGAGATACGGGCATGGGCTTTCTGGCAGGCAAGAAATTGTTGATCACCGGCGTACTGAGCAACCGATCCATCGCCTATGGCATTGCCAAGGCCTGCCGCGCGCAAGGTGCGGAACTGGCTTTCAGTTACGTTGGCGAACGCTTCAAGGAGCGCATCACCGGCTTTGCCGCAGACATGGACTCCAGGCTGATCTTCGACTGCGACGTCGGCGACGACGCACAGATCGAGCACATGTTTGCCGATCTGTCGGCGACCTGGCCGCAATTGGACGGCTTTGTGCATGCGATCGGTTTCGCGCCGCGCGAGGCTATAGCCGGCAATTTTCTGGACGGTCTGAGCCGCGAGAATTTCCGCATTGCTCACGACATCAGCGCCTACAGCTTCGCCGGCATGGCCAAGGCCGCCCTGCCCTTTTTGAGCGACAAATCGTCACTGCTGACGCTGACCTACCTGGGCGCCGAACGCATTGTGCCGAACTACAACACCATGGGCCTGGCCAAGGCATCGCTGGAGGCATCGGTGCGCTACCTGGCCGAGTGCCTGGGGCCGCGCGGCACCCGGGTCAATGGCATAAGCGCCGGCCCGATCAAGACACTGGCGGCCAGTGGCATCAAGGATTTCGGCAAACTCCTCGGCGTGGTTGCGAGTGCATCGCCCATTCGGCGCAACGTGACTATCGACGATGTCGGGAACGTGGCCGCATTCCTGCTGAGCGACCTGGCCGGCGGTGTCAGCGCAGAGATCACCTATGTCGACGGCGGATTCAACGCGGTGGCCATCTCGACGGTCGCCGAAAGCACGGATTGATCCGTCCGCATGACCAATGGCCGACACCTGTGCGCCGCTTGACGCTGCAGCGCTAGTTGCCAACCACGCAGTCGGCGTAGTAGCGCAGCTTGCCCGTGTCATCGGGCTCACTCACCAGGCCGTGGATATCCGTGCCAAAGCCCGGGCATTGCTCGTTGAACTCGCGTGAGAACTTCAGATAGTCGACGATCTTGCGGTTGAACACCTCGCCCGGTATCAGCAGCGGAATGCCCGGTGGATACGGCGTCACCAGGCCGACCGTGATACGCCCCTCGAGTTCGTCGATCTCCACGCGCTCGGTTTTTCGCCGCGCAATATGGGCAAACGCATTGGAAGGCGTCATGGCGGGTGCCAGGTCGCTGAGGTACATATCGGTCGTCAACCGGGCAATGTCGTAGCGCGCGTAGAGCTGGTGGACAAACTGGCAGAGGTCGGCCAGGCCCATTTTTTCGTACTTCTTGTTGTCGCGGCAGAACTCGGGCAGGATGCGCCACATCGGCTGGTTCTTGGCATAGTCGTCCTTGAACTGCTGCAGGGCCGTGAGGAGCGTGTTCCAGCGGCCCTTGGTGATGCCGATCGTGAACAGGATGAAAAAGCTGTACAGGCCGGTCTTTTCCACCACGACGCCATGCTCGGCCAGGAACTTGGTGACGATACTGGCCGGAATGCCGGTCTTGGCGAACTTGCCGTTCAGGTCCAGACCCGGCGTGACGATGGTCGACTTGATCGGATCGAGCATGTTGAAACCCGTCGCCAGCTTGCCAAAGCCGTGCCAGTTGTCTGCCGCCTTGCCCTTGCGCGATTCACCCTTGATGATCCAGTCGTCCGGGTGGCCGATGCCTTCTTCGACCAGATGCTCCGGCCCCCAGACCTTGAACCACCAGTCGTCACCGTATTCATCGTCGATCTTGCGCATCGAGCGCCGGAAGTCCAGTGCCTCGGTGATGCTTTCTTCGACCAGCGCCGTGCCGCCGGGCGGCTCCATCATGGCCGCGGCCACGTCGCAACTGGCAATGATGCTGTATTGCGGGCTGGTCGAGGTGTGCATCAGATACGCCTCGTTGAAAAGATGGCGGTCGAGTTTGACATCCTGTGCGTCCTGCACCAATACCTGGCTGGCCTGGCTGATGCCGGCCAGCAATTTGTGGATGGACTGCGTCGCGTACACCACCGCCTTCTTGGGGCGGGGCCGCTTCTTGCCCATCGAGTGGTAGGAACCGTAGAACGGATGAAACGCGGCATGGGGCAGCCAGGCCTCGTCGAAATGGATGTTGTCCACAAAGCCGTCGAGCATCTGCTTGATGGTCTCGGTGTTGTACAGCACCCCGTCATAGGTGGACTGGGTGATCGTCAAAACCCGGGGTTTGACGTTCTTGGCATCCACGCCCTTGAGCAGCGGGTTCCTGCGGATCTTGGCCTGGATCGCCGCCGGTTCAAATTCCTCCTTCGGAATCGGACCAATGATGCCGAAGTGGTTGCGCGTGGGCTTGAGGAAGACAGGAATGGCTCCGGTCATGATGATCGCGTGCAAGATCGACTTGTGGCAGTTGCGGTCGACCACCACCACATCGCCGGGCGCCACACAATGGTGCCAGACCATCTTGTTCGAGGTGCTGGTGCCATTGGTCACGAAGAAGCAGTGGTCGGCATTGAAGATGCGCGCCGCATTGCGTTCCGAATCGGCTATCGGCCCGGTGTGGTCGAGTAGCTGGCCCAATTCCTCCACCGCATTGCAGACATCGGCGCGCAGCATGTTTTCGCCAAAGAACTGGTGGAACATCTGGCCGACCGGGCTCTTCAGAAAAGCGACCCCGCCGGAATGGCCCGGGCAGTGCCATGAGAACGAGCCGTCCTCGGCATAGTCCAACAGTGCCTTGAAGAACGGTGGCTGCACCCCTTCCAGATAACTCTTGGCCTCGCGAATGATGTGGCGCGCCACAAACTCCGGCGTGTCCTCGAACATATGGATAAAGCCATGCAGTTCGCGCAGGATGTCATTGGGGATGTGGCGCGAGGTCTTGGTTTCACCGTAGACGTAGATGGGCACGTCCAGGTTCTTGCGCCGTACCTCGCTGATGAACTGGCGCAGGTTCAGGATCGCCGGACCAAGGTCCGCGTCGGTCGTGAATTCCTCGTCGTCGATCGACAGGATGAATGCGCTGGCGCGGGACTGCTGTTGCGCAAACTGCGACAGATCACCGTAACTGGTGGCCCCCAGTACCTCGAAGCCCTCGCTTTCAATTGCCTGGGCCAATGCACGGATGCCCAATCCGGAAGTGTTCTCCGAACGGAAATCCTCGTCGATGATCACAATGGGAAAGCGAAACTTCATGTGTACTCCGTGCCGTCGGGTGATCCCGGAAAATCAAACCAAGACGCGCAGTGTAAGGAATTAGATGTGGGTCGTAGCGGCTACAAACCACTTTGCCCGCAAAATGCGGCATCGCTGACACAAAGGAGCACACATGCAGGAGTCGACGATCTGGTGGCTGGTGACCGGTCTGGCCGTAGGGCTCGAACTTGTCACCGGAACGTTTTACCTGCTCATGCTGGCAGTGGGATCGGCGGCGGCCGCGCTCGCAGCCCATGCGGGGGCCTCGTTCCCGGTCCAGTTGGTCGTGGGTGCGCTGGTCGGTTGCAGCGCTGTCGTGGTATGGCATCAAATTCGAAAACGGCGACCCAGTGATGCGTCGGTCCGCTCGTTGCGCAGTGTCAACCTGGATATCGGCGAAACCGTGATGGTTGACGCGTGGCAGCCCGACGGCACCACCAACATCAGGTACCGGGGTGCCAACTGGACGGGCATCCACCGTGAGGACGTGATCCCGGCCGCAGGTATGCACAAGGTCAGCGAGCTGGTTGGCAATCGGCTCCTGCTCGAAAAAATTCAGTAACAGCAATAGAAATCAAAGAAAGAAGGCTCCCAATGGAAGTTGCAATCGTCCTGTTTGTCCTGGCCGCCATCTTTATCACCCGCTCGATCAAGGTCGTACCCCAGCAAAACGCCTGGGTGGTGGAACGTCTGGGTAAATACCACGGGTCTCTGGCGCCGGGACTCAACCTGCTGGTGCCGTTCATCGACCGGGTCGCCTACAAGCACAGCCTGAAGGAAATACCGCTCGACGTACCGAGCCAGGTCTGCATCACCCGCGACAACACACAGTTGCAAGTCGACGGCATCCTGTATTTCCAGGTCACCGATCCGATGCGGGCCAGCTACGGATCGTCGAACTACATCGTGGCGGTCACACAGCTGGCCCAGACCTCGCTGCGCTCGGTGATTGGCAAGCTCGAACTGGACAAGACGTTCGAGGAGCGCGACATCATCAACGCCCAGATCGTGCAGGCCATCGACGAGGCGGCGCTGAACTGGGGCGTCAAGGTATTGCGGTACGAGATCAAGGACCTGACGCCACCCAAGGAGATCTTGCATGCGATGCAGGCACAAATCACCGCCGAACGCGAGAAACGCGCCCTGATCGCAGCCTCCGAAGGCCGGCGCCAGGAGCAGATCAACATCGCCACTGGCGAGCGAGAGGCGTTCATCGCACGGTCCGAAGGCGAAAAACAGGCGGTCATCAACCGGGCACAGGGTGAAGCTCAGTCGATCATCGCGGTGGCCGAAGCTACCGCGACGGCCATTGCACGCGTGGCGGCGGCAATTGAACAACCAGGCGGTGCACTGGCCGTTCAACTCAAGGTGGCCGAGCGAGCGGTTGAAGCCTACGGCAAGGTGGCATCGGACGCCACAACGACGCTGATCGTGCCCAGCAACATGACCGAGGTTTCCGCATTGATCATGTCTGCAATGAAAATGGTGCAAGCTCCAAAAGCCTGACCCGCCCTGCCTCGAAACCCTGACACCTGCTAGTGCGCCCGCATCGTGTAATGGGACATGCACCCATCGCGGCGGGCCGGTCGGTTCACCTGGTCTGCAGCAAAGGGCCGCTGCTACAATTCCCCTCACCGGAGAGGTGGATGAGCGGTTTAAGTCACACGCCTGGAAAGCGTGCGAGGGGTTAAACCCTCCGCGGGTTCGAATCCCGCCCTCTCCGCCAGGAGTACGTTCTTTGCAGTCCAACACAGGCCGCCAAACACCCCCATAAGCCCCTAACCACGGGGCTTTCTTGTTTTCTGCCGTCCAACGTGGGCTATTGCCAGCCATGTCCTAGCGGGGGTATCTCTCGGGGCATCGGCTGTTTCGTTATGGGGGTATCACCCTCAGGTCGGCCGGAATCGGAGCAAACATGGCAACGACGGCACCCACCGGCGACACCGCGAAAAAGACCCGAAAAGCAAAGCAGCGGGAGGTACTTACTGACAAGGTGATCAGCCAAGCGAAGCCCCTGGAAAAGTCCCATAAGCTCACGGACGGCAACGGCCTGTACATGTTGGTCAATCCGAACGGATCGAAGCTCTGGCGCTGGAAGTACCGCGCCGACGGCAAAGAGAAGCTGATGGCGCTGGGCGCGTACCCGGACGTGAGACTGACCGAAGCGCGCGCTGCGCGTGCCGCCGCTCGCAAGCAACTGTCCCGAGACATCGACCCGATGGCCGAGCGCAAGGCCGCCAAGCACGCACGGCAACTGTCGGCCGAAAACTCGTTTGCCGCGGTGGCCCGGCTCTGGTGAGGCCACTGGAAGCAATCGCGCAGCTCCAGCCATGTCGTGTACGTCATGCGCCGGTTGGAGGCAGACATCTTCCCGGCCATCGGCGCGCGGCCCATTGACCATATCGAGGCACCCGAACTGGTGAAGATGGCGAAAGACATTCAGACAAGGGGCGCGCTGGACATCGCCAAGCGCGCGCTGCAGACATCGGGGCAGGTCTTCCGGTACGCGATCGCCCACGGCATGGCCAAGCGCAACCCGGTCAAGGACTTTCAACCCGGCGACGTGTTGGCAAACCGCAAGAAAATGAACTACGCGCGGATCGACGGCAAGGACCTGCCCGAATTGTTGCGCCGCATCGAGGCCTATCAAGGCTCTGTGGTGACGCGCCTTGCACTCAAACTGATTGCCCTGACCTTTGTGCGGACCAGCGAATTGATCGGCGCGAAGTGGAGCGAGATCAACCTCGACGCGGCGCGCTGGGACATACCTGCCGAACGCATGAAGATGAAAGCCCCGCATATCGTGCCGCTTAGTAGCCAGGCAATCGAGATTCTGAAGACCTTGCACATCGTGACCGGGCGCGGTGTCTTGTTGTTCCCCGGCGAGCGTGACCACGGCAAGCCCATGAGCAACAACACGATCCCGGGCGCGCTGGCGCGCATGGGCTACAAAGGCCGCATGACCGGCCACGGCTTCCGGGCATTGCCTCGACGCTACTCCACGAAATGGCCTTCGACCACGCGCATATCGAACTGCAACTGGCGCACCAGGAGCGCAACCAATTCAGCGTGTCGTACAACCATGCCTTGTACCTGAGCCAGCGCACGGCGATGATGCAGCAATGGGCGGACTATCTGGACACATGCACCGACGGCAAGGTCGTGCCGTTCAAGAGCAGGTTGGGGTGAGATAGAGCGTAGGTTTTTTCCCTCCAGAGGATAGGAGATCCAATCGGCCCAGCTCAGCTATCGCACCCGCAACCATCGCCAAACCCCGCACTCTGCCTGCGCCTGCGCGAACACTGGGCTTCAACTGGTATTGATGGAGATAGATTCTGCCCTTGCCTGGCACGCAACTACGACCACAACACCAACGTGTGGGGTGGTAGGCGCGACAACTGTTAGCGGCTCTTAGAAACCGGGGATAGGAAATCCAACCACCCGAGCCCAGATGCCGCCCCTGCAGCCATCCTCAAAACCCACGCGGATAGGCTTTTCAAACGCCCCTTTTTCTTCCCCACGACACCCCGAGCACGGCAGAACAGGGGCGGAACACAGCTCCCGACGCGCATGAATCTGTCTTTGGATGCAGGCTGAGATCTGTTGGGCGTTGATAGCCCACCG
>JANNKH010000041.1:0-111296 GCA_031396205.1 Rhodoferax sp.
CCAATATTCTCGGTTGGAAGGCCGATATTGACGCAGCGAAACTTCAAGCAATGAGCATTGCCGAAGAAGCGGAGGATGTGCCTGCTTAGACCAAGGTCTATCAGCGATCCTGCATTTGCCCAGGATCACGTCTCAATGGTCGCAGCTGCGTAGTGGCTTTGACATTCGGTTCGGTGCAGCGGTGCAGGTGTTGTCCATGGTTCGATTGCGTCGGGCGGAATCGAACTGGCGATGCTCCTGGCGGTGGGCTCGACGTCCTGAAGAGGACAACCCGCTACGACGCAGCCCAACAAGGGCGCTGAATCCGCACTGTTCCGCAGGAGCACTCACCCGTTGTGAGAGCGAGTTTGTATCAGGCCCGAACCGCACCACCAGTACCCAAAAAAGCCAACCCCGAAAAGGTTGGTTTCTTTACGCCGGACTCGGCCAGCGGGCCGATGTTGCGAATGGTCGGCGGCGTGTCGAGTCCATCGACTTTTGGATGGTCAACCGGACCCTGTATGAGCCATTTCGATACGGCTCGCCATTTTTTGTAGTCGCCCGCCAACAAGAGCACAAAAAACGGAAAGACCTCTGGCAAGACAGCTAGCGATAGGGTCATTTGGCTTTTGTCGCAACGGCTTCACCCGATCGCCAGTCCGAGACCAGGTCCGCCGCGACTGCCTCGTGCACGGCCTGATCTGTTCCATGTCCAGCAGCCGCCACGCCACGCCACCGATGGAGCAGGTGGGAAGTCGCTCACCGCTCTGGCGACCGACTGGCGCCGTCCAGCCGCACCGGGCGTGACCTGCGGCGCGCCAGGGCCGCGGCGGCGCCAAGTACAAGCAGCAGCGACAGGCTTCCCGGTTCGCTGACGGTGGCCCTCTGGCGCAACGTGAAAGTCACCGCGTTGTCGTTGTTGGCGTCAATCACGTTCAAGTCAAACCTGAACAATTCGAGATTGATGGCGGCGGGCAAACTGGGCAGAAATCCGATCCAGTCCAAGGAGTCGGCTGACTGACCTGTGAGCGTGAAGTTGCTGGCCATGGGCGGGTCCGCCGCGCTGCTGATGAAGCTGACGCTGTCGCCGGCGCTGGTGATCAACAGGTTGTGATGGAAATCACGCCAGTCCAGCCCGGTGTCATTGCGTACCCCCTCAAACAAACGGAACCGGAATCCAGCCGCTTCCCCAGCTGCAAATTCCCGAACGCTGAAAGAGATGTCACATGGCCCCAGGCCCGTCATCAGTTTCCCGAGAATGATGCCATTGCTGATGCCGTTGCCTGGCGGCGGGGGTGGTTCTGCGGACGCATCGCGCGTGCACTCGCCCGTGTAAATGGGGTTATAGCCCACAAGAGCAGGAAATCCGGCTTGAGCGACCAAGGCCAATGTCAACGCGCATGTGCATTTGCCGAGCGCACGGGTTGTGGATGGGTGCATGTCGATGCTCCTGTTGCAGTGTGGGTCCGCGGTCCTTTCGACGACCGGGCCGGATCGAGACAGATCGCCCTCGGGCGTGGATGCACATGCACAAACAAGGCCAATTGCCAGCCTGCACGCGACACGACAGAATTGATGGCGCGACTCACAAGCTGGCCGCGCGGAGGATCAGGATGAAACACCTCGCACTGGAAGATCCGGATGCAGTCCGCCTGTCGATCCGGAGGGCCGCCAAAAGCTCGCGTGACCAACTTCTGATGCACGAATTGCATTGTGTGTTGCTGGTCGGTCTAGGGCGTAGCTGCCACGAGGTCGGTGGATGGTTTGGTGACAGCACGCGTACAGTCGAACGCTGGGTGAGCGCCTTCAATCAGCATGGTGTTGCAGGCCTGTGCGCGCGCAGGCCAGGGGGTCGACGACCGCGCTTGCCGTACGACACGGCGCAGCGGGTGGCGTTCGAGATTCGGCAGTCGCCGGGAGTCTGTGGTTTCTCGGATGCTTTATGGGGTGGCCGCCTCTTGATGCAGCATCTGTATGAGCACTATGGCGTGACCATGGGTCTGCGCCAGTGCCAGCGCACGCTGTGCCGACTGCGTGCGGTGGGTGCACCTGCAAAGCGGGGTTGATGCGTCAACATTCTGTCGTGCGCCTTCCGGGAATGCGCGGACAGCCGTTTGGATGCGGCATGCAAATGCGGGGCCTGTAAATTTTCCTGACATGGACTTGGCCAGTGCCGCGTACGTGGGTGTGTCGATGACCTGGCACGTTCGCCGGAATGTGTCCATCACTTTGCTACACCTGGCTTCATCGATTTACTGTGCGGGGTTGCTGGCCTTGGGTGTTGTCGAACTCCTTTGTTGGCGGGTTGATCCAGACTGCATTAAGCGCGCAACCGAGCCACCCAGGTGTTTTCTACCATTGTCGCCAGGCCAGCGCGTACGCATTGATCGCACAGCAACAAGATGCCCCCCCCTCAAGACACACGAACTCAAAATTCAACTCTCTCCGGATGACCAACCGGAGGATCGCTTTTCAACCCACCTCAACAATGCGCGCTACTTTGCCTTCATCAATCGGACTTTCCATGGCTGGTATGCGCGCATGGGCATTCGCGGTGGCGTTCCCGGTTTCTCCGGTGCGATGGCGCACCTTTCCTATGACTTCCTGCGCCAGGTGCACTATCCGGGAACTCTCCTGAGTCGCATAACCCTCAGTAAAGTCGGCCGGACAAGCATGGAACATGCGATCGAGATGTGGCACGTGAGCGCCGCGCCCTGCCTGGCAGGGCGCGGCAGGGCGATTCATGTGTGGGTCGATCGCGAAACAGGCAAGCCAACACCGTGGCCGACCGACGTGCTGGCCAAATGCTGGGACCCTGCGCTGGAAATGCCCGAGACATAGTCATCGCGTTGCCCGGCCGCAGGGGCATGACTGCGGCCCACCCGATGCGCGCGCAGCCACCGTCGTGCGCGTCACCGTAGTGGCAGCGGGGGCGGCAGAAGCGATACCAGCAGTTGCCTTGCGTGACGGCAGTCAGGCGCCCTTGCCGACGCGCCTGCTGCCGTGTCGGGTGCCAGCAGTGGCGATCAGGCATGCGGCGCCCAGCAGCATCAGCAGCGCGCTGCCGGGCTCGGGCACCAAGTCGATGGTGCCGGAAAAGGATGACTCGTCGATCCGGCCGTCGCTGCGATACTGGTTGCGGGCTTCGTCGGCGTGCATGGCGTGCCATTCGGTCAGTCGACCAAGATGGACTTTGCAGGCGACGCAGCGGCCACCACCTGCGCGCACTAAGATTGGGCAATCCGTCCGCATCCGGGCGGCGCCATCATCACTTCCCCATTCAGGAGCCACACCCCCATGACCACCACGATCGCCTATCTCGGCACCGGCCTGCTCGGCGCCGCATTTGCAGAAGCAGCCGCCAAACGCGGCGACACCGTCACCGCCTGGAACCGCTCCGCCGACAAGGCCCGCGCGCTCAAGGCGTTCGGCATTGCGGCCGCTGCCAGTCCGGCCGAGGCGGTGCGCGGCGCAGCGCGTGTGCACATCATCGTCAAGGACGACGCGGTGGTGGAAGATGTGCTGGCGCAAGCCCGATCGGGACTGTCGCCCGATGCCGTCATCATCGACCACACCACCACCTTGCCGGCGCTCACCCGTACGCGGCTGGAACGGCTCAACGCCCAGGGCATGCGGTACCTGCACTGCCCGGTCTTCATGGGCCCGCCGGCGGCTCGCACTGCGCAGGGTTCGATGCTGGTGTCCGGCCCCAAGCCCGTGTTCGATTCCGTCAAGGACGACCTCGCCCGCATGACCGGCCGGCTGGAGTACCTGGGCGAGCGCGGTGACCTCGCCGCCGCCAACAAACTATTTGGCAATGCGCTCATCATCGGCCTTGGCGGCACGATTGCCGATGTGTTGTCGATCGCCGCCGGCGCCCGCGTCGACGCTGCAGAGGCGGTCAAGCTGATGGGCCTGCTGGACCTCAATGCGATGGCCGCGCGCATCGGCGCCACCATGGCGCAACGCGACTTCGCGCCGACCTTCGAGCTGTCGATGGCGCGCAAGGATGTGGCCTTGATGCTGCAGACTGCCGGCGAGCGGCCGATGGCGACGCTGGCCGGGGTTGCGGCGCGGATGGACCAGTTGATCGCCGCTGGGCATGGCCACAAGGGTACCGGCGTCATGGCGATCGATGCTGCCGGCTGACATCGGTCAACGCGCAGGTCATGCGTTCCGTGGTAGCGTTCAGGCAGGCGCAGACCCTGACCTGGGCGCGTGGGCGGTAGGGCGCGACCTTCGCCGGCCGCAAACCCGAATGATCGGGCCAGTTTCATCGTGACGGGAGCATGACACATGTACAAACGCATACTGGTTGCGACCGACGGTTCCGAGTTGTCCGCCAAGGCGGTCGATCACGCGATCGCCCTGGCCAAGGTGCACGGCGCAGAACTTGTTGCGCTGAAGGTGACGCATCTGCAGAGGGAAGGCCACTGGGATGGCCAGATTCAGCGTGATGCAGCGGAAAAGGCCGAGCAGGAAACACGCTGGTCAGACCAATCGCAGGCAGTGGTGGATGGCGTCGTGGCTTCGGCGAAAGCGGCGGGCGTCCAGGCGACGGCCCTCACCGAGAAGTCCAATTTCGTGGCCGATACCGTCATCGAGGTCGCCGGGAAAACGGCCTGCGATCTGATCGTGATGGCGTCACACGGCCGGCGTGGCCTGGCGCGTGTGTTGCTCGGCAGCGAAACCCAGCATGTACTGACGCATTCGCAGATACCGGTGCTGGTGTTGCGCTGACCACTGCGCACCTGCGCGTCGCAACAACGACGGCTGTATCGTGATGGTGCCCGAGCCTCTGACGCGCCGGTTGCTGGAACACCGCGATCGGTATGCGCCCGCCTATCCGCCCAACGGCAATTCCGATCACGGGCCCATGGCCTGCCTGGCGATGTTCGGGCTTGGCCTTTGCATGCAGGACATCTCCCGGTTTGCCGACAACTACCGTGGCAAACTGGCGCCGCACGTGGCTTGCGCTGCTGCCGTTGACGCAGACAACTGGTTGGCGCACCGGGGCCAGGCTGCGTCCTACCAGATGCTGCTGGCGTTTTTCGATCGCCAGATTGCGTCGCGCGGCTGGCAGGATACGGTGGCGCATTACCTGCCGCAGCTGGTCTCGGGCTGGGTCAAGGAAGCGTTCCATCCGCTGATCCGGCTCGGATACGGCATCGAATTCGGCGTGCACTCCGAAATCGCCGCCGGCCTGGCCTATTTGACAGTCGCGGGCGACGATCCGGCATTGGCGCACTTGGCGCAGTTGCCGCCTTTGCCCGACGGAGGGGGTGGCTACTTGGCGTTTTGGCAGTCGCAGCGCCGAAGCGCGTTCGAGAGCGGCCGCTTCGGTGCACGCTATGCGCAGATCGTGCGCCATGCGCCATTGCGTGCGGCCGGACGCGCGGCGCAGGAGCCGTGGCACGCACTCAGCGACGCCTGCCTGCAGGTGTTTCACGCCACGCACGATTTCTTCGCATTGCACATGGTGACCGGCAGCCATGCGCTGCGTGTATGCGCGCCGTATGCCGGCAAAGAGGTGCAGGCCATTGGCAGCGTGGGTCTCGCGGTGGCCTACCTGGCCATTGGCGCACCGGCGCTTGCGCCATTGACAGCGGTATGGGAGCAGCGGCTGGAGCCGACGCTATTGCGCATGGCGACCGATGAACACGACATCAAGATCGCCCACACCGCGCTGGCGCAGTCGCGGGCCTTTGGCGATCCGCGGTACGAATCCGTGGTGGCGGCATACCTGGTGCCACGACTGCCAGGCGCGCGGCCCGGCCCAGCCTGAAGGCCCATATCGGGCAGAAGTCGGTTCGCCAGACCCGCCCGATTGCCGGATAAAGCGGGACGATGTAAGCTGCAAGACCCGTGCCCTGCGCGGCCCGGCATCCGATCAACCACCAGGAGGGCAATACCATGTCATTGCGCATCAACGACACCGCACCCAATTTCAGCGCCAACACCACCCAGGGCACGATCGATTTTCATGAGTGGATCGGCGATCAGTGGGCGATCCTGTTCTCGCATCCGAAGGATTTCACGCCGGTGTGCACCACCGAGCTGGGCTACATGGCGCGCATCGAGCCCGAGTTCACCAAGCGCAACTGCAAGCTGATCGGCCTGTCGATCGACCCAGTGGACAACCACCACCAGTGGGCCAAGGACATCGAGGAGACCCAGGGCCATCTGCCCAGGTACCCGATGATCGGCGACACCGATCTGGCGGTGGCCAAGCTCTACAACATGCTGCCGGCCGAGGAGCCGGGCAGCTCGGAGGGCCGTACCGCCGCCACCAACGCCACCGTGCGTTCGGTGTTCGTGATCGGCCCGGACAAGAAGATCAAGCTGATGCTGACCTACCCGATGACCACCGGCCGCAACTTCGACGAGATACTGCGCGTGCTCGATTCGATGCAGCTCACCGCCGCGCACAAGGTCGCCACGCCGGTGAACTGGAAGAAGGGCGAAGACGTCATCATCGTGCCGTCGGTGACGGACGATGAGGCGAAAAAAATCTATCCGGCCGGCTACAAGACGCTCAAACCCTACCTGCGTATCGTCAAGCAGCCGGGTTGACTGCCGCCTGTTTGGCTTTCACGCTCTCAGGGCGCGGCCCGTGCGCTGTTGGCCGGGCTGAGCGTCAGCACGCTGCGCGTATTGGCGGCCACATCGGCCTCCAGCAGCCATTGCCGGAAATAGCCGCCGCCGATGTAGGCCGTCGCCTGGTCGCGGTAGTGCCGGTCAAACAACACGCCGCTTTGCCCGAGCGGATTGATGCCCAGCGCCTGGCCGGCAGCGGCGAAATCGATCACACGCCGGGTCGATGGTCCGTAGCTTACGGCCCAGGGCGCAGGCCCGATCGACGTGCCCAGTGCATTCGGAATCTCGCGCCCCCCGGGTGCCGGGAACGGCCCGACGCTGAACAGCCTGTCGAGCGGCTTTTGCTGCCCGAGCGGATGGTTGTGCGTCAGCGTGTGGGCACGACCCCAGGCCCACTGCAACATATCGCTGCCCTGGGTTGCGCGCAAATGGTCGATGGTCGCGCGCCAGGCCTTTTGTAGCGTGTCGGCACGGGTTTCCGTCATCGTGGGTGTTCTCAGACTGTCCCACCATGGCGAGGTGGCGTCGTCTACCAGCAGCGGCAACGCAAAATCGAGCGAGCGGCTGCCCTGCAGGTTCTTGAACTGCACCGGACCCAGCTCGTCGAACATGGCGGCGCGCGCGATCTCATACAGCAGTTGCACGAAGACGGTGGGTTCGATCCTGTCCACCGTGTAGCTGCCATCCCACACCGTCAGTTGCTCCAGCAGCTTGGTTTCCAGCGGCGAGGTGACGAAACCGCGCAGGATCGGCAGCAGGGGCGTTAACACGCGCCGGTGGTAGCCATTGCGCACATCAAGCTGCATCGCCTGGCTTTGCGCCATGTCGCTCTTTCGGCTGTCGTCGCGAATCAGTCCGATCAGCCGCTGGACCCGGTCCGGCGGCTGGTAGTACCCGGGCACCGCGACCCTGTTCGTCGGCCGGGGCTGGTGGTTGGCCGACACGACATAACCGCGCTGCGGATTCTCCTCGTGCGGGTTGTCGGCGAAGGGGTAAAAGCCCTCCTTGTCGCCTTCGCCCTTGGCCCCGTCCAGCAGGAAGGTCGGGTTCACGCCCGTGGGCCGCATCGGCAGCTTGGCCGCGGCCCACCAGGCGATGTCGCCGGCCGCGTTGGCCCAGACCACATTCAGGCCGGGCGCATGGATCTTGCTGGCAGCCTGGCGCGCCTTGTCCAGCGTGTCGGCCCGGTTGAGTTCATAGAAGGCGTCCAGGATAGGGTTTTCGGTTTCCAGAAAGGCCCACCACATCGCCACCGGTGTCTTGCCGTAGTTGTCCGGATAGGCGTCGGTGATGATCGGCCCGTGCGGCGAGCGGCGCAATTGCAACGTGACCGAAGGCGCGCCCTTGACCGCGATCGTCTCGCTGCGCTGCTGCAGGTCGACCCAGCCGCCCCGGTTCCAGACCTGGTTCGGGTTGTCGGGGTTGACTTTCTCCACCACCATGTCGATGTCATCGTTCTGGAACATCGTCATGCTCCAGCCGAAGCGCTGGTTCAGGCCCAGCAGGGCCAGCGGATTGAGCACCTGGAAATGGCCGTAGATCTCCATGTCGGGCGATTTCAGGTGCGCCTCGTACCACACGGCGGGCGCGGAAAACCCGATATGCGGATCGCCCGCCAGAATCGGCTTGCCATTGGCGCTGCGGCTGCCGGAGATCGCCCACGCATTGCTGCCTTCGAACGGGGGCACGAGCGCGTTGTCCAGCACCCGCTGGCTCAGTGCCGCGACCCGGTTCAATGCCTGCCAGTCGGCATCGCCCATGCCTGCAATCGCGCCGGGCGTATCGACGCCCTGCGGATGGAACTCCAGATCGAACACGGTCAGGTACGTGGGACCAAGCTTGTCACGGATATGCGTCATCACCGGTTCGGTCTTGAACGCCGAGGCGAAGCTGTAGGCCAGGTAGCCGGCCACCGACAGCGTATCCTGCGGCGTGAACGGACGTTTGGGAATGTCCAGGATGGTGAATTCGATCGGTGCCGGATGGCTGGCCTGGTATTGGTTGACACCGGCAAGGTAGGCCAGCAACGCCAGGTAGGCCGGCGCGCTCTTGTCGAGTTTTTCCACCTTCGCATCGGCGTGTGCCCGGATCCCCAAGGTGCGAAACAGGCGATCCGTGTCCAGCAGCTTGGGTCCCAGCACCTCGGCCAGTTCGCCGCGGGCCAGGCGGCGCGCCACCTCCATCTGGAACAGCCGGTCCTGGGCATGCACATAGCCCAGCGCCCGGTACAGGTCGGCTTCGTTGCCGGCCTGGATATGCGGCACACCGCGTTCGTCGTATCGCACCGTGACCGGCGCCTGCAGCCCGGCGAGTTCCGCCGCGCCGCCGCGTTGCGGCTGCAGGCGGTAGAGGTGCCAGGCCAATCCGGCCGCGGCCAGCAGTACCAGCACCAGCAGGCCCAAGGCCGTTCGTTTGAGGATTCGTGTCATGCGTTGACGCTCCGCTGCCGCCGGGGCCTGGGTTGTTCGTCGCATCATAGCCGGCGCGCATGCGCCGTTTTGCGCTGAATCGAACGCGTGATCGTGCCGGCCATCGTGCACGCGCGGGGCGGCGGGACACCGGCGTTTCGCAGCACAATATATGCATGGACCCCCAATTGCTGCGCGACACCCTGGCTGACCTGGATCGGAACCTGCTGGAGCGCGATGTTCCCGTGCGCTTGCTGCTACTGGCGGCGCTGGCGGGCGAGCATGTGTTGCTGATCGGCCCGCCGGGCACCGCCAAAAGTGAACTGGCGCGCCGCTTGCACGCCGCTTTCGCCGATGCGCCGTATTTCGAGCGCCTGCTGACCCGCTTCTCGGTGCCGGAAGAATTGTTCGGACCGCTGTCGCTCAAGGCTTTGGAGCAGGACCGCTACGAACGATTGACCGACGGTTTCCTGCCGACGGCGCAAGTGGCCTTTCTGGACGAGGTGTTCAAGGCCAACTCGGCCATTCTCAATGCCTTGCTGACCCTGCTCAATGAACGCGAGTTTGACAACGGCGCTGGCCGAGTCCGGGTGCCCCTGGTGAGCGTGGTCGGCGCCACCAACGAGGTGCCCGACGACGAGTCCTTGCAGGCGTTTTACGACCGTTTCCTGCTGCGGGTGCCGGTGCAGCCGGTCGGCGATGCCAGTTTCGCGGCGCTGCTGGCCCTGCCGGCGCAGACTGCAACCCAGCGTGGGCGCCTGAAGGCCCGCATGCTCAAGCCGTTGCGCGAGGCCGCGGGCCGGGTCGCCGTGCCCGCGGAAGTGACGGATCTGCTGGTACAGGCACGGGCCTGGTGCGCGCGGCATGCGGTCACAGTCTCGGATCGGCGCTGGCGCAAGCTGGTCGGCCTGCTGCAGGTGCAGGCCGCCAGCCGGGGTGGCCCGCAGGTTGGCGCTTGGGACCTGTGGCTGTTGCCGTTTGCGCTCGGCGCAAAACCCGAGCAGGTACAGGCTTTGGTGCAGTGGTTCGATCACACCGTGGGCCAGGCACTGCCGCTGGACCTGCAATGGCTGGAGCGCGCCGCCAGCGCATTCGAGAAGCAGCTGGAGATCGAGACCACGGCGCAAGCCGAAGGCGAAGCAGATGGCGCCGGCAAGCTGGCGCTGGCGCGCGCAATTTCCGGCCATGCGGCGGAGCATGACGACACCATGCTGCGCATCGTGTCGGACCGCGCACGCCGGCGCTATGGTCAGCAGCATGTGGATGCGCGACTGGCACAGATGGAAGAGCTGCAGCAACGCGCGCAGCTGGCGCTGCAGGTGGCGCGTGGCGCCGTGCAAGCGACCATGCGCGGTGCGCGCGATCATCTCTGGCTGCCGCCGAACTGGCTGGCGCGCATCATGGCGGTACTCGATGCCAACCATGCGCTGGCGCTGGCCATGCAGCAGCGCAGCGCGCAACTGGCGCGCGGATTCGCGGAACTGCCGATCGACCCGGCCCTGTCGGGCGCCGCGCTGCCCGAGCCGGTCGATTTCGCACTCTGAAGCGGCTTGCGACGCGTGGCAAGCATGGCGGCCCCGGATCTGATGGCCGTGCATCGTGCTGGCGCGGCCAACACCCCCTTTGACCGATTGGCCGGCCTGCCGCAGGGCTTGTGGCAGAGTGCGCTGGTATGCAGCAGTGGTACCACGCCGCAGCGCCTTGCAGATCTGGCGACCTGGCGCCTGGCGCTGCAGGCGGGACGCCTGCCTGATTCGTTTTCCGATTGGGGCGACGCCGATGCCACTGCCGCGATTCGCACCGAGATCGGCCAGCTGGCGCTGTGCAGCCTGACGCACGGCAGCGCAGCGATGGCCGATCAGGTGCTCAAGGTGGCGTTGTGGCATCTCGATCGCCTGATCGACCGCCCGGCGGGCGAACCCCGCGCGCAGGCCATCGCCCGCAAGGCCCAGGCGTTCCGGCAGGAATGGGATTCCCAGCGCCAGGACTGGGAGCAGGTGCTGGCCCTGTTCAAGAGCCTGGGCGACCTCGCACATCTGCGCTGGGACAGCCTGCAGGGTCATCTGCAAAGCCGTGGCTGGAGCGAGGCACGGCGGATCGGCGCACTGCTCGACAGGCTACCCGAACTGTCGCGCTTCATCGACGCGGTCGGTCGGGCGCAGCGGCGCGACGATCTGCCGCAGGCGGCGCAAGCCCAATCGCGCGCCGATGCGCCGCGGCCGCTGGTGGCGGTGGCCATCACCACGCACCTGGTCGACCAGCCCAGCGAGGTGCGCGGCGTCAAGCGCTCCGGGCAGCTGGCGCGCATGCTGGCCAGCGAGGCCGCGATGGTCCGTCATCCGGTGTTGCGGCGTTTGTGGCGCGCCCGGTTTGCCGAGCAGCAGTTGCTGACCTATGAGGATGCGGCGGTGCTGACCCAATGGCAACTGCGGCCCGACGCCAGCGCGCGGGCGCCGGCTGCGCCGCGCGACGAGCCGCTGGGCCAAGGGCCGATGCTGGTATGCCTGGACACCTCGGGCTCCATGCGCGGCGCACCGGAGAACGTCGCCAAGGCCTGTGTGCTGCAGGCGCTGCGCAGCGCGCATGCGACCGGGCGCGCCTGCCGCCTGCTGGCGTTTGGCGGCGCGGGCGAACTGCTCGAGCAGGAACTGGCGCTGACGCCGCAGGGCCTGGACCATCTGCTGGCAATGATGGCGCAAAGCTTCGACGGCGGCACCGACGTTCAGACACCGCTCGAACGGGCGATCCAACTGGTGCAGGGCGCGCAGTTCGCGCTGGCCGATATCCTGATCGTCAGCGATGGCGAGTTTGGCGTGACGCCGGCCACGCTGGAATCATTGCGCCGCTGCAAGAAGGCGCTCGGCCTGCGGGTGCACGGCATCCTGATCGGCGACCGCGAGACCATCGGCCTGCTGGAGGTGTGTGACCAGCTGCACTGGGTGCGCGCCTGGCGCCGTTATGCCACCGCGCCGGGCGACGCCTATGCCGACGGTTTTTCGCCGGTGCACAGCCGCAGCTTGACGGCGCTGTATTTTCCGAATGCGATCCGGCGCGAGCCGCCTGCCGATGCGGATGGATAACGGCAGGCGCTGACGCAGCGCGCGAATGGACTGGTGCTAGCGCAACGGCGTTGCGGCTGCCAGCGCTGCCGCATCCAGCGCCTTTTGCGCAAACTCCGCGCGCAGCGCCTTGAGCTTGGCGCGCGGATCTTCCTTGATGGTGTTGGCGTCCAGCGCCATCTCGGCGATGAAGCGGCTCGGCTGTGCGGCAACCATCTCGCGGCCCTTCTTGCGCTTGCGCGTCCAGCTGACCGCCAGACTGCGCTGGGCGCGGGTGATACCCACATACATCAGCCGGCGCTCTTCCTGCAGTCGCTCGAGCAGGCCTTCGCTCATCGGTCCGTCGGCGCGGCCGCCGGGGTTGGCGTCATCGCCGAGCTTGAACGGCAGCAGGCCTTCGGTCACCCCCACCAGCATCACATGTGGCCACTCCAGGCCTTTGGCGGCGTGCAGCGTGGACAGGGTGACCACGTTCTGGCCGGTGTCGCGTTCGCTGAGGGTGGACAGCAGCGAGATGGTCTGCGCCACGTCCAGCAGGCTCTTGGATTCGGCCGACGTCGTGACGCCCGCAGTGTCGTCGATCTGGCCGCCGCAGCGCGCCGCCATCCAGTCGCAGAATTCGAGCACGTTGGTCCAGCGCGCGGCGGCGAGTTTCTCGCTGTCCTCGCCGTCGTACAGGTGCTTTTCGTAGCCGATCTCGGCCAGCCATTGCGTCAGGAATCCGCGTGCCGCGTCCGCGCCCTCGGTATGCCGGGCGCGATACTCCAGGTCGTTCACATAGCGGCCGAACTCCTGCAGGCTACCGACCGCGCGCGCCGGTAACACGCTGGCCAGGCTGGGGCTGAACAACGCCTCGAACAGGCTGATCTTGTATTTCGATGCGAACACGCCGAGCTGGCCCAGCGACTGGTGGCCGATCCCGCGCTTGGGTGTCGTCACTGCGCGCAAAAAGGCCGGGTCGTCATTGTTGTTGACCCATAGCCTGAACCAGGCGCACAGGTCCTTGATCTCGGCGCGGTCAAAAAAACTCTGGCCGCCCGAGACCTTGTACGGAATCTGCGCCTTGCGCAGCGCCTGCTCGAATACCCGGGCCTGGTAATTGGTCCGGTACAGCACTGCGAAATCGCGCAGCTCCCGGCTCTGCGGCTGGCCGGTGCTGGTGGTCGTGGTGCCGGCGCGCAGGCTCTGGATGCGGGCCACTGCGCGTTCGGCCTCGTGTTCCTCATGGTCGGCATCGACGATGCGCACCGGCTCGCCCTCGCCCAGGTCGCTCCACAGGTTCTTCGGGAACAGCTTGGGGTTGGGCCCGATCACGTTGTTGGCCGCGCGCAATATGGCCGAGGTGGAGCGGTAGTTCTGCTCCAGCTTGACGACCTTGAGCGTTGGAAAATCGAGCGGCAGCTGGCGCAGGTTGTCCAGCGTCGCGCCACGCCAGCCGTAGATCGACTGGTCGTCATCGCCGACCGCGGTGAAACGGGCGTCCTTGCGCTCGGGGCCGCCCACCAGGTGCTTGAGTACCGCGTACTGGGTGGCATTGGTGTCCTGGTATTCGTCGACCAGCACATGCCCCATCGCGGCCTGCCATTTCTGGCGAACCTGCGGGTGGTTGTGCAGCAGTTTGAGCGGCAGGCCGATCAGATCGTCGAAATCAACGCTCTGGTAGGCCGTCAGGCGCTCTTCGTAGCGCGCCATGATGCGCGCGGTGATGCGTTCGTTGTCATCGCCAGCCAGGGCCTCGGCCTGGGCCGCGTTCAGCCCCATGTTCTTCCATTTGCTGATGGCCCACTGCCACTGGCGCGCGGTGGCCGCGTCGGTGCTGCCGCCGCAGTCCTTGAGGATGCTGGTCACATCGTCGCTGTCCAGGATCGAGAAGTTGGCCTGCAGGCCCAGCGCCGTGCCGTCCTGGCGCAGCATGCGCACGCCCAGCGCGTGAAAGGTGCAGATCACCACCTCGCGCGCCGAGGCGCCAACCAGTGCTTTGGCCCGTTCGCGCATTTCGGCCGCCGCCTTGTTGGTGAAGGTGATCGCGGCGATACGCTTGGGTTCCATGCCGATCTGGATCAGCCGGGCGATCTTGTGGGTGATGACCCGCGTCTTGCCCGAACCGGCCCCCGCCAGCACCAGGCAGGGGCCATGCAGGTAGTTGACAGCTTCTTGTTGGGCGAGGTTCAGACCGGTGGGAGGACGGGGCGCAGCAGACATGCAGGGGCGGACAGACACGGATAAGCAGGGCAACAACCGATCATAACGACGCAAGGGCGGATGCCAGGGTCAGCGACAATTCGCGCGTGCTGCAAGTGCTGTTGGTCACCTTCCCGTTCTTTGCGCTGGTGCTGGCCGGTTACCTGGCCGCGCGCCGGGGCATGCTGCGCCTGGACGCCATACCCGGTCTGAACAGCTTTGTGCTGTATTTCGCGTTGCCGTGCCTGCTGTACCGCTTTGGCTCCTCGACGCCGCTGGCCCAACTGCTGGACCCGGCGGTGTTCTTCACCTACCTGTTCTGCGCCCTGGTGCTGGTGGGTTTTGTCGTGGCCGTCAGCCTGAACCGGCGCATCGGCTGGAATGATGCCGCTTTTGGCGCGCTGGTGGCTGCTTTTCCGAATACCGGCTTCATGGGCGTGCCGCTGCTGGTCGCGCTGTTGGGGCCGGCGGCGGCCGGACCCGCCATTGCCACCATCATGGTCGACCTGCTGGTGACCTCGTCGCTGTGCGTAGCCTTGTCGCGCCTCGACGGTGCCGACATGCACGGCGCGTCGGTGGCCGCGCGCAATGCGATGCGCGGTGTGCTGGTCAATCCGATGCCGTGGGCGATCCTGCTCGGCGCGCTGGCCTCCTGGGCCAGCCTGGGGTTGCCGGGGCCGGTCAACCAGACCGTCGGATTGCTGGCCGACGCGGCCTCGCCGGTGGCCCTGTTCACCATCGGCGCCGTGCTGGCGCGCTCCCAGATGCTGGCGCCAGCCGAAGGCGCGCATCCGCTGCCGCTACGCGACTATGTGCCGGTGGCGCTGATCAAGCTGGTGCTGCATCCGGTGCTGGTGCTGCTGGTGGGTATTGGCGCGATCCAGCTGGGCGTCGCGATCGACCGTTTTGCGCTGACCGTGATCGTGCTGGTCGCCGCCTTGCCCAGTGCCAGCAATGTCTCCTTGCTGGCCGAGCGCTTTGGTGCCAACACCGGGCGCATTGCGCGCATCATCCTGGTGTCCACCGCGGCAGCCTTCCTGAGCTTTTCGGCGGCCGTCGCGCTGCTGGTCGATCGCAACTGAAAAGGCACCATGTCGACTGCCATTGAAGTTCAACGCGGCATTCGCTCCCGCGCCTGGTCTACCTGGGCGATCGCAGCACTCGTGATGGTGCTGGCCCTGGCGATCGGTGCCTTTGCGTTGTCGCGCTGGCAGGTCGAACGCGCACAGGTGCAGCGCGAGGCGGCGGTTCGCCTGGCCTCGGAGCGCTCCCAGATCCTGCAGCGCAATGTCGAGCGGCTGCTGGCCAACAACTATGCGCTGGCTGCGATGGTGGTCCAGGGCAACGGACAGGTCGCCAATTTCGACGCCGCGGCCGTGCAGCTGATCACCAGCAATCCGCAGCTGCTGGCGATATCCGTTTCGCCTGCGGGCGTGGTCCAGCAAGTGGCGCCGCTCAAAGGAAACGAGAACCTGATCGGATTTGACCAACTGAACGATGCAGCGCAACGGCGCGAGGCCATTTTCACGCGCGACACCGGGCGCCTGACGCTGGCCGGGCCACTGCAGTTGGCGCAGGGGGGGCAGGGTGTGGTCAGCCGCCTGCCGGTATTCCTGGCCGATGCGGCGGGCGTGCGTCGGTTCTGGGGCTTCACGAATGTGGCCATTCGCCTGCCCGATCTGCTGGGCGGCGCGGGGCTGAACGACCTGCGCGAGCGCGGCTACGACTACCGCCTGTGGCGACTGCATGCCGATACCGGCGTGCAGCAGGTCATCGCGTCGTCGTCAAACAGCCCGTTGATCCGGCCGGTGCGCCAGAGCCTGGAAGTTCCCAACGGCGCCTGGAACCTCGATGTGGCCCCCGCAGGTGGGTGGGGGTACGGCCTGGGTCTGGTGCCGGGCGCCCTCGCCGTGTTGCTGACCAGCCTGTTGCTGGCGTACCTGGCGCAACTGCTGGTGGCGCAGCGGCGCTACAAGGCCGCTCTGGAATCGCTGATGCGCGAGCGCACGTCCGAGATGCTGGCAACCCAGAGCCAGCTGCGCTCCACGGTCGATGCGATTCGCGACCCCATCTACGAGATCGACCTGGAAGGCAACTACCACAGCTGTTATGCGCCCGCCGACAGCCCGATGCCGGCCGCGGCGGAGGATTTCGCCGGCAAGACGGTGTTCGACATGTTGCCGCGCGACGCTGCGGAAGTGACGATGGAGGCGCTGCGCGGCGCGCAGCTGGACGGGTCCTCGCAAGGCGAGCAGTACGCACTGCTACTGGAACAGGGAACCCGCTGGTACGAACTGTCGGTTGCGCGCAAGCAGGTTGATGGTACCGACCTGCCGCGCTTTGTCGTGATGACACGCGATATCACCGGGCGCAAGACCGCCAAGAGCGAGATCCGGCGGCTGGCGTTTTACGACCCGCTGACCGATCTGCCGAATCGCCGTTTGCTGCAGGACCGGCTGGAACACGCGCTGACGGCGACCGGACGCAGTCACCATCACGGCGCGCTGATGCTGATCGACCTGGACAATTTCAAGGCACTCAACGATACCTGGGGCCATGACAAGGGCGACCTGCTGCTCAAGCAGGTCGCGCTGCGCCTGAGCTCGTGCGTGCGTGATTGCGACACCGTTGCCCGGCTGGGGGGCGACGAGTTCGTGGTGCTGATCGACGATGCCGGAGCGATCGCGGCCGATGCGATGGCCAGCGCGCGCACGGTGGCGGAAAAAGTGCTCACCCGCCTGGGCGCCATCTATGACGTGGCGGGGCGCGAGCATCGCAGCGGATCGAGCATCGGTGTCTCGCTGTTCGGCGCCGATACCGGCCCCGTCGAGGAGGTGCTCAAGCGCGCCGACGTGGCGATGTATCAGGCCAAGGCGGCGGGCCGCAACACCGTGCGCTTCTTCGACCCGGCCATGCAGGCGGCCGTGGAGGCGCGCGCCGCACTGGAAGTCGACCTGCGCCGGGGATTGTCGCGCAACGAACTTGCGTTGCACTACCAGCCCCAGGTCGGGCCCGGCGACCGGGTGATGGGTGCCGAAGCGCTGTTGCGTTGGACCCATCCGCTGCGGGGCCCGGTGTCGCCGGCTGAATTCATCCCGGTTGCGGAGCAGTCCGGCCTGATCGTCGGCCTGGGCGAATGGGTGCTGCAACATGCCTGTATCCAGCTCGCGCTGTGGGCCGCGCAGCCGCAGACCGCCGCATTGACGCTGTCCATCAATGTCAGTGTGCACCAGTTTCGGCAGGCCGACTTTGTCGACAGTGTGCGGCTGGCCCTGGAGCGCCACGGCGTCAACCCGGCCCGGCTCAAGCTGGAAATCACCGAGAGCATGTTTGTCCACGACCAGGACACCATCATCGACAAGATGCGCCAGGTCAAGGGCATGGGCGTGGGATTTTCGCTGGACGATTTTGGCACCGGGTATTCCTCGCTCAGCTACCTGCGTCGGCTGCCGCTGGACCAGCTCAAGATCGACCAGGCCTTCGTGCGCGAAGTGCTGACCGACCCCAATGACGCGGCCATCGCCCGCACCATCATCGCGCTGGGTCAAAGCCTGGGGCTGGCGGTGATAGCCGAGGGCGTCGAATTGCAGGGTCAGCGCGATTTCCTGGCCCAGCACGGGTGCGATTCCTGCCAGGGCTACCTGATCAGCCGGCCGTTGCCGATCGAGCAGTTCAGCCGGTTTGTCGAACAGCACCGGGTAGACGCGGTTACGGGCTAGGCGCCGCAGCAGTGGGGTGCGGCAGCGTTAGCGCTGAAACTGGCCGCGCAGCGCCGTATATTGCGCGCGATGGCGGACGTGGCGCTCGCGCTGCGCCCTCGAGCGGAACATCCGACGATACGTGCTCCGGTGTTTTCCTGAGGTTTGCCGGGAAGTGCGTACCAGACTGGGCCGGACGGGACTCAGATCGCCAGCGGATCGACATCCACCGCCCAGCGCAGCAGGCCGCGTCCGGCATCGCTCTGGCGCACGCCATGCAGCACGCCATGCCAGGCGGCGAGGAAGGTTTGCAGCGCCATGCGCGAGGAGCTTTCGACCAGCATCTGGGTGCGCTCCACGTTGGCCACCCGCTGCACCACCATCGGCACCGCCGGATACAGCGTGACGAGGGCAAAACCCGGCAGGTGGGTCAGCTGCGCCTGTGCGGCGGCGCTGGCTGCGTCCAGGAAGGCCTGCGCCGCATGCTGCGTCCGCGCCTCCGCGCGCAGCAGGGCCTGGAAGGAAAACGGTGGCAGGCCGGCGCGTTTGCGGTCCTGCAGCTGCTGCTCGGCAAAAGCCGGGTAGTCGTGCCGCTTGAGGGCCTCGAACAACGGGTGTCGGGGCTGGAAGGTCTGGATCCACATCTCGCTGTGGCCACTGGTCGCCGCATCACGACCGGCCCTGCCGGCGGCCTGCATCAACAGGCTGAAAAGCCGCTCCGGCGCGCGAAAGTCGCTGGAGAACAATGCGTTGTCGGCGTTGATGGCCGCCACCAGCGTGATACGGCGGAAATCATGCCCCTTGGCGACCATCTGGGTGCCCACCAGCACATCCACCGCACCTGAATGCACCTGGGCCAACTGCGACTGCAAGCTGCCACGGTGGCGGGTGCTGTCGGCGTCGATGCGGGCCACATGGACAGGGCTGCCATCCGGGTCGTCGGCTGTCTGCGAGCCGGGGCGACGCACGGCAGCGAGCAGCTCGACCAGGTGTTCCTGCAGCCGCTCGGTGCCCCGGCCGACTGGCCCAATGTCCATGTTGCCGCATTCGGGGCAGGCGCGTGGAACCGGCTCGGCGAAACCGCAGTGATGGCAACGCAGGCTGCGATCAATCTTGTGAAACACGCGGTAGGCGCTGCAATGCGGACAGGCGCTTTTCCAGTCGCATGCGCCGCATTGCAACACCGGCGCATAACCACGCCGGTTCAGGAACACCATGCTCTGCTCGCCGGCGGCCACGCGTTGGCGGATCGCGTCCAGCAGCGGCGGCGCGATGACCGCGCGCCGGGGCTGGCGGTTCATGTCGACGCGTCGCACCAGCGGCAGGCGGGCTTGTTCGCCTACACGGCTGGGCATGTGCAGCCGGGTATAGCGGCCTCCGTCGGCGCGCGAGCGGCTCTGGTGCCAGCTCTCCAGCGATGGCGTGGCCGAGCCCAGGATCACCTTGGCGTCCTGCAGGCGGCCGCGGTACACCGCCAGGTCGCGCGCCGAATAGCGGGCGCCTTCCTGCTGCTTGTAGCTCGGGTCGTGCTCCTCGTCGACAATGATCAGCCTGAGGCCGGGCATGGACGCGAAGACCGCCATCCGGGTGCCGAGCACGATGCGTGCGCTGCCCAGGTGCGCCGCCAGCCAACTGCGCAGGCGCTGCGGGTTGGTCATGCCGCTGTGCAGCGATACCACGGCGTCGGCGCCAAACTCTGGCGCAAAACGCTGCAGGAAACGCTCTTGCAGCTGGGGCGTGAGGTTGATCTCGGGCACCATGACCAGTGCCTGAGCGTCGGAATCGCGCTGCAGCAGTTCGTGCACGCATTGCAGGTAGACCTCGGTCTTGCCACTGCCGGTGGCGCCGAACAGCAGGAAGCAGCCGCTTCCCAGGCGCAGTTGTTCCATCGCCACCCGTTGTTCCGGACTCAGTTCCGGCGCCAGCGCCGCGGCCTGCGGTTCGCCGCTAGATGCCAAGGGCTCGCGCTGCACTGCGGTGCGCGGTGACGGGCCGGAGCGGCGCAAACGGCGCTGTAGTTGTGCTTCGCTGAGGTCGCGCAGCTGCGGCGGCAATGCGGACAAAGCCACTTCGCCGGGCGCACGCTGGTAATAGCGGGCGGCAAAATCGACCAAGCGCCTCCAGGACTCGGACAGGGGCGGGAGTCCGGTCAATGGCGCGGAGACAGGGCGCAGGCGGGATTCATCCAGGGGTTCGGCGTCTGCAGCCGCAGCGTCCCACACCACGCCCAGGGTCTCGCGGCGACCCAATGGCACTCGCACAAGGCTCCCCGCCGCGAGTGGCTGCTCGCTGTGGTAGCTCAGGGCGCCGCCGATCTGGCTGTGTGCCGGTGTCTGCACCAGGACCGGGATCAGATGCACCATGAAAAAGTCACGTTTGAGGGGTCTTCTTGATGTGAACTTGTGAAGTACGGTTTAAGTGCTTGATCCATAAGAACTTTAGGCGTCATTCAAGTTTTCTGTGGATAACTTTGTTGATATCCCTGCGTCGCCGGCGCGCAAGCCTTGAAAACAAAGGCTTTGGCTGGATTGCCCAGCAAAACGGCATTTGCGCAATAACTATATGAATCAATAACTTAGAATGGCTATGGGTTTTGTAGCAGAGCACAACCGGAAACGGCCTGGGTTGCGCAGTGCAGCAAATATTTTGTGAATAAGTCAGGGTTCACCAACCTGCCAGGCGCCTATGTGTGGTAGGTCAGGCCGGTTGGCGTTTACGGGCGCATCTGCCGCGACAGGGCATGCACCGCGTCGACCAGTTGCGCGACATTGTCGGGCGGCGTGTGCTGGCTGATGCCATGGCCCAGGTTGAAAATATGCGTCGGACCGACCCGGTCGGCGTCGTCGCCCGGGGCTTTGTGCGGGACGCCAAAACTCTGCAGCACGCGCCGGACCTCGGCCTGGATCTGCCCGGCGCCGGCGAACAACACGTTGGGGTCGATATTGCCTTGCAATGCCTTGCCCGGCCCACCGACCTGACCGCCAACCTGCGCGCGCGCCTGGGCCAGATTGACCGTCCAGTCCAGTCCCAGTACGTCGCAATCGAGTTGCCCCATCTCCTGCAACCACAAACCACCGCCCTTGGTGAAAACAATGCGGGGAATCACCGCCCCTGCATGCTCGCGCTTGAGTTGAGCCAGCACGCGTGCGGTGTAGGCCAGGCTGAACTGCTGAAACGCGCCATCGGCCAGCACGCCGCCCCAGCTGTCGAAAACCATCACCGCCTGCGCCCCGGCTTCGATCTGGGCATTGAGGTAGGTGGCGACTGCATCGGCGTTGATCGCCAGTATGCGGTGCATCAGGTCCGGGCGCGCATACAGCATGGTCTTGACCAGCCGGTAGTCGTCGGAGCCGGCGCCTTCGACCATGTAGCAGGCCAGCGTCCAGGGGCTGCCGGCAAATCCGATCAGGGGCACCCTGCCGTGCAGGGCCTTGCGGATCGAGCCGACCGCATCGAACACATAGCGCAGCTTGTCCAGGTCGGGGACCGCGAGCCTGGCCACCGCCGCCTCGTCGCGCACCGGATGCGCGAACCGCGGTCCTTCACCGATCGCGAAACTAAGGCCCAGCCCCATTGCGTCGGGAATCGTCAATATGTCGCTGAACAGGATCGCCGCGTCCAGCCGGTAACGCTCCAGCGGTTGCAGCGTCACTTCGGTCGCGTAATCGGTATTGGTCGCCAGGCCCATGAAGCTGCCCGCCTTGGCGCGGGTAGCCCGGTATTCGGGCAAATAACGACCCGCCTGACGCATCAGCCAGACGGGTGTGTGGTCGGTTGCCTGGCGCATGCAGGCACGCAGGAAAGTGTCGTTGCGCAGCGTCGCGAACGGGCTGCCTTGGCTGGATACGGGCATGCAGCTATTGTGGCAGCACGGTGGCCGCCGGGCAGGGCCTGCGCGCTGACGCTGGCGCCGCGCCGCGCGTCAGACGATGCTCAGCGGCGCGGGTTGGGATGCGGCAAACTGTGCCGCATCCTCGCTGCATTGGCCGTCGGTGGATTCAGCCCACCATCGGGAGTCCGGATCCGATCGCTGCTGCAACTCCGTGCTGGCGAAATCCTCGCCGGGGGTAGCCGCAGCGGTCGGGTCGGGAGCGGTTGCGCGGTCTGGCATGGCTGACGGGTCTGGCGTAGCGGGGTCGACTTGCTGCGTGTCCTGCCATTCGTTCGAATGAGTCAATGTTATCCCTCCGTTGGCTGCTGCAGGCAACCTTTGCGGGCCACTATAACGCTACATTGCGGTCCTTGCCAATAGCGTGTGGAGTCGCCCGCAGCTTTGCGGCGCGGGCTGCTCGGGTCCTGGCGCAGGCACTGCCTTCGCGGCCGGGCAGGGGCGTCATCAGGTCTTGTACTTGATCGAGCAGCCGTAGGGCCGGGTCGTCGCCGCACTGATGGGTTGGCCCGCCAGCGTTTCCCGGATACCCTTCTTGACATAGTTGACGGCGCTCTTGATGTCGTCGGCCCGGGCCGACGGAATGCTGTCGATGCCACCCGCGTAGACCAGCAGGCCCTGCGGGTTGACGATGTACATGTGCGGCGTGGTACGGGCGCCATAGGCTTTGCCCACGGTTCCCTGTTCATCCATCAGCGTGCGGGTGGCAGCGGCCTGCTGGGTCTGCATCCAGCGCGCCATCTGTTCGGGCGCCAGGTAGTCGCCACTGGCATCCTCGGTCGAATTGATCGCCAGCCATACAACGCCGGCCCCCACCACCTCCTTCTGTGTGCCCTGCATGTTCGCGCTGCTGTAGTGCTTGCGCACATAGGGACAGCCAG
Source organism: Rhodoferax sp. (assembly GCA_031396205.1). Lineage (GTDB taxonomy): Bacteria > Pseudomonadota > Gammaproteobacteria > Burkholderiales > Burkholderiaceae_C > CAISIP01. The sequence goes on from JANNKH010000041.1 coordinate 22,693, forward strand.
GGTTGACCCACTCCAGCACCACATGCTTGCCGCGAAAGTCGCTCAGGCTGACCGGCTTGCCGGAAGTGTCTGTAAGGGTGAAGTCGGGGGCCTTGTGGCCGACCGACGGCGCAGCGGAACTGCTGGTGGCAAATCCGAGTGCGGCAACAGCGGCACTGGCGATCAGGGTACGACGCAACATGAAAACCTCCTGCTCAGGTTGGGAAAGGAAACATCGCCATCAGTGCCAGGAGCCTGACGCCTCACAGACGGGCCAGCGCGGCACGCACGTCCGACACACTCAGGATCTCCGACAGCAGCACCGGCGCGCGACCGGCCTGGTACAGGACATATACCGGCACGCCATTGCGCCCGAGTTGCTGTAACGCAGCAGTGATGGCCGGGTCGCGCCGGGTCCAGTCGGCGCGCAGCAAGGCGACTTTTTTTGCCGTCATGTCGGCCAGCACCAGAGGGTCGCTGAGGGTTGCCTTTTTGTTGTACTGGCAAGTGACGCACCAAGCGGCCGTGAAGTCGACAAACACCGGCTGGCCGCCGGCCAGGATCTGGTCGACCCGCCCGGGGGCCCAGGCCTGCCATTGGTCGTCGGCACTGCCCAGGCGCACCATCGAGACCGGTGTCGTGACATAGCCGCCAATGCCCCACGCCATGCCGAGCAGCGCCGCCAGCGACACAGCGCCGGCAATCAGGCGGGGCCTGCCTGCCAGCGTCATCGCCCAGACGACAAAGGCGACCGCCACCAGCAGCGCCAGCAGTGCGCCGGCGCCGTCGATGCCGCTTTGTTGCCCCAGCACCCAGACCAGCCATGCGACGGTGGCGAACATAGGAAAGGCCATGAACTTGCGCAGACTGTCCATCCATGCGCCTGGCTTGGGCAAGGCCCGGGCCACCGCCGGCACCAGGCTGGCAAGCAGGTAGGGCAGCGCCAGGCCCAGGCCCAGCATGGCGAACACCGCGATTGCCTGCACCGGTGGCAAGGCTACAGCCAGGCCCAGCGAGGCGCCCATGAACGGCGCCGTACACGGCGAGGCGATGGCCACCGCCAGCACGCCGGTGAAAAACGCATCGGTTACCGGATGGCGCGGCTGGAAGCCGGCCAGGCTGGACGGCAGCACCTGGGCGAACTGGAACACGCCGGTCAGGTTCAGCCCGATCAGCGTGAACAGCAGCGCCAGCGTGGCAACCACCGCCGGGTTCTGCAACTGGAAGCCCCAGCCCAGGCTTTCGCCGGCGCTGCGCAGCGCCAGCATCAGCAGGCCCAGCGCAATGAAGCTCGACAACACGCCGCAGGTATAGGCGATGCCATTGATCCGGTGCGCCCGGCGATCATGGGCATGGCGCGCGAAACCCAGCACCTTGATGGCCAGGATCGGAAAAACACAGGGCATGAGATTCAGGATCAGACCGCCGATCAGCGCACCGGCGAGTGCGGCCCAGAATCCGATCTGCGCAGCACCCGGTTGCCGCAAGAAGCCGCCGCCATCGGCGCGCTGGGCGCCCAGCGCCGCCTGCAGCGCGGTCGATACCGGCGCCACGCCACTCACCGGGGGCCAGTTGCCCGACACCGGCATCTCGATTCGCTGCCCCTGGCCGGCCAGCGCCAGCACCACCGGCATCACCGACGGGCTGTTGCTGCGCTGCGGCGACAGCGGTACCTGCGCCGTCCAGACCGCCCCATCCCAGGCCTGGCTCCAGTCGGCCGCCGTTGCAATGACCTCGGGTGTTTCGGGAAAGAACTCCAGCCGGCGACCCTGCCAGACGGCGGGCAGGGCGTGCACGGCAAGCCGGATCGACGATCCATCGATGGCCAGCGAGTTGCCGGGCGCGGCGGGCAACTCGGTCGGGGCACTGCGCCAAGCGGCATCGAATGCGGCCGCGTTCCCGGCTGTGGAGCTCTTGATCGGGATCTGCAACGTGAACTGGCCTTCTTCCGGAATGCATTCGGTCTTGCACACCAGCCAGGCCGCGGACAGCTTGACGGTGACCGTATCGGACAGCAGGGGCCCCTTGAATTGCGGGCCGATGGTCAAGGGCACCGGCAGCAATACGGTGCCCTCATAGCCGTAGTTGGCCAGGGTGCCGATCGGAATCTTCTTGGGCAGCGGCCACTGGATGTCGCCTGCCGTTACGCCCTCGGGCAAGGACCACTGCAGCTGCGTGGCCAGGCCGGAATCGCCCGAGTTCTTCCAGTAGGTATGCCACTCGGGCTTGTGGGTCAATTGCAGGCCGACCCAGACTGTCGTGCCAGGGCCGATGCCGTCGGGCACTTGCGCCACCAGTTCGGCGCGTACCTGCTCGGTCGTCACGACCGCTTTTGTCGAGCCGGAGAACTGGGCCGATGCCGCGATCGGGAGCAGGGCGACGATGGCGGGGGCCAGCCAACGCGCCAGGCGCAACAGGGGATTGAGTCGGGTCATGGACACGGTGGGAGACAGGGAGGCTGACAAAGTTCCGGGCAACGGGCGCCGAGGATGGGCCCCTCAGCGCGCACCACCGATTGTCGCCGCCGCGCCGGTGGCCATCAGGTTTTGCGGGAATCGGCGCCAAATACCGTCGGCAGCCGGGTCGGTGCGGCTATGCCGCCACCAGCCGCCCCGCCAGCTGCTCAGCCAGCTGCTCAGCCAGCGAAACCCAGCACCACCCGCCGCGTGGTGGCGCTTTTCTTTTCGATCCTGGTCACCACGACGGCGCCGATCTCGCGGGTGTTGGCCACATGGGTGCCGCCGCAGGGCTGCAGGTCGATCTGCTCATGCTGACCGATACACACCGTGCGAATGCTGCCGCTGCCGCGTGGCGGCTGCACGCTCATGCTCTTGACCAGCGCCGGATTGGCGTCGAGTTCGGCATCGCTGATGGCGCCGATCGCCACCGGATGCCCGGCTGCAACCAGCGCAGCGATGCCGGCGGTCAGCGCGTCCTTGTCCAGCGGGTCGGTCATGTTGAAATCGAGCCGGGCATAGTCGGGCGTGATCGAGCAGCCATTGACCTGTTGTGGCACCAGGTGGCACAGCAGATGGGTCGTAGTGTGAAAACGCATCAGCCGGTGCCGGCGTTGCCAGTCGATCCGGGCGATCACTGCATCGCCCACTGCCAATGGGGGGCCGTTGTCCGGCGTCGCGGATAGATGGCAGATATCGGTCGTGAACTTGCCCTCGGGGTCTTTGCCCTTGCGGGTATCGGTGATCGCGATTTCCTGCCCTGCTGCGGCGCCCGAGGTGATGCGCAGCACACCCGCATCGCCGGCCTGCCCGCCGCCCGTCGGATAGAACACCGTGCGGTCGAGCACGATGCCCTGCGCACCGATAGCGGTGACCGTGGCGCTGCATTCGGTCAAATAGGAATCGGCGCGAAAAAGCTCGTGTGTCATGCCGGCCAATAATACGGGCATGTCGTCCACCCTGTTGCGCCCGCCCACCGTCGTCCTGTGCACGCTCAACGCGAAATACATCCATGCATCGCTGGGTCTGCGCTACCTGCTGGCCAATATGGGCGATCTGCGCGCTGCCACGGTGCTGCGCGAATTCACGATCGCGCGCGACCCGTCCCTGGTGGCGCAGGAGTTGCTGGTCTCCCTGGGCCCGCCTGCAAAGCGGGCGCAGATCATCGGCTTGGGCGTCTACATCTGGAACGTGAGCCAGACCTGTGCGCTGGTGCGCGAACTGCGTGCCATGCGCCCGTCGCTGAAAATCGTGCTCGGCGGGCCCGAGGTCAGCCATGAATGCGAGCAGCAGGCGATCGTCGCACTGGCCGACCATGTGGTCACCGGATGGGGCGACGTCAGCTTTCCGAAGCTGTGCCAGGCGTTGGTGCACGGGCCCCGGCCGTTGACGAAAATCATCGCCGGAGAGCAGCCACCGCTTGACGCCATTGCCCTGCCGTATGGCGAGTACACCGCGGACGACCTGGCGCATCGCTTGTTGTACGTGGAGGCCTCGCGCGGTTGCCCGTTCAAGTGCGCCTTTTGCCTGAGTGCGCTGGACAAGACCGCCTGGGCCTTCGACGCGGACCGGTTCCTGGGTGAACTCGATCGGCTGTTCCAGCGCGGCGCGCGCAATTTCAAGTTTGTCGACCGGACTTTCAACCTCAAGGTCTCTGCCGCGCTGCGCATCCTGCAGTTCTTCCTGGATCGACTGCCTGGCGACGGCGAGCCGCCTGTGTTCGTGCATTTCGAGGTGATTCCGGATCATCTGCCCGCGCCGCTCAAGGACCTGATTGCGCGATTTCCGCCTGGCGCGCTGCAGTTCGAGGTCGGCGTGCAGAGCTTCAGCGTGCCGGTGCAGCAGCTGATCTCCCGGCGCCAGGACAATGCGCGCACCGCGGACAACCTGCGTTGGCTCGTCGCCTCGTCCCATGCGCATCTGCATGCGGACCTGATTTTTGGCCTGCCGGGCGAGGACATGGACAGTTTCGCCATCGGGTTCGACCAATTGCTGGCTTTGGGCCCGCACGAAATCCAGCTCGGCGTGCTCAAGCGCTTGCGCGGAACCCCGATCACCCGCCTTGGTGCCGAATACGGCATGGTCTACGACCCGCTGCCACCGTACACCGTGCGCCAGACCGCCTGCGTATCGGCGCCCGACATGCAGCGCTTTGTACGCCTGGCACGTTATTGGGATTTGCTGGCCAACTCCGGTCGGTTCCAGCGCAGCCTGCGTCTGTTGCTGGGTATGCCGGGCAAGGGCGAAGCATCGTCCATGCCGCCGAACGACCCCACCGCAGCGCTGCCATCCGTAGGGCGCTCGGCGTTTGCGGCGATGCTGGCGTTCAGCGACTGGCTGTGGTCTCGTACCGGACGGACCAGTGGGCTCACGCCCGAGATGCTGGTCGACCTGTTGATGGACTATCTGCACGCTGATCGCGGCCTCGACGCCGACACCTGCCGCAGCGCGCTGCTGGCCGACTACCTGCACAGCGGGGCACGTGCCCGGCCGCAGGCCTTGCGTGACTTGCTGCCTCGGGCGCGACGTCCCGGTCAACGCCACAGCTCCGGCCTGCAGGAGCGCCAGGTGCAGCACCGCGATGGGCGGGCCGCCGGCGCGCTTGTGCCGGTCGCGCCCACGCCCGAAACCGAAGACCGGGTATAAACCGGCATTCCATTGAATGTGCTCCATGGACAATACCACCGCCAAACCCGAAACCATCGCCGCCCAGGCACTGGGCTGGATCGACGACGCGACCCGCGCCATCACGCCCCCGATCCATGTGTCGTCGACCTATCTGCGCGATGAAGACAACCAGTACCGCTCGGGGCGGATCTATGCGCGCGCCGATAACCCGGCGTTCGACCAGGCGCAGGCGGTCATCACGCAACTGGAGAACGGCGCCGACAGCCTGTTGTTTGCCTCCGGCATGGCCGCTGCGACCGCGCTGTTCCAGGCGCTGGCTCCAGGCGACCATGTGCTGGCACCCAAGGTCATGTACTGGTCGCTGCGCAATTGGCTGCTCAACTTCGCCACCCACTGGGGCCTGCAGGTCGAACTGGTCGACATGACCGATCCGCAGGCAGTGCAGGCGGCGATCCGGCCGGGCAAGACGCGCCTGGTGTGGATCGAAACGCCGGCCAATCCGCTGTGGACAATCACCGATATCGAGGCCACGGCCGCCATCGCCCATGCCGCCGGTGCGGTGCTGGCGGTGGATTCGACCGTTGCCAGCCCGGTGCTGACGCGCCCGCTGGATCTGGGCGCCGACATCGTCATGCATGCCGCGACCAAGTATCTCAACGGCCACTCGGACCTGATCGCCGGCGTGCTGGTGGCGCGCGAAGACAACGCCTTGTGGCAGCGCATCCGCACGGTGCGGGCCCAACTCGGCGGCACCCTGGGATCGTTCGAGGCCTGGCTGCTGTTGCGCGGCATGCGCACGCTGTACCTGCGGGTGCGGGCGGCCAGCGTGTCGGCGCTGCAACTGGCGCAGCACTTCCATGGCCATGCGCTGGTGCCGGAGGTGCTGTACCCGGGTCTGGCCACGGCCCAGGGGCATGCGGTGGCTGCGCGCCAGATGGCGGGCGGCTTTGGCGGCATGCTGTCGATCCGGGTCCAGGGTGGCGAAGCCGCGGCAGTCGCCACCGCGGCCAAGGTGGCGGTGTGGAAACGCGCCACCTCGCTGGGTGGCACCGAGAGCCTGGTCGAGCACCGGGCCAGTGTTGAGGGGGCCGGCTCGCCGGTGCCGACCGACCTGTTGCGACTATCGGTGGGTGTTGAACATTGCCAGGATTTGATCGACGACCTGGAGCAGGCATTGCGCCAGGCGCACCCGGGCATGGAGGCTTGAATGCGGGCCCGCGTACCGTGCGATACATGAAAGCGGGCAGGGTCCTGTAGCGTGTTTCGGCCCCGCGGCCGCGTTAGTCGATAAAATAGCGGTTCATCAGGAGAGATGTGCCCGGCCTGATTCAGGCTGGGGAGCGATGTTCTGCAGGCTGTGCAGCAGCTTGCCGGGACGTGGCCTATTCCCTGTAGTTGTCAAAAAAAGACGGCAAGCGTCGGAGGATCTGATCCAGATCCTCCAGCCCCAGCCGCGATGGCTTGCCCGCATTCCTGTTTTTTTTTGTCCGATCACCCGATACCGCATCCATGAACATTTTTCCCACGACTCCAACAGAAAGCCCGAACCATGTCCAAAGCTGAGGCAAAAACGGCGGTCAAGGCCAACGGCCTGCGCTACAAGTCCAAGGCCTCGGGTTCACCGTTCGCGGCGGCGGCTTCGTTTGGCGGCGCCACCATGTCCTGTTTCATGTGTGGCAAGCACCGGCCGCGCTCGCTGATGGGCACCCGAAAGGTAGCCGGCAAGTCGCAGACCGTGTGCGCGCCCTCATGCAAGGAACTCGACGCAACGTTGAACGGCGGCGGCTCGTCGTCCTGACCGGCTGGATCGTCGCTGCGCCAGTAGCGCCGCTGGCGCAGGGTCGCATCGTTGCCAAGGCGACGGTTTTCCGGTCCCCGGCGCAACGCGGCTGCACACCTCCATTGCCGCTCCGACCAGCGCGTCGGCCGCGGGCCGTACCGGGGTCGCTCTGTCGGTCCCGGGCTGCGGCTAAGATCGCGCCATGCCATTGCCATCTCGATACTGGGCGGAACTGACGACCCGGCAGTTCGCCCAGTTGCGCGCTGCGCCCGAAATCGGGCAGGTCGTGGCGGTGTTGCCCGTCGGCGCAACCGAACAACACGGACCGCACCTGCCGCTGGGCGTGGACAGCGACCTGGCGGACGCGATCGTGGCGGGCGCCTTGCAGCAGCTGCCCGAGGACTTGCCTGTGTTGGTGCTGCCCACGCAACAGGTGGGCAAGAGCAATGAGCACGCCCGATTTCCCGGCACCTTGACGCTCAGCGCGCAGACGCTGATCAGCCTGTGGACCGACATTGGTGATGGCGTGGCAGCGTGCGGTGTTCGCAAGCTGCTGCTGTTCAACGCCCACGGCGGCCAGGCCGGCATGATGGACATCGTCGCACGGGACCTGCGCGCCCGGCATGACCTTATCGTGTATTCCAGCAACTGGTATGACCTGCCGCTGTCCGATGCGGTGATGGCTCCGTTCGATGCGACCGAGCGGCGATTTGGCGTGCATGGCGGAGACATCGAGACCTCCATGATGCTGGCCTTGCGTCCCGATCGGGTCAACATGCTGCTGGCCCAGGATTTCACCTCTACGTCGCAGTTGCGCGCCAGCGCGTTCCCGATCCTGGGCAACGGGCGCAGCGCGCGCCTTGCCTGGCAGATGCAGGACGTCAACCAATTGGGCGCCGCCGGCAACGCGTCGGCCGCCAGCGCCGAAAAAGGCCGTGCCGTGATCGATGCGGCCGCACAGCAACTGGCATTGCTGCTGGGCGAGTTATCGCGCCTGCCACTGTCCACACTGGTGGAGCGCCCCGCGTTTCCCGGCTGAGTGCAATGGGCCAAAACGGCCCGACTGGTCTGATGAGCCCAAACAGCGCGGACTGGCCAATGGACCGGAACGGCCCGACCCGGAAACAGGGCCGCAAGTGCCCAGGCTGCGCGAACTAGCTCTCAAGCCCCCGGATCGAACGGCCCAGGTTTGTCCGCGCCTGGGCTTCACGCAGGTCATGGAAATGCGGGGTGTGGTAGATCCGCGGCCGGTCCAGAAAAGACTGCAGTATGCGGCGGCGATTGCTACGAAACGCCGCCTGCGGCACGGCCTGGTACTCACGCAAGATCTGCTGCTCGTAGGCGTCGAATACGGCGGGCGGCGCGCCGAGGATTGCCAGGTCCACGTCAAGCAGCACCCGCTGGTCGGGTGTCTGCGGCGCGTGATCGTGGCGCGTGACCAGGATCAACGCATGGACCCGAGCGGCCGCATCCGGTGCGCCTTTGGCTGCCATCAGCGCGGCACGGGCCCAATCGGCACTGCGCTGCTCGTTGTCGCTGGCGCCGATGTCGTAGACCGCGTCATGAAACCACAGTGCCAGCGCGACTTCGTCCGGCCGCTGCGCCAGCGCGCGCATGTCGGCGAGGTGGCGCAGGCAGGCATCCAGGTGCTCGAGCGTGTGGTAGTGCCGGTGCTTCTCGCCGTAACGCGTGCTCAGATCGTTCAACAGGTCCGCGACCGGCGACTGCGCGGCCAGCGAAAGCCAGAGCGCGTCCCACGCTTGCCGGTGGCGGGCGATGAATGCCTGGGCCTGCATGGTATGGATGATGGTTAGCCCTTCAATCGTAACCGGGCGGCCCAAACGGCCACTACCCGCGTCGGGAGAGCCAGTGGTCGAGCGACAGCCAGCCAGGACCCTTGGCCATCAGGAACAGCAGCACTGCCGCCCAGACACCATGGACCGGATACGCGGACGGATAGACGAAGATCTGGATCGTGGCCGTCATGACCAGCAAGGCCAGCGCGGACAGCCGGGTTGCCAGGCCGACCAGAATCAGGATCGGGAACAGGTGCTCGGCACCAGCGGCTGCCAGCGCCGCCAGTTCGGGTGGCAGCAGCGGCAGCTTGTATTCGTCCTGGAACAGGAACACGGCGGACTCGGACAGCCTGGGCCAACCCGGCGTGAACACGCCGTCCACGATGTCGATCGCCAGTCCTTCGATCTTGGTCTGGCCGGATTTCCAGAACACGGCAGCGATCGAGAAACGGGCCACGACGGCGATCAACGAGTCCGGGATATGCGACAACCAGCCATGGATCCTATGGAGCAGGCCGGCGAACGGACCAGCACCGGGTGTCTGTTCCGCGTGTGAAACAAGCGATGTCATGGCAAGGGCTCCATGTGGGTGACGAGGGGATAACGCAGCAGCAACGCGATGGTGCCAGCCAGGTCGAACGGGTCCTGGGACTCTGCATCCGGTTGCGCATCGGCTGCGACTGTCGCTTCTGCGGCTTCTGCGGCTAGCGCCAGCGTCGCACCCGTGCGCAATGTGCTCAGAAAATGCCAGGCACCGATGGTTATCTGCAGTGACTGGACATTGAGCCCGTCACGAAAAATCAGCACCTGTTGTGCGATCAGGGGGTCTACCTGTGTGATGTCCAACGCGCCCTGGTGCGCTGCCCAGAGCGAAAAAATGGCGAACGGTGACGACAGTAACTGCACTGACGGATGCAGCACAAAGGTCGCCCGTGACAATTGCTCGGGCACGCTCAGCGTGCTGCCGATGGCATCGGCCGAAAGTACGCCGATATCGGCCGCGTGGCAGGCGCGGATACGGCTCATCTCCAGCCGCGCGACGTCGGCCAGGTAGGGTACAGAATGGGCTGGCGGAAACGACGCGATGAAATCGGCGAAGGGCGAGCCGACGAAGGCGATCAATCGCGAGCGTGGCGGATGCTGCTGGACAAACACGCGCGCCATGGCGCGGAAGAATTCTTCCCCGACCAGTTCGGCGGTGACCGGAAACTGGTCTGCCAGCGCATCCACCAGCGCAACAACGATATTGTTGCGGTACACCGCGAACCGGATAGCCGGGTCCGAGCCATTCCAGCAGCGCAAGCCGGCCGGAATGGCCCGATGCGGGTCAAGCAGGGCTTGCGCAAACGCGTGCTGGCTGCTCATCCGTTGGGCCTGTTTGTAGGCGTTGTCGCGCCGACGTTGCGTCCATCAGCAACCGGTCGGCCTGACGGGCCTCGGCCAGCAGCACGCCCAGTGGCGGAATGTCGTTATCGCGTTCGAGCAGGGTCGGAACCGGCCCGATCAAGGACAGCGCGAACTGGTACAGCTCCCAAACCGCGGGCGCGACCGGCGCTCCATGGCTGTCGATCAGCAATGGCGCGCCGCTGGCGTCCTGTTGTACTGCAAATCCAGCCAGATGGATCTCGGCGACTGCGGCCAGGGGCAGCGCCTGCACCATCGCGCGGGCGTCGCGGCCATGGTTCACGCAGCTGACATGCACATTGTTCACATCCAGCAGGAGCCCGCAGCCGGTGCGATCGATGATGCTGCCGATGAATTCGGACTCGCTGATGGAAGACGCGGCAAACTCGACATAGGTGGCCGGGTTCTCCAGCAGCATGCGGCGTCGCAACCGGGCCTGTACCTGGTCGACATGGTCACATACCCGCTGCAAGCGGGCCTTGGTGTAGGGCAGCGGCAACAGGTCGTTGAGGAACACGCCGTCATGGGTGGACCAGGCCAGATGCTCCGAGAATTGTTGCGGCTGGTATCGGTCGAGCAGCGCAGCCAGCCGGCAGAGGTGATCCTGATCGAGCGCCGCCTCACCGCCGATCGACAGCGCGACGCCATGGATCGACAACGGATAGCGCTCCCGGATGCGGCCCAGGAAATGGTGCAAGGGGCCGCCGTCGACCATGAAATTCTCGGCATGGACCTCGACGAAGCCCGCGTCGGGCAGGTCTTGCAGCACCTGCCCCATATGGCTGCCCTTGAGTCCGATGCCGCAGCGCATCGGCAAGCGGTCCGCGCCGCCACCGACGGCTTCGGACCTGCGCTCTGGCGGTGTCGGTGCAGTGGCCTGTGGCATGCGGCAGGGCGCTGCGCCGGGTCAGGCCTTTTTCTCGTCGAACGCCTTGAGCTGGCCGCTGCCGGAGGGCGAGGTCTTACTCATGGTCTTTTCGCAGCTGCCCTTGGCCACCAGTGTCCATGCATTGCCCTGGTAGTCGGCTTTGGAGGTGCCGGCGCAAGTGGTTCCGGCGCCTGCGGCGCAGTCGTTCTTGCCCTTGAGCGCGACGCCGAAGCATTTCTCCTTGTCGGACTGGGCGACGGCCGGCGCCGCGGCCATGGTCATCGCGGCGCCAAATGCGAGGGCCAGCGCGGCGGATGCATAGCGGGTGGGGGTGGATGTGGTCACGGGATCTCCTTGTGCGATTGGATCAATGGTCGGGTTGGCGACGCACGGCAGGCCATCCTGTCGTGCTGGGAATGAGTCGTGCGGGCCAGAGCGAACTTACAGACTGCCGCCGCGCCGCGCCGCGCCGTGCTTGCTGGATGCCGCACGCGCTGGATGCCGCACGACGCTGATCGCTCGTCTCTGCGCGATTGACCGTCGCGACGGCGGTTGGCGTTTTGGCAACACTGAAGCGGGTTATGCTTTCGCAGATTCACGGACCTGGAATACACTGGATGTTGCTTTCTCGCGACAGGCCCCACGTCGCTTCCTTGATCCGGCGGGCCAGCGAAGGCGCCGTTGTCCGTATGGGAAATTGTTGATCAATACGCTTCCGATCTGCCCCGAATTGTCCAACCGGTTGTCTAGCCGCCGATCATGCGTGCGCGGCGGGCGCGCGCCAACATGAGCGGGACGCCATCGTTCTGGCGGCGCGACATGCTTGTTGGCGATCGCAAGTTGGCCGTCTTGTCCGTTCAAGCCCGACGATGTTCGACCGGCAAGTAGCAGCGCCTCTGGCTCCTGCGATCGAGGCAAAGATCGCGTACGAGAGCGTCAGTACGATCTACCGCCTGGCGCCTTTGCCGCAGGTCGGCGCTGTTGCTTTTTCGCTGGTGATCGGCTACGCCATGTGGGGTCTGGTTGCGCCGGCGTGGGTTATCGGCTGGTTGGTAATCCGGCTGGGCGTGAGTGCCGGTCGGGCGATGGAGACGCGCAGGTTTGAAGGCGATCCGCGCCGCGTGCAGCGAATCGGTTACTGGCAGGCCCGATTTGAAGTCCTGATCGTCCTGGACAACCTGTGCTGGGGCGTTATTTCCGTCGTGTTTTTGCCCGCCACCCAATCGACCATGTTGGGGGCGCTGCTCTTTGCCGGCGTCCTGTGCATCACGGCGATCGGTGTGTTCATCCTGATCAGCAGCTTCCGCACGGCCGTGATCAATTTCCTGGCGATGCTGCTGCCGCTCATGGGATCAGCTGTCTGGAACGGGTATGGCGACGGGTGGGTCGTCTTGAGCAGCATCCTCGTTTACGGCCTTGTATTGACACAGGAAAGCTGGCGCAGCTACCAGCGCTGGATGGAGATGACCCGATTGCGGCTGGAAAGTGATTCGGTGGCTGCCGAGCGCGAACAGGCCCGTCGGCTTGCGGTGGACGCCAATCTGGCCAAGACACGATTCCTGGCCAACATGAGCCACGAGATCCGTACTCCGATGAACGGCATTCTGGGCATGTCCGAGTTGTTGCAGGGTACCCGCCTTGACGCGGACCAAATCCGCTTTGTCAACGCCATTGCGCTGGCTGCGCGCTCTTTGCACGAGCTATTGGGCGACATCCTGGATCTGGCCAAGATCGAGGAAGGCAAGGTCATGATCGAGCGCACGGATTTCGAGCCCGCGCTCCTTTTGACCGATATCGCCGATGTCTACCGGGAACTGGCCTTGACCCGTGCTACGGCATTTGTCGTTGACCTGGATTCTGCGGTGCCGGCCTGGGTCAAGGGCGACCCGATGCGGTTTCGCCAGGTCGTGACGAATCTGCTGGGCAACGCAGTCAAGTTCACGGTAGGCGGCAGCATCACCTTGTCCTGCCGGGCGATCGCTGCAGCATCGGGTGACGACCGCAGCTGGCTGCAGGTAAGAGTGCAAGACTCCGGTGTGGGAATCGCGCCAGACGAAATGCCCAGGTTGTTCCAGCGCTTTGTGCAGGCGGATGCCTCGACGACGCGCCGGTTCGGCGGGACCGGGCTGGGGCTGGTCATTAGCAAACACCTGCTCGAACTCCTGGGCGGGTCGATCCATGTGGAAAGCCAGCCAGGCGTGGGCAGCACGTTCTGGATCGACATCCCCTTTGAGGCCGCCATGATGCAGACCCCTGCTGTGCACCAGGGCGTCGTGGCCCGCACGCCGGTGCGCAGGGCACACGTGCTGGTGGTCGAGGACAACCCGATCAACCAGCAGGTGATGGTTGCCATGCTCGAGCGGCTGGGTATGGTGGTTGCGCTGGCCGAAAACGGCGCGCAGGCCCTGGCGATGCTGGATGCGGCCGGCGCCGAGCTGGTGTTCATGGATTGCCAGATGCCGGTGATGGACGGCTATGAAACGACGGCGCGCATCCGGGCACTGACGGGATCGACCGGTCAAATTCCGATCATCGCAGTCACCGCCAACGCGATGGCCGACGATCGTCGGCGCTGTATAGATGCCGGCATGAATGACTATGTGACGAAGCCGCTAACCGGCGCGTTACTGGCTCACATCCTCGCGCGCCATCTGGGGCCGGACCTGGCGTCGCCACCCCTGTCTGCGCCATTGTCCGAAAAGGATGACGAAGCGTTGTCGCCACACGGGCAGGCTCTGGGTCAGCCCGTGTTCGACCCTTCGATACTGGCGGCATTACCCATGGTGGCAGATGGCAGTCAGCCAGAATTCGCCGAAGAAATGCGCCGGCTGTTTGAAGATACCGGTTCACGCAACCTGGCCGACATCGAACAGGCGCTGGAGCAGGACGACGCATCCGCATTGCTGCGCGCGCTGCACACGCTCAAGTCGTCCAGTGCGCAGGTGGGCGCGCGAGAACTGTCGGGACTGGCATCGGCCTTCGAGTCATTGTTGCGCGCCGGCCAGCGCGGCCAGGTGGACTGGACGTTGCAGTTGCGAAACGCCTGGTTGCGACTTGAACACGCCTGGCAGGGCCCGGGCCCGGCGACCAGCAGCGAGAATGGACTGCACGCATGATGCCAAGCACCGACATGCCGGTACTCGACGGGGAGGGCAAGCCATTGCCGGACCTCGAGGCGTTGCGCCGGGCCGTGGATCAAGCGCTGCTGGACATGGCGTTTGGTCGTCTGCGCCAGAGCGTCGTGTTGACCCTGATCGTCTGTGTGGTCTTCGTTGCGCTGTTCTGGTCGTTTTTTCCGTCAGACTCCAAGATCATCTGGATCGCCGCGTTGTTGACTGTTTCTGTTTTGCGCTATGCGTTGTGGCAGGTGTACCAGAACAAGCCACAGGGCGCGGTTTCGCATCGGCACTGGCAGAGACTGTTTCTTGCTGGCGCCGTCGCTGCGGGTTTGAGCTGGGCATACGGGCCGGTGATGATGATGCCGGCCGCCGGTCAGATCGAGTCCATGTTGCTGGTGTTGGCGGCGATGGCGGTCAGCGCCGTTTCCATGTCGGCGATGGGGGCGCAGGTAGTGGCGATGATGAGCTTCCAATGCGCTGTGCTGGCGCCGACCTTGCTGGCACTGGCCGCTACCGGAGGCAGCGTGGAACGCATGGCAGCGGCCGTGGTGTTTGCCGGCATGGTGTCGCTGATGATTGTCGGGCGCGCCTCCAGCGCCGCGACCCGCTCCTTGATCGAGACCAAATTGCGACTTTCGCAATCCATTGCGGAAACCAGCGCCGCGCGTGAACGGGCCGAGGCGGCGTCCCACGCCAAGTCCCGGTTCCTGGCCAACATGAGCCACGAACTGCGCTCCCCGCTCAATGCCGTGATCGGCGCCGCACAGTTGCTGCGCGCCGGCGAACGCGAACCACAGCGGCAGGAACAACTGGTCGACGCCATACAGCGCAGCGGCACCAACCTGCTGGGACTGATCGACAACATCCTGGACCTGTCGCGCATCGAGGCGGGCGAGTTCCAGCGCGAGCAGCAGGACTTTCACCTGTTCGATTGCATCGACGCGGCGCTGGCGACCGCCGGTTTGGCGGCGCGTGCCAAGGGCCTGCACCTGGCCTGCATCGTCGACCCCCGATTGCCGGCCTGGCGCCATGGGGACGCCGCTGCGCTGCGCCAGGCGCTGCTCAATTTGCTGGGCAACGCGGTGAAGTTCACCCCCGGCGGCGACATCGTGGTCCGGGTGAATCAGGCAGCAGCACCCTTTGACGTGCGCATTGCGATCAGCGATACCGGGATCGGGATCAGCCCGAACGCCTTGGAGCACGTGTTCGAGCCGTTCCGCCAGGCTGATGACAGCGCCGTGCGCAGGTTTGGTGGCAGTGGCCTCGGGCTGGCCATCGTGCGCCAGTTGGTCGAATCCCTGGGAGGCCATGTTTCGGTGGCCAGCAACCCGGGTCAAGGTTCGGTGTTCACGCTGCAGCTGGCCTTGCCCCCGGCGCACCGGGGCGCCGATGAACCAGTGGAGCCACCGTGCCGCATCGCATATTTCGAACCCCATCTGCCCAGTGCGGATGCCCTGCGAGCGTTGCTGGAGCGTATGGGCCACGAGGTGATGCGCTGTGACGATTTGGCGACGCTGCGTGCGTGGTGCGATGGCATCGACAGGAACGCAGACAACGCCTGGTTGCTGGTTTGCATCGACACCCCGCGCTCACAACCCGTGTTGCAGCTCGCACGGCAATGTCTGGCGCGCGACCGGATCATCGGGATGTCGGGGGCCGAATCGCTGGATGTTGCGCTGTCGGATAACGGGCCGGCGTTGTCCCGCAGCGTCGTCAAGCCGGTCCTGCGCTCGGCATTGGCCAGTCGGCTGGTGCGGCCAGATGCGCGGTCTGCACCTGACCCTGCACCTGGCGCCGCGGTCGGGACGAACCCATTGGCCCCGTCCCATATCCTGGTGGTGGAGGATGATGCGTTGAACCGCACGATTGTCAGCCGGATGCTGGAGCACGCCGGTCACAGGGTCAGCCTGGCGGTCGATGGCCATGCTGCCTTGGCGGCACTGCGGGTGCAGGCATTTGCGCTGGTTTTGATGGACTGGCAGATGCCCGACATGGACGGGCTCGAAGTGACCCGGCGCATTCGCGCTGGCGCTGCCGGCGAGCGCGCACGCCAGGTGCCGATCGTGGCACTGACGGCCCACGCGTTTGCCGAGGACCGCGCGGCGTGCATGGCCGCCGGCATGAATGATTTCCTGACCAAGCCGGTGCTGGCGAACAGCTTGAACGCAACCATAGCGCGCTGGACGGGTCCGGGCAGCGCAGCGCATGCGGCCGAGGCACCGCGTACTCCCGTGGAGATCGCGTCATGACGATGACTGAGGCCGAGTTAATCGGGGCCCGCGTGCTGATCGTCGACGACGACCCGCTGATGCGCGGTATGGCGGCCCGGACCCTGCGCCATGCGGGTTTTACGGTTGCCGAGGCCGACGGTGGTGCAGCGGCACTGGCCATGTTCGAGAGCAAGCCGTTCGAACTGGTGTTGCTGGACGTGATGATGCCCGACATCGATGGCTACGATGTTTGCACCATGATCCGGCGCCTGCCCCGAGGCGCCCGGGTGCCCGTATTGATGCTCACGGGGCTCAATGACACGGCCTCGATCGACTTGGCCTATCGTGCCGGTGCGACCGACTTCATCTCAAAGCCGATCAACTGGACCTTGTTGTCGCATCGGGTGCGGTACTCGCTGCGTGCGGGTTTGGCCGTGGAGTCTGCAATGCGCAGCCGCGATCGGCTCGAACGCGCGCAGGTCATCGCCAATATGGGAAGCTGGGAGATCGCAGTTGACGGCGGTCAGCTGGATTGTTCGCCAGAGCTGGCGCGGATATTCGGTAGCCAAGAACACGCCTTTGCGTGCAAGACCGAAGAGGCCTTCCTGGAGCGCGTCTGTGCGCCGGACCGGGCCACGGTGCAGGCCATGCGCCGCATTGCACGCGAGGAAGGAGTCGCCTACCAGATCACTTTCAAGATCGATCGTCTTGACGGAGCGGTGCGTACCGTGCATGAACAGGCCAGCGCCGTGCTTGATGGCGCAGGGCGCCAGATTGCAGTGGAAGGCATCACACAGGACATCACCGAACGCGTCGAGGCGGAAAAGCGCATCAACCGGCTTGCCCGCTATGACAGCCTGACCGGATTGCCCAATCGTGCGTTCTTCGATAAGTTGACGGGTCCCTCGCTGGAGCGATCGCGCCGGCTGGGCAGCAGTTGTGCATTGATGCACCTGGATATCGACCGCTTCAAATCGGTCAACGACGCGGTGGGCCATGTGGCGGGCGATGCAGTGCTGGTGACGCTGGCCGAGCGGATCCAGTCCTCTATCCGCACGGCGGACCTGGGATTTACCGGCCGCATGGCCAGCGAGTCGGTGTTTGCGAGGGTCGGCGCGAATGCGTTTACCTTGCTGCTGGTCGACATCGGCGATGACCAGCAGGCCGGCGCAGTCGCAGAAAGACTGTTGCGAGCGATATCGGTGCCGGTCACCGCCAACGACGGGGAACTCGTGCTCACGGCCAGTGTCGGCATTGCGCTGTTTCCGCGCGATGCCGCCGATATCGCCAGCCTGACCCGATGCGCCGAACAGGCCGTCTACGCGGCCAAATCGGTGGGGCGTTCGCAGCACCGGTTCTTCGACGAGGCCATGAACGAACGGGCCAGCGCCCGGCTGGTGCGCGAAGGCGAATTGCGCCGGGCCATTGCCGAAGGCCAGTTGCTGCTGCACTACCAGCCCAAGGTAAATGCCGCGGATGGCATGATCGTTGGCGCCGAGGCGCTGGTGCGCTGGCTGCATCCGGTCCAAGGCCTGTTGCCCCCGGGGGATTTCATCCCTCTGGCAGAGGAGTCGGGTCAGATTCTGGCCTTGACCGACTGGGTGTTGGAGACGGTCTGTTCCGACCTGGCCCGCTGGCGGCGCGAGGGCTTGCCGGAGATCCCGGTGTCAGTCAATATGGCCAGCCCGAGTTTTGCCAGCGACCAGTTGCCGGCCCACCTGAGTGCCCTGTTGCAACGCCACCAGCTGCCGCTGCATGTGCTGATGCTGGAGGTGACAGAGTCCTTGCTGATGGACAACGCCGAGCGTGTCGTCGCCCTGCTTGACACCTTGCGCGCGATGGGCTTTGGCGTGTCGCTCGACGATTTCGGTACCGGCTATTCATCGCTGAGTTATCTGCGCCGGTTTCCGATCGACGAGCTCAAGATCGATCGCTCGTTCGTGACCGATGTATGGCGCGGTGGACGAGATGGCGCGATCGCCGCATCCATCATCGCTTTGGGACGGGAGTTCGGCCTGCGTGTGGTCGCCGAAGGCGTCGAGACGATCGAGCAGGCCAGCTACCTGCTCAGGCTCGGTTGCGCTACGCAGCAGGGTTATCTGTTTGCGCGCCCGCTGGCAGGCGAGGCTTTCAGGCAGCTACTGGCCAATGGTCGCATCGGTTCGTCGTTGCAATAGCCATTGCGTTGTCCCGCCGGACGTGCGGGTTGACTGTCGCAGCCTGGGTAGGCGGCGTTACCCGGTCCAGGCTTCGCTGCGCAGCCATAGCTGCGCGGCAAGGTCGGTATCGCGGGCCATGACGCTGGGCGTGCGCGGCTTGCACTGGTCGTAATACAGTCCGGTATCCCGGGCCACGGCGGGTGACGTGGAACAGTACAACGAGGTGGCCGCGCCCTCTTCGGTGGAGATCATGCGCAGCTTCATCAGCGGGCGGATAGGCCATGGCACGGCGCGCCAGATGTTGGATGCCACCACACCGGGATGCAGCGCATAGGTGTTCACCCCACTGCCCGCCAGACGACGACCCAACTCGGCACTGAACAATACATTGGCCAGCTTGGAGTTGCTGTACTCCGCAATCGCGGTACGACTGCGCGTGGGCTGGCGCAGTGCGTCCCAGTCCAGGCCGGTGGCACGGAAGTGGGCCCGGCTGGCGACGGTCACGATGCGCGCCGGCGCCGACGCCACGATGCGCTCACGTAGCAGATGCGTGAACAGGAAGGTCCCCATATGGTTGACGCCAAATGCGAGCTCGAAGCCGGATGCCGTCAAGCCGCGCGATCCGGCCATGCCGGCGTTGTTGACCAGCAAGTGCAGCGGCAGGCCCCGGGCCAGGAAGGTCCGCGCACAGGCACGCACGGAGGCAAAGTCAGCCAGGTCCATCTGCAATGTCTCTACCTGGGGGTTGCCGCTGTCGGTGCGTATTTGCCGCTGCGCCGCCTGTGAGGATGCCGCATTGCGGCAGCTGATGAACAGCCGCGCACCCTGGCGTGCCAGTTCGCGCGCGGTCACCAGTCCAATGCCGGTGTTGGCGCCGGTTACCAGTGCGACGCGGCCGGACAAGGGCCCGCGCGGGGAGGAAGGATCAGGCATGGCGTGGTCTCGTTGCGCGTAAGGCGGCAGGGTGTCAGGTGTAGGTCACCCAGTCCCGATACGCCGCATCGTCCAGATGCGATAGCGTGTTGAAGGTCAGCAAGGTATGGCGTTTCGGGTTGAATGCGAATTCGGTCACCGCGCTGTTGCGGATGCGCATATTGAGTGCGATCGTAGTCTCCGGTGATGTGCCCAGTATCTGCCCCACGGCGGTCGAGATCGGCCCGCCACTCGATACCAGCAGGACGTTGCCATCATGGTTCTTGCGCACATGTTCCAGCACCTGCCAGATGCCATCGACGAAATCGGCGTAGCTTGGCATGCCGCGCGGGCTGACCACGCCATTCATCCACTGGGTCAGTCCATCGCGCAGCAAGCGGAAATGGTGCCGGTATTTTTCCGGCGAATCCGGTTTCTCCAGCGCGCGGGGGTGAACCGTCTCGATGACGGCGGCGCTGTCGTATTCGTTCAGTGCGGGGAAATCCCGTGCGTCCAGGTTCAGGCCGGCGCCGTCGCGAATGCCGTCCCAGGTCTGCCGGTGCCGGCGCAGGCTGCCGGTGATGGCGGCCTCGAAGCGCAGTTGCTTATGCGCCAGGTATTGGCCCAGCCTTCGGCTCTGTCGCACGCCCAGTTCGCTGAGTTGGTCGTAATCGTCAGCGCCAAATGAAGCCTGGCCGTGACGTACGAGGTAGAGCGTGCCCATGGGTCGATTGTGCGTACAGGCCGCGCCGCAGTCAGTCGCGCCAGTGACCCGTAGCCGCGGCGCATAAGCACGGGCAGGCACGGGCAGGCACGGGCAGGCCAAGGCGCACCGGCGCCGCGGCCGTTTCGGCAAGGCTAAAGATCCACCAGACTCAGGCCCAGGCTGAGCACGGTCCGGCGCCGGTTGTAGTCCAGCAGCGAGCCGCCGTAACCGCGAAACAGCTGCGCGTGCCAGTGCAGGCGCCGCGGCGACCGGTTAGCGCGGTTTGGCGTCGGCGCCGCGGGTCGGAATCCACCATCCGACAACCCAGGCGCCCAGCAGTCCCGTCAGCACCAGCATGACCTGCACCAGCGGTTGGGCACGAAAGGTCCACACCGAGACGGAGATCATGACGAGCATCGAGACCAGCGCGATTGTCTTGACGCGTCGGCTCAGGCTGCGATGGCGCTCCCAGTCGCGCAGCATCGGGCCGATCCAGGCATTCTCGCGCATGCGCTGGTGCAGGCGCGGCGATGCCCGGGCATAACAGGCCGCGGCCAGCAACACGAAGGGTGTCGTGGGCAGCCCCGGCAATACGACGCCGATCAGCCCCAGGCCCAGGGCGAGGCTGCCGATGAGCCAGAGCAGCCAGCGCAGGGGTCGCGTCAACGGTCGCGCCGGCGGCGCACCTTCGCAGACCGGATCCGGGTCTGCTGGCGCAGCTGCGGTTGCGTGCCCGGTGTTTGGCTTTTGTAGACGCATCGGTACTGGATGGTAGTGTGTGCCTGGCTGTGCCGCGGCGATAGCTCGACTGCCGACTGCCAGTTGGCAGAGCCTGGGGTTCGGCCGGCGCAGTTCCGGCTCAGTTCGCCGCGGCTGGCGTTGCCCCGCTGTCGACCGTCCCTGCGCCCTGGCGTGCGGCCCAGTCCAACTGGGTCAGGTACAGCCGCAGGTCGAACTCGACCTGATGGTAGTCGGGCTCCATATGGCAGCACAGTTGGTAGAAGGCCTTGTCATGGGCTCGTTCCTTCAAATGGGCCAGTTCATGCACCGTGATCATGCGCAGGAATGCCAGTGGCGTGTGCCGGAACAGCGCGGCGATGCGAATCTCGCGCGTGGACTTGAGCCGGCTGCCCTGCACCCGCGACACCGTGGTGTGGGTGCCCAGTGCATGCGCGACCACCTGCAGCTTGTTGTCGAAGGCGACCTTGGATACCGGTGGCGCGCCGCGCAGGAAGCGGTTCTTGAGCCCGGTCACGTAGTCGTATAGTGCGCTGTCGGTACGGATGGCATGGCCTTGCGGGTAGCGGCTTTCCAACACGGCGCCCAGTGTGCCGGCGTCCAGCAACGCGCGGGCCTGGTCCTGCAGCGTTTGGGGATAGGCCTGCAGGTATTTCACGCGCTGGCGCCGCCCAGCACCCGCGCCATCATGGCACTGTCCACGTTGCCACCGGAAATGACCGTGCCAACCACCAGGCCCCGGTTGCGATCGCGTTCCTGCATCGCCGCAGCGAATCCGGCTGCACCGGCGCCCTCGGCGACGTTGTGGGTGTCGATGTAGAGCGCGCGCATCGCCTGCGCCACTGCGTTGTCGCCAACCTGCACGACATGGTCGAGCCTGCCGGCCAGCGTGTCCAGTGCATCCTGCTCGGCGACGCGGCACGCCATGCCGTCGGCCAGCCCGGTGTGCACCGGCGCCGGCACGACCCGGCCGGCAGCCAGCGAGTCGGCGTAACTCGTGGCATGGCTGCTGACGACGCCGACGATACGCACTGGATGCCCCAGCGCCAACTTCGCGGCGACCGCAGCGCAAATACCCGAACCCAGACCAATCGGCGCATACACGATGTCCAATTGCGGCACGGCCTTGAAGAACTCCCACCAGTAGGTGGCCACACCGCGCACCAGGCCGATGTCGAAACTGGGCACCATCATCGCGCCCGAGCGAGCGGCCAGGGCCAGCGCATGCTCGCGGCTGGCCTGGAAGTCGTCGCCGTACTCCACCAGTTCGGCGCCCAGCGCCCGCATTGCGGCGTTTTTTTCGATCGAGTTGCCAACCGGTACGACGATGCTGCAAGGCAGGCCGTGCGCGCGCGCGGACCAGGCCACACTTTGTCCATGGTTGCCACGGGTGGCGCTGATGACGGCGGGAGGCAACGCACCGCGCTGGCGCAGGTCTTCGAAAAATGTCAATCCGCCGCGGATCTTGAAAGCACCCACCGGCGTATGGTTCTCGTGTTTGAGCCAACAGTCGGTGCCCAGGCGCTGGCTCGACAATGCCCAGCGGTATTGAGGCGTGGGCGGCATTGCGCGGTACACGATCTGCGCCGCCGCTTCGATGTCGTGCAACGAGGGAAGGTCCATGCCGCAATGTAGCGCACCGCGTCCCGCGTCGGCCCGGGCCCTACCAACCGGGGAGGCCGGGTCGATGGCCGGCGCCTTGCTGAATGGATGTTGCGATCCATCGCGTAGGCAAGGCGGATATTTGCGTCCGTCATGATCAAGCATCGGGCGATCCCGGAGATCGGCCTGTGCCGCATCAACCGACCGGCGCCGCGCAGGTGGCGTCAGATCTGCACCGTACCGTTGACACAGGTCACCGCCTGGCCGCCGACCCAGACCTGGCCGACAGAATCGGTGTCGATCGAGACCCGACCGGCCCGGCCCATGCTGGCGCCTTGCGCCGCCACATAGTGCTTGGGCAGATGGCCATCGGCGATAAGCCACTGGGCCAGGCTGGCGTTCAGACTGCCGGTGACCGGGTCCTCGTTGATGCCCAGGTGCGGAGCGAATCCGCGCACCACCAGACTGGCGTCGTCACCGGCGGGAATGGACTTGCCGTGAACGGCCGCCACGCCGACCTTGTGCGCCGCGTTCGCCAGCCGAGCGAAATCGGGCGCTAGTCCGGCGACCGTGGCCGGGTCGTCCAGCAGCAGGCCCAGCCAGGCGGTGCCGTTGTCCAGCGACTGCGCAGAGATGATCTGCGCTGGCGTGAGACCGAGCGCCGCCGCTACCGAGGCGCGCGCTGTTGCGTCGACGTCCGCGCGGCGCAGTGCCGGCGCAGCAAATGCCAGCAACGCGCCGTCGCGGCGAATCCGCACCAGGCCCACGGCGCACTGCTGCACGATGCCATCGTCCGATGCTGGCTTGCCGCCCGCTGCCAGCCAGGCATGGCAGCTGCCCAGCGTCGGATGGCCGGCAAACTGCAGTTCGCCGCCCGGTGTGAAGATGCGCACCCGGTAGTCGGCCCCGGGATCGCTGGGTTCAAGAA
Organism: Rhodoferax sp.; assembly: GCA_031396205.1. Taxonomy (GTDB): domain Bacteria; phylum Pseudomonadota; class Gammaproteobacteria; order Burkholderiales; family Burkholderiaceae_C; genus CAISIP01. The sequence goes on from JANNKH010000041.1 coordinate 45,978, forward strand.
GGAAGGTGGTTTCCGACAGGTTGGTCCAGCGGGCGAATCGCTGCATCGCGGCGTCGTCCAGGCCGTCGGCCTGCAACACCACGGCCACCGGATTGCCCAGGTAGGGTGTGGCAGTGAAGACATCGATCTGCTGGAAGGGACGTTGGATCATGGCGGGGTCCGTCAGGTGAGTGATTGGTCGAGTACGCCCACGCTGGCCGGGCGAGCACGCAGTGCGTCATACCAACGCTGCAGGTGGGCACGTCGGGGATGCGCCAGCGGCAGGCCATACCAGCGGTGCAATTCACAGCCCAGCGGAATGTCGGCCATGCTGAAACGCTCGCCGGCCATGAAGGCCGATCGCGCCAGGTGGCGGTCCATCCGATCCAGCAAGGGCTCGGTCTGGGCAACGGATTGGTCGATCAGGTCGGCGCGGCGCTGTTCGGGCGCGGTACGGATCAGTTGCATGAAGGCGCCGCGACCGGCCCCGTTGAACGTGGTCTGCTGCCAGTCCATCCATTGTTCGGCGATAAAGCGCTGCGCCACGGTGGCGGGCAAGAGGCCGGACGCACCGTACTGGTTGGCCAGGTAGCGCACGATGACGTTCGATTCCCACAGGCACAGGCCAGCGTCCTGCAGGGTCGGCACCAGGGCGTTGGGATTGAGCTGCAGGTAGGGTGGTGTCGTGACGATGCCAAAGCCGGCGCCGGCGTCGACCCGGGTGAACGCGGCGCCTGTCTCCTGCGCCGCCCACACCACCTTGCGTACATTGATCGAACTCAGCCGACCCCAGATCTTCATTGCTGTCTCCCTGGCAGCTTGCCTGTCAGGCCGCGACGGGCATCGACTCGCGCACGGCAGCGGCCAATGCGGCGACGCCGCGTTCGATCTCCTCGACGCTGGGCGTCACGAACGACAGCCGCAGGCTGCGTGGATCGGGATGGTCGGCAAAGAAGGCCAGGCCCGGCACGAACGCCACGCCCCGGGCGAGCGCCTTTTGCAGCAGCTCGACCGCATCCATGCCCCGGGGCAGGCGCACCCACAGAAACATGCCGCCTGCGGGCTTGTTCCAGACGACGCGGTTGTCCGGATCGCTGTCATCGCCGGCCGGCATCTCGCGCTCCAGCGCCGCCAGCATCGCATCGCGCTGGGCCTTGTAGCGGGCGCGGATGGTCGGGATATGGCGCTCCAGAAAACCGTCCTTCATGACCTCGGCGATCATGCGCTGGTTGAAGCCGGGGCTGTGCAGATCGGCCGCCTGCTTGGCCTGCAGCAGTTTCGGAAAAACCGCCGCCGGCGCGACCAGGAACCCCAGCCGCAGGCCTGGTGCCAACACCTTGGAGAACGAACCGAGGTAGATGCAGCCGTCGGGATTGCGGGCCGTCAGCGGCAACGGCGGAGGCTGGTCGAACCACAGGTCGCCGTAGGGGTTGTCCTCGACGATCGGCAGGCCGAGTTCGGCGGCCGCCGCCACCAGTTCGGTGCGCCGCTCGTCGCTCATGGTGCGGCCGGTCGGGTTCTGAAAATTGGGCAGCACATACAGAAACCGCGGCGCCGCGCCGGCGCGGCATTGGGCGCGCAAAGCGTCGATCTGCAGGCCCTGATCGTCGCTGCCCACGCTCACGATGGCGGGCTCCATGGGCGCGAAGGCCTGCAACGCACCCAGATAGGTCGGCGTCTCGACCAGCACACGGCTGCCCTCGTCGATCAGCACCTTGGCCACCAGGTCCAGCCCCTGCTGGGAGCCGGTGGTGATCAGCACGCGCGCCGGGTCCACGTCCCAGGGCAGCATGTCGGCCACCATCCGCACCAACGGTGCATAGCCTTCGCTGGCGGCATATTGCAACGCGGCGTGGGCATCGTCACGCAGTACAGTGGCACAGGCGCGGGCGAACTCGGGGACCGGGAAGGTCTTGGCCGAGGGCAGGCCGCCGGCGAAACTGATGATGCCGGGCTGTTCGGTGACCTTGAGGATTTCGCGGATCACCGACGGATTCATGCGCGCGGCGCGGCGCGCCAGGGTCCAGGGCGTGTTGCGGCCGTGGCGTGGGTTGGATGGGGTCATGGTTTTTCTCCTCCTTGCGGGCCATAAAAGACGACCCAGGTCGCAAAGTCCGGTGTGAAGTGTTCAAACCGGTGCTGATGGCCTGCGGCCACAAAAAAAGCATCGCCCCGCGCCGCCGCATGGCGCTGGTCATCGATGACGATCTCGCCACTGCCGGCATGCACCAGGTACAGCTCATCCTGGGTATGCGGCAACTGGCGATCGCGTCCATCCGGATTGATGGCCGGCGTGAACCACTTGAGCTGCATGCTGCCGTGCGCGAGCACGGTGACGGACGGCGCTCCGTCCGGGTACAGCGCGGTCGGGGCGCCGGGCAGTTGCGCCTGCGCCTGGGCAATCGAGGTTTTCATGGGTTTGCCTTGGGAGTTGTCAATGCTGGCGCTGCAACGGGCGCCCCGGCGCGGATGGATTGCACCGGCATTTTCTTGCCGATGAACACGGTGGCAATCACCGCGATCGAGAAACCGACCGTCATCAGGTCCAGTGACTCGCCCAGCAGCGGCACCGAAAACAGCATGCTCAGGAACGGCTGCACCAGTTGTACCTGGCTCACCCGTACCGTGCCGCCCAGCGCCAGGCCGCGGTACCAGGCAAAAAAGCCGATCCACATCGATATCAGCGCGACATAGGCAAAACCCATCCAGGCGCTGGGCAATACCGGCGCACCGGGCCAGGCCAGCAGCATCACCGGCAAGGTCAGCGGCAGGCTGATCACTAGCACCCAGCAGATCACCCGCTCGGCGCCCAGCTGCGGCGTCAACTGGCCGCCGCTGACATAACCAAAGGCTGCGCTCAGCACGGCCAGCAGCAGCAGCAGGTCGGCCCACCGGGCGCCGGTATTGCCCGCATCCGAGCGCAGCAGCACGAATGCGCCGACCAGTGCGGAGCCCGCAACCGCACACAACCAAAAGCCGACGCTGGGTCGCTGGCGCAGCCACAGGCTGGCCACCACCGCAGTAGCCAGCGGCAAGATGCCGATCACCACCGACGCATGCACCGACTCGACATGGCGCAAGCCGAGCGCCAGAAACAGCGGAAACCCTACCACCACCCCACAGGCGGTGAATGCCAGCGCCCGCCATTGCCCACCGCGCGGCCGCTGTCCTCGGGTGCACAGCAGGTAGACGACCGATAGCAGGCCGGCCACCGCGGCGCGCCCGAAGGTCACAAACAGCGGCGAGAGTTGCGGCGCACTGGCAGATCCGGTGGCCAGCTTGGTCATGGGCAGCGTCACGGCGAACAGCAGCACGCCCAAAAAGCCCAGCCACAGACCGCGCGTCTCGTCCTTCATACCGAGAGCATCCAGGCCGCCGTGACCAGCAGCACCAGGGCCATTCCGCGGTTGAACCACAGCAGCCGGTTCCCCTGGGCCAGCACCTGGCGCAGCATCGAGCCCATCAGCGCGTAACTGAAGTTGCTGGTGAACGCGAAAAGCACCATCAGCGCGCAGATGATGGCCAGCCGTTCGCCCGGATTGGACGCCGGCTGACCGGCCGCGCTGACAACCCAGCCGGCGGTCAGCGTGAGGGCCAGCATCCACGCCTTGATGTTGACGAACTGCAGGCCGACGCCGCCCCAGAACCCGATGTTCAGCCGCGCGGTGTCGACACTTGCCAGTTGCGACGCGCTGGCCAGTTTCCAGGCCAGCCAGACCATGTAGGCGATCCCGACCAGTTTCACGCCCCAGCGCAGCGCCGGCACACTCAGGATCAGCGCGCCCAGACCCAGCCCGCAGGCCAGCATCAGAAGCGTCCAGCCGGCGGGCACCGCCAGACAAAAGCGCAGTGCCGGCTTCAGGCCATGGTTGGCTGCCAGCGCGGTAGCCAGCATCGTGTTGGGCCCGGGCGTGAAACTCACGGCCGTACAAAAGGCCAGCAGGGCGGTGAGTTCGGTCGCGTTCATGCGTGCTTGGTACGGGGATGGGGAAGGGCGACGCGCAGAGGAAGGACTTGTCAGCGGATGGCGCCTACTGTAGTCTCCAATACCAGTACACAATCGGTACAGTTGTGCGGGCTTGACGCGGATCTGTACCGGTCACGCCAACAGTACAGACGGGACGCACGACACAAGGACAACCGCCATGCTGATGAAAACCGCCGGCCAGTCGCTGACCGAACAACTGACCGAACGATTTGCCGACCGTATCCGGACCCGCCTGCTGGCTCCAGGCGCACGCCTGCCCTCGGTGCGCCAGTGTGCGCAGCAGCATGCGGTCAGCCCGTCCACGGTTGTCGCCGCCTACGACCGACTGTCTGCCCAGGGCCTGGTCGACGCGCGGCGCAACCGGGGTTTTTTCGTGCGCGAAGCGGGAGCCGACGCCAACCTTGGTGGAGCCGCGCGCACGCTGGATGCGGCGTCGGACGGCCATCCGGCCATGCCGTCCCGGCGTGCGCCGGTGAACGCGGCGGCACTGATCCGGGGCATGTTCCATACGGTCAACGACAAGCCGCAACCGGGCATGGGCGTGTTTCCGCCCGACTGGCTGGAGTCCAGCTTCATGCACGCGGCAGTGCGCCGGGTGACGACGAGTCGGTCACTGCAGTCGTTTTCGCTGCAGTACGGCGAGCCGGCGGGCGACATCGGTCTGCGCCGCGCGTTGGCCTCCAAACTGGCCGGCATCAACATTCAGGCCGCGATCGGGCAGATCATCACCACGGTCGGTGCCACCCATGCGCTCGATATCGTCAGCCGCACGCTGCTGCGGGCCGGCGACCCGGTGATGGTCGAGGAGCCGGGCTGGGCGATTGAATTCGCGCGACTGGAGGCGCTGGGCATGCGGGTACTGCCGGTGCCGCGGGGCGAAAACGGTCCCGACCTGCAGGTCATGGCGCGCTATTGCGAACTGCACCAGCCCAAGCTGTTCGTCAGCGTCAGTGTGCTGCACAACCCAACCGGCTATTGCCTGACGCCAGCCAGTGCGCACCGCATCGTGCAATTGGCCAACCGGTACCAGTTCCACATTGTCGAAGATGACACCTACAGCCATATCGCGCCCGAGTCGGCGACTCGTCTTTGTGCGCTGGACAACCTGCAGCGCACCATCTACGTCAGCGGCTTTGCCAAGATCCTGGCGCCGAACTGGCGAGTGGGTTATCTTGCGGCACCCGTTGGCCTGGTCGAGCGTTTGCTGGATACCAAGCTGCTGGCCACGCTGACCACGCCGGCCCTGCTGGAAAAGGCGTTGGCCTGGTGCATCGACCAGGGTCAACTGCGCCGCCATGCGCAGCGCATCCGGGCCCGGCTGGAGCAGGCGCGTGCGCGCAGCGTGACGCTGGCCTTGCAGGCCGGTTGCCGTTTCGCCGCCGAGCCCGCCGGCCTGTTTGGCTGGGTCGATACCGGCGTCGATACCGACGCACTGGCGCAGCGCATGCTCGATCGGGGTTACCTGCTGGCCCCCGGTGCCCTGTTCCATGCCCAGCGCCAGCCCAGTACGCTGATGCGCATCAACTTCGCGACCACCCAGGAGGCGCGTTTCTGGAACGAATTCCAGGAGCTGCGTTTTGGCGCCTGATTGCAACACCTGGGCAGGCCGCGGCGGCGCAATGTCTGGATTCGGCAGGATTTTGCGAGCCGGCCGTTAGAATAAAATTTTGTAACGGTCATTGACCGTTCAATGCCCCGGTAGCGCGCTGGCTTCTTGGGGCGAGGAATTGCACGGCAGGCCCGATCGTGCCGCATATCGAGGACCCCCCCACAGTATGCGACACCGCAGCTTTCTGGAGTTCAGAAACCACCGATACCTCAAACTGGCAGTGGCGCTGTGCGTGCTGGGGATAGGCGCCTATGTCTGGTACCGCCAGACCCCTTTCAACATGCCCGGCGATCTTCAGCATCTTGCGTGGCGAGGTACGGGTCAAGGGCTCGGATGCGGACCCGCAGGCCAAGGCGATCATGCTGGGCGCTGGCAATTTCTTTGGCGAGATGGGACTGATCTCGGGACGCCGACGCTCGGCCAAGGTGCGTGCCGGCGAAGGCTGCATGCTGATTGAGACGCCCGGCCGCACCATGCTGCGCGTGCTGGCCTCGGTGGATGCGGTGCGGCGCGAGCTCGATCAGGTCGCGCTGCGCCGTGCGGTGCGCAAATACGTGGCCGACGACGTCACCGAGGATCAGCTCAACCGACTGATCGAGGACTCGCAGATCCGCAAGTACAAGGCGGACGACGCGCTGTTCAAAGAGGGCGACAAGCCCGACGGCCTGTACCTGATCCGCAAGGGTTCGGTCATGGTGTCGCGCCACCTGGGCGGGCGCGACGTGGTGCTGTCCTATGTGTCCGCGGGCAACTATGTCGGCGAGATGGCGCTGATGCTCAATGCGCCGCGTTCGGCCACCGTGCGCGCCGCGGTACCAACCGAGGCCATCGTGCTCGAAGCGGGCAAGGTGACCGATATGCTGGCGGCCAACACCGGCCTGCGCGACGAACTCGACGACAAATACCTGTTGCGTTTGCAGGCCAACGAAGCGATGGAGTCGAACCAGCGCTCGGGCAACCTGATCTCGTTCCTGCTCAAGCAGGGCGTGGGCGAGGCGACCGACGTGCTGCTGATCGACGAGTCGCTGTGCGTGCGATGCGACCTGTGCGAGAAGGCCTGCGCAGATACCCATTTCGGCACCTCCCGCCTCGACCTCGAGGCCGGCCCGACCTTCGACAACCTGCATGTGCCCACCTCCTGCCGCCATTGCGAGCATCCGCATTGCATGAAGGACTGCCCGCCGGATGCCATCCACCGATCGCCCAACGGCGAGGTCTACCTCACCGATGCCTGCATCGGTTGCGGCAACTGCGAGAAGAACTGCCCCTACGGCGTGATCCAGATGGCGCCACTGGCGACCAAGCGCGGCATCAACAGCCTGTGGGCCTGGTTGCTGACCGGCTTGGGGCATGAACCCGGCACTGCATCGCCCAAGGCGGGCACCGTCGGCAAGGACAAGTCCACTGCCGTCAAGAAGGCGGTCAAGTGCGACATGTGCATGGACATCAAGTCGGGCCCGGCATGCGTGCGCGCCTGCCCGACCGGCGCAGCGCTGCGCATCAGCCCCGAAAAATTCCTGAATTTCGCCGGCGGCAAGAGCTAGGGCGTCGGCGCTGCCGACGGCCGTGGCGGCCCATCGCCAGGCATGCCCGCCCTGGAGCGATTCAGGCCGGCGCGTGGCCTGGGCAATCCCCATGTCCGACTTGCAGGCATGGCCATGCAGGCCCGGCCGAACACTGGGATACTGCGCCGATGTCCGGGTACCCGCTTGCCATCATCCTTTCCAGCCGGCGCAGCGTCCTGCGTCTGGCGGGCGCTGCATTGGGTAGCCTGACGCTGGCGCGTCTTGCCGGCGCAGATGTGCTGGGCCTGGCCGGCGCCCGGCTGACCGCCGATTTCGATCCGGTGGCCGCCATGTGGCTGGGATACGACCCCGGCCACGAGGCCTTCACCGCCGATCTGGCGCAGGTGTTGTGGCCGCATGTGCCGATCAAGATGCTGGTGCGCGATGCCCAGGCACAGGCCATGGCCACTTCGCTGTTGCGCAGCCGCGGATTGAATGCCGCAAAAATATCGTTCGTGCAGGACGACCGGGCGCCGTTTTTCGTGCGCGATGGTGCCGTGTTCGGTCTGGACGGACGCGACCGGCCGTTCATTGTCGACTTTCAGTGGACGCACTACGGATGGAGCAACTGGTGCCGCCGGACCTTCTCCGGCAGCCGGGCCCAGGCGCGCGACTGCGCGCGGACCGACGACCTGGAAACGGGCGGCCTGGACCAGCGGCTGGCGGCGGCACTGGGCCGGGCGTCATTCTCTTCCCCCTTGGCCATCGAGGGCGGCGGCGTCGAGGTCAATGGCCGCGGCCTGATCATCGCCAATGCCAGCCTGTGGCGCGAGCGCAACCGGGGCCTGTCGCAGGACGCGATCGAGAAGCATCTGTTGGCTTTGCCCGGCATGCGCAAGGTGGTCTGGGTCCCGCATGGCCTGGCGCATGACCCGCTGCACCGCGCCACCATCGCTGGCCAATACGTGGGCTGGGGCACCGGCGGCCACACCGATGAGTTCGTGCGGTTCGCTGACGAGAATACGGTTTTGTTGGCCTGGGTCGACGAGGCCGATGCGCGCGCCCATCCCGTGGCGCGGCTGAACCAGCGGCGCATGCAGGCCAACCACGAGGCCCTGGCCAGAAGCACCGACGCGCGTGGCCAACCGCTCAGGGTGGTCAAGGTGCCGCTGCCGCAGGTGGTGGAACGGGAGGTAATGCTCAGCGCCAGCGCCGACACCGCCTATTCGAACGAATGGACCGCTGCGTCTTTTCCGGCCCGCGAAAAACGCCGTGAAGGCCAGACCGTGCGTCAAGTCGCCACCACCAGCTATCTGAACCATGTCCTGGTCAACGACCTGGTGCTGCTGCCAACCTATGTCGCGCATGGCACGCCACACGAGCGGGAAGAGCAGGTGCACAAGATCTATATGTCGGTGTTTCCCGGGCGACGTGTGAAGTCAATCGACGTGATGAACGCGAACTGGGTCGGGGGCGGAGCGCATTGCGCGACATTGACGGAGCCGGCGGCGCGGGGATGAAGCACGGCGGCGTTCGGCTCGATCGCGGTGACCAGGAATCGATGGTGGCAGTGCCAACCCGCGCCAGATCGACAACGCCAGTGGCAGTTGGCAACCACGGATCTCCACGATTCAACCCGCCGGTTTGTGCAATTGCGCCAGCACCCGAAGCAATGTGCGATTGACCTCGCCCAGATCGAGATCGTGCGTCTTGCACAGCTCCGGCACCGCTGCCATGCGGGGGTACTCCAGCGCGGTGGCCAGTTCCAGAAAGGGCGCATACGGACCGCTGTTGCCCAGGATCGCTCCGCTGACGCGATCCGACAGCGGCAAGCGTTGCAGCGCGTCAAGTAGCGGTTCACCGAGCAGGCCGTCGATCTGCGACAGCATGCCGCACAGGAACACCTCGCGGCGCAGCGTGTCCTCGTCGCCGGCGTCGAGCTGTTGCTCCATCACCCGCGCCCGCATCACCATCGACATGCGCACCGGGTCCATGTCGGGCTCATTGCTGGCCAGTGGCAGCATGTCCTGCAGCCAGGCCTTGAAGCGCGACAGCCCGAGCAGCATCAGGCCGTGGCGCAGCGATTCGACGCCGCTGCGCAGGCCCAGCGCGGCCGAATTGGTAAAACGCAAGAAGCGGTAGGCCAGCAGCGGTTCGTCGGCCAGCGTGTGCTCGATCAGTTCGAGCGCGGCGTCGGCGTCGGTCTGCTGGATCAGGCGTACGATGGTGCTGTGGCTGGGCTGGATCGGCTGCTGCCGGTGCGACAGCAGAACGTCGTCGACCGGCCAACCGGCCACGCCCCAGGCGCTTTGCTGGTCCAGGCAGTGGTCCGCCATCAGGCGACTGGGAACGGCCTCGACGATCTGATCGGACGGCACCGGACTGTTCGCACCGGACTGGCCCAGCGAGGCCTTGGCGCCGACGATGGTTTCACCGGGCGTCAGCCCCATGATGGTTCGGGTAAAGCATGGCGCCAGGTCCGCACCCGGGCGTTGACCGGGCGCGCCACGCCACAAAAGTGGCAACTGGCGTTTGTGGGCCCGGCGCACTGCACTGGCCAAATCGGCGTCGGCAAGCAAATCGTGTTGCACCACCAGCAGTGGTCCGTCGGGGTCGCCATGGTCCAGCAGGTCGCACAGGAGGCCGGCGGTCTGCGGCGTGAGCATCAGGGCCGGGCATTGGTCGGACCAGGTCTGCTCAACCGTGCGCAGGAAATGTGCGCCTTCGATCGGTTCGTCGCCGAACGGCCGCAGGAACAGTTGCACCGCCACCGGTTGGCGCAGGCGATTCCAGACCAGCTGGTAACCCAGCATCAGCTGCCCGAGCGTCGAAGGGGCCATGGTGGCGTCAGTTGATGTAGTTGAACAACGAAAGGCGCTGGATCTGTGCGTAAGACTGTAACGCAGCCTGGTAACCGGTTTGCGTCTTGTTGAAATCGGAGATCGCCTTGACCATGTCGGCATCGACCGCGCGCGAGCGGTCCGACTCGAGCGATAGTGCGCGTGCCGACTGGGCCTCGGTGATGGTGTCGGCCCGGTTCAGCCAGTCGCCGGCCTGGCCGCGCGCGGCCTGCATGCGTTCCATGGCGGTGTCAATCTGCGACAACGACAGCGCCACCGCATGCGCCAGCCGGTGGTCGCCGGGCGCGGAGTCGATGCTGGCAATGGTTTCGTCCAGCAGGTTGAATACGTTCTTGGTCGTGCTCGGCGCGATGTCCAGCGCATCGCCGTTGTTCGGTGTGCCCTGGGCCAGCACCGAGACCCCATCGAACAAAATCGGCGCGCCGTTGACATACGGCTGGCCGGTGCTGAGGGTTGTGGCCGTGGTGGTGTTGACGATGTCGTAGGTGGTGACTCCGGCCACGACGCTGAAGTTGATGCGGTAGTTGTCGCCGGTGACCAGGGTCGGGGATACCACGGTGCCCGGGTCGCTCCAGAGCGCACCAGTATTGCCGACGCCCAGGGACACTTCGAACGTGCGGTTGCCACTGGGCACGTCCATCCAGATCGCCTGGCCATTCATGGCGCCCGGCAGAGCCGTGGTGGTGGCGGCGCGCTGGCCAGCTGCGCCCTGGTAGATCACCCCCGCGGGAACGTCGGCAAACGGGGCGCCGGCGCTGCCCAGGCCACCGAACAAGGGCACGCCGTTGTTGTCGGCGCGGTTCGAGATGGCGAATATCTGGTCGCGCAGACTTATCAGTTGACGCGCCAGTGTGTCGCGATTGGCCGGTGTGTAGGCGGCGTTGCCGGCGGCGATGACGAATTCGCGCGCGCTCTGCATCAGGCCGATCGCTTCGCCCAGGCCGGCTTCGGCGCCTGACAGGGCGGCACGCTGGGTTTCCAGCGCGCGCTGATCGGTTTCTATGCGGCTGAGCCGCACCATCGCGCGTTCGGCTTGGGCCGAGGCGGTCGGATCGTCGCTGACCCGGTTTACCCGCAGGCCAGAGCTCAGTTTCTCCTGCTGGCCTGCCAACTCGCTCTGGCGGCGGTACAACTGCTCCAGGGCATTGTCGTAGGTGTTGGCGGTTCCTATGCGCATGTTCGACGTCTCTTCGTGACTACGGCTCGTCAGCGGGCCAGGTTCTGCAGCAGGGTATCGAACATGGTCTGGGCCACCTGCAGCATTCTGGCCGAGGCCTGGTAGGCCTGCTGGAATTGCAACATCTTGGCGGCTTCCTCGTCCAGGTTGACGCCGGCCAAAGTGGCCTGGTCCGATACGGCATTGGCAGAGATCGACTGCGACACCGCACTGGCGAAACCGGCGCTTTGCACCCGCACGCCAATCGCTGATAGGAGACCCGCGTACCCATCGGTGGTGGCGGCGCCGTCGAACAGCGCCTGGTCGCGGATCGCCAGCAAGGCGTGCGCATTGCCCGCGTCCACGGCCGGGAACGCATTGGCCTGCACGGTGTAGGTGTCGCCCACCTGAGGCGTGCCCTTGAGGGTCAACGCCCAGCCGTTGTAGTTGATGGGTTGACCCGGTACAAAGGCCACGCCGCTCGGGTTGCCGGTTCCCGTGCCGGCGACATCGAAACTGCCCGCTGCGGTAAACGTCAGCGTGACGGTCTGCGCCAGGTTGGCGTTCGCCTGTTGCGGCAGCAGGGTCTGCAGCGTCAGCGACCCTTGGTTGGCAACACCAGCGCTGGCCACGACCGGACTGGCGACAGCCAGTGAGCGGGGCGAGGCGAAAGCCACGTCGATGTTGTTGGTGACCTGCCGGAACGGCGTGACCATAAAGCGGTCGCCCGCGTTCGCAGTGCCGGTGACCTGCAGGTCCAGCCCGTCGACCTGCGCCGGCACTGAACCGAACAAGGTGACCTGGCCATCGGTCAGGCGCCGGATCGATCCGGCGGCAGCGCCGGTGAAGACCACTTCATAGTCCGATGGCGCCAGCCCCGGCGCGCCGCTGACCGGGCCGGTCTGCACCGCCACCTGGATGCTGGCCGTGCCGCCGTTGGCGAGCGCGGGGATGGCGTCCGGGATCGGGCCGAGCGTCAGCAGATCGCCGGCGGGATTGCCCGACAGGTCCAGCCCGAGCCGGTGTTGCTGGTTCAGCACCGTGGCAAGCGACAGGGCCATACGCCCGAGCAGATTTCCGGCATCGGCCAGGTCGGTGTTGTTAAAGCGCAGCAGACCGGACAGCGCCCCACCGCCCATGGTGGACTCCTCCAGCACCACCGACAGGCCGTCGCGCTGAATTGTCAGTTTGGACTGCAGCGGGTCGCCAAACGCGTCACGTTCCAGCGTGACCGGTGCCACCGTGGTGCCTAGCACCAGCGGCTGGCTGCCCGCCACAAACAGGCCGATCGTGCCGTCACTGGCCGGGATACTGGTGGTCTGCACAATGGTGTTGAGTTCGCGGATCAGCTCGTCGCGCTTGTCCAGCAGGTCGTTCGGCGTGTGGCCAACGCCCTGCTGGTTGCGGATCTCGCGGTTGGTCTCGGCGATGCGCGTGGCCAGGCTGTTGACCATGCGCACGTTGGATGCCAGTTCCAGCTGCAGGCCCTCGCGCAGGTTGTTCAGATTACCGGTGACCGAGCGGAACCGGGCCGCCAATTCGTCGGTGCGTGCCAGTACCACGGTGCGCGCGGTCAGGTCGGCCGGCGCGTTGGCGACGTCGGAAAACGCGTTCAGCATGTCGCCTACGGCGGCGCCCAGCCCGGTCGGCCCGCCCTGAAACAGATCTTCCAGCTTCCTCAACTGGTCCAGCCGCTTTTCGTCCGCCGCCGCTACCGCGCCGGTCAGTGCGATCTGGCGCGTGAGCATCTCGCTGTGGCTGCGCAGCACCGTCGCTGCGTCGACGCCGCGCCCGTAATAGCCCGCACCCTGGTACAGGCCTTCGATGCTCTCGAGTTGGACGTTCTGGCGCGAATACCCGGCCGTGTTGACGTTGGCTATGTTGTTGCCGGTCGTGCGCAACACCTGCTGGTTGGACAGCAGTGCGCCGGTACCGATGCTGAGCAGGCTCGACATCTCAGGGCCCCCACGCTTGTCGCTGCGCGTACTGCGCCGCTGCCCCCCGCGGGGGTGAATTTCCCTTGGGGCAGCCCGGCGGGAAATTGACCAACGCGATTGCCGCCACAGATTGCGGCGTCATACAGACTTCGCCCGTTGCAGTTGCAGCGTCATGTTGATCGCCCGGCCCAGCTTGGACGCGTAGTCCGGGTCGGTCGCGTAGCCGGCGCGCTGCAGTCCGTTGGCCCAGGCCTGCACCGAGTCGGTCTGCTGGCTGACCTGCGCGTAGCGCGGGCTCCGGGTGATCAGGCGGGCATAGTCGCGCAGCGAGTCCTCGTAGGAGTCGTAGGCGCGGAACTTGGCCACCGTCTTCTGCGGCGCCCCGTTGATGTATTCGGTGGTGGTGATCTCGGCTACCTTGCCGTTCCAGCCGCCGGTGGCCTTGATGCCGAACAGGTTGTGCGACGGGGCGCCGCCGGCCATCGTGATCTCGCTGCGGCCCCAACCCGTTTCATGGCCAGCCTGGCCCAGCATGAAGGCGGCGGGTATGCCGCTGGCCTGTTCCACCCGTGCGGCGGCGGCCGCATGGCGCTGCACGAAATCGCCCTGGCTGCTGCTGGGGCGCATCGAAGCCAGCGGCTCGGACGGCAGCGGCTGGGCCGCGCCTGCCGGTGCGGATGGCACAACCGGAATCGATTCGCCGGAAATGCGCTGCGACAACTGCCGCGCAATCTGCTCTGATAGCCCACCCTTCATGCCCGACATCTGTACCGCCAGCTGCTGGTCGAGCAGGTCGGCACTCAGGTCACCGCCGGGGCTGTCCAGCAGACCGGACTTCATGCTGGCTTCGCGCATGCTCTTGATCAACTCGCGCATGAACAACGACTCGAACTGCTTGGCCGCTTCCTTGAGCGCGCCAGCGCTGTTCTGGCCTGCCTGCAGCTTGAGCGCATTGAGCGAGCGACCGTCGGCCGCCAATGCGTTTGCCCCGTTGGCAATGGTTCCGTATGCCATGTCAATTCCGCCCGGTCGTTCCGAAGGGATTGACAGCCCCCTTGGGGGGCAGCGAACGCAGTGAGCGTGGGGGCAGCATGCAATTCCGCCCGGCCGTTCCGAAGGGATTGACAGCCCCCTTGGGGGGCAGCGAACGCAGTGAGCGTGGGGGCAGTTTCATCCTAGATCACCTCCAGTTCAGCGTTCAGCGCGCCGGCGGCCTTGATTGCCTGCAAGATCGCGAGCAGGTCCTGCGGCGTCGCACCGAGCACATTGAGTGCGCGCACCACGTCGGCCAGCTGCGGCGACGGGGGAATTTGCATCAGGATGCCGGGCTCCTGGGTGATCTGGATGGTCGATTTTTGCGCCACCACGGTCTGGCCGCCCGACAACGGTGCCGGCTGGCTGACCACCGGCGTGCTGCTGATGGTGATCGACAGGTTGCCATGCGCGATGGCGCAGGGGCCCAGCGTGACCGACTGGTTGAGCACGATGGAGCCGGTGCGGGCATTGATCACCACCTTGGCCGCGGGCACGGACGACTCCAGCTGCAACTCCTCCATCTCGGCAATGAAGCTGACGCGCGAGTTCGGATCGACCGGTGCGCGGACCTCGACCGTGCGCCCGTCCAGCGCCCGTGCGTATCCTTCACCAAAGCGCCGGTTGATGGCCTTGGCGACCCGCTGCGCGGTCTGGAAATCGGATGCGCTCAGGCCCAGCGCGATCGTGTCGCCTTCGAGCAGCGGCGTCGGTACCACGCGCTCCACCTGACCGCCGCCGGGGATTCGGCCGGCGCTGAGGTGGTTGATCTGCACCTTGCTGCCGCCGGCCGATGCGCCGGCACCACCGACGATCAGGTTGCCCTGTGCCAGGGCATAGACCTCGCCGTCGACGCCGCGCAGCGCGGTGGTGATCAGCATGCCGCCCTTGAGCGACTTGGAGTTGCCCATGGAGGACACGTTGACGTCCATCGGCTGTCCGGGGCGGGCGAACGCCGGCAACTGGGCCGTGACCAGTACCGCTGCGACGTTCTTGAGTTGCAATTGGGAGGCACTGGCCGCGGGCAGCGTGATGCCCATTTGTTGCAGGTAGTTGTTCAGGCCCTGCGAGGTATAGGGCATCTGGGTGGTCTGGTCACCGGTTCCGTCCAGGCCTACGACCAGGCCGAAACCGGTCAGCTGGTTGGTGCGCACGCCCTCGATCGCCGCGACCTCCTTGATGCGGGCAGCGGACGCCGGGAGCGCCAGAGACCCGCAAGCCAGCAGGATCGACGCCAGCAGAATCCACGGGCGCGAAAGGGTGTCATCGGTTGTCATGGCAAATGCTCAGAACGGGAAGAAGGCCATCAGGAAACGGGCGATCCAGCCAACGGTCTGCGCCTCGTTCTGCGCACCACGGCCCCGTGATTCGATGCGTGCATTGGCCACCTGGGTCGAGGGCACGAAGCCGCCCGCCTGGATGGCACGCGGATCGATCGTGCCCGAGAAGCGCAACACATCGACGTTTTGGTTCACGCCAATCTGCTTGTCGCCGGCCACGACCAGATGGCCGTTGGGCAACACATCGATCACGGTAGTTGTAATCGAGCCCTGGAACTGGTTTGCGCTTTCGGTCGCGCCGGAGCCGTTGAAATCGTTGTTGGTGGACGAGCCGATCGACAACTTGCCCAGCAGGGATGCGGAGGCGAAGGGCAGCGCCGTGACACCACCGTCCATCGACGACGATCGGTTGGCCGTGGATGAGGATTTCTGGCTGGCGGTGACCTTCTCGGTGATCGTGATGGTAACCACATCGCCGACCATGCGCGCCCGATGGTCCTCGAATGGTGGGCGGTAGCTGGCGGTGTGGTACAGGCTGCCGGTGACAGGGCGCGGCGCTTGCGCCCTGGCCACGATCGGCGACACAGTCGGTGTGAAATCGACCCGTTCATTCTTGGGCAATGCGTCGCAACCGCTGGCCAGGGCCGTGACCAGCAGGGCGCCGGCGGTGACCCGGATGAGGGAGAAAATTGGCATCACAGCTGTCCGAGTTTTTGCAGCATCTGGTCCGAGGTCTGGATTGCCTTGGAGTTCATCTCATAGGCGCGCTGGGTCTGGATCATCGTGATCAGTTCCTGCACCACGTTGACGTTGGAGGTTTCCAGGAAGCCCTGTGAAATCGAGCCCAGCCCGTTGGCGCCCGGTGTACCGGTGTTCGGCTGGCCCGAAGCAGGGCTCTCGACAAACAGGTTCTGGCCCAGCGGTTCCAGGCCGGACGGGTTGATGAAACTGGCCAGGATGATGTTGCCGATCTGCTGTGGCGACGTGGTACCGGGGATCGTCGCGGTGACGGTGCCGTCGGCGGCGATGGCCACATTCTTGGCATTGGCTGGCACCGTCACGCCGTTGGCCACCGCCAGGCCGCCGGCGGTGACCAGCCGGCCCTGGTTGTCAACCTGGAACGAGCCGTCGCGGGTGTAGGCATTGGAGCCGTCAGGCTGCGTGATCTGGAAGAAGCCATTGCCCTGGATCGCGACATCCAGGTTGTTCGATGTCTGCTGAATGGTCCCTTGCGAAAACGAACGGCTGGTGGCAACCGTGCGCACGCCCAGGCCCAGGTGCAGGCCGGTGGGCAGTTGCGACTGGTCCGACGTATTCGATCCCACCTGGCGCAGGTTCTGGTACATCAGGTCTTCGAACACCGCGTTGGCACGCTTGTAGCCGGTGGTGGACACATTGGCCAGGTTGTGGGAAATCACGTCCAGCTGGGTTTGCTGGGCTTCCATACCGGTCTTGGAGATCCAGAGCGAGTTGATCATGGTGGGTCCTGGTGGGGTCGGCCGAGTGCAGGTAAGAATCAGCCTTGCATGCTGAGCAATTGACCGGCCGAGCGGTCGTTCGATTCGGCGGTCTGGATCAGGCGCATCTGCATCTCGAATTCGCGCGCGGTCTGGATCATCCCGACCATGGTCTCGATCGGATTGACGTTCGAGCTTTCCAGTGCACCGCTTTGCAGGCGTGCCAAGGCGTCGGCGGGAAGCGGGTCGGTACTGGCCGTGCGGAACAGTCCGTCGTCGCTGCGTAGCAGCGGGTCCTCGGCTGTTGGTGTGGCCATCTTGAGCCGTCCGACCTGGACTCCGGGCTGACCGGCGGTCCTGGCGTTGATATCGCCGTTGGGGGCGATCGTGATCTCAGCCCCCGATGGGGCCACGATAGGCGCGCCGCCATCCGAATATACCGGCAGGCCATTGGCTGTCTGCAGCGTGCCATCGGCTCCGAGTTGCAAAGCACCGCTGCGGGTGTAGGCCTCCGTGCCGTCCAGCCCCTGCACCACAAACCAGGCATTACCGGTGGCCCGCACGTCCAGCGAGCGGCCGGTGGTCTGCGACGGGCCGGGGGCGTTCAGGTAGCCCGAGGTGGTCTCCAGCGCGAACACACGGGTGGTTGCGCCGTCGCCGCGCAATGGTACGGCACGGTAGGTGGACAACTCGGCCCGGAATCCGTTCGTCGAAGCGTTGGCCAGATTGTTCGACAGGATGGTCTGGCGGTGCGCGGCGGCATTGGCGCCGGTCATCGCGGTGTAGACGAGTCGATCCATGGTGGGGCCTTGTCAGTAATGGACGGCGTAAAAGCGAATTCGCTCAGCGCAGCTGGGTGAGGGTGGACAGGACCTGGTCCTGCGTCTTGATGGTCTGCGCGTTGGCCTGGTAGGTGCGCTGCGCCGTCATCATGTTGACCAGTTCGGAGGTCAGGTCGATGTTGGACTCCTCCAGCGCGCCGGCTCGCAGCGAGCCGAACTTGCCCACCCCCGGACCGCCGACGATGGGCTGGCCGGACGCGACGGTCTCGACCCAGTTGCCGCTGGAGCTGGGACGCAACCCCTGCACGTTGCGAAAGTCGGCCAGCGCGATCTGCCCGGCCGCCTGGATCTGACCATTCGAATAGCGTGCAGAGATCACTCCGTTGTCGCCGATGTTCAATGCCACGAAGTCGCCCGGCGCATAGCCGTCCTGGCGCAGGTCAGTGACCGCGAACGTGGTGGCGTACTGAGTAGCCTTGCTCATGTCCACTGTGGGCGCGAAGGTGCCGATGTTCGGGTTTGGCGAGGTCACGGTGATGGCCGCAACGGCCGGCACGCTGCTGAGCAGCTGTCCGTTGGTGCCAAACGTCAGCGTGGCCGCCAGCGTGGCCGTGGCGGTCGCATCCGAGGTCGGGTCGGTATACACCTGCCAGGTGTCGCTGGCGGTCTTGCGCATGTAAACCGAGGCCGGGATCTCCGCACCCTGCGAGTCGTAGACCGTCAACGATGTGCCGTAGGTTGTCAATGGCGTGGTCGGCGTCGGCGCGTTCCACACGGGCGCGGCCGCGTTCAGGTTGAACTCGGCGGTGATGGCCGTTGTTGCACTGGCCGGTATCGGTGTTCCGGTCGGCAACTGCATTGGTTGCAGCGTGCTGCTGGTGGCGACGCCCGCAGCCGAGGTCGGGAATCCCATCAGCTTGGCCTGGGTGTTGGTGACGATATTGCCCTCGGTGTCAAGCTTGAACTCACCGGCGCGGGAATAGGCGGCGGAGCCGTCGGGCAAGGTGAGGCGGAAGAAGCCGGCGCCGTTGATCGCGATATCCAGGTTGCCGCCGGTGACATTGACGCTGCCCTGCGTGAACTGCTGCGACACCGCGGTGACCTCGACGCCGATGCCCTCGGTGCGCCCGTTGGCAGCGATCGTCGAGGCCGCGACGATCTCGGAGAACTCGGCGCGCGCCACCTTGGCGCCGACCGTGTTGGCATTGGCGATGTTATTGCCGATCACGTCCAGATTGCGGCTGGCTGCGTTGAGGCCGGAGAGTCCAGTTTGGAAAGACATGGTGTGGGTCCTGCGGGTGAAACGAAGTGGAGACTTGAAATAGGTCGTGGAGGGCGCGCAACTAGTAGATGGCCTTGACGCTGTCGTAGCCGACGTTGCCCAGGCCCCGCAACTGCACGCTCATGGCTCCGTTGTCGGCGCCAACCGAGACCACGTGGTCCTGCACCATCGTGCGCTGCGTGACCACGGTGCTGCCCTTGGTGGCGGTGACGCGGAAGGTCAGGCCCTCGGCCTGGGTGTGCGTGCCGGCGACCCACTCGAAGGGCGTGCGGCCGGCGCCCTGCGCGCCCAGGTTGAAACTCTCGACAACCTGACCGCCGGCAGACAGGATGTCGACTACCACCTTGTCCGCGGGCAGGTCCAGATCGACCGCGGCGCTGGCCACGCCTTCGTGGATCGGCAGACGGTTGCCCTGCACCATCACATCGCGTCCGACCAGCACGCCGGCCTGCAGGGTCTGCATCGAGGCCAGCTGGCCGGCGAGGCCGGACAACGACTGGTTGACCTTCTCGATGCTCGAGACGGTGGAAATCTGCGCCATCTGCGAAGTCATCTGGGCGTTGTCCATCGGGTTCATCGGGTCCTGGTTGCTCAGCTGGGCGACCAAGAGTTTGAGGAACCGGTCTTCCGAGCCAGCCGCGTTTGCAGCGGAGGCGTTGTTGCCGGTCGTTGGTGCGGCGCTGGTGCTATGGATGCTGGGAGTGCTGATCATGATGGTGCCTGTTTCCGGTTGGGGCTCGGTCCTACTGGCCGATCTGCAGCGTCTTGAGCAGCAGGGACTTTGCGGTATTCATGACTTCCACGTTGTTCTGGTACGAGCGCGATGCGGAAATCATGTTGACCATCTCCTCGACCGTGTTCACGTTCGACTGGCTGACGAAGCCCTGGGCATCGGCCATCGGATGGGTCGGGTTGTGTACCTTGCGCATGGGCTCATTGCTCTCGATCACGGAACGCACCTTGACGCCCGAGGAGGCGTCCGAGCCCATGGGGACGGTCTCGAATATCACCTGCCGCGCCTTGTAGGCCTGGCCATCCGGACCGGCGACCGCGTCGGCGTTGGCCAGATTGCTGGCCACCACGTTCAGACGCTGCGACTGTGCGCTGACGGCGCTGCCGCTGACACCGAAGATGGAAAACATGGACATGGGAGGCCTCCTGGTAACTGCTGGGTCGACGCTGGGCGGACCTACTGGCCCTGGATCGCGCTCAAGATCGTGCGCGAATAGCCGTTGATGAACCGCAGGGTGGACTCGTAGCGCACGGCGTTGTCGACGAAATTGGCGCGTTCGCGATCCATGTCGACCGAGTTGTTGTCCATCGCCGGCTGGGTCTGCACGGTGTAGCCCATCTGCGCCGGTGTGGCGCCGAAGTGGCCGCCGGCGCCGGGTAGCGCGAAGTGGGCCGAATGGCGTCGCGCCTGGTCAGGGGCACTGGTGGCCAGTTGCGTCTGGCCACCGGTGGCGCTGGCCATGGCCTGTTTGAAATTGATGTCACGCGCCATGTAGCCCGGGGTGTCGGCATTGGCGATATTGCTGGCAATGACACGCTGGCGCTCGGCGCGCAGACCGAGCGCTGTAGCTTGGAAATCCAGTCCTGCGGTTAACTGGGCAAACATGGAATGGCACCTCCTGGGGCTGTCGATACACGCGATACGCCAGGTGCAAGCCGTGGCGTGAAACGATTATGGAAAAGCTTGAGGCTGCCGATTGCCCGAATAGCGGCGGTTTCCGCCATCACTTGACGGCTTTGCTTGTCCCGCACCGGCATAGAGTTGCAGCATGTCGTGGAGTCTCTTGTGATGCCGTACCTGCGTTTTTCCCTGTCCATCGGGTGGTTGCATGGCGCAACTGCGCTGCTGCTGGCTGGCGCCGCGGGCGGCGCAGCGGCGCAGGCGACCACGACCGGCGCAAGCCTTGAGCCGGCCGCGATGGTCGTGCAGGAAAGCCAGGCCTGGCTGGACCGCACCGTGGCCGCAGCGCGACCGACGGGTTCGGCGCCATTGCGCATGGTGGTGCAGGTGGGTGCGCTGGACAGCCGCTTGCAACTGGCGCCCTGCGGTCAGATCGAACCCTACCTGCCGCCGGGTACCCGGCTGTGGGGCAAGACCCGTATCGGAATGCGCTGTGTCGATGGCATGTCGCGCTGGAATGTGTTTTTGCCGGTTCAGATACAGGCCTTCGGCCAGACCTGGGTGGTGCGCTCGGATGTGGCCGCAGGCAGCGTGCTGTCGATGGGCGACGCGGTTTTGGCCGAGGTGGACTGGGCACAGGAAGACGGCTCTGTGCTGGCCGATCCGGATCTGTGGGTGGGACTGACCGCGACCCGGGCGCTACGCACCGGGCAGACGTTGCGCCACGGCATGGTCAAACCGGCCCAGGTGTTCCAGGCCGGCTCCATGGTGCGCATCGTTGCCCAGGGCAGCGGCTTCAGTGTCACGTCCAATGGCCAGGCGCTCTCCGCCGGGGTGGTGGGCGAAATGGCCAGGGTGCGGATCGACAATGGCCGCATACTGTCCGGCGTGGTGCTGGATATGCGTACAGTTAAAGTCAGCCTGTGAGCCAAACCGGAGTGCGCAGGTATGTCTCAAGTTTTCCAATCCCCGGTCGATACCTATCGTAGGATGCTGTGTCTGTCACAGCCGTGGGGATCATCATGAAAATTGGCCAGCCAAACGACCACTCCGTTGCCATCTCGCAAAGCAGCCAGGCTGCCTCGGCGAAAGCCAGCCCGGAGGCCGCCAACGCGGTGCGCAACGAGCGCAAGACGCCCGGTGTCGATGTAAAGGTATCGTCGCTGGCGCGCGGCCTGGACAAGGCCGGCGCCGCCGAGCCCGAAGTCGATGTCGAAAAGGTCAACGCGATCAAGCAGGCCATTGCTGACAAGACGTATTCCGTCAACCCGGAGGCGATCGCCGAAAAGCTGCTCGCCAACGCGCGGGAAATGCTCCAGCGCACGTCATCCTGAGATCGATCCGGCGTCCGGTTCTTTCTCAAACGCAGGAGAACGACGCCATGCCTTTCATCACCGCACAGACAGAAGTGCACTCAGCACTGGACCAGGCCGAACGCAGCGTTGCCGCCACCGGGCAGGCCTTGGTGCAGGGACTGCCGGACAAGGTCCAGACCGCGACCCACGAACTGCATGACAGTGCGCACGCGCTGGCACTGGTGTTGCGTGGCGTCGATGGCGGCGCTGCCCTGACAGGTGCGCTGCGCAACCGACTGGTGCGGGTTGCGCAGGACATCGCCATGCAGCGCGAGGCCTTGTTGCGCCGTTCGGCGATGGTCGAGCGTTCGCTGCAGTCGCTGATGCCGCAGACCCAGTCGTCGACCTATGCGGGCGCGCTGGGCCGGTATGCCGGGCGCGCTGCTTCGACGGCGGGTTTTCGCACTTTCTGATTATTCCGGCGCGCCTGCTGTTGTCGTGCCGCGGACCGGCATGACGGGCGGCCACGCTGCGGCCAAGCCGTGCCCGACGCCGGTCGCGGACTCAATGCCCGCGCATCTTGGCCCGCAGGCGGGCGATTGACTGGCTGTGCAGCTGACACACGCGAGACTCGGTCACGCCGAGCACGGCAGCGATTTCCTTCAGGTTCATGTCCTGCTCGTAATACATGCTCATCACGAATTGTTCGCGCTCGGGAAGGTTTTTGATCGCCGCCACCAGTGCCGTGCGCAGCCGCTGGTCACCAAGCGCGGACACCGGATCGCCGGCCTCGTCGGCGACGTCGTGGTGATCAAGGAATCCGTCCTCGCCGTCGGATCCGCGGGTCATGTCTTCCAGATAGACGAGTTGGGTGCCACGCACCTTGCCCAGCAGCGTCTGGTACTCGGCCAGGCCCATGCCCAGTTCCTGGGCGATCTCGGACTCCAGCGGGCTGCGCCCTAAACGGTGTTCGAGTCGGCGCAGCGCCTGTTCAATGTCCTTCTGGCTCTTGCGCGAACCGCGTGACATCCAGTCGTTCTCGCGCAACTCGTCGAGCATGGCACCGCGGATGCGTTGGGTCGCAAATGTTTCGAATTGCACGCCCTGGGCCGCCTCGTACCGGGTCAACGCTTCGGTCAGGCCGATCAGCCCGACCTGGATCAGGTCGTCAACCTGCACGCTGGCCGGCAGCTTTGCCATCATGTGGTGCGCCAGTTTGCGCACCAGCGGCTGGTACTGGCGGATAAGGGCGTTGCGATCCAATTGGCCCTTGGCGGTGTACATCAATAACTCTCCCGTGGGGGCCGGTGCAAGCGACCGGGCTCTGGGTGGGGCTTCATGGTAGCGCAAGTCAAATCCGTCCGGTTCGTGGTTGAAGTAGGCAGTGGCAACAGGTCATCTCAGGCCTGGGGCCGCATCGATCCGGCACCGCCGGACTCCGGCGACATGAACAGGAAGCCCAGGTCGGTGGCCTTGGGGTCGAAAGCTGATTTGTTACTGACGCGCATCGATTCGCGCACCAGTTCGGCCGCGTCGGCGGAGTCCCAGTCCTGCGGCACTTTCTGGCCGTTCGTCACGCCGCGCAGTACCAACTGGTGTCGGATCGCAACGTCCAGCGCCGGACCGAGCTTGACTGCCTCGTCGATCTTGGACAGCACCGTCGGCTGCGACTCTGCCGACTTGAAGGCTGCAACCACCTCGTCCAGGGTATCGCCATGTGCGCCGGCATTGAGCACCAGCAGACGGCGCACATCGGGCAGGTCCAGCACGTCGAGCGCATCATTTTTGCGCGGGTCGCGCGGCGCCAGGCCGGTGGTGTCGATCAAGACCATCTTCTTGGCTGCAAACAGGCCCAGCAGGTCCTGCAATGCGGCCCGGTCATGCGCCAGATGGGCCACCAATCCCAGGCTGCGTGCATGTTCGCGCAGTTGGGCATGGGCGCCGACGCGCTGCGTGTCAAGGGTGATCAGGCCGACGCTGGCCGCGCCATGCACTTCGGCGCACAGGCCGGCCAGCTTGGCTGCCGTGGTGGTCTTGCCCACGCCGGTGGCGCCCACCAGCGCGTAGATGCCGCCTTCCTGGTACAGCGGGGTGTCGTGCTGCCCGGTGTGGATATTGCGCCGGATCGCCTCCATCATCCATTGCATGGCCTCGGGCGCCAACAGGGAATCGGGCATGCGCTCCAGAATGGCGCGGGCCAGGGTGGGAGAGTAGCCGGCCCGTACCAGCTTGAGCATCAGGTTGGCATGGATCGGGTTCTGGCGTGCCTGTCCCAGCCAGGCGAAGGTGTTGAAACGCTCCTCGATCAGGTCGCGCATGGACTGCAATTCATCGGCAATGCTGCGTGCGCCCACGGTAGTGCCCTGGGACGCAGTCGACTGCATCGGCGCGGCGGTCGGTACGCTGATATTCAACCGGGCCCGCGGGACCGGCGACGCGGCCGGGGTGCGCAATCCAAGCTCTTCAGTCGCCACCGGAGTCTCTGATTGGCGCCGGCGCAGCATCCGTTCCCGCACATAGTCCTGGAACGACAGCGTGCTCATGGCCAACTGGGCGGTGTCCTGCTGTACCTGTTGGTGCGAGGAGGGCAGGGGCCGACCGGGCAGCGCTTTGGCGGGCGCGACCTTGGCCGGTTCCTGTGCAGGCGCACTGGCGCTTGCACGTGTCTCCAGCGCGCTTACGCTGTCTTCGGTGGTGGCCATGACCTCGACGCCCATGGCGGTCTGGCGGTTCGACAGGATCAACGTGCCCTCGCCAAAGGCCATCCGGGCCTTGGCCAGAGCCTCGCGGGACGTGGCGCCGGTAAATCGTTGGATGTTCATGATGCTGCACCTCGCAGGATGGGTCCGATTCGAATCGTGTGGGTTTCAGGTATTTCGCTGTGCGCCAGCACCTGCAGGCGCGGCGCGACGCGGCGCACCAGGCGTGCAATCGCGCTGCGAATCGGGTCGGGCACCAGCAGGCAGGCCGGCACGCCGGTTTCCTCCTGCCTGAGCGCCACCTCGGCGGCGGTGCGGGTGAACATGTCGGCCACGCCGGGGTCCAGCGCCGGACCGGCGGCGTTGCCCAGCGCCTGCACCAGCAGGCGCTCGAGCGCCGGGTCGATGGCGATCACGTTGAGCTCGCGCGTCGGGCCGTAGATCTGTTGCACGATGGCTGGCGACAGCGCCACGCGGATGCGCTTGGCCAGTTCGGCCGGGTCGGTAGTGGTGGGCGCATGTTCAGCCAGTGACTCGACAATGGTACGGATGTCGCGGATATGCACCGACTCGTCGAGCAACAACTGCAGGACTTTCTGGAACACGGCGATGGAGACCATTTTCGGAACCACTTCCTCGATCAGTTTGGGCGCCAGCTTGGCCACATGGTCCACCAATTGCTGGGTCTCGGTGCGGCTGAGCAAACGCGAGGCCTGCACCTGCATCAAGTGTGACAAGTGGGTGGCCATGACGGTCTCGGAATCAACCACGGTAAACCCGGCCATTTGCGCCGCTTCCTTCTGACGGTCGTCGATCCAGTGTGCCGGCAGGCCGAACGCGGGGTCGGTGGTGGCGGTGCCGATCAGCGGCGTGGTGATGCCACCCGGGTTGATCGCCAGGTGCATGCCGGGGAAGGCCTCGCCCTCGCCGACAACCACGCCGCGCAGCGTGATGCGGTAGCCGCTGGGCTTGAGCTCCAGGTTGTCGCGCACATGCACCGCCGGCGGGAGGAAACCAACTTCCTGCGCAAACTTGCGGCGCACGCCCTTGATGCGGTTGAGCAGATCGCCCTGGCGTGTCTTGTCGACCATGGCGATCAGCCGGTAGCCCAGCTCCAGGCCGAGCTGATCGACCGGCTGCAGGTCGTCCCAACTGGCCTCGCCGTCGCCGGTCGGGGCCGCATCTGCGGTGGACGATGCCTCGACCGGCACCGGCTTGTGCGCCAGCGACCAGGCGCCGTAGCCCAGGAGAGAGCCGATCGACAGGAACACCAGATGCGGCATGTCCGGGATCAGGCCCAGCACGATCAGGATCAACGCGGCAATGCCCAGCACCTTGGGCGAGACGAACATCTGGGACACGATCTGGCGACCCAGATCGTGGTCCTTGCCCACGCGAGATACCACCATGGCCGCGGCCACCGAGATCAGCAGACCCGGAATCTGCGCCACCAGCGCGTCGCCGACCGCCAGCAAAATATAGGTATCGGCCGCCTGTGCGGCGCTGAGGTTGTGCTGCAGCACGCCGACTGCGAACCCGCCGATCAGGTTGATCAGCAAGATCAGAATACCGGCCACCGCGTCACCGCGTACGAACTTGGACGCGCCATCCATCGAGCCGTAGAAGTCGGCCTCTTCGGACACTTCGGCGCGCCGGCGCTTGGCTTCCTTTTCATCGATGGTGCCGGCGTTGAGGTCGGCATCGACGGCCATCTGCTTGCCCGGCATCGCGTCCAACGCAAAGCGCGCCGACACCTCGGCGATACGCTCCGCGCCCTTGGTGATCACGACGAAGTTGATCACCACCAGGATCAGGAACACGATCAGGCCGACGGCGAAGTTGCCGCCGATCAGGAAATGGCCGAACGCCTCGATCACCGCACCAGCCGCGCCTGGGCCGGTGTGGCCTTCCATCAGCACGACGCGGGTCGATGCCACGTTGAGCGACAGGCGCATCAGCGTGGTGAGCAGCAGCACGGCCGGAAAGGCCGCGAAGTCCAGCGGGCGCAGCATATAGGCGGCCACCATCATCACCATCAGCGCGACCGCGATATTGATGGTGAAGAACACGTCCAGCAACGCCGGCGGCAGCGGCAGCACCATCATCGCCAGTACCGCGATCACCAGCAAGGGCGCCGCAGCGCCCTTGGCAAACGATGCGTATGGGCCCAGCCAGCGCTGCAATTTGTTGATCATCGGATTCATTTGGTTGCGATCGCGCCGCGCATGACGGGTCTGGCCGCCATGACCCGCACCAGCGGATCGAGCTCGGCCGGTACCTCGGGCTCTGGCGGGTCGCCCGGCATCGGCGCGTCGCCACGCAAAGCAGCCTTGAGCCGGTACACATAGGCCAGAACCTGCGCGACCGCGGTGTAGAGTGCCGAAGGGATGTCTTCGCCGATCTCCGCGTTCGCATACAGGGCCCGGGCCAGCATCGGCGACTGCAGCACCGGAATGCTGTGCGAACGGGCCAGGTCGCGGATGCGCATGGCCAGCAGATCGGCGCCCTTGGAGATCACCTGCGGCGCGTGCATGGTGTTTTCGTCGTAGCGGATCGCAACCGCGAAATGGGTCGGGTTCATGACCACGAAGTCGGCCTTGGGCACAGCGGAGACGCTACCGCTTTGCGACAGCTCGCGCTGGCGCTGGCGCCTTCGGCCCTTGACGTGCGGGTTGCCGTCGGACTCCTTGTGTTCCTGTTTGAACTCCTGGTGCGACATCTTGAGCCGCGACTTGTGCAGGAACTTCTGCAGCGGCACATCGATCGCGGCCACCACCAGCATCAACAGCAACATCATGCCCATGCCGGTGGTCAGCCAGTCGCCCATATACTGCAATGCTGCACGCGACGGTTGCATCACCAGCGCGGCTACCTGCTGGATGGTGGAGGCCAGGTAGAGTGTGCCGATGGTCGCCAGCACGAGCACGATCACCAGCATCTTGCCGACCTCGGCTAGCTTGTCCTTGGTGAACATGCGGCCCAGGCCCGAGAGCGGATTGATGCGGCTGAAGTCAGGCGCGATCGGCTTGATGGAGTTGACCCAGCCGCCGACCGCGATGTTGCTCAGCGCGACTGCGATCATCACGATGACCGCGAACACGGTGCATCCGATCAGGCTTGAGACCGACATGTCCTGCAACCGGTCCATCATGTTCTGGGGCTCGCGTACGGCTGCCGCGTCAAACGAGAGCTGGCGCACCATGTGCAACTTGAGCCGGTCCAGCATCAGCGGCGCCAATGCCAGCAACGCGACCGCACCGACGCCCAGCACGGCGAGGTGATTCAAGTATTGGGAGCGGGTGACCTGGCCATCGTCGATCGCCTTGCGCAGCTTGCGCTCAGTGGCCGGCAGGTTGCGATCCTGGCTGTTCGATTCCATGGTGGGTGGGAAGTGGTGTTCCCTCCATTGTCATCAGCACCAGCGCAATCTAAAGCCCGAAAAGGTGGCGGATGACCGGTCACTTCACGGTCGGTCGTGCCGGCCCGCTTGCTGACCGACGGCAGGTGCGTGACGGCAGCTTTGCCGGCCCGCACACCAGTGTCGGTCAGCCAGGCTGCAGGCCCATTTTCTTCAGGATGAAGATGACCTTGTCCTCGAGGATGGCCTTGGTAAACGGCTTGACGACGTATCCGGCGGCGCCCAGTTGTGCCGCCAGCAGGATGTCCTCCTTGCGTGCCTCGGCAGTCACCATCAGCACCGGTATGTGCTTGAGGTTCGGATCCTTCTTGACCTCGGCCAGCATCTGCAGACCGTTGACGTTGGGCATGTTGATGTCGCACACGACGAAATCGAACTTGCCGTTGCGCAGCTTGGTCAGCGCTGCGTTGCCGTCCTCGGCCTCTTCCAGTTCGGTGAAGCCGCTGTCCTTGAGCAGGTTGCACACAATGCGCCGCATGGTCGAGAAATCGTCGACCACCAGGAAACGCAGTTCAGAAGCCATGGTGCGGATTATTGGGTTTCACGAACCGGATTATCGGCATAACGGTCGGCCAACCCCCGGTCAACCACCCGGGGCGGAGGCGCTGGTCTGGCGCAACGGCGCGGCATCGAGGTCGACCGTTGTGCGGTTGCCGCCCAGAAGGCGTTGCTCCGCGTCCTTGGTCATCACCAGAATGCTGATACGCCGGTTGACCGGTGCGAATGGTTGTTGCGGTTCCAGCAGGTTGCTCGACGCCATGCCGGTGACCCGCGCCAGCTTGTCGTCCGGCATGCCGGCGGACACCAGTTCGCGCCGCGACGCGTTGGCACGGTCGGACGACAGTTCCCAGTTGCTATAGCCGCGTTCGCCGCTGCCGTACGGGCTGCGATCGGTGTGGCCATCCAGGCTGATCTTGTTCTCCACTCCGTTGAGGGCAGAGCCGATCTCGCGCAGGATGTCACGCATGTAGACCTTGACCAGTGCGCTGCCGACGTCGAACATGGGACGGCTCTGGTCGTCGACGATCTGGATCTGCAGTCCATCGGGCGTGATTTCGAGCCGGATCTGCGCCTTGTATTCGGTCAGCTTGGGGTTGTTGGAGATCACCGAACTGATCTTGTCGCTCAGCGCCGCGAGCTTGCGCGACTCCTGCTTGGCCAACTCGGCCTTCATCGCATCGGCCGCTGCCTTCTTGGCGATCGGATCATTCGGGTCGCCGGTGCGGTTCTGGCCGCTGGATTTGGTCAGGTCCGCGCCGCCGCCTTGAATCACGCTGTTGCTGGCGCCAGCACCGCTGCCACCCATCATCGCGACCTTCAATGGCGAGGCGAAATAATCGGACAACCCTTTCTTGTCACCTTCCGACGTGGAGCCCAGCAGCCACATCAGCAGGAAGAAGGCCATCATCGCGGTCACGAAGTCGGCATAGGCGATCTTCCAAGCGCCGCCATGCACCGCGTGCCCGCCCTTCTTGATGCGCTTGACGATGATGGGCTGGAGCTTTTTAGCGTCGGTGGCCATGTCAGTCCCGCCCGGCCGTTCCGAAGGGACTGACGGCCCCCTTGGGGGGCAGCGAACGCAGTGAGCGTGGGGGTAGTTTCATTTCAGTATCAGTGCGGCAATGCCCTTGCGCCTACTTCTTGCCGCGCACGTGGGCTTCGAGTTCGACGAAACTGGGGCGTTCGGTCGAAAACAGTACCTTGCGCCCGAACTCGATCGCCGTCGACGGGTTGTAGCCCTGCATGCTGGCCAGCAGTGTGGTCTTGATGCATTGCAGTTCCTTGGCGGCGTCTTCCGACTTTTGCTCCAGCAGGCCGCCCAGGGGCTCGACCACGCCGTAGGCCAGCAAGATGCCCAGGAAAGTTCCCACCAGCGCCGAGGCGATCATGCCGCCCAGCACGGCCGGAGGCTGGCCGACCGAGCCCATGGTGTTGACCACACCCAGCACCGCAGCCACGATCCCGAATGCCGGCAACGCACCGGCCAGTCGTGCAATGGCCGCGATCGGAGCATGGGCCTCCTGATGGTGGGTGTCGATCTCGCTGTCCATCAGGGACTCGATCTCGTGCGCGTTCAGGTTGCCCGAGACCATCATGCGCAGATAGTCGGTCATGAACTCGACCACATGGTGGTCACTGCCGACTGTCGGGTATTTGTTGAAGATCTCCGATTCGTGCGGCGTCTCCACATCCTTCTCGATCGCCATCAGCCCTTCCTTGCGCGCCTTCTGCAATATGTCATAGAGCAGCGCCATCAGCTCCATATAGCGCGCCTTGGTGTACTTAGAGCCTTTCAGCGCCTGCGGGATCAAGGCGATCGTGGCCTTGAGCACCTTGGGCTGGTTGTTGACCACGAACGCGCCCATTGCCGCGCCCAGGATCGTGACCAACTCGAACGGCAGCGCGGTCAGGATGACGCCGATATTGCCGCCGTGGAAGATATAGACGCCAAAGATGCACCCCATGGCGACGACATAGCCGATGATTACTAGCATGTGTTCGGAGCAGGTACGAGGGGCATCACCGACGGGTCGCCATCGGCACGGTGTTGTATGGATGCATTCTATGAAACTGGGAACGGCCAATGAGATGAAAAGGGCCCGTATTGGGCCCTTTACCGTTGGTTTCGCTGCGCAGGTGCTGTCTGACGACAGCGCGGTCCGGTCAATGCAGCAAGATACCGCCAGCCGCCGTGCTCTTGCCGGCGCGTGCCGGTGGATCGCACAAGCCGCACACGAAATGGCGGGCGTTTTCATAGGGCTCGGTCACGAAATAGCCGTGGCAACGTGAGCATCGGGTCATGGTCAGCATCTGGTTGTTGACGAACTTGACCAGGCGCCAGGCGCGAGTGATCGACAGCAGCGGCTCCACATCGCAACAGGCAATCTGCTCGGAATACAGTTTGTAGGCCTTCATCACCGCGTCGATGTCATCCAGGGCACTGACCTTGCACAGGTATTCATAGGTATTGAGGAACAGCGAGGCATGGATATTGGGCTGCCAGGTCAGAAACCAGTCGGTTGAAAACGGCAACTGTCCCTTGGACGGTGAACGCCCGGCGACTTCCTTGTACAGGCGCAGCAGGCGCTCATAGGACAGGCTCGTCTCGCTCTCGAGCACCTGCAGGCGCGCGCCCAGATGGATCAGTGCCACTGCGCGGCTGATCTCGCGCGATTCGTTCAGTACGCTTTTGGTTGCCATGGGTTTTCCTGACTGTAATTGGGGGAGGGTGTGTCAGGGAAGCCCTACATGGTCTCGGCGAAGCGGCCGGCCATCAGGATGCTGGCATGCAGACGGCTGGTTGCGTCATTGTTCACCTTGCTGGTGGTGTGGTTGGTCAGCAGGTTCCAGACGATGTCGTCGTCGACCCGGAAGCGGCACAGCAACATGTTGCCTGAGGCGATCTTGAGGATCTGTGCCGGCGAGAGGTTGGAGATCAGGTCGGCGGACTCCTCGGACATGCCCAGCCGGAACAGGGCCTCGGCGCGGTCTGAGCGGATCAGGTTCTGCGCCAGCATCAGGTAAGTGAGGTTGGCCTCGCGAATTTCGGAAAGTATCTGTTCATTGGTCATGGAGGACTCCTGTGTGGGTCGACGCCATCGTGCAGCGCATGGGGTGATTCTGAGGCGCACGGCAGAAACTTGAATCGGTGAACGGATGTGTGTCGTGTCAGGTTTTGATGAAGGGGCTGTAGGGCTAAGTCGGTATCCGTCGCGCCCGTTGGAGGGAATAAGTTGGAAATTCGCAGCCTTATCCGGCGATTGCCAGGCCGCGGTCAGCATAAGCTTGAGGCTCCACGGGGCGGAGCAGACAGCACGTCCGACCACATCCTGCGCAGCGCGATGGGTCCCGTTTCATGGTCAGCGACTGCCGTGGTGAGAGTCGTTGGCGCTTATTCCTGTAGGCCCATGCACGACATCGAAGCCCTGACTGAAGGACACTACGCGCAAACGGTCGCTGACCGGGTTCCTTGCGTTGTGCAAGTGCCCGCGCCCGTGCCCGGCGAAAACGGCGCTGGTGCGGAGTCGATGCGAATGATGATTGCGCGCGCCGTGCAGCAGGCGATGGAACTGGCGCTTAGCTGCCATCGCACCGATCAGTTGCCGCAGGCAGAAGACGCCTACCGGGCGATTCTGGAACTGGTGCCCGACCATACGGATGCGAACCACAACCTGGCCGTCATTGCGCTGCAGACGGGCCATGCGGCGACCAGCGTCGTGCTGTTTCGCAGGGCACTGGCAGGCCAGCCTGGCAATCAGACTTACTGGCTCAGCTTGTTCGATGCGCTATTGCAGTCAGGTGACGTCGCCGGTGCCACGGACGAACTCGAGCGCAGGCGAATCGTCGGCATGACCGACGCCACCGTCCCGGAGCTTGTTGAGCGGATCGTGGCGCGCCGTCGCGCAGCGGGAGCCCATCCTGCTTCGGGCAGCGCGGGCAGGTATCCGCAGCCGGGTGCTGGCCAAATCGATGCCATCAATCGCTTGTTTCAGGCCGAGCGCTTGACGCAGGTCGCCACGCGCGCCTTGGCGCTGACGCGCCGTTTCCCGCTGGACGCTTTTGGCTGGAAAGCCCTGGGCGCTGCGCTGATCAACCTGGGCTGCAGTGACCAGGCACTCGAGCCGCTGCGGCGTGCAGTGCAACTTGCGCCGCAGGACGCCAGTGCACTGAGCAACCTGGGTTTTGCTTTGCAGCTGCAGGGGCACCCGGTGGAAGCGGAGGTCAGCCTGCGATTGGCATTGCAATACCAGCCGGACTTTGCTGCGGCGCATGTCAACCTCGGCGCGGCTCTGATTCGGGTGAGCCGCTTTGACGATGCGGCCGTGTGTCTGCGCCGGGCCCTGGAGATCGAGCCCGGCTATGCGCCCGCGTACAACCACCTGGCGCAGGCCTACGAAGAGACGGGACGCCTGGTGGAAGCCCTGTCCGGCTATCGAAAGACATTGGCGCTATCCGGCGCGCACGAACGACCTGGCGCCGCGCCCCACCATCGGCAGACCCTTGCGTATGCACACCAGGGTGTCAGCAGTACATCGGCCAAGCTGGCGGACTTCGACCAGGTGCTGGAGCAGGCCGACAAGGCGCATGCCTTGTGTCCCGACGACAGGACCCTGTGGGAGATGCGCCTGTATTACCTGTCCTACCATCCGGACATGGCGGTGGCGGACATCTTCGCGCAGTTCGTACGCTGGGGTGACCGGTACCCGATACCTGCCAATGACTTTTCCGCGCATGACCGCACACCCGGGCGTCGCATCAAGGTCGGATTCGTTTCGCCGGACTTTCGTCGCCATACCTCGCGCTTCTATTTCCTGCCATTGTTCTCGAACCACGACCGGTCGGTGATTGAATTGCATGCCTATTCGAACGTCAAATTCGAGGACGCGTTCACGGCACGCTTTCGCGACTGCTTCGAGCACTGGCACGATATCCGCGGTCTGGACGACGCAGCGGCCGCTGCGATGATCCGCGCCGATGGCATCGACATCCTGGTGGACGGCTGCAACCACATGCGTGATGAGCGACTGGGGGTTTTCGCACGCAAGCCGGCACCGATACAGGTCACCTGGCTCGGCGCGGCCTGGACCACCGGCCTGCCGATGGTGGACTATGTGCTGTTCGACCGTTATCTGGCGCCACCGGAAACGCTGGCGCGTGAGCAGATTGTCCGTTTGCCTGGGTGCTTTGTTCCGTTCCAGTCGCTGTCGCAGACACCTGATCCACAACCCCCGCCGTGCCTGCGCAATGGCTATGTGACGTTTGCGTATTCGGGCCGCAGCGAACGGCTGAACCACCGCACGTTCCGTGTCTGGGGCGAGATCCTGCGGCGGCTGCCGACGGCCCGCCTGGTGCTGGACTACCGCCATTTCGGGCTGGCCGGCAATCGCGAACATTTCGTGGCGCTGATGGCCAGGCACGGCCTGGACATCAGTCGGGTCTCGCTGCGCAACAGCGCCAACATATTCGAGGGCCTGCACGACTTCGACATTCTGCTGGACTGCTTTCCGCACAGCGGTGGCACCATGCTGATGGACGCCTTGTGGATGGGTGTCCCGGCACTGACATTGGCCGGCCGGCCACCGCTGGGTCGGATCGGAACCACATTCTTGTGCAACATCGGGCTACCCGAGTGGGTGGCGCATGACGAGACGCAGTATGTCGAGAAGGCCTGCGCCTTTGCGCTGGACACGCCGGCGCTGACCGCGCTCCGCGCCGGCATGCGCGCGCGCATGCTGGGCTCGGTGCTGATGGACGGGGCCGGCTTCGCGCGCGGCGTGGAGAGCGCCTACCGGACCATGTGGGCCCGCTTTTGCGCCGGACAGGACCCGGCTCCGATCGACGTGTTGGCGCAAGAAGGAGCGGGCCGATGAAGGCCGTGATCCTGGCCGGTGGCCTGGGTACCCGGATCTCGGAGGAGACCCATCTGCGGCCCAAGCCGATGGTCGAGATCGGTGGCAAGCCGGTGCTGTGGCACATCATGAAGATGTATTCGTCGCACAACGTGAACGAGTTCGTGATCTGCTGCGGCTACAAGGGCTACATCATCAAGGAGTATTTCGCCAACTATTTCCTGCACATGTCGGATGTGACCTTCTGCATGGCCAACAACCGCATGGAGGTGCACCACAAACATGCCGAGCCGTGGCGCGTGACGCTGGTCGATACCGGCGACGACACCATGACCGGTGGCCGATTGCGGCGGGTGCGCGATTACGTGCACGATGAAAGTGCCTTCTGCTTCACCTATGGCGACGGCGTATCCGACGTGGACATATCGGCCACGATCCGGTTCCACCAGGGCCACGGCAAGCTGGCCACCGTGACCGCGGTGCAGCCACCCGGGCGCTATGGTGCGCTACAGTGCTCCGGCGCCACGGTGAGCGGTTTTTCCGAGAAGCCGCGGGGTGATGGCGGCATGATCAATGGCGGCTTTTTTGTGCTGTCGCCAAGCTGCCTGGATCGGATCGACGGCGACGCGACCGCCTGGGAGCGCGAGCCGATGGCACAGCTGGCGGCCGACGGCCAGTTGATGGCGTTCGAGCACGAGGGCTTCTGGCAGCCCATGGACACTTTGCGCGAGAAGAATCTGCTCGAATCCCTGTGGACCAGTGGCCAGGCACCCTGGAAGACATGGTGACGACACTCGATGCAGATTTCTGGCATGGCCGGCGGGTCCTGCTGACCGGTCATACCGGATTCAAAGGTGCCTGGCTGGCATTGTGGCTGCACCGCCTGGGCGCACGGGTCACCGGGGTATCACTGGAGCCGGCAACCCAGCCCAGTTTGTTCATGCTTGCCGGCGTCGAGCGTTTGCTCGACCACCGTGTGGTGGATATCCGGGACGCCACTGCGCTGGCGGCGGTCGTGCGCGAGGCCCAGCCCGAGGTGGTGCTGCACCTGGCTGCGCAGGCGCTGGTGCGGGCTTCGTATGTGGAGCCGGCACAGACCTTCGCGACCAATGTGATGGGTACGGTGCACCTGCTGGAGGCGCTGCGCCAGGTGGCCCGCGTGCGCGTGGTGCTGGTGGCCACCACGGACAAGGTGTACCGCAACCGGGAGCATGGTCGGCCTTTCGTCGAGACCGATGAACTCGGAGGGTATGACCCCTATAGCGCCAGCAAGGCCGCCAGCGAGATTGCGCTGGCCTCCTACCGTGACGCGTTTCTGGCGGGCGCGGGCACGGCGGTTGCAAGTGTGCGTGCGGGCAATGTGATTGGCGGCGGCGACTGGTCGGCTGACCGATTGCTACCCGACGCGGTACGGGCATGGAGTGCCGATACTGCGCTGCAGGTGCGCCGCCCCGATGCGGTGCGTCCCTGGCAGCATGTGCTGCAGCCGCTGCATGCCTACTTGCGACTGGTCGAGTGCCTGTGGCGCCAACCCGCGCTGGCAAGCGCCTACAACAGCGGGCCGCAGAGTCATCAATGCTGTTCGGTGCGTGCGCTGCTGCAGCTGGCCCAGGCAGCCTACGGCAAAGGTGGGATCGAGTTCGCCGCCGAGCCCGCAGGCGTGCACGAGGCTGGTGTCCTGATGCTCGATAGCGCCCGGATGCAGTCGGTGATTGGTGCGCCGAAGGGCTGGAGTCTGCCCCAGGCCGTATTTCGGGCGGTCGCCTGGTACCGGGCGCAACAAGGCGGCGTTCCCGCCGACCGGTTGTGCGTCGATGACATCGCGGCGTTCGACGCGATGGCCGGTGCTTTGGCCTGAGAGGCATGCCATGAGCGAATTGCAGTGCTGGCCCACGCCCTTGTCTGGCGTGATGCGGGTGGAACGCGGCACGCACGTCGATGCGCGCGGTTCGTTCGCACGGCTGTTCTGTGCCGATGCGCTGCGGCAGGCCGGATGGACCGGGCCGGTGGCGCAGATCAACCACAGTGTCAGTTGCGCCCGCGGCACAGTGCGCGGCCTGCATTACCAGCTGGCGCCATCTGCGGAAAAGAAGCTGGTCAGCTGCGTGCGTGGCAGGATCTGGGATGTGGCGGTGGACCTGCGGCGCAGCTCGCCGACCTTCCTGCAATGGCATGCGCAGGAGTTGTCGCCGCACACCGGCATTGCCTTGCTGTTGCCGGAGGGTTGCGCGCACGGGTTCCAGGCCCTGAGCGACGATGCGCAGATCGTCTATTGCCATTCGGCACCCTACGCGCCACAAGCGCAGGGCGGTGTACATCCCTGTGAAACCCGGCTGGCCATCGACTGGCCACTGCCGGTGCAACGGTTGTCCGACCGCGACGCCAGCTGGCCGGCGCTGGGTACCGACTTTACGGGAGTCGAGCCATGACATGCCGCCATTGCGGGGCGCAACTGGACCTGCAGATGCTCGACCTGGGGCATGCGCCACCGTCCAACGCGTTTCTTGACAGCGGCCAACTGCGTAGCCCGGAGACCTGGTATCCGCTGCGGGTGCTGGTGTGCGAGGTCTGCTGGCTGGCGCAGACCCAGGAGCATGGCGCGGGTGACGCGCTGTTTGGTGACGATTATGTGTATTTCAGTGCCTATTCCAGTTCCTGGCTGGCCCACGCTCAGGCCTATGTACAGGCGATGGTGGCGCGCTTCGGTCTGGGTCCGGCCAGCCTGGTGGCCGAGGTCGCCGCCAACGATGGCTACCTGCTGCAGTATGTGCAACAGGCGGGCGTACCGTGTTACGGCATCGAGCCGACGGCCGGTACCGCGGCGGTCGCGCGCAACCGGGGGCTGGAGATCGTGCCGGAGTTCTTTGGCGCACGGTTGGCGCGGCAGCTGCTCGCGCAGGGCCGCGCGGCGGACCTGGTGGTGGCCAACAATGTGCTGGCCCATGTGCCGGACATCAATGATTTTGTAGCCGGTTTCACGCTGCTGCTCAAGCCGCATGGCGTGGTCAGTTTCGAGTTTCCGCACCTGCTGCAGATGGTGCAGGGCTGCCAGTTCGACACGGTCTACCACGAGCATTACAGCTATCTGTCGCTGACAGCCGTGCAACGGATTCTGGCGGCCCACGGGCTCGCGGTGTTCGACGTCCAGGAGTGGCCAACCCATGGCGGCAGCCTGCGGGTATTCGCGCAGCGCGCCGATTCCGCGGTTCATACAGTCGGTCCGGACGTGGCCGCCATGCTGAACCGCGAGGCGGCATGCGGGGTGATGTCGGCGGACTTCTACCGGCAGTTCCAGCAGCAGACCGTGCGCATCAAGCACGACCTGCTCGCCTGGCTGCTGCAGTGCCGGCACGAGGGATTGTCGGTGGCGGCGTACGGCGCTGCAGCCAAGGGCAACACGCTGCTCAATTTTGCTGGCGTGCGGCCCGACCTGCTGCCCTACGCGGTGGACCGCAATCCGGCCAAGCAGGGCAAGTTCCTGCCAGGCAGCCGGATACCGGTGGTCGACGAGGACGTGTTGCGCCGCCAGCAGCCACAGCGGGTGCTGATCCTGCCCTGGAATCTGTGCGACGAGATCATGGAGCAGCTGGCCTACATCGCGCAGTGGGGCGGCCGGTTTGTCACGGCAGTGCCCCGGTTGCAGGTGCATGCCAGGGCCGGCGCCGGGACGCCGGACGACGCCACCGGGGGCAGACCGTGAGGGTGTTGCTGACCGGTGCCAGCGGCTTTCTCGGTCGCCATGTGCTGGCGCTGTTGCAGCAACGCGGCGTGCAGACCTGGTCCCTGGGCCGCAGTTGCCCGCCCGCCTTGCCTGCCTGGGCGCACATCGCGTGCGACCTGCTGTCCGGCGCGGACCTGGCCGTTGCGATCCGGCAGCTGGCGCCCAGCCATCTGCTGCACCTGGCCTGGGTGACCGACCATGCCAACTACCAGGAGTCGCCGCACAATGCGCACTGGATGCAGGCGACACAACGGCTGACGCAGGCGTTTTGCGATGCGGGCGGTCGCCATTTGGTGGTCGCGGGTAGCTGCGCCGAGTACGATGGGTCGGGGGGCTGGTGCGACGAAGCGACAACGGCCTTGACACCGACCACGGCCTATGGCGCCGCCAAGGACGCGACACGTCGCTGGCTGCAGTCCCATTGCGCTGCCCGCGGTGTTCGACTCGCCTGGGGACGTATTTTTTTCCCGTTCGGCGCAGGCCAGTCGCCGCAGCGCCTGATTCCATCGCTGGTGGCGGCACTGCGGGGCGAACAGGATGTGTTCGCGGTCCAGGCGCTGCACCGGCGTGACTTCGTGGCTGCGCCGGACGTGGCTGGGGCGTTGTGCGCCCTGTTGCAGTCATCCGCCGGGGGCTGCTTCAATATCAGTTCCGCCAATCCGGTTGCTGTGGGAGATCTGGTGCGCATGCTGGCGCAACTGCTCGATGCCGACCCGGCACCGTTGCTGGCCATGGCAGCCAAACAGCCGCAGCCGCCAGCGCTGGTCGCGGGCAGAAACCACCGTTTGCGTGCACTCGGCTGGTCTGGACCGACCCCGCTGATCGACGGCCTGGCGCAGATGGTCCACGCCGTCGGCAATGCACCTGTTACCCACCCGGAGCTTGCCGCCGATGGCCCTTGACATGCCCATGTTCGCCATCGATGTGGCTGTCTGTCCGATCTGCGGCTGCAGCGGCTTGTCGCCGTTCCTGGCGCGCGCTCAGGCGCCGGTCCACCAGAACCGGGTCTTCGCGACGCGGGATGCAGCCCGCGCGGCGACGCGCGGAGATCTGAGCATGCATGTGTGCCGGGGTTGTGGCTTTGTTCTCAACCGCGCCTTTGATCCGAGCCGTTTGCAGTATGCGCAGGACTATGACAACACCCAGTCCCACTCGGCCTATTTCGACGCCTACCTGGACCAGCATGTCGAGGACCTGGTGCTGCGCCAGGGCGTGCGCAATGCCCGGATCGTCGAGATCGGCTGCGGCAAGGGCCATTTCCTGCGCAAAATGGTCGCCTTGCCGCAGGCTGGGAACCGGGGCATGGGTTTCGATCCCAGCTATGCGGGGCCGTTGTCGGACCTGGACGGCCGCTTGCGGTTCGAGCGCCGCTTCTATGATGCGCAATGCGCCGATACCCCCGCCGACGTAGTGGTGTGCCGCCATGTCATCGAGCATGTGGCCGACCCGCTGGCGCTGCTGCGCGACGTGCGTGCGGCGTTGCGCGAGCGCCCCGATGCCCGGGTGTTCTTTGAAACCCCCTGCGTCGACTGGATCTTGCGCAACCGGGTGGTGTGGGACTTTTTCTACGAGCATTGCTCGCTGTTCTCGGCTGGATCCCTGCGCCTGGCCTTTGAACGCACCGGATTCGACGTGCTGCAGGTGAGCCATGTGTTTGGTGACCAATACCTGTGGCTGGAAGCGCGCCCTGCGCACGCACCATCGGATGCGACCGTGGGCCAGCCGTCAGACCTCGCCGCGCTGGCGCTCGCCTATGGCGCCGACGAACAACGGCAGCTCCGGCATTGGGCGCGGCAGCTGCAGTGCTGGCATGCCGGCGGCCCGATCGCGCTGTGGGGCGCCGGCGCCAAGGGCGTGACCTTTGCAAATCTGCTCGATCCGCACGCCACCCAAATTGAAGGCGTGGTGGACATCAACCCCGCCAAGCAGGGCGGTTTCGTGGCCGGAAGTGGCCATGGGATCATGGCACCGCCAGCCCTGGTGCAGCGCGGTGTCGCCACCGTGGTCCTCATGAACCCCATTTACCGCCAGGAAGTCCAGCATGCGCTGGACGCAATGGGCAGTAGCGCGCAACTGATCGACTGGAGTCCCGCATGCAACTGATACTCGACACCGAAAACCAGACCCTGAGCCTGATCGACGGAGGCAGCCGGCTGGAGCACCCGCTGTATTCGCGCGAGGCCTTCGAAGCCCTGTCGCGCCAGTGGGTGAGGCTGGGCTGGAGCCAAAAATACCAGTACACCTTTTCCTGGATGGGCCGGCCGGTGATCCAGCTGCCCGAGGACATGGTCCGCATGCAGGAGGTGATCCACCGTCTGCAGCCGGACCTGATCATCGAGACCGGCGTGGCCCATGGCGGCTCGCTGGTGTTTTACGCCAGCCTGTGCAAGGCGATGGACAAGGGCCGGGTGGTGGGGGTGGACATCGAGATCCGGCCGCACAACCGCAGTGCAATCGAGGCCCATCCCCTGTCGCCGCTGATCACGCTGGTGCAGGGCTCATCGACCGATCCTGGCATCGTGGCACAGGTGCGCGCACTGGTGCGGCCAGGGCAGACCACGCTGGTGATCCTGGATTCGAACCACAGCTATGCGCATGTGCATGCCGAACTGCTGGCCTACGCCGACATGGTCTCGCCTGGGTCGTACATCGTGGCGACCGATGGCATCATGCACGATCTGGCCGATGTGCCGCGCGGGCAGCCGGAATGGAGTCACGACAATCCCAGCCATGCGGCGCGCGATTTTGCGGCGCAGCACCCGCAGTTCGTGATCGAGCAGCCGGCGTGGCCATTCAACGAGAGCGGATTGCAGGCCAACATCACGCATTGGCCTGGTGCCTGGTTGCGCCGGATCGGCTGAACCGCCTGCGCGACACCAGCGGCGCTTCAAGTGCGCCGCGCGGTCCCTTGTTCAGCGTTGCAGCAATGCCAGCACCTGCTGGGGCAGCTGATTGGCCTGCGCCACCATCGCGGTGCCCGCCTGTTGCAGGATCTGGGCCCGGGACAGATTGGCGGTTTCCTGCGCGAAGTCGGCATCCAGGATGCGCGAGCGCGATGCGGACAGGTTCTCGGAGGTGACCTGCAAGTTGGCGATCGAGGTCTCGAAGCGCGACTGCAGCGCGCCCAATCGGGCCCGTTCGCCACTGATGAAGCTCAGCGCGGAGTCGACGGTCTTGAGCGCCTGGGTTGCCTTGGCGAACGAGGTCACGTCCAGATCGGAGACCTTGTTGAGCGTCGAGCCGGTATCGACCCCCAGATTGGTCGTTGTCACGTCCACCGCGAACGATTTGTCGGAATCCAGCGTGATGTAGCCGCCCACGGTTGCCGTGGCGGCCGTGGTATCGGCCGTCAGCGTCACTGCCGCGCCCGATGCCGCGCCGTCGCTGCCAAGCTTTTGAACGGCCACCGCGGCGGAGTTGGTCACCGTGGTATCGGCCACCGAGATGTCGTTGCCGGTGGCGTTGGTCAATACCACTGCCGTGCCGCTGGCATTGAGCGACGCGGTGATGCCGGTTTTGGACGTCTGGTCGTTGATGGCGGCTACCGCCGACGACAGACCATCGGTGGTCGCGGCCGAGGAAATGGTGAACGAGACCGTCTGCGGTGCGGTGTTGTCGGATTGCAGCGTCAGATTGAAGGCACCGGCGCCTGCGAAAATCAGGCTCAATTCAGTGCGCGCGGTGGCGACCACGCCGGTTACCGAGGACGTCAGGTTGATCTTGTCGGTATTGGCCTTGGCAGTGCTGTTGACGTCGACCGTGACCGGTGCGCTGCCCAATGTGCCGTTGATCACGATCGATCCGGCCGTCGTGGAGTTGAGGCCCGGGCCAGCCAGAACGGCGGCACCGCCCGCAGCCTGCAGCTGGTTGTTGCCATATACGTTGGTGCGCAGGTTGGCGGTGGCCGCAGTGATCGACTGATTGGCGTTGGCGCCGACCTGGAACTGCTGGGTGCCGAACGTGCCGTCCAGCAGCCGCTGGCCGTTGAACTCGGTGGTCTGGGAAATCCGGTCCAGTTCAGTCACCAGTTGGGTGACCTCCTGCTGCAGGGCCTGACGGTCGCTGGCGCTGTTGGATGCGTTGGCCGACTGCACCGCCAGCTCGCGTACCCGCTGCAGGATATTGCCGGCGCCGCTCAATGCGCCCTCGGCCGTTTGCGCCAGCGAGATGCCGTCGTTGGCATTGCGCGCGGCCTGGTTCAGGCCGCGGATCTGAGACGTGAATCGTTCGGAGATCGCCAGGCCGGCGGCATCGTCCTTGGCGCTGTTGATGCGCAGACCCGATGACAGGCGCTGGATCGAGGTCGACAGCGATGAGGCGCTCATGCTCAGATTGCGCTGCGTGGTGAGCGAATTGATGTTGGTATTGATCGTCGATGCCATGGAAAACTCCTGGTGGGGTCAGCCTGACTTACTTTCGCTGTCGAACGCAATAGCTGACAAATGGGGACCCTGGAAAGCATTGTGTTCACTTGAAATCGGAGTGTGGAGCCAATAAACCGGCCAAAAACCAGCCACTTTTGCGGTTTGGCCCTCAAGTTTTTCCGCCAGAGCCCGAAAACCTTAGCAACGGGTTGCATGAAGGGCTCGTCGTTCGGTGGCCACTGGCAACAGGCGTCCCGGACTTGGCGGCCAGCATTGTTCTGGCGTTAACGCTGGCAGCAATGCCGGATTCAGTCAGCTTTTTGTGGAGAAACACTATGGCTTCAACCATCAACACCAATATCAACTCGCTTACCGCGCAGCGCAACCTGGGTATGAGCGCCTCATCGCTGTCGACCTCGATCCAGCGCCTGTCATCGGGTCTGCGCATCAACAGCGCCAAGGACGATGCCGCTGGCCTGGCGATTTCCGAACGATTCACGTCCCAGATCCGCGGCCTGAACCAGGCGGTGCGCAATGCCAACGACGGCATTTCGCTGGCGCAAACGGCCGAGGGCGCGTTGAAGGCCTCCGGCGACATCTTGCAGCGGGTGCGTGAACTGTCCGTACAGTCGGCCAACGCGACCAACAGCGCCAGCGACCGCCAGGCCCTGCAGGCCGAAGTAGGTCAGCTGGTGTCGGAACTCGACCGCATTTCGCAGACGACCGAGTTCAACGGCTCCAAGCTGCTCGACGGTTCGTTCGGCACCCAGCAGTTCCAGGTTGGTGCCAACGCCAATCAGACGATCATCGCGGCGACCGCCAACCTGCGTACCAATGTCTACGGCAACAACCAGGCGCTCAATGCCGGCGTTGCGGCAACCGCGGCAGCCTTCGGCTCGAATGGCGTCAGCACCGGCGCGGTGACCATCAACGGTTCGATCGGCAGTGCCTCTGTCACGATCGCCGCCAATAGCACGGCCCAGGCCAGTGCCAGCCTGATCAATGCGCAGACGGTGAACACCGGCGTGACTGCGACCGCGCGCACCGATGTCAACCTGGTATTCGGTGCGACGGGTGCTTACACCCTGGCCCTGCGTTCGGATAACTCAGCCGCCCAGTCGATCTCGTTTTCGCTGGCGGCCACCGGTACCGCCGAAGGACTTTCGGCCGCCGTCGCGGCGATCAACGACCAGTCGTCCAAGACCGGTGTCATCGCCTCGCTCAACAGCACCGGCTCGTCGGTGATCTTGAGCAATGCCAATGGCAATGACATCACCGTGTCGGACACGACGGTGGCCAACGCCGGCACCGTGGCAGTGACGAAGCTCGACTCGGCGCTGGCGGCGGTGACCGGGACCGTGACCCTGGCGGTGGACAGCACGGCCGACACCG
Organism: Rhodoferax sp.; assembly: GCA_031396205.1. GTDB lineage: Bacteria > Pseudomonadota > Gammaproteobacteria > Burkholderiales > Burkholderiaceae_C > CAISIP01. The sequence continues at coordinate 89,718 of JANNKH010000041.1, forward strand.
CGACGACTTCAGGCTACGTGACGCTGGATTCGTCCAAGTCGTACTCGGTCACCTCTGCATCGACTGCGTTCACCACCGCTTCCTCGACGCTCAAGAAAGTGTCCGACTTGGACATCACGTCGTTCTCCAAGGCCAGCGACGCACTCAAGACCGTGGATTCCGCGATCGCGTTCATCTCAGGGGCGCGCGCCAGTTTGGGTGCCTTGCAGTCGCGCTTCGAGACTGCGATCAACAATTTGCAGGTGACCTCCGAGAATCTGTCGTCTTCCCGCTCGCGCATTCTGGACGCCGACTTCGCCCAGGAGACCGCCAACCTGTCGCGGGCTCAGATCCTGCAACAGGCGGGTACCGCGATGGTCGCCCAGGCCAACCAGCTGCCCCAGGGTGTTCTGGCCCTGCTGCGGTAATCCAGGGAGCCCGTCGTAGTGACGGGCTGGCATTGAAACGTCAGTCGTTCCCGCGAGCCTGGCGGCGGATCTTCGATCCGCCGCCATTTCGCCTTGTGGATTGTGGATGTCAGGCGGTGTTACATGTGCATTTCTACCGATTGGATGCAGTACAGAACTGGATAATGTTCAGGCAGGCCCGCGCTGGGGCTTAGGAGAAGACCATGGCAACCATTTCATCCCCCGGAATCGGCAGCGGCCTGGACGTGAAGTCCATCGTCGCGCAGCTGGTGGCCATCGAGAGACAGCCGCTGACCAATCTGCAGGTTCAGGCGGCGACCGTGCAGACCCGCATTTCGGTGTTTGGTCAAATCAAGTCCTTGGTCTCGACGTTGTCAGATGCCGCCAGTCGGCTGGGCAGCCTGACCACCTTTAACGGGGTCAAGACCACCTCGTCCAACAGCAAGACGGTGTCGGCCACCGCTATCGGCGGAACGGTGGCCAACAGTTTTTCGGTCAAGGTCGAGAACCTTGCCAAGGCCCAGGCCACGGCGTCGGCGGCATTGCTGCCGGTGGGCGGTGCGCTCGGCGCGGGCACGCTGCGACTGCAATTGGGACAGTGGACCGTGGTCCCAAGCTCGTTCACACCGCAGGTCAGCGGTGGCCAGTTCGACATCGAGATCAGCGCCACCGATACCGTGAGTGATGTGGCCAGCAAGATCAATGGCGCCAAGACGGGTGTCACGGCCACGGTGCTCAATGACGCCTCCGGAGAACGCCTTTTGCTGCGTTCGAACGCGACCGGTCTGGCCTCCGGATTCGAGCTCAGCATGGTCAGCGATGCCGATGGACAGCCGGCCGATGCAGCGGGACTGTCCCGGCTCGTCGTGGGAGCCTCGATCCAGCTGCCCGACGACGCCCGGATACAGATCAACACCATTGCGGTATCGTCTTCGACCAACAAGTTCGAGAATGTAGTGTCGGGTATCACGCTGACGGCCAACGAGGTCAGCATCGATCCTGTCGAGATCACGGTGAGCCCCGACAAGGCGGTTCTCAAGAGCGCGATGAACGACTTTGTCGCTGCCTACAACGCCGTGAACCAGGCCGTTAACGAGCAGACCAAATTCGATCCTGCAACCAAGGTGGGTGGTCTGCTTCAGGGTGATTCGACGGCCATCGGGTTGCAGAATGCATTGCGCGGCATCCTGCAGTCGACCACCAATGGCTCGGCCTACCAGCGGCTGGCCGATATCGGGATCACCCAGCAGCTGGGTGGCGACCTGGCCATCGACAGCGCCAAGTTCGATACGGCGGTCGACAACGGCGACGAACTCAAGAACCTGCTGCGCATTGACAACGGCAACGCGTTGACCAATGGCGTTGCCTCCAAATTTGCCGCCTTTTCCAAAGGCCTGCTGGCCACTGATGGCCTGTTCAGCAGCAAGGATGCATCGCTCAAGCGCGCACTCGAACTCAACAGCAAGGACCAGGCCCGGCTGACCGACAAGGTCGCCAGGATCGAGGCACAGCTCAACCGGCGCTACAGCGCGCTGGACGTGCAGCTCAACAGCCTCAACGCGCTCAACGCCTACGTGACCCAACAGGTGACACTGTGGAACCGGTCGAACAACAATTGACCCCGCAGGCGGAAGTGGCGGGTGATTCGGTGGCATTTCTCCAACGCCGGTACTTGATTTGGCGCCGCGGGTGCCGATAAAGAAGTCATAACTTAAAGGAACGCCCGCATGTTTTCCCCGATGGGTACCCGGTCGGCATCCGCCTACAAGAAGATAGGCGTGGAAACCAGTGTCAACCATGCCAGCGCGCACGATCTGGTCGACATGTTGTTCGACGGCCTGCTGGTGGCGGTGGGCTCCGCGCGAGCCGCGCTGCGCAGTGGCGATATCAAGAGCAAATGCGGGCACATCGTCACGGCGGTTCGTATTCTCGAAGAAGGCCTCAAGGGCGCGCTCAATATGGAGCAGGGCGGTCAGCTCGCCATCAATTTGAAAGAGCTGTACGGCTATTGCGTCCTTCGGCTGACGCAGGCCAATGCCCGCAACGATGAGGCAGCCCTGGAGGAAGTCATGCGGCTGATCGAGCCGGTTGCCAGCGGCTGGAAGCAAATGGGCGAAGCGCCGGGCGCCTCGTCAACACCGCGCCTGCAGGCGGCCTGAGTGTCCGGAGTCACGATGCCCAATACCCTGATCGATTATTACCGCGCGCTGGAAGCTGCCAGTCTCAGCATGCTGGAGTCGGCCAACGCCGACGACTGGGATGGCGTGGTCCGCCTTGAGGGCACCTGCGCGGTGCTGATCGAGCAACTGCGCTTTGCATCGTCTATGCAGGAACTGCCCGCCGAGCTGCGCGCCGAGAAGTCCGGCATCATGCGCCGCATTCTGGCCAACGACGCGCAGATCCGCTATCTGGCAGAGCCGTGGATGACCCATTTCGAGAAAAAGTTCGAGGGCCTGCAGCATATGCTGCACTGAGCAAGTCGGCGGGTCAGGTAGGCGTCCTGCGTGCGGCGCACTGCGGACCTCGCCCTTGGGGCGGCCCGGTGGGCTAGAGGGAAGTCCTGCGTGCGGCGCACTGCGGACCTCGCCCTTGGGGCGGCCCGGTGGGCTAGACCTGCATGTTCATGATGTCGGTGTAGGCCTGGACCATGCGGTTGCGTACATGCAGCGTGGCCTGAAAACCGATCTGGGCTTTCTGGATCGCGACCATGGTGTCTTCCAGGCTGACCGACGGGTTTTCCATCTGCACCTCGCGCTGCATTTTCTGCGCATGGCTCTGCGCGGCGCTGACTTCGTTCAGGGCGCTTTTCATCGCGCCAGAAAAGCCGCCCTGCGCGCCGGCAACGCCCTTGTCTGCGCCGGGACGCACGAGTGCTGTCGGACGAATTCCCAGCGGCATGCTGGTGGGGGGAAGGCGTAGCTCCATCGTGTCCTCCGAGGACGGTCCAAAAGATGCTCCTATGCTAGCCATCGCCCAAGCCGGGAAATAGTCGAAATGGCCGGTGAATGTGGCCCTTATCGGCCAAATGTTTCCGCACTGTGGCTTCAATAATGTGCTCCGTAGTGGGCGCGACTTCGCCCCACGCTGTTTCGGGCCGATTGATGACCGCCGTTGCCACGATTACCACCAACCCGTCCTTGCCGGAGCGACTCGCCTCCCTGGAGTCGGGCCAGCGCTTGCGCCTGGCAATGGGCGCTGTTCTGCTGGTGGCGGTCGTGATCGCGGGCGTGATGCTGGGCAAGCAGGCCGACTGGCGGGTCTTGTACGCCAACCTGGCGGACAAGGACGGTGGCGCCATCGTGGCACAACTGTCCCAGATGAATATTCCGTACAAGCACGCCGATGGTGGCGCGGCCATTCTGGTGCCGGCCGATCGGGTGCATGATACGCGGCTGCGGCTGGCCTCCCAGGGGCTTCCCAAGGGGTCGGTGGTCGGTTTCGAAATGATGGAGTCCAACCGCTTCGGCATGACCCAGTTTCAGGAACGGCTGACGTTTCAGCGTGGGCTGGAGGGCGAACTGACGCGTTCGATCCAGGCGCTGTCGTCGGTGCAAAGCGCCCGGGTGCACCTTGCGTTGCCCAACCAGAATGGGTTTTTCCGCGAGCAGCAGAAACCGTCGGCCTCGGTGCTGGTTAGTCTGCATCCGGCGCGGACACTGGACCGGGCCCAGCTGGCTGGCATTGTGCATTTGGTGGCATCCAGCGTTCCCGAGCTGACGCCGGCGGCGGTCAGCGTACTCGACGACACCGGAAAACTGCTGTCGATGCCCGCCGATGGCAGCGCCGGTACGCGCGGGGTCGATGCGGAGCAACTTCAATATGCGCAGCAGCTGGAGCAATCGTTCGCACGGCGCATTCTCGACATACTGGAGCCGATCGCCGGGGTGGGCAACGTACGCGCCCAGGTAACGGCCGACCTCGACTTTTCCCAGACCGAGTCCACGTCGGAATCGCATCGGCCGAACCAGACAGCAGACACTGGAGCCATACGCAGCCAACAACTGGTCGAGTCAGGGCCGGGTGCCGCGGGCCTGACGCCACCGGCCGGTGTGCCGGGTGCGGTGAGCAACCAACCGCCAGGCGCTGCCACGGCGCCGGTCAACGGCCCCGCGCAGACACTGGCAGCGGCGGGTTCGCCCGCGGGTGCCCAGGGCGTGGGCGCAGCAGGCAAGCGCGAATCGACGATCAACTACGAGGTCGACAAGACCGTTCGCGTGGTTCGCGGCAGCACCGGGCTGGTGAAGCGAATCAGCGCGGCGGTGGTGGTCAACCACCAGTCGGTGACGGATGACAAGGGCAAGACCGCAAGTGTCGCGTTGGCTGCGGAACAGATCGAAAAGATGACCGCTCTGGTGCGCGAGACGATCGGCTTCAACAAGGAGCGAGGCGACTCGGTCAATCTGATGAACGCGCCGTTCGCTATAGAAAAAATAGTCACGTTGGACTTGCCGCTGTGGCGCCAACCGGAAATGCAAGACCTGGCGCGCAGCTTCGCCTGGCCGATCGGCACGGTATTGTTGGCGGCACTGGTTCTGCTGGGTCTGGTGCGCCCGGGGCTCAAGGCCATGGCCAAGCGGCCGGAACCGGTCGCGACGCAGGAGCTGACGCAAGTCGATGCCCTGGTGGCCGATGAGCCGGAGCGCCCTGCGTTGTTGAAAATTGAGGCGCCCGAGTCCGAACCGGGGCCAACCCCTGAGTCGATCCGGCTCGAAAAGGCGCGCAAGCTCGCGCGCGACAATCCCGTGGCAGTAGCCGGCATCGTCAAGGGCTGGATCGGCGTCGAGGCTCCGGCCTGACGCTGGTCTGGTAAAGCACTCCCATGTCTGAAGACGGTTTGCAGGATGCGGCGATATTTCTGATGTCGCTCGGCGAGGCCGAGGCGGCGGAGGTGTTCAAGCATTTTTCTCCGAAGGAAGTGCAAAAGCTGGGCGAAGCGATTGCCAAGACAAAGGCGATCTCGCGCGAACGGGTCGACAACATCATCGAGAAGTTCACCGAGGTGGCGGCCTCTCAGAGTCTGCTGGTGGCCGATTCGAGTGACTATGTGCGCAACGTCCTCAAGCGGGCGTTGGGTGACGACAAGGCCGCGCTGCTGATCGACCGTATTTTGCAGGGCGGCGATGTCTCCGGCATCGAGAGCCTCAAGTGGATGGACGCCATATCGGTGGCCGAACTGTTGCGTAGCGAGCATCCGCAGATCGTCGCGGCCATCATGGTGCACCTGGATGTGGATCAGGCGTCCGAGATCCTCAAGCTCTTCACGGAGCGCCAGCGCAATGAAGTAATGCTGCGCGTCGCCACGATGGAAGGCATCCAGCCAACCGCGCTGAAAGATCTCAACGAGGTGTTGTTTCAGGTATTGTCCGGAACCGATCGGGTGCGCAAGTCCTCGCTCGGTGGCGTCAAGGCTGCCGCCGAGATGATCAACCTAATGGGGGCGAATGTCGAAGGCACCGTGATCGAGTCGATTCGCAGCCACGATCCAGACCTGGCGCAGAAGATCATGGACAAGATGTTCGTGTTTGACGACCTCGTCAACCTCGATGCCAAGGCGATCCAGACCGTCCTCAAGGAGGTTGCGTCGGATGTGCTGATCTCCGCCCTGAAGGGCGCACAGCCGGAGCTCAAGGAAAAAATTCTGTCGAACATGTCCTCGCGCGCGGCGGAGACCCTGCGCGAGGATCTGGAGTCACGGGGTCCGATGCGCTTGTCCGAGGTCGAGGCACAGCAAAAGGAAATTCTCAAGACGGTGCGTCGCCTGGCCGACGAAGGCCAGATCGTCGTCGGTGGTGGTGGCGCCGACGACGCCATGGTCTGACGAGGCGGGTGACGCATGCGCAATCTGTCACGATTTATTCCAGGCGAGGAGATCGACGCTGTTGCGCGCTGGGATTTTGGCGATGTCGATCAGGACCATCTGCAGCTGGCGTCGATTGCCGAGGCCCAGGCGCAGGCACGCCAGACGCAACGCGACGAGGAGCGCGACCTGATCCTGCGCCAACAGGCCTATGCCGAGGGATTCGCGCAAGGCCAGGCCACGGCGGTGCTGCACGCGGAGCAACAACACCAGGCCTATGCTGACAACGAAGGTCGCCAGGCGGCGCTGCGGTTCGGCCAGCAGCTGGAGCAGTTGCAGGAACAACTGGCGCAATCGCAGCAGGTGATGGCCCAGGGTGTTCTGGAGCTGGCCTGTGTGCTGGCCCGGCAGTTGCTGCGCCACGAGCTGTCAGTCAATCCGAACGCGTTGCAGCCGGTTATCCGCGAGGGCCTGCAGATGTTGGGCGATGACAGCAAGGCCGCGGTGATACGGCTCAACCCGGTCGACCTGGAGGTGCTGCAGGACACGCTGGAGACCGAGTTCGCGGCACTGGCGCTGACCTTGACTCCCGACGCCAGCATCGCTGCCGGCGGTTGCCTTATTAGCTCGGCCGGCGCGGTAATCGATGCCAACCTGGAGACCCGTTGGAGGCGCGCGATCGCCAAGCTCGGGCTGCAGGTGCAATGGGATGACTGAGGCCGCCATCGCCGAGCCGGCCGCCGTCTGGCGGCAACTGCTGGAGAATGCCTGCGCGCGCGTGCGGCCCGGCACCAGCCTCGAACAGCGCGGCACGTTGACACGCCTGACCGGCCTGGTGCTGGAGGCCAGCGGCCTGCGCATTCCGGTCGGCAGCCAATGCCTGATCAAGACCCCCGCGATGGAGCCAGTGCTGGCCGAGGTGGTCGGGTTTTCGCAGGACCGGGCATTTTTGATGCCCGCCGGCGACGTACATGGCCTGTCCAGTGGCGCCAGTGTGGTGCCGGCGCAAGCCTTTGTGCCGGCGCCGCGCCTGGGCCAGGCCGCCCATCAGCCGTCGGAGCTGGTTGCGGGGCGCCTGCGCCTGCCGCTGGGGGACGGACTGCTGGGCCGGGTGGTGGACGCCCAGGGGGCACCCATGGACCGTATGGGCCCGATCACCGATGTGGTGTCGCGGGCCCTCGATCGCCAACCGGTCAACGCGATGGATCGGGCTCCGATCCGCGATGTGCTGGACACCGGCGTGCGCGCCATCAACGCCCTTTTGACGATCGGCCGGGGCCAGCGCATCGGGCTGTTTTCGGGCTCCGGTGTCGGCAAGAGCGTGTTGCTGGGGATGATGGCCCGCTATACCAGCGCCGACGTGATCGTGGTCGGTCTGATTGGCGAGCGCGGTCGTGAGGTGAAGGAGTTCATCGAGGATATTCTGGGTGAACAGGGTCGCGCCCGGTCCGTGGTAGTGGCCGCGCCGGCCGATGCGCCGCCCATGATGCGCATGCAGGGCGCTGCCTATGCGACCGCTATTGCCGAGAGCTTTCGCGACCAGGGCAAGCACGTGCTGTTGTTAATGGATTCGCTGACCCGGTATGCGATGGCGCAACGGGAGATCGCACTGGCCATTGGCGAGCCACCGGCGACCAAAGGCTATCCGCCATCGTGTTTCGCCAAGTTGCCGCAACTGGTCGAGCGCAGTGGCAATGGCTTGCATGGTGTGGGCTCGATCACGGCCTTTTATACCGTTCTGGCGGAGGGCGATGACCAGCAGGATCCGATCGCGGATGCAGCCCGGGCCATCCTGGACGGCCACATCGTGTTGTCGCGTGAGCTGGCGGAATCGGGGCATTATCCGGCCATCGACATCCTGCAGTCGGCATCACGTGTGATGCACAACGTGGTGTCGCGGGAGCACTTCGAGCTGGCACGACGGTTCCGCGCTATCCACGCCCGCTATGACAAGGGTCACGATCTGGTGCAGATCGGTGCCTACGTCGGTGGCTCCGATCCCGGCCTGGACCAGGCGATCAACTTGCACGGTCCAATGGACATGTTCCTGCAGCAGCACATGCATGAGTCGGCTTCGCTGGCCGATAGCATGGCGTCGATGCTGTCGGTGTTCGAGCCGGACGCACCATGATGGATAGTCGCTGCATATTGGCGGGATTCTGTCCATGACCGCCCACAGCGGCCTGGTTCTGGCCGTCGAACTGGCGACGCGCAGGCGCGACGAAGCCGGACAGGCGCTGGCCCGTGTGCTGCGCAAGCGTGACCACGCGCAATTGCAGATCGACCAATTGCAGAGTTATGCGGCCGACACCCAGGCGCGTTGGTCGGTAGCGGCACAGACCAGCGCCACGCCGCAGATTGTTGGCCACTACTACCAATTCATGGCGCGCCTGGAACAGACCGTCGTTCTGCAACAGGGCGTGATCGCCGATGTGGAGCGCCAAGGGCAGCTGGCCCGGCGATTTCTGCTGGATGCCGAGGTCCGGGTAGCTGGCTTGGCCCGATTGCTGGAAAAGCGGCGCGTGGAGGTCGATCGGATCGGCGCGAAGCGGGAACAAAAACAGTCGGACGAATTTGCTGCGCGCCAGCACCGCGTAGCCGCAGCCCGACATGCCATGCAGGAAAACCGATGAGTGTAGATGTCAGCAACGCTTCCAGCGCGCCCTTGCCCGTCCCGAAGGCGACTACGTCGACAGCCCGTGCGCGTGCGGCGACGGATGGGGCGCACAACGCAGACGGCGGTGCTTCGTTTCTGTCGATGCTCAGCGCATTGGGTGCCTCAGGTTTGGAGCCAACGTTGGAGCCGGCGAAATCCCTGCCACCCGGCGATATGTGCCGTGCGAATGCGCTGGAGACGGAAGGCCTGTTGACGTCGGGTCAGACATCTGTCGATGCCCGACCGTTTGTGGATGCGGCCAAGGCCATGTCGCAGGCCGCGGAGTGTAAAGCGCAGGACCCGGCTGGCATGGCGGCTCTGTCCGTTGACCCGGCCAATTTCCAGCCAACTCCCGATGCGGTTCCTTTGTATTTGATGCCCATGTATCTGAATGCAAATGCGGTACCGCTGCACGCGGGCATGTTGCCGCGCTCCGCGGCTAACGCAGCCCGGCACACGGCGGCTGACCCAGCGTTGGAAACCGAGCCTGCGAACCCCTTTGCCGAGCCCTTGGGGCCTGTCCCCGGCACACCTGTCGCGACGAAGCCAGATACTTTTGCGTTTGATGCGGGATTCAGGTTTGCGTCACAGGCGGCTATTGCAGCCGGCGCGTCGGACGTCAACGGTGAAGCAGGCATACCCGCGGACAGGTTCACTGCTGTCGCGGACCCCGACGCATCGGCGCAACGCATCGTCGCGGCGACCCAGTCGGGTCTGGCCGCCCCTCCGATGGCCTCGTTATTTGAAGCTGGCGCAACCGGGATGCGTGCTGGCCCTGGCGCACGCAACGCGGAACGATCACCTGCGCGCCAAAATGCGCTGATGGCCGGAGCAGGCTTTGTTGCCTGGCATGACGCTATGCCGACCGGCACCAGCCATGGCGCCAGTCCGGTGTACGCCCCCGGCGCTGCAACGCCAGTTCCCGCGGCGGCAGTGGCCCAGAAGATGCACTATTGGGTATCGCGCGGTGTGCAAAGTGCCGAACTGCAACTTGAGGCGTTTGGAGGCGGATCAGTCGATGTGCGCATTGCCGTCAAGGGTGATGAGGCTTTTGTCGAATTTCGATCAGACCAGCCCGCGGCGCGCAAGCTGCTGCAGGACGCCATGCCGCAGCTAAAGGAGTTGCTGGCGGGAGAAGGCTTGATGCTGTCCGGCGGCTTTGTCGGCAGCTCCGCGCAACAGCAGACCTGGGGGCGCGATCAGCCGGGTCATCTGCCGGTCGCACGACCAGCCGGTGCCCGGGTTGCGGTGGCTACGATTTCGGCTGCTGTGCCCGCTCGCACGGTTCCGGGGGCCGCAGTGGATCTCTTCGTCTGAGCGCGGTGGACCGGCAGGACTGCGGGATTGCCATGGAATCGCAGCCTTTATCCGGCCATCGATATCCGAGCGGTGCAGAATAATCACCTCTGCACAGTGCCTTCGAGGATGAATCGTGTCTACCAAACCAGCTGAAGCGGCCGCTGCGCCGCCACCCAAGAGCAAGAAGCTGCTGCTGATTATTATCGTAGCGGTGCTTGTCGTTGTGCTTGCGGGTGTGGGCGCGGTGATCTTCGTGAACAAGCAGCGTGCTGCGGCCGAGATGGGAGAGGCGGAACACCCGGTGGAGAAAAAGGTGGAGGCCGGTCCGCCAACCTACCTTCCGCTCGACAACATGGTGGTCAATCTCGCCGATCCGGGCGGGGAACGGGTGGCGCAGATAGGCGTCACGCTCGAGTTGCAAAACGCCGCGGCTGTCGACAAGGTTAAACAATATCTGCCCACGATCCGCAGCGCAGTGCTGTTGCTGGTTTCACAGCGCAAGTCAGAGGAGTTGTTGCAGATCGAGGGCAAGCAAAAACTGGCCAAGGACATCCTGCGCGAAGCGTCGGTACCGTTCGGTGGCATCGAAGAAGTCGAAGAAGACGAGGCCGAACCACCGCCCAAGGGCGACAAGACCAAACCCGCCCGCAAGAAGCGTAGGGTGCCGGTGGATCAGCCGATCCAGCGTGTGTTGTTCTCCAGCTTCATCGTCCAGTAGAACGGCGTACGGGAGCGACCATGAGCGAATCGTTCCTGTCCCAGGAAGAGGTCGATGCCCTGCTGGAGGGTGTCACCGGCGAGAGCCAGAAAGAGGTCGAACAGGTCGCGCAAAAAGGCGAGGTGCGACCCTATGACATCTCCAGCCAGGAGCGTATCGTGCGTGGTCGCATGCCGACCATGGAGATCGTCAATGAGCGGTTTGCGCGCAACCTGCGACTGGGGCTGTTCAATCTGATTCGCCGTACGCCTGAGGTGTCGATCGGCTCGATCGCGGTGCAGCGCTTCGGCGCATTCCTGCGCGAGCTCTCGGTGCCGACCAATTTCAACATCATGGCCGTTCGCCCGTTGCGTGGCAACTGCCTGATCGTCTGCGAGCCGTCACTGATATTTGGCATCATCGATACCTTGTACGGCGGCAACGGCAAGTACCAGACACGCATCGAGGGGCGGGATTTCTCGGCCACCGAGCATCGGGTCATCGCGCGACTGGTCAAGGTGGTAGCCGAGGAATACAAGAAGGCGTGGAAAGGAATCTATCCGATCGACCTGGAATACCAGCGCTCCGAGATGCAGCCGCAGTTCGCGAATGTGGCCACTCCGAGCGAGGTCGTCATCTGTACCTCGTTTCAGCTCGAGATCGGGGACGTAGCCGGCGCTGTGCATTTTTGCATGCCGTACGCGACGCTGGAGCCGATCCGCGACGTGCTGTACTCGTCGACCCAGGGCGATTCGATGGAGGTCGACCGGCGCTGGGTCAACGTGTTGACGCAGGAGATCCAGGCGGTGGAGGTCACCATGGTCGCCGAGCTGGCGCGAACCCGTACAACTGTCGAACAATTGCTGGCGATGAAACCTGGCGACTTTATTGAACTCGATCGTGCGCCACGCATTCAGGCCACGATCGACGGCGTACCGATGTTTGAATGCCAGTACGGAACCCATAACACCAAGTATGCGATCCGGATCGACAAGAGTCTGAGAGGTTTCGAGCTGGACTGGATGGGAGAAAAGCATGGCAACTGAAGATCCGCAAGGGCCCGTGACATCGGCCGACGACAGCGCAGCCGGTGATGGCGCAGGGGACTGGGCCGAAGCGCTGGTAGATCCCGGCGACGCGAACGCCGCGTCCCACAATAGCGCCGGCGGCGTGTTGTCGGGGGACGCGTCCAGACCCATGCACGGGCCTGGCGGCACGGACTCGCCAGTCAATGACATCAACATGGTTCTGGATATTCCGGTCCAGCTTTCGGTTGAACTCGGGCGCACCCGCGTGTCCATCAAACACATTCTTCAGCTCGGGCAGGGCTCGGTCGTGGAACTCGATGCGCTCGCCGGCGAACCCATGGACGTACTGGTAAACGGCTACCTTATCGCCCAGGGCGAGGTGGTCGTGGTGAACGACAAGTTCGGTATCCGGCTGACCGACGTTGTGACGCCGTCCGAGCGTCTGCGTCGCATCAACAAGGGTTGACAGCGCGCATGACCCATACGCTTCTCACGGTCGCGGCCTTCGTGCTGTTGCTGGCCATGGTGCCGATGGGAATCAAGTGGCTGCAGGCACGCTCGGTCCGCGTCGGGCCGGCGGTTGGCGGGGCCAGCCGGGTGCTATCTGCGGTTGCGGTCGGGCCGCAGCAACGGGTGGTGACGGTCGAGGTCGGTCCGGCCGATGCCAGGGTGTGCCTGGTGCTGGGCGTGACTACCCAATCGGTCGTGTGCCTGCACACCATCCCCGCCCAGGCAGATGCGGTGCGTTCCGACGCCGCCCGACCCGTGGTCTCAATTTCCTGATGGATCCCAAGCGTGTCGTTGCCCATGGCCACTAACTTTCCGCGCGTTCTGGCTACGGCCCGCGGCGTGGCGCTGATAGTCGTGGGATGTCTGATGCATGCCAGCGCGGCAGCGCAGCAGGCGGGCCAATTGCCATTGCTGGTAGGCAGCGGCCCCGGCGGTACCAGTTTTTCGGTTCCGGTCCAGACCCTGCTGTTCTTCACGGCTCTGTCATTCCTGCCCGCGGTGTTGCTCATGATGACGGGATTCACCCGTATCGTCATCGTGTTGTCGCTGTTGCGCCAGGCGCTCGGCACCCAGTCCTCGCCGCCCAATCAGGTGATCGTCGGCCTGTCGCTGTTCCTGACCTTTTTTGTCATGGGCCCGACACTGGACCAGGTCTACAACGAGGCCTATTTGCCCTACAGCAAGAACAGCATGCCGTTCGAGCAGGCGCTCGAAAAGGCCGAGGTACCGATGCGCCAGTTCATGGCCAAGCAAACCCGCCAGTCCGATCTGGCATTGTTCGTGCGGTTGGCCAAGCTCGAACCAGGGGCTACGGCGCAGACAGTTCCCATCCGGGTGCTGGTGCCGGCATTCGTCACCAGCGAACTGAAGTCTGCGTTTCAGATTGGCTTCATGATTTTCATCCCGTTTCTAGTGATCGACATCGTCGTGGCCAGTGTGTTGATGTCGTTGGGCATGATGATGTTGTCTCCGGTGCTGGTCGCGTTGCCGTTCAAACTGATGCTGTTCGTGCTGGCCGACGGCTGGAATCTTCTGGTGGGTTCACTGGCCGCCAGTTTCGCGCCGTAGATGGCAAGGGACAACGATTGAACGCGCAAATGGTGTTGACGATGGGGCAGGACGCGCTGTTGACCCTGTTGATGGTCGCCGCCCCGATCCTGGGAATTGTGCTGCTGGTGGGATTGGTGATCAGCCTGTTCCAGGCCATCACGCAGATCAACGAGGCCACCATGACCTTCATTCCCAAGTTGGTTGCGGCCATGCTGGCCCTTGCAATTGCAGGCCCCTGGATGCTCAGCATACTGGTGGACTTTATTCGTCGCACGATCGAGACCATTCCCGGATCGCTGATCTGACGCTGGCCATTACCCGTGATCTCGATATCAGAAGCGCAGATCATGGGCTGGCTTTCGCCCATCTTGTGGCCGTTTCTGCGGGTGCTGGCCGTTTTTACTGCTGCCCCGGTGTTCTCGTCACGCGCGTTCCCGATGCGCGCCAAGGTCGGGCTGGCGTTCCTGGTGGCCTACGCGGCACAGGCCAGCATGCCCGATCAACCGCGCATCGACATCAATGGTCCCGAGGCTCTGGGAGCGGCGGTCCAGCAGGTTGGCATTGGACTGGCGATCGGATTTGCGGCACGCCTGATCTTTGGCGCGTTCGAACTCGCCGGGCAGGTCGTCGGCTTTCAGATGGGCCTGGGGTTCGCGGCATTTTTTGACCCGTCCACCAGTGCTCAATCCAGTGCAATGGGGCGCTTTTACAACAACATGGCAGTGTTGCTATTCATCGTCATGAACGGCCATCTGATGGTGCTGATGGCCGTGATGCACAGTTTTACGGCCTTTCCGGTCGATCAGAACTTCCTGCAGGCGCTCAAGGAACTGGGCATGTACCGCTTGGGCGCCGACCTTTTCGCGAGTGCGTTCTGGATCTCGCTGCCGGTGGTGGCGATGCTGATGTTTGCCAACCTGGCACTGGGTATCGTCTCGCGCGTGGCGCCGCAGATGAACATCTACGCTATCGGTTTTCCGATCACCTTGTCGATCGGACTGATCGGCGTGGCGGTCACATTGCCGATGCTGGAGCAGCCTTTTGCTGCCTTGTTGCAGCGCATGATGGACCTTTTCAACCGCTGATGAAACGGCTCAAACCATGTTGTTGCGGATGGCGTAGACCGTCAACTCCGCGTTGTTCGACAGCTTGAGTTTTTCCAGTACCCTCGACCGGTAAACGCTGACCGTCTTGGGGCTGAGCATCAGTTCCGTGGCGATATCCGACAGACGCTTTCCCGACGCGATTTTGAGCAGGGTCTGCATTTCGCGCTCCGAAAGTGATGCGTGCAGCAACTCGTTGGACGGCGCGTGCAGGTTGTCGACCAGCATCTGGGCGACGGCCGCGCTGACGTATTTCTTGCCCTGCGCAACGGTGCGCACCGCGTTAACCATTTCGCTGGGATCGCCGGCCTTGTTCACATAGCCCTGGGCGCCCGCCCGCAAACAGCGTATCGCATACTGGTCTTCCGGATACATGGAGACGATCAGCACCCGCACCTGCAGGTCGGTGTCCTTCAGGCTGCTGAGAACCTCCAGGCCGCCCCGTCCCGGCAGGCTGAGGTCCAGAACCAAGACGTCGCACGGCGTGTTGCGCAAGGCATCGCGCACCTCCGAATAGCTGCCTGCCTCGCCCACCACTTCGATGTCGGCCGCGTCAGCCAGCGTGTCGCGTATGCCGCGGCGCACCACCGCATGGTCATCACATAGTATTACGCGGATCATTCTGCTGTTTCCTTGTTGCCCGGTTCACCAACTTCTCCCAACGGAACGGACAGGATGATCGAGGTACCCTGACCGCGGCAGGTACTCACGTCAAGCCATCCCCCAACCGATTTGGCCCGCTCCTGAAGGCCTTTAAGGCCATACGCTTTCGGCTTGCCCTGCTCGATCGATGAAAAACCCTGGCCGTTGTCGCTAATCTCCAGCGTCAGCACATTTCCGCTGTCGGTCAAGTCGATTGTGACCAGATCGCAGCGCGCGTGTTTGGCGATGTTGGTCAGTGCCTCCTGGGCCGTGCGGTATGCGGTCAGCTGGACTGCCTTGGGCAGGTCGTGGTCTGGTTGGCTGGCGCGCAGGGTGGTGCGAATCCCGGTGCGCCGCTCAAAGCCCGTTGCGAGCCAGTCGACTGCCGCGGCAAGACCCTGGTCCAGGATGGCGGGCCGCAGGTTCATCATGATGCGCTGGCTCGCGCCCAGAGCATGTTGCAGCATTTCCGTGGCCGCAGAGACATGGCCGAGCGTGACTGGATCCGACAAATGGCGGCCAATCCAGGCCAGATCCAGTTTGGCCGCGGCCAGCGCGCCACCGATGTCGTCATGGATTTCGCGCGCGATGGATGCCCGCTCTTGCTCGATGGTTGCCTGCAGGTGTTCGGCAAACGCCGCCAACCGGCGCTCGGAAACGGCCAGTTCGGCGTCAGCCCGATCCTTGGCCAGACGGGTTTGCTGTAACTCGATCGCCCGCAGGACAACCGGCGCCAGCTTTCCGAGGTCGTCCTTCTGCAGGTAATCGCTCATGCCCAGCTTGATGGCCGCCACCGCGGCAGATTCACCGATCGCGCCCGACAACAGTATGAACGGGGGCGCGTGCGTCTGCGCCTTCAACGCGTCCCAGGCGTCAATGGCGGTGAACCCACGCAAGCGGTAGTCCGCAACAATGGCGTCGTAGACCGTCGAGTCGGTGGATGCCTGGAAGTCCTGCAGGGTTTCGACATGGTCAATGGTGAAAGCCAGTCCCGAACGCTGCAGCGCGCGACGCACCAGAGCGTGGTCAACGGCTGAATCTTCCAAATGCAGTATCCGGATGGCATTGTCTGTGGTCTCGTCGTGCATGCGGGGCGCTCGGGTCCTGGTTGCAAGGCGGGCGCTGAGGCGGTCTGCACGGAGGCTGGCATATCGATGGCCCCTGGGTCGCAGCAGCACAAAAGCCAAACAGCAGATTCCTGATAACCTTGATAGGTGCAAATTCTAGTACCAAGCCTTTCGTCAAAGCGGCGTGCAACGCGCCGGTTTCCGATCGACATGCGATCTTGCACACATCCGGCATTTATTGCTTCCTTGAGCGCTGTTTTTCGATGCTGGTGCTTGCGCGAGTGCCCGTCGAGATTAAAAAGGCTTCGGTCTCCGCTCGGCGCGACGCGGACTGTAGCGCGAGTCCTTGAAAGGGCGGGCGCCGGCGAACGACGGGGTCGGTCTGTTTGATGCAGCCGGACGCCATTTTCGTCGACGAGGCGCTCGAGAACCTCGACGCCATGGACAATGCACTGCAGGCCATCGCCCATGGCGGCGGTGAGCCAGATTTGGTCAACACGATGTTTCGTTCTGCACATTCGATCAAGGGTGGGGCGGCTGCGTTCGGACTCTCAAACATCGCCCAGTTGATGCATTTGGTCGAATCAGTGCTGGATTCATGGCGGCAGCGCCGGACGCAGCCAGATCATTTTGGCCTCGGTGTAGTGCGTGACTCCGTGTTGGCGGTGCGCAAGCGTTTGACCGCCGGCCTTCTGGCCGAATCGTTTGCAGCCAACCTATCCAGCCGATTGCGTGCACTGTCGCGTTCCACCGCCCAATCCGACGCCGGTCGGCTGCAGCGAATAACGGTCCGCTCGTCGGCCAAAATCGTCGTCGCCGATGCTGTTGCTGGACTGTTCCATGACATCGTAGGCCTGGGCGAGCTGCTTTCGGTGGATAGTCGCGCCGACGACGTGCAGGAATTTTTGGTGCGGTGCGTGGTGCCAGAACATGAGTTGCTGGACCTATTGGTGATGAATGTCGATAGGGACACTGTGACCGTTGTCGCAGCGCCTGAGCCGCCAGCGCTTACCCAGCACGGTGAGTGCGCTGTGAAACAGGCGCATGCGCCTGCGACGGTTCGCGTTGATGCGACGGAACTGCAACGAATGATTGAACAAGCGGTCAGGGTTGCGCAATGCGGTGCGACGCTGGAAAGTGCAATGGGCCGGAATGCCGATGGGGGCGTCAACCCGTTGGCCCGCGAAGCTACTGCCTGGCATCTCGAGGCAGAACAGTTGGCGCTGGGATTGAAAGAGCTGAGCCGGGCGCCGGTGTCCTTGTTGTTTGCGCGCATTCCCCCGTTGTTGGAGGATTTGTCGTCGCGACTGCACAAACAATATGCGTTGTATCTGACTGGAGAGGATGTTCTTGTCGACCGCGGGGTTCTACAGGGATTTGCGGACCCGTTGATGCATCTGGTGCGCAACGCCTGCGACCATGGCATTGAGGACCCTGCCGCTCGCGCCGCAGCCGGAAAGCCGGCGGCAGGACGGATTACATTGTCGGCGCGCCTGGCGAAGGAGAAGATCTACGTGTCGGTGCACGACGACGGCGCGGGACTTTCGAGGCAAAGACTTTTGCTGGCGGCACGCTCCCTTGCATTGCCGGTACAAGATGTACTCGACGATCAGGCCGTTTGGCGGCTTGCATTCACTCCGGGCCTGTCGACCGCCGAAGCGATCAGCCAGGTATCGGGCAGGGGTGTGGGCATGGACGTCGTCCAGCGCAAGGTCACCGCATTGGGTGGCACGGTCACGATCGATTCGTCCCCTGGTGTCGGTACCACTGTGACCATCGCGCTATCTGCGGAGTCCACGCAGTCGTTGCATCAGCACGGGTTGCGCTAGGCTCATTGTTGCTGGCGCGCGGCGAGTTCATCCCAGCGTTCAAGCGCCTGCATGAGGGCCTCTTCTATTGCAACATCGCGGGTGTGAAGCGTCGCTGCGCGGGCGGTATTCCTCCGATAGAGCATGCCATCCTGGAGTTCAGTTCGCACGCTCCTCTGTTCTTGTTCAAGCGCATCGATGGACGATAGCAAACCATCGAGTTCGCGTTGTTCTTTGAAGCTGAGTTTTGCCCTCGGGCCATCGCTGCCGCGGGCGGCCTCCTCCAAGCCAGGCGCCGCATCGATGCCTTGATCGACGTTGGCGGGCCGTCGTTGTTGCTGCCTGTCTGGCGTCATCGCGCCTGTCAGTGTTGCGCGGGTTCGGGCTGACTGCAGCAGCCAGTCTCGTACTCCGCCCTCATACTCTCTCCAGATGCCCTCACCCTCGAAAGCGATCGTGCTGGTCACGACGTTGTCCAGGAAGCTGCGATCGTGGCTGACGAGAAAAACGGTGCCGTCGTAGTTCCCCAACAAGTCCTCGAGCAATTCAAGAGTGTCGATATCCAGGTCGTTCGTGGGCTCGTCCAGTACAAGAACGTTGGCGGGTCGCGCGAACAGCCGGGCCAGCAACAAACGGTTGCGTTCGCCGCCCGACAAGGATCGTACCGGCGAATTGGCACGGGCTGGTGAAAACAGGAAGTCTCCCAGGTAACTTTTGACATGGCTGCGTTGATCGCCGATCTCGATCCATTCGCTTCCCGGGCTGATGAAGTCGGCCAGAGTCGCATCCAAATCCAGGGCATCGCGCATCTGGTCGAAATAGGCCACTTGCAGATTGCTACCTCTGCGTGCGACTCCGGATGACGGTTGCAATGTTCCCAAAATCAGCTTCAGCAGGCTGGTTTTGCCGGCGCCATTGGGTCCGATCAGGCCGACTTTGTCTCCGCGCAATATGGTGGAACTGAAGTGCTTGACGATCGACTGGTTCCCAAAGGAAAGCGATACATCTGCAAGCTCAGCGACGATTTTGCCTCCCGCGGTCCCAGTCACCAGGTCCATCCTGACGCTGCCCAGGACATCCCGACGCGCTGTTCGTTGCGCACGCATGGCTTCCAGGCGATTGATGCGACTTCGACTTCTGGTGCGCCGCGCCTCGACGCCCTTTCGAATCCAGACTTCCTCCTGCGCCAGCATCTTGTCTGCCTTTGCGCTGGTAGTGCCTTCTTGCGCGAGTTGTTCCTGCTTTTGGGCGAGGTACGCGGCGAAATTGCCTGGATAGGATTGCAAAGTCCCCCGGTCGAGTTCGACGATCCGTGTCGAGACTCGGTCCAGGAAACTGCGATCATGGGTTATCGTGACGATGCTGCCCTTGAAGTTGATCAGCAGGTTTTCCAGCCATTCGATGGAGTCCAGGTCAAGGTGGTTGGTCGGCTCGTCCAGCAGTAGGACCGCCGGCTCTGCCACCAATGCCTGTGCCAAGGCAACCCGCTTGCGCGTGCCACCCGACAGAGAATGCACACGAGCCTCTGGATCAAGGTGAAGACGTTGCAAGGTCTCGTCAACCCGTTGTTCCCAATTCCAGCCGTCTTGCAATTCGATCGCATCCTGCAGCGCGCTGAGGTCGCCGACGCCCTGGCAGTAGGCGTCAACGAGCGCCCTGACCTCTGCCAATCCGACGCAAACGACCTCGTAGACCGATGACTCACCCTCAAGTGCCGGCTCCTGCGCAACGTGGGCGAGGCGTAGGCCCTGTTGCAATTGGAGCAGGCCGTCATCCGGCTTATCGACACCGGCGAGTATCCTTAACAGCGACGACTTTCCGGTTCCGTTGCGCCCGATCAGGCCAATCCTTTCATTGCTTTCGAGTGAAAAGCCCGTGTGATCGAGCAGTGCGACATGGCCAAAGGCCAATTGCGCGTCAATAAGAGTAATCAGTGCCATAGTTCCGCGATTATCCGACCTGTGCCGACGTGTGCCACTGCTGCTTTGTCGTCCAAGCCGGCCAAACGCGGATGCGGCAAAGCGTGTAGGGGTGAGCTACTGCTCGCTCGCGATTCAGATTCACTTCCTTGCGCCCTGTCGGCGAGAATGAGCGTCTCCTGAATCACCGTGCTGTGTCCGGTGTGGCCGCCAACCCCAACCTGTAGCAATTCAGCCGGCGTGAACGTGGCTCTTCTTCCTGGTGTGTCTTGTGCCGAAGGTCGTCTCTTACGCGTCTTCTTCAGGTCTGACGCAACACTGCAGAAGCACGCCGACATTGCCTTTGCGCTGGGTGCCAGCCCATCAAATCCGTCGGCAGTTTCAAACCGGCCAAGTCGATGCATGTTCGCTCCGGCAGCCACGTCTGGCAACCCTTGCGAAGCCCAAAGCTCGAGGCGGCCAAGATGAGTGTGGCGGCGCCAATCGACGGATTCGCACTGGTCGCATTTGCACGCAGGTTGAAGCCGCTGCGAACTGGGCAGGAATCGGAGTCGCCTTGCACACCTCGCCTTGGTTGAATCTTCAGGCCCATGACGATGGTTAATAGGCGACACATGCGGACAAACGGCGCGCGCTGTTTGTCCAGAGACGGTGTCAATGCCCGTTCAAATCAGCGCTGCGCCGATTCGCTTGCCCGGGACATTGTCGGAATATTCGCCAAATTGTCCCAGCGACTTCGGCTTTTTGACAGCGCGCAGGTCATTCCTTGTGGCCTTGCTTCGCACTGAGTCCATTGGCGGCAAAGTCACCGGATTACCTGCGTAAGTGCTGTCTGATGTGATGAATCGGTCCGAAAGATCTTCGCAGCGCCCGTTCGAGGCCTTACTGTGGAGGGTCACCGAAGTCCGATGTACTCCGACTGCGCGCTCCCTGCGGTTTGTCTGTAGAGGAGCCTGATTCGGCATAGTCGTGAGCCGACACCTCAGTCAAAAAAATGTCGGCAGGTGTCGTGGACGGACCAGCAATCCCGGCATATAATTCGAGGCTTGCCTGCACACAGTTGTCTGCTAGACTCCCACAAGCTTCAAACTGAACTGTGTCACAGCCGGAAAGAAATTTTGTTATAGTCATGGGAGACTTCGGTATATAATTGAGGGCTTCGTTGAGATGCCAATTGAAAAAACAGCATCTCGGTAAAAAAATCTTCAGAAATTTTTTGAAGATTGACATAGTTAAAAAAACTATGTCATAATTAAAGGCTTCGCTGATCGTAGCAAGCAGTCGAGTAAGCAGTAGCAAACTTGATGTTCATTAAGAATTTACAGCCGATAAGCGTGGGCGTTTGAAGGCAATTGCCAAGTTCTTCGGAACCAAGTCTTAATTGATTTGCAAACGCTCATGAGAATAGAAGTGAAGTTCACTTCAATTCCGTTTTTATGAGTTGCTCGAAAGAGCAAAAAATTCAAGATCGAACTATAGAGTTTGATCCTGGCTCAGATTGAACGCTGGCGGCATGCCTTACACATGCAAGTCGAACGGCAGCACGGGAGCAATCCTGGTGGCGAGTGGCGAACGGGTGAGTAATATATCGGAACG
>JANNKH010000125.1:0-3217 GCA_031396205.1 Rhodoferax sp.
GCCACCCGCCCCTCCAGCTGAACGCCCTTGATCTTCGCCCAGTCGTCGTAGTCTTCCTGGATCGTCGCGGCGCAGCGCGGATCCTGGGCCAGATTGCGGCAGTGGCGGCTGGACGGCGACGACAGGAAAAACAGCGTCGGACCGGTGTGGACGTAAAACACCGATGCCGCCCACGGCCCCTGCGCTCCGTACGTGGCCAGCGTCATGACGTGGTGCTGGTCCAGGTAGTCCGCCACCGGCTGCGGCAGTGCGTCGCGCAATCCCGACTGATCGCTGGCTGTGCGTGCCGTGCCGTGCGGTTTGGTCATGGACCGATCATCGCCCGGAAATCGTTTCTTGTCCCGGACCTGTCTGCACCCGCTCGGGCCTCGGCCGAAGACCCGCGGGCGGGGCCCGATCGGCAAGAAGGTTGTGATACGCTTCCATCAACAATATGAGGAGGAGACGATGAGCCTGCCCCTGGTGGTGGCGATCACGGGCGCGACTGGCGTGATTTATGGGGTGGAGTTGCTGCGCGTGCTCAAGGCGCTGGGCCAGCCGACGCACCTGATCATCAGCGAAGCGGCGGGCCTGAGCCTGTCGATCGAGACTGCCGTCTCGCTGGACGAGGTCCGCTCGCTGGCAGACGTGGTCTACAGCAACAAGGACGTGGGCGCGGCCGTCGCGAGTGGATCGTTTCTTACCCGCGGCATGATCATTGCACCGTGTACCGTGAAGACACTGTCGGCGATCGCCAACTCCTTCAACTACAACCTGGTGGTGCGTGCTGCGGACGTGCAACTCAAGGAAGGGCGCAAGCTGGTGTTAATGGTGCGCGAAACGCCGTTGCACAAGGGCCACCTTGCGCTGATGTCGCGTGCCGCGGACTGCGGCGCTGTGATCCTGCCGCCGATGCCGGCCTTCTACCACCGGCCGCAGACGATCATGGACATCATCCACCAGAGTCTGGGCAAGGCGCTCGACCAGGTCGGCATCGAGCACGACCTGTTCAAGCGCTGGAGCGGCCACGGCCGCGACGAACAAGCCCAGGAGACATGACGCGCCGTCCGGCGCTGACAACAAACCCCGGTTGCAGCTGATAGGCGTGGTGCGTTGCTCGACATAGCCGGGGCGACGAACTTGGGTGCCTTCAGGCGAATGGCGTATCCCATCTTGCTGAACTTTCGCGCCCAGTGGGGCGCGCCCGAGCAGGCCTCCATAGCGATCAGGCAGCGTGACCGGCGGGTAATGAGTTGGAGAAGTTTGGCGGGTGGTACCTCGGAGCCTCGGGGCGCACCGGATCCGGTTTGGATGCCGCAGCGAATAGGCTTTTCAAACGCCCTTTTCCTTGCCCACGGCACCCCGAATACGGCAGAACCGGGGCGGAACACAGCGCCCGACGCGCTTGAATCTGTCTTTGGATACAGGCTGAGTTCTGCTGGTGATCAGTTGGGCGTCGATGGCCCAGCCAAAATGCGTCTCCCTCTGGCGCCGTCTACGGGTTATCCCTTGCCTTCGGGCCGCTTCCATCGGGAGGATAGGCTCATCGGTGATCCTGGTCGACGTGGCGAGCTCGACGATTCCCATGAAGTCGTCGCGGTGCGCGACTGCGTCGTCGACCCGGGCGCGCTCGGTCAGGAGGTATCGGTCGGTCTTCTCCCTCCCAGCGGCAAAAACTCTCGTCCGTCTTGTCGCGTGTCGGCCGCGGTTTTCGCCTGTCGGAATGCTTAACGTGACCTTACCGATTGGCGGTGGAGTACGGGCCGCCGCCGCTTCAGTTGCCGTAGTAAACATGGTGAAAGCCGTAATACGCGAGGAACATGACCACGAACGCCAGCGTGTACAACCCAGTCATGAAATAGGCTTCGGTCCACAGGGATTTTTCGCGCAGTACGAGCATGTTCCTGGCGTCCGTCGGCCCGCGGAAAAACAGTACGGACAAGATCGCGATGATCATCAGGTGCCCTATCGCGTCGATCTGGCCGAACTCCAAGATCGCCAGAACGAAAACCGACTGCAGACCAAAAGCGACTATGCGCCCGATCATCGATGCGGCCCCGAGCAGGGCGAAGGTGATGTTGAACTCGATGAAGCCGGCAAGGATCATGTACGTCATCGGCTTCATGCCCATGAGCATGCCCGGCTTCGCGGCCAGTAGAGCAAAGGTCCATTGCGGGTAGGCGAACTTCTCGATAGCCGCCCACGTCAGTGTCAACCCCGTGGCCGCGAACAGCACGACGAAACCGGATTTGCACCAGGCGCCACGGTCGATCCCGGTTACGAACAGGAAGTACGCAATGCCAAGGAAAATCATGTAATCGACAAGGTGGAAAACACCATAATCCACCACTGCCGCGCCATACAGCACAAGAATGCCAAGTCCGGTGATCGGCGCGGTGAAGCGGCTCAATGCGCAAATACCGATGGCAAGCTGCAACCAGGGCACCCAGGACGCACTGGTAAGCAGCTCCGGGGTCAGATAGAAACCCGTGCCTTTCGCCATGTGCCTGGCCGCCAGCGCGACGAAGAAGATCGCGCTGCACGCGCGCAATATCCAGATCGAGGGGACATCGAGCGTCCTGAGCCTGGCGTCCAGCACCGCCATTACGCCCTTGCGCAAGGCAAGACGATCGACGAGGAAAAACAGGTAGATCGCGAACAGCGAAACCAACAGCA
This sequence comes from Rhodoferax sp., assembly GCA_031396205.1. Taxonomy (GTDB): domain Bacteria; phylum Pseudomonadota; class Gammaproteobacteria; order Burkholderiales; family Burkholderiaceae_C; genus CAISIP01. The sequence goes on from JANNKH010000125.1 coordinate 2,656, forward strand.
AGTATACGAATGCAGGCTCGGTAAGCACCTCGCCTATGGGACGCGGCATATCCGCCGAATTCGTCTCGGCGAACCACTTCACATGCGCTTGCGCCGCGCCAGGGCCCGCGAACAGGCATAACAGGAGATTACGCCACGCTCTCATCGTTTCCCCCGCCGCGGGTCGCATGACCTCAGTAAATATCCCCCGGCAGGAATGTCGACGTGCAGTAGCACCGCTCTTTGCCGTTACCCCGGCGCCGCCGGCATGGCACGCATCAGGCAAGGACGTGGCCCACGCGGTCCGACAGTTTTTGCCACCGGTCATGTCGTGAGTCTCCTCGTAGCGTCCTACATGAATCATAGTTCCGACCCTCTCGATGGAGGAAGGTCGTGACCGAAAGCATACTCGTCATCAATCCGAACTCGACGGAAAGAGTGACGGAGGATAGGCTTTTCAAACGCCCTTTTCCCTCCCCATGGGACGCCGAACTCGGCAGCGTGGGCCGAAACACAGCGCCCGACGTGCTTTACTCTACAGGCTGAGATCTGCTGGCGAGCTGTTGGGCGTTGATGGCCCAGC
>JANNKH010000025.1:0-33767 GCA_031396205.1 Rhodoferax sp.
CAACCCGCATGCTCATTGGCATTGCGGGTTTTCGTTTTTATGCGTTTTCTGTTTCAACCGGATCCCGCCTGAGGCCAGTCGAAACGCTGGACCCGGCCGGGTTTGAGACGCGCCGCCACTCGCCGCCGAACCCCTGGACAAAGTGAAACGACGGCCGTGTTACCGATACTTTCCGCGCGGACGAATCTGAAACGGGGAGTCCAAATGGGTCGTGTTGCGTCGCACCCGCACCCGCATTTGACCCCGCCGCTCGATCCAATGCATTGACATGTACTTGCCCTGACCCATAGTCTTCAATGGGGTGGGAGAAACGGGAAAGTGAAACAGGTATGGGCACTGCGACGGCGCGACGAACTGAAACTGGCATCGGGCGCTCGTGCGGTCCAGCTATGGCCAGTTCGATGGCCAGGCTGAGCACTACACACCACCGGCTTGGGTGCAGCAGGCGAGTCGGCGACGTTGTCGCTGCTGTCGTTTGCCGCTACGATGTGAAAAAGGCTGTCGGCCAATACACCAATCGATCTTTTGCCGGACGTCGTTGTCAGCTTATTGGTGAATAGCTTGACCAAGTTGGAGAATGGCGATGGCGATCGGACGGAGCCGTGCAAGCGCAACCCGAATCGTCCAGGCAGCCATGTCGCCAGCGTCCCGACCCCTCTTGCCCTGGGTCGAACTCACCCCGTAACCAAGAATAACCCATGAACAAATTTTCAGTCGCACGATTTGACGAGCTCCTTGACCGCCAGCCCGCGCATGCGCTGGTAGGTGAGGTCGACCTTGTGGTTGTCCGCTTTGACGACGCCGTGTCGGTGCTGTACGGGCGCTGCCTGCACCGGGGCGCGCTGATGGCCGACGGCCGCGTCGAAGGCAACAACCTGATTTGTGGCGTACACGACTGGGACTACCGCCTTGACAGCGGGGTCTCCGCATACAGCAATGCCGAAGCGCTGCAGAAGTTCAGCGCCTGGGTTGAAGGTGGCCAGGTATGGGTTGATGCCGACGAGATTGCGACCTGGGGCAAGGCACACCCGCAGCCCTTTGCGCGCACCGTCTACCTGGGGCAATTCGCCGACACCGGCCACGGAACCGCCGAGGAACCCCACAATGCCCTGATACAGCGATTTGCCCGCGACGGCCTGTCCAAGACCGGGCACCACGGCGCCGTCGAAGCCATGGGTGTGCCGCGCGACAACCTGCCGACATGGGACGACATCCAGATCCTGCCCGCTCAGCTGCATCGCCCGCCGCTGCTGGACGAGCACCCGGTAGGCACCGATGTGCTGATCGGTCCCAAGGCCAAGAAGCCGCTGCGGCTGGCCATTCCCCTATTCGTCTCGGACATGAGCTTTGGCGCGCTGTCGGCATCGGCCAAGGTGGCCCTGGCGCAAGGCGCCGAGCTTGCCGGCACTGGCATTTGCTCGGGCGAAGGCGGCGTGCTACCCGAAGAACAGCAAGCCAACTCGCGTTACTTCTACCAGCTGGCCTCGGCACGCTTTGGTTTTGGCTGGGACAAGGTTGCCGCTTCTCAGGCCTTTCACTTCAAGGGCGGCCAGGGTGCCAAGACCGGAACCGGTGGCCACCTGCCGGGCTCCAAGGTCAGCGCGCAGATCGCTGCGGTGCGCGGCTTGAAAGCCGGAGAGGCGGCCATTTCGCCAGCACGCTTTCCCGATTGGACCGAGCCGCACCAGATGCGCGCGTTTGCGCAAGAGGTGCGCGAACGAACTGGTGGCATTCCGGTGGGCTACAAGCTGTCGGCCCAGCACATTGAAAAAGACATCGATGCCGCGCTCGAGGTGGGCGTGGACTACATCATCCTGGACGGCCGCGGCGGCGCCACAGGTGCCGCTCCCATCATCTTTCGCGACAATATCGCGGTGCCAACGATCCCGGCACTGGCGCGTGCGCGCAGGCACCTCGACAAGCTTGGCCGAGCTGACGTGACGCTGATCATCACAGGGGGCCTGCGCACGCCGGCAGATTTCGTCAAGGCGTTGGCGCTGGGGGCCGATGCCGTTGCGTTGTCCAACGCGGCGCTGCAAGCCATCGGCTGCATTGCCATGCGTGCCTGCCATACCAACAACTGCCCGGTCGGTATTGCCACACAAAAACCGCACCTGGTGGCCAGGCTGGCAGTGGACAAATCGGCCAGGCAGCTGGCCAACTTCTTCGACGCTTCGGTGCACCTGATGCAGGTGATGGCGCGGGCCTGCGGCCACGACCATATTTCCAAGTTCAGGCTTGACGACTTGACGACCTGGAGGCGCGAGATGGCCGCGCTGTCGGGTGTGGCGTATGGTGGCATCGGCTGACAGCGTAGCCGGCCATCGAACCCACCCGATAGACGAATAGAGGTCCTACATGGTCACACCGGTATTGAATTGGTTTCGCGTCGGCACGGTCGGAGATCTGCCCGAGGGACGCGTCAAGACGGTGACACCGGGCAGCCGCTCGATCTGCCTGTCGCACTTCGACGGGAAGTGGGCCGCCATGGACAATCACTGTCCGCATCAGGGTGGGCCGCTGGGCGAAGGCTCGATCGAGCGCGGTGTCGATGGCCAGTGCTGGATCCGATGCCCTTGGCACGGCTGGGATTTCGACCCGATCACCGGCAAGCCTCCCGGTGGGCACGAGGACAGCGGGCAGGCGATTTACCCGGTCGAGATTCGCCAGGATGACATATTTGTGGGTTTGGAGCCCGAGCCAGAGCATCAACGCACCGTCACCGACGTGATGGCCGAGACGCTGGTCAATTGGGGCGTCAAGCATGTTTTCGGCATGGTCGGACACTCCAACCTGGGGCTGTCGGACGCGGTTCGCCGTAGGGTGGTAGATGGCCAGCTGGGCTTTATTGGCGTGCGCCACGAGGGTGCTGCCGCGTTTGCTGCATCGGCCTATGGCAAGCTGACCGGGCGGCCTGCGGCCTGCCTCACGATTGCCGGCCCCGGCGCCACCAACCTGCTCACCGGTTTGTGGGACGCCAAGGTAGACCGCGCGCCGGTGCTGGCGCTGACCGGGCAGGTACAGACCCAGGTGTTTGGCCCCGGTGCATTTCAGGACATCGATCTGACATCGGCGTTCCAGAGCGTGACCAAATTCTCGCAACTGGTGCTGCCCAGTTCCAATCATGCCGAGCTGATGTCGCTCGCTTGCAAGACCGCTATTGTCGAGCGCGATGTGGCACACCTGATCTTCCCTGACGACGTGCAGACCTTGCCCAGCGGCGCCAAAGCCGGTACGCCGGCGGGTCGGCTGGGTGGCGCGGTTGTTGTGCCGTGCGAATCCGACCTGGCTCAGGCCGCGGCCATGATCAACGCTGCCAAACGACCGATGATCGTGATCGGGCACGGCGCTGCCGCGGCGCGCGAGGCGGTGATTGCGCTGGCCAAGCAGATAGGCGCAGCGGTGGTCACTACGTTCAAGGGCAAGGGCCTGATTGCCGACACCCACCCCAACGCCGGAGGCGTGTTGGGCCGATCCGGCACACCGATTGCCAGCTGGTTCATGAATGAGGCCGACCTGATCATCACGCTCGGGTCTTCGTTTGCCAAGCACACCGGTATCGAGCGCTCCAAGCCGATCATCCAGGTTGACTTCGAGCGCATGCAGCTGGGGCGCTTTCACCCGGTCACGTTGCCGGTGTGGGGCGAAATTGCGGCCTTCTGCGCCGCCGTCACGCCGCGCCTGTCGCGCCCCGCCGGCGCACCCGATCAGGTGCGCGAACTGGCCAGTCGCTGGGCGATCTGGCGCGAGGAAAAGCGCCGGCGCCTGGGCGAGGAGCGTGGCCAGGGGGTGCACTCCGCCGCTGTCTTCGAGTCCTTGACCCGGCTGTGCCCATTGAACGCCATCATCGCGGTGGATGTCGGTAACAACACGTATTCCTTTGGCCGTTATTTCGAGAGCCAGGGCCAGCGCGTGCTGATGTCGGGCTACCTGGGCTCCATTGGTTTTAGCCTGCCAGCGGCCATGGGCGCCTGGGCGGCGACGCAGGACTTCGCCGAGTTCAAAGGCCGCAAGGTGGTGTCGATTTCGGGCGACGGCGGTTTTGGCCAATACGCGATGGAGTTCACCACCGCAGTGAAGTACGGCATGGACATCACGCATATCCTGCTCAACAACGCGCAGTTGGGCAAAATCACCAAGGAGCAGCGCGCGGGAGAGTTTCAGGTGTGGGAAACCGGGCTGCGCAATCCTTCGTTTGCGATGTTCGCCAAACAGTGTGGTGGGCACGGAGCGAAGGTCACTGCTGCGGCTGGCCTGGACCAGGCGATCGCCGAGGCGCTTGCCTGCAAGGGTCCGGCCCTGGTCGAGGTGATGACCGACGCTGAATTGGTCTGAGTCGCCGGGCCCGTCCCTAGGCAACTACACAGTTGCGGCGCAGATGGACAACAGCGAAGGGTGCTTGTCATCGCATAGCCAAGCACGCAGCGCGCAGGCTATTCCAGTGAGCCGGCTCTAGACCCGTCGGATCGCCCCCACCGGTACGTCCAGCACCAGCAGGTCACCCTGGCGGAACACGCGCCCGCGCAATCGCACCGGGTCGCCGACCAGGGCCAGCAGGTCGGGGCCGTAGGCGCGCCCGCCGCTCGACATGATCATCAGCGTGTCCGGTTGGCCGGGCCCACGCGCAAAGAAGGCAGGCGGGATGCCACCCCGGATGCATAGCGCGGCACAGGCTTTGTGCACCTTTCCGCTGGAAGGCCGCATGGCTCCGAACCAGCATTTCGAGTCGAGGATCTCGCCGGCCAGGCTGACTTCGCCGACGGGCTCGGGGGCCGGGAAGCGCAGCGCAGGATCCGGCGGGGCCATGGCGTCGCGGCGGATCCAGTCTCCCACCTCGTCGACCGCAATCATGGCGTGTCGGCCGCGCTGGATCAGGCTGCCGGTGACAACCACCGGTTGGCCGGCCAGCGCCCCGATGCGCGCGGCCACGCCACATTTGCCCAGGCACGACAGCAGGGCGGTGCGCGGCCCTGTGCCCAGGTCGTTGGTGCGCAGCATCGCATACGGCTCGGCGCTCACGATGCCGCGCCACTCGCGAACGGCGTCTGGGTCCCATTGGCCCGTGCCGGGTGGGGTCTGCAGCATCGCCAGGCCAAAACCAAGGCCACCGGCCGCTGCGGTGAGGCCCAGCCCGGCGCGTAGAAAGAAGCGACGGTCCGCTGGTGGGGTGTTGGCCCAGCCGATGAAGAACGACTCTTCCTTGTCTTCGCTTGCGCTCATGAATCGGTGGCCTCGATGCGGCTGGGCGCCACGGCGGTGCCCGGCGGTTTTGGCTGACGGTGTACGAAGACAACGCCGTGCTCGATGCGGGTCTGGTAGGTGGCGATCCGTTCGGTGAAGGGTGGCGGCGAACAGCCGTCCTCGGGCCGGTACTGGTAGCCGTGCCACGGGCAGGTGATGCACCCGTCGATCACGCGTCCTTCACCGAGCGGTCCACCTTGGTGCCGGCAGACGTTCGACACGGCGGCCACCTTGCCGTCGAAGCGAAAGACCGCAATGCGCTCCGCGCCTTCGGGCTCGACGATACGGGCGCGGTTTTCGGGTATGTCCTGGACGCTACCTACCCGTAGCCATTGCGCATCGGACGGTGCATACACCTGCGGGCCCGAAGCCAGGAACGACGAGGCCAGATGCAGGCCCGCCACGACCGCCGTGCCGGTGACCAGCGCCGCTACGTACAGCGGGTGGGCATTGAACTGCAGGGCACCCAGGGCCACATGCGCCACCAATAACGCATAGGCGGCATAGACCGAGAGGTGAATCGCTTTCCAAAGGCCCGGGCCGAGGTTGGCGTTCCAGAAGTCATGGCTGGTGGCAGCCAGCAGGAAAAGCATCAGCAGGGCCAACATGCCCAGCGACTCGAACGGAAAACCCGCCAGCGAGTCGTAGCGTGGGTTGGACAGCAGCAGCGACACCAGCGGGTTCAGCTCGCCGAAGCCGTGGTACCACAAAGTCACCAAAAGGCCATGGATCAAGGCCAAGACGAACGTGGCCACGCCCAGATGGCGGCGGTTGTACAGAAACGGTTTGAAGCGGGGCGTCAGGCGGGCCAAGGGCCCGGTGCACAGCAGGAATGTCAGCATCAGGAACGCCAGGGTGCCGGTGGCGCGTATCAGAATCTGCACCGGCGTGAAACTCTCGCCCCGCGGTAACCCGACCGAGCTACCGATGACAAACGCCAACAGGTAGGCGCCGATGCCTGCCAGCATCCAGGCGTCGAACCGCTTCTTGAAGGGTGTCCAGTTGACGCTTGTGTAATTGTGGGACATCAGTTGCCCTGTTTGGCCGCGGGCGCCACCAAGAACGCAGGCAATTCGGAGTTGACCGGTTCGGCAACGCGCGACACCAGCGCCAGGCCGATCACGACTGCCAGTAACGGTGCCAGAACCAGCCAGGTCCTGCGATGCCACTTGCGATGGGCGCGTTTCATGCAACCGGCGGCTGCTGTCGGGCCAGCCACTTTGCCAGCATCAGGGGCCACAGCGCCACGACACCCGGGAACACGAGCAGCCGCGCCGACCACGGCATGTCCTTGGCCGCGACATCGATGCGGCGTAAACCCGCAGCGACGAAGACGATGGCAAATATCACGCCAACGATCAGGTAGACGCCACAAAAACCTACCAGCCCCTGAGCCCAATCCAATGCCATTGCAATGCGGCCGCAAAAACGGCTGATCAAGATATCGGGCAATGCTACCGCATGTCGGTTCGATGCCCCTTGCCCGTCGGCGACGGCAGCTTAAACGGCAGCAAGTGGTGCAAGCGGGCTGGACTTGGACTTGACCCCGCTGGACAGGCCGGTCGGGACCTGGCGCTCACGCAGTCGGGCGCCGATGCCTCAGGCGCGGGGCTTGCGCTTGGCTGCGCTCTTGACCCTTGTCTTCGCCGGCGCTGCGCGTTTTACTATCGGTGCCGAGCTGCCTTTGCGGGCGGCCGGCGCAACAGCCCTTGACGGGCGGGTCGCTCGGGCTGGTGCGGCCGGTCGGCCGCGACGCAGTGGCCGGCCCGGCTGCACATGCCGCAGCAACCCAACGAGGCGCTCGGCCACGCGCTGCAACCGGGTTTTTCGTGCAGCATCGTCGACTTCCGTCAGAGCCAGCGCGGCGGCAAACTGCGACAGCAACTCCAATTGCGCCACGATCGAGTCCAGCTGGGGCGGACTGACCGTTATGTGGCCGAACGACGTGTCATAGGCGCGTTCGAGCTCTGCGCGCACCGCGTCGCCGTCGGCGCCAGGCGCACCCAGCGTGCCGTCCAGCAGGCGCTCGACCAGCAGGGCTTCGGCTTGCATGACCTCGTCCCAGGAGTCGAAACCGATGGCGAAGGCGCGCTCGGCCGCATGCGCGCATTGGCGCGCGAGGTCGACGGCGGCGTCGCGCGGTGTCGATGCGGTCAGGGGTGCCAGGGATTCGATGGCCAGGCGGTTCAGCGTCTGGTAGGGCGAGAACTCGCCGCTGGACAGGTCGCGCTCGGTCAAGCGGTAGGCCTGCACGCTGGCGAGCAGTGCCTGGCGCATCGCCTTGCCCGAGCGCACGCCGGGCCTGCCAGCGAGAATGGCCTTGGCATGCAATCCGGCCAGGCGCTTGTGGGCACTGCCGCGCAGCGCGCTGCGCTCGCCATTGACCGGCGCCGAGGCGGGGGCGTCTGGCGAGCCGGTATGGGTATGGGACGCCACGAGATTGTCCAGACCATCGAGGCGGCTCAATGCGAGCAGGATCAGCGCTTCGCCCGACTCGCCGCCCGGCGCATCCGCAGCCTCCGGATCGTTTTGCAGCGTGCCGCGATCCGCGCCGAGCCGCGCTTCGATGTTCGCCAGCTTTTCAATATCCTTGATCGGCACCAGGCCGGTCTTGTCCTCGGCGCGCACGGCCAGCAACAGAGCGGCGCGCGCCTTGTCAAACTGATGGAGCTCGAGCCAGGTTGCGCCGAGTGCCGACTGCAACTGGGGCATCGTCAGCCATCCCGGGGGGCAGCGCAATCTGAGCGTATTGTTGGTGCGGGTCACCTGGGCAAGGGCGTCGCGCTCGGATTGCCTGCTCTTGCGGCGCGACTGTGCAACCCGGATGCGCGCCAACTCGTCAAGCAACTCGTCAGGTGATGCGAACATCCTTCCGTCGCCAAGGGAAGGCGCGTAATCGGCTCGGGGCTCGGCGAGCCAGCCCGGATCGCCATAAGCCTGGAACGCGCCCCAGGTGATGTCGTTGTCACCCGCGGTCCAGATTGCCTTGCGGGCCATAAAGACCGCTTCGCCGAACGGCAGGCGACGCAACAGCAGGTGCTCGTAAAAAGCTTCGCCAAATTGCTGCGCCTTGGCGTCGTCAACGGCCCAGCCTGCAACGACGACGCAACGCACGCCGATCTCGATCAGCTCGCGCGAGACGCTGGCGGCAAGCTTGTTGCCATCGCGGCCGTATTCGATCGTGCCCAGGTGGCAGCAGTTCAGGAAGACAACCTCGGGCACCGTCTCCATCGCCTGGATTTCGGCGGCGGTGATCAGCAGGCCGTCCGACAGGACAACGCCGCTACGTCTGCGTCCATCGGCGTGCATCAGGTCGAAAACGCCGTGCGCCGAGATGTGCAGCAGCCGGTAGGGTTTACGGTACAACGCGGCAAAAACGTCCTTGGCCGGCGCTTCCTCACCAATCACCTGTGCCACGTCGTAGCCCAGGCTCTTGAGCACACCGACGATGGCGACAGCTTCCTTTTCGGCGCCCGGGAGCTTGGGCGGCGCCACATTGCGCCGCTCGGGGGTGCCGGGAAACGCGTCGACGAAGCCATGGGATGATGGATTGCCGACCACCAAGGCCGTGCGTCCGATCGCTTCGCGCACTTGTCGGCGAAACTCGGACGATGCGAGTTGCCGCACCACGGCGGTACGCATCGCCAGCGGGAGTTTGTCGTCGTCGTCGCGCAGCGGATCATCGGCGAGCATCAACTCCCATGGCAGGTTAGCCGTGGCGTGGTCGACCACGAGCACGATGCGGTCCATCGTCCGCGCCGCCTCCTTGAAGTCATGCGGCACCATGAGCTGGAACAACATGCGGCCAAAGTCTTCCTGCCATACCGGCGACCCGATCTGCTGGCGTACCAGCGACTCGACCAGACCCGGCTGGCGCTGCTGTACCACCAGTTCGGCGCGCGCCCGTTCGCCGACGTACAGGTAGCGCAGGCGCTGGGCCAGTTGCGTGCGGGGCGCGACGGCACCGACAGTGCCTGCTTTGCCAGCGCTTTCGCCGTCGTCGGCGTCGGTGATGATCAGGCGCGGCCAATAGTTGCCGCCCGCACCATTGAAAAGGCGCTGGCGATAACCCTTGCCGTGCGCGAGCTCGTCGCGCAACTGCAGCGCCGTTCCTTGCCGCAGCGCCGCGGACGCAAGTGCCGGTCCCGCCTGGCGCAGCGCATACACCGCGGTGATCGCGGTGTCGAGGTAGAGCTCGACGATATCGAGACTGGCTACGCGGATGTTCAGTCGCGTGGTGTCATGGAACTTGGCGTTGGCCTCCATCACACCGCGCACCAAGGCTTCGACCGACGAGGCGATCGTCAGGTTGGCACTCGAGTTGTAGCCCAGCAGCAGGCTTGCCAACGGCAGCTCCCGGTCGTCCTTGCCCAGCACGTCAACCACCTGCAGCAGGTAGCGCAGCACGCCGGTGCGCACGGCTTCAGTCAGGGATGGCAGCGAGAGCGCGCCGTCGTAGCGGCCCAGCCCGGTCACCACGGCACCGCTCAAGCGGCCCTGGCGATGGGCCGTCGCGCTGGCCACCCGCAACACCGATGTGGCCGACCCCACGGGGCCGGCATAAATGCCCAGGTTGAAACGCTCGCGCAGGCCGCCATCGAGCAACTCCTCGTCGATCAGGTTTTGCGGACCGGCAATCGGATCATGCGCATAGTGACCGACCAGGATGGGTTCGCCGATAAAGCGCAAGTCCATTGCCTTGACCGTCACACGCAGCTGGTGTTTGGGACGGGGCGGCACGAGGTTGCGCCGCGAACCACCCATGAGCCCGCGCTGCAGCGCGATGGGCTCGTCTGCCATCGGCGGACCGGCATCGTAGATGCGCGGCGTGGCCTGTTCGATCGCCCGCACCGCAGGCGCCGTCGTGGGCAGGCGCGCGGTGGTGCCCGACGTCAGGAGCTCTGTCAGCGCGGTGAAGTGTTCCTTGGTCGCAGGCAAGTCGCCGTGCTCGGCATCCATGTAATAGAAACTGCCAATGCCGCCGATGCGGCCCGACTCCCATGTCACCGTGCCGTCACCGCGGGTGGTGCCCACCATCTTCAATTGGCCGTCTTCGATGCGCGCGCCGCAGGGTGTGTTGCGGGCGGTGCCGAACACGTAGATGCTCTTGCCTTCATACTCGGCTGGCAGCGCAGGCCGGCTCGGCCCATCAGCGGACCAGAGCCAACTCGCCGCATCGAGCACCGGCTGCGGCGGCTGGCCAACCCGGCCATCGCCGAACCAGCGGTCGCGCACGCTGTCCTTGAACGCGACCCAGGTCTCCGCACGCTGGAAATCCCATACCTGGCCGCCACCTTCCTGGCCCTGGAATATGTCGGTGAAACCGGGCTTGGGCAACAACTGCAACGCGCCGCGGAATCCCGCCACGATGTCCAGCACCTGCTGCATGTCGTGCTTCAGGTCCAGCCGCACCAGCGTGCGCAAGGTGTCGCCCTTGCCGATCAGGTTTTCGACCATCGAATGCGCGCCCTGATTGGGTGTGCCCAGCATGACCAGGCGCGCACCGTCGCGGCGCATCAGTTCGTCCATCACGGCCCGGCGCTTGTGGATCGTGGCGCGCACCACCAGACCGCCCATGCTGTGCGCCAGCAGCCGAATCGGCTGCCGGGTTTCCTGCAGCAGCCGCTCGACCAAGGCGCCGAATCGTTCCGCCAGCACATCGAGGGGTTGACGCCAGTCGTAGGCGAATCGCTCGACCCGGTGGCTGCGTGACAGCTCTTCGCAGACTTTGCCGTAGAACATCGCAAACAGCGCATCGGCCTCGACCTTGGGTTTGTCGAATGTGATCTTGGCCAGCCCGCCAGCGGCGATATCGAGCGGGTCAAACCAGACGCGGTCGTCTGTTCCGCGCTTCAGGTGCGAGCCCATGACGCCGGGCAGCACGATCACCACAGGGCGATCGACGCCGGCCACCTCGCGCATCGACGCCGCCTGCAAGGCCGCCGCATATTCCGCTGGGTCGGGCAAGGCGCGGAAGGATTCGAGCTGCGACGGCTGATCGGCCACCAGCCAGTCCCGCAGGGCCGCGCGGGTGTCGATATTGGTGAAATAGCGGAAATGCGAGACATCAGCGCCACGGTTGAACAACACCCGTGCGCCGACGGTCGGAGCGATTCCGGCCAGCATGGCCTGGGTGTCGACCACCAGGTCGTTGTCGGAATTGTCGAAAAACAGGTAATCCGTCAGCAGCACGCCCAGGCGCTTGAGCAGATTGCCGCCCTCGATGTCGCCGGCGATCACCGCCATGTCGATACCGGCGCGCACTGGCGCGTCGCGCAGGAACCGCGCCAGCGGAGAATCGGGCAGCATCGCCTCGATGCCGGGCACCAGATGCGGATTGGTGCGGTTCCTCGCGATCTCGATGACGACGCGCTTGAAGGCGGAATAGAACGGGCTGCCGAAGAAAAAGGGCACCTGGCCGATCAGGGTCAGCAGACCCGACAGGAACAGGTCGAAGTTGCCACTGGCCAAGCGCGTGCCATTGGCCGGGCTGGCGGCACGGACATAGCGCTGGACCACGATCCCGCGCTCGCGCAACTGCTTGCCGAGCGCGCGCAGGTCGTCGCGTTGGCGCGCGTGCGCGCTGCCCAGTTCGTTGATGACACGTTGGGCCTCGGCGGGATCGGCGTCGCCGGTACCCTCGAAGGCGAAGGCATAACCGTCGATCAGCTTGTCGAATGTGTCCAGGCACATCAAATCGGCGACAAGCCCGCCGCGTGAATGCGAAACCAGACTGATGTGCGCGCCCGTCGGCAATGCCTTGACCAGTGCCAGTGCGTTTTCGATCGGGCTTTGCGACAGCGTGCGGTGCTCGAACGCGAAAATTCCGCCGCCAAAATGGCGCTCGAGGATGTTCCACAAATCGCGGTCACCAGCGCGCAGATCGCCGAAACTGCCAAAGCTGTTGGAACCGGTGCCGTGCACGAACACCAGCATCGGCCTGGCTGCCGACTCGCCGGGCCCGTCCTTGCTGAAAGCTGCCGGTTGAAGATCCGCGGCCTGATCACCGGCGCCGCTCCAGCGGTAGAGCCCGGGCTCGCGCTGCAGGCGCGATTCGATCGCCGCCATCAGTGCCTTGGTCCCCAGCCAGGTTACGCCGAGTTCCGCAGCGTTGACGATGCCATCGGACTTGAGCAATGTACGCGCGTGTTCCAGGATGGAGTCGCCCGCAGGTTGCGTCACCAGCATGAACACCTTGCTGATCAGTCCACCCGCAACATCGCCCAGGAATCCGCGCGGTGCCGCGCCATCGGCGCGCAATTGCTCCAGCAGGATTTCGCCGCCCGGTCCGATCCAATCGGGATGGGTTTGGCGCAAGGCGTCGCGCAGCCGCGCAGCGCTGCTGATGAAGGTGCTGCCATCGGTGAGCTCGAGCACGACGATCTCGTCGGTGTGCCCCGGGTGGACTGTTTCCGCAACTCCGTCGGCACTGCCGCGTGCGGTCGCTCCGACATCGAAGCTTGCGGTCGGCTTGAGGTAGGCGGCAGGCAGGAATGGGTCTTCCGCCTGGCCGGTAGACCGGGCCGCGGGCCGCAGCCAGTTTGGCAGCGCCGGCGCAATGGCGTGACCGCGCAGCTTGAGGGCGATGGCGGACTCTGGCATGGTTTTTCCTCAGGTTGTCGGTGCTGCGGTGTGCAGCCGCAAAGCGCTGTCCCAGGTCAGATCACGTGAGTACTTTGCGTTTTTTGGCCGCGGCGCTGCCGACCAGCTGCGGACTTTGCGGGTAACTGGCCGACGGCAGATACATGGGATTGATCGAGGCATGCCAATCGGCGTAGGTGGCGCCCGGTTTAAGGGTCTTGAGGGCTTTCAACGCATAGTATGTAAACGCGCCGTTGGGACGATCATTGATACGGGCGTCGTAGCTGAAATTGTTGGGTCCCTCCTTGCAACCCGACATCAGCAGGTCGCCGGAACTGCGCGACAAGGCCTTCGAAAATGCCGAGACGTCGGTGGCCCCTTGCGTCGACGCCAGTGCAATGCCACTCGCGCCGCGTGGCAGCTTGTCCGTAGGCAACCAGTTGCCCATGGGCATGAAACGTGGCCGCAATGCATCGTCCGCATCGGGGTCCGCTGCCACCGCGCGCGTGACCGTGCCCGAATGGCAACTATCCGATAGCAGCAGCAGTCGCACACCGGGCGCGCGCGATGCAAAGATCGCGTGAATCTCATCGTCGAGCAAGGCGGCGCCATGGGTCTGCAGGTCATAGGGGCACAGCGCTTCGTCCAGGCCATCGAGCTCGTCGCCATTGAGATCGGGCACGTAGGTGCCGTGCCCGGAGAACGTGATGAAGACGGTGTCGCCCTTCTTCGCGTCGCCGACGATGCGCTTGAAGGCCTTGAGCATCGCTGCCTTGGTCGCCTGGGCGTCGATCAGTTTGGTGACGGCCCATCCGCGCGACTGCAACTCGGCAGCCCAGTCATGGGCATCGTTGATGCAACCGTTCAGGTCCATCTGCGTGCCGGGGTAGTTGTTGATTCCGATGCACAAAGCGGTCTTGGCCATGGTGTTCTCCCTCGAAAGTGCTTCCGATAGGCGTCGCAAAAGGCAGTATAGGGAGGCTGTTTTGGCTTGGCAATCACCAAATGAGGGGGCGACCGATCGCAGTCACGGAGTCCATCGCGCTGCGCCCTTGCGCCGATGCCACCGCCGATTCAGGGATTGCTCCCTGGCCGCGTCTGCACGATCTGCCAGGCGCCATCGATCCAGTGCGACACCTGCACGGTGTAGACACCGGTGCCCGTATAGGATGTTGTCTCGCGGCGCAGTGGCACAAGCTGGCCCGCGCGAAAAGTGTAGACGTCGGTACCGTAGCGGGCGGCGCTGTCGCGCCAATCCGAATGCAACTCGCGCTTGCTGGCGTCAAAGCGTGGCGCAGTGATCGCGTTGAGCGCAGGACTCTCGACAAATCGCTGATGGTCGGGGTCATACAACCAGTTCAGGTAGGGCAGGTTCGGACCCGCCGGACGACTCTCGATCAGACGCAGGTCCTGGTAGCCGTCGAAGTTCATGTCCAGCAACGCAAGCCCGGGTGCCGACACGGACCAGGGCGTATCGGTGGCCAGGCCGTCGATGCGCTGCGCGGGGGCAACGGCGTCGCCATACCGGATCTCGATGGCGCGCACCTGCAAGACACTGGTGTCCCCTGGCGCGCCAGCGGCGTAAACCGTGAAGCGTGCCTCGGGCAGATCGGCGCGGACACGGCCCTTGATCAAGGTGGTGTGGCCCGCAGCCGCGGTGGTGGCCGAGGACTTCGCCGCCGCAGCGACGGGTGGGGCAGGCGTTGGTGGGGCAGGCAACGGCGCAACCGGTTCCTGGCAGGCGCTCAGCACCAGGCTGGACCATAGGGCGGCGACTGCAAGGGCCCGACGCGCCATCGGTCAGAGCCCGAGCACGGCCTTGGCACGCCTGAGGTTCTGTATCCGATCGTCGAGGCCGTTGTAACCGCCATTGATGCGTTTGGTGACCGCCTTGACATCGTCCATCTCGGCCAGCTTGTCAACGCCGCGGTCCTTCCAGAACCAGCACGACACGTCGACCGCGACCGTCGGGTCGGTCGACAGCAAAGTCGGATTTGCGACGTAGTCGATGCCGGTGAATGTGCTGTACGCAGCGTAATTGGCCCGGCCCGTCAGCTGGATCAGGCCACGCCCCTTGAACTGCTTGCCGTCGCCCGTCTGTGTGTTTCCGAGATCGCGGCGGCCTTCGTAGGCGGCGCCGCTGGCGATCTCCTCGGTATACAGAAACGACATCGACTCATGCCCCAGTTGCGCGATGAAGTGCGCCATCTGCAGCGGCGAGGTGATCTTGTATTTGGTCATGCCGGCCTTGAGCGGCTCGAAATAGCGATCGATCCTGCTTGCGGCCGCCAGCGGCAGCACGATGGCCAGCTTCTCCTTCGATGGGCCTTTGGGCAAGCCTGCCAGCAGTGCCGTGATCGTGGCATCGCCTGGCACGATCAACGCATCGGACTCCGGCAGTTGCATGACCTTGGTCTCGAAGGCCTCGATCCGTTTGAGCGTATTGGGGCCGATGCGGCCGTCGGGTTCCAGCGGTTTTGGCTGCGGGGCTGAAAAACGGTCACTGTTGAGGTTGAGCAGGATCTGGATCGCTGCGACATCTGCCAGTTCGTTGCGCGCGCCCCGACCCACCGAGCTTGCTATGCACATGGTTGTTCTCCCTGTGTGCGGAACCCGCACATTTGCAACGAGGTTAAGCCTGCGTCCGGAACGTGTCAATACATCTGCGCCCCCTTCAACCGATGTTGACCGGGTCGCGGCGTTGTAACGCGCGCGGCACCGACATGCACCGACCCGCGCGACAATGGCGTCACTGCGCCGTGCAGGGTGTTGTCGCATTGCGCACCACACTTTGCAGGCCCGCCACCCTACGCAGGAGGAGTTTATGCGCCAGCGCTTTCGGCGCAAGCCCGATCAGGCTGTCTCGGCCGTGCGTCTCGCATTGGCGTTCGACACGCTCACGTACCAGAAATGGGGCGGGTCGCAATGCGCGCGCCCCGGCGACTGGCTGGTCGACAACGAGGGCGATGTCTACACCGTGGCGGCCGACACCTTCGCCCGCACCTACCAATCCGTCGGACCGGGGCGCTGGATCAAGGCGACGCCCGTGTGGGCGCAACAGGCCACACGGTCGGGCAGTGTTGTCACCCAGGAGGGCCGTACGCAGTACCAGGCCGGTGACTGGCTGGTGTCCAATGGCGAGGACGGGAGCGATGCCTACGCTGTTGGCGCCGGCAAGTTCGAGCAGATGTACGAACCAGCCCCGGCCGATTTGCAGGCCGACGACGGTTCCGCGCAATGACAGCCGGGTCACCGCGACATTGCTGCGCTGGAAGACCACGCTGCGCGGCGCTTGCGCCACTGGCCGGCGTCGGTCAGCCGGTCAGCCGGTCATTGTCTCGGCCCAGGCCAGTGCCTGCAGATGGGCCCAGTTGATCTGGTGGTTGCTCAGGGTCAACGCATCGGCCAGGCGCGCGAAATTGGCATCGTCGACGGTTTCGCAGGCAATCGTCAATTCGAGCAGAGGCGCCATTGGACCCGTGCGGTGCAACAACGCATCGGTGATCACGTCCGGCAGCGAGACGGCGCCGATGGCCTTGTCCATCGATATGCCGAGCATGGTATCGAGCAAAGAGAACACGCCCGTTACGAACGCGTTGTCGCTTTCTTCGGCGGGCAACAACTCGGCCGCCAGCAGTTCCATCAATCGCCCCCGCACGATCGCCATCTGACCGACCGCTGGCGGCACGCCGCCTTCGCGCGACATGGTCAGCAGCAGCGCGGCCCAGCGAAACAGCTTCTTGAGACCCAGGATCATGACCGCGTGGCGGAACGAGGTGATCTCGGTGCTGAGCCCGAACCCGGATGAATTGATATAGCGCAGCAGGTTGAACGACAAGGTGGCGTCGCGCTTGAGGATTCCTTCGATCTGCTCGGTCGTCGCCTGCTTGCGTACCGCATTGATGAGCTGGATCACCACCGCATGCGCGGGCCGTATGTTCTGGCTGGTCACGACGACCGGCTTGGCAAACCAGTAACCCTGGAACAGGCGTACGCCCAGCGCAGCAACCTGTTTGTGCTGCTCGGCGGTCTCGATCTTTTCGACAATGATCTGCGCGTCCGGCTTCTTTTTCTGCGCCAGTTTGATGACAGGCTCGACCAGATCGGCCTTGAGCGTCAACAGGTCGATCTTGATATAGGTCGCCAGCGGCAGCCATTTCTCGTAGGCCGGCGTCAGTACGGTGTTGTTGAATGCCAGCTGAAAGCCCTGACCGCGGGCTTGGGCCAGCGCCTTGACGGCGGACTCGATCTCGGCCGGATGGTTGCCCGCCACCGGCGGCACCTCCAGCACGATGCGATCGGGCTTGACCAGTTCGAGGTGCTCGCTGCCCAGGCTGCCATGGGCGCAGTTGACGAACATGGTGCGCTTGCCCATCAGCGTGGCGGTGTCGGCCTGGGACAGCACATTGAACAGCAACTGCGCGTCGCTGGATGCGTCGTGTGCGCTGAAGCGGCGCGTGCGGTCGAACAGCTCGTAGCCAAAGACCTTGCCCTTGTCATCGACGATGGCCTGGCGGGCGATCGAGATGCTGTCGTCGGCGGGTTTTTCCGGTGCAGTTTGCGACGGCGTAGTTGGGGTTGCGGCTGCAGGCATGGGTGCTGTTCCAGGATGTTTGGTGCATTTTATGGCCGCCCGTCGGACTCAGGGACTCGGCAGCGTCCGGCTTTTTGCCTGTGGCACGCCGTTGACGCAGCGCGCGGTGTCCTTGGTGGTGTTCTGTTCGGTCTGGCAACCTGGGGAAACCGGTCCTGGCGCTGCACCCAATATGTGCGCTGGCGCACAGACTTGCCTGCAACCCGTGGTTAGAGTTACCCGGCAATCGCAGTCTCGCTTTTGCTGCGGTATGGCTGTGAAGGAGTGCGTGATGCGAGTTGACCTACAGCGAAAAGCACCGCCCGGCTATTTGTCGGTCAGCGAGTTCAAGTGCCCGTTGTGCATGGGCAAACTGCTGCGCGAACGCCGGCGTATCGTGGACCGCTTGTTCAGCCTGCTCAAGCCGGTGAAGCGGTACCGCTGCGAAAACTTCGATTGTCAGTGGCTGGGCAACATTGCCAACCCGCCCGTCGATAGGCCTGCAACCGGTATGGCGGCTGGCGAGCAGGTCCGTGACACAACAGAGGACCGGTCCCGCAGCGTGCCGGTCCTGTTCGTCGTGCACATGGTGCTGGTTGCCCTCGGGGTGGTGTTCGTCTTTGTTTTCAGCGCCATGGAGCCTACTTCCTGGATCGATGAAAACGAACAGGCGCTCGAGTCGAGTTTCTACGAATCGTTGCCCGAGCGTCCTGTCAATCGGGCCGACACACGCTGATCACTCAGGTGACCTGCACCGGACGCAGGAACCGGTCTTCGAAAACACCGGCCGGGACCGGCTTGCTGAACAAGAACCCCTGCAACTCCTCGCACCGCAACAGGCGCAGCAGGCGCGACTGCTCATCGGTCTCCACCCCCTCGGCCACCACCAGGAGGTTGAACGCATGGGCCATGTCGATGATGGTGGACACCAGCGCTAGTCCCTGCGGCGAGGCCGTCATTTCGGTCACAAATGCGCGGTCGATCTTGAGGATGTCCACCGGCAGCCTTGCAAGGTAGGCGAGCGAGGAGAAGCCGGTGCCGAAATCATCGATCGCGATCCGCACCCCCATGGCGCGAATCGACCCGAGACTGTCAATACTGTGGTTGACATCTTCCATGATCAGGTTTTCGGTGATCTCGAGCTCCACGCCAGCGGCCGCATGCAGATCGACGCCGATGGCCCGGCCGACCTCGGCGACAAAGCCACGCTTGCGCAGTTGCAGCGGTGACACGTTCACTCCGATAGGCACGGCCGCCAGACCGGCACTGCGCCAGCGCAGATAGTCCCCGATAGCCTGGTTCAGTGCCCAGCGGCCGACTTCATGGATCAGGCCGGTTTCCTCCAGCACCGGAATGAACCGGCCCGGCGCCATCAGGCCGGTGCGCGGATCATTCCAGCGGATCAGCGCTTCCGCGCTGGTGACCTTGCCGGTCACGAGGTTCATCTTGGGCTGGTAGTGCAGTACGAATTCCTGGTTGTCGAGCGCATGGCGCAACCGGTTCTCCAGGCTGAACTTGCCGGCCACCGCGTCGGTCATCGTGCGCTCGTAGAACAGGAATTTCTCGCCACGCAGCTTGGCCTTTTTGAGCGCGGCCTCGGCGTTGCGCAGCAGGATGTCGGCATCGACCCCATCGTCCGGGAACAGCGCCACACCGACCTTGATGGAGACACGGAACTGCTCGTCATTGATGCGAAATGGATGCGCCAGAAAGCGGTCCATGGTCCTTTCGATCAGGCGCGTCAGATCGCCGTCCCGCTGTACCTGCGGCAAGATCACACCAAACTGGTCTGAACCCAGCCGGGCCACCAGACTGGCATCGCCCAGGTTGCGCTTGAGCCAGTCCGCCACCTGGCGCAGCAACGCGTCGCCGGCGGGTCGTCCGAGACTGTCGTTGATGTTCCTGAACCGCTCCAGATCGATCAGGAACAGGCCTGCCTGGTGGTCCGCGCTGGCAGCACTGCGCAAGTACAGCGCCAGCCGCTCCAGAAACAGGTTGCGGTTCGCCAGCCCGGTCAGCACGTCGTAGAAGGCAAGGTAGTCCAGCCGCTCCTGCTTGCCGATATGGTCGATCGCGAACGCAATGTCGCCAGCCAGCTCCGTCAATAGTCCAAGCTCCTCGGCATGGAAAAACTCGCGTTCCCTGGCGTACAACGCCAGCACACCCACCGCGTCTTGCGCGACGATCAGCGGCAATACGGCGACCGATTGGATCCCGGCCTGCCCATAGTAGCTGGCGAACGCCACATGCGGCTCGCTCTGCAGATCGTTGATGACGACCGCCTCCTTGCGCTGGATCGCCCGTGCCATGATGGGGTTGTCCATTGCCGGCTCCTCGATCAATACGAAACGGTCCTTGAGCAGGCAAAGCAGTTTCTCGTCCACACCGGCCGAGGCGACCGGTACCACCTGCATCTGCGCGTGGTCAACCAGGGCGATCACGGCCATTTGAAAACCGCCCTTGTCGACGGCGACCGTGCAGGCCCGCCTGAACAGCGTGTCGCGGTCGGACACCCGCACGATCAGCGAATTGATGGCGCTCAGCACCGCGTACACACGGTTCAGGTAGGCGATCCGGGCGCGGTCCTGCTGGCGTGCCGTCATATCCCGGACATTGCACTGGATGACCGTTAGTCCATCACAGAGGTAGCTGTTGCTGACGAATTCCACCGCGACCGCGGTTCCGGACTTGGTCTTGAGCGGAAGATCGTCGTACCGCACGTAGCCGCGCGTCTGCAGCGCAGCGAACATGTCCTTGCTGTGCTCCATGTCGGCGAACGATCCCACCTCCCAAATCTTCTTGCCCAGGAACTCCGCATGGGTGTAGCCGAGCAACTTGGTGAGGAAGGGATTGACGTCCTCGATCTGGGCGTTCTCGGCGTTGAGCAGCAATATGCCGTCCTGCGCGGTCTCAAACAGCCGACGGTAGCGGCTCTCGGATGCCTGCAAGGCCTTGAGCGCACGGCTTCCGGCCGCATCGGGCACGGACATGCGCGCCGCATCTTGGGCAGCAGTGCTTTTCATCAAATGAGGACTCCCAGTGGCGCGCGTGCGGCGACTACCGGGGTGCCCGTACATCGCACGCCAGGACAAGGCCGCGCCTGCATCATGACCAGTGTCAAATAAATCGCCACGACGGTCTGTGCGCTGTGCCACATAAGCGGCCGTCGCGGCAGGACCGTTTTGTCTGCCATCGCACAGACCGATCGGCTGCATCGGTCGACACTGCAGGGCTGACCATCTTCCCTGTACCAGGGTTTGCCAACTTCACAGGAATTGCCATGACCGTCGCACGCATCACCGAGATCAGCAGTGTCAGCAGAGTCAGTTTTCAGGACGCCATCGACCAGGGGGTGGCACGCGCCAACAAGACGCTGAAGAACGTCAAGGGGGCATGGGTGAAGGACCAGGAAGTGACCGTCGATGACGGCAAGGTAACCGGATACAAGGTGATCCTGAAGGTGACATTCATCCTGACCGACTGATCCCAGCCGCACGCTGCCGCCCGCCCTTGTGACGCATCGCGCCAGGGCAACCCGGCGGGCGCACTGGACTGCCCTTCGCGTGCTGCGCACCGCAGGATTCGCCTGGGGCCGGCCCGGCGGCTCAAGGCCCGTCAGCCGGTCCCCAGGCGATGACAAAGCAGGCCGCGTCCGGCAACCCGGTCCAGGCCAGCTTCTCGCCAACCCGCAGCAAAGCCGCGCCGGCGGTGGCTACCGTGGCCAGCGCTTCATCGGGCCGGCCGCGCCACAGGATGAATCGCAGTTTGCGCCCGTCCCGATCGAGCGTGCACTCGACCTGCGGCCAATGCGAGGGCAGGCAAGGCGTGAAATACAGCGTGTCCGGGCCCAGGTGCAGTCCGAACATCGATTCGATCGCCGCGCGGTGCATCCAGCCGGCCGAGCCGGTGTACCAGCTCCAGCCGCCGCGGCCCGTATGCGGCGGCTGGCTGTAGACGTCACCGGCCATCACATAGGGCTCCAGGCCGTAGGTGGCGCCCTGCGCCGGATCGGCGGCGCGGTGCGCCGGGTTCAACCAGCGGAAATGGCGCCAGACCCGGTCACCGGCGTCGGCATCGCGCGGCTCGCGCAAACCGAGCTCGGCCTGCGCCATCAGGGCCCACACGCCCGCGTGGCTGTACTGGCCGCCGTTTTCACGCACCCCCGGCGGGTAGGCCTGGATGTAGCCGGCGCTGGGCGACTGGTGTTGCAGTGGCGGATGCAGCAGCCGAATCAGCCCTGCCGCGGGATCCAGCAGGTGCTGCTCGACGGCGGCCATGGCCTGGCGCGCCCGCTCCATCGGCGCCTGGGCGGACAACACGGCCCATGCCTGTGCGATCAGGTCGATGCGTGCCTCGCTATTGGCGGCCGAACCCAGCACCTGTCCGTCGTCGAAAAACGCACGGCGATACCAGCTGCCGTCCCAGGCCGGCCCCTGCAGCGCATCCTGCCAGCCCTGTGCCGCACGTTCCCAGTTGTCGGCGCGCGCCCGTTCTCCCCGGGCCCGGGCCAGTGGTGCAAAGCCGGCGACCACGGTGCACAGGAACCAGGCCAGCCAGACCGATTCGCCCCGGCCCTCGATGCCGACCCGGTTCATGCCATCGTTCCAGTCGCCGCTGCCCATCAGCGGCAAGCCGTGTACGCCCACGCGCAGGCTGTGGTCGATCGCGCGCGCCGCATGCTCGAACACCGACACCTGCTGCGCGCTGACCGTGGGAACGTAGTAGGCGTCTTCGGCTCCGGGCGCAATTGCGGCCCCTTCGATGAATGGCACCAGCTCGTCCAGCAGCGCCCCCTCGCCGCTGGCCTGCAGGTGGCGCAGGCAGGCAAAGGGTAGCCACAGCAGATCGTCCGAGAAACGCGTTCGCACGCCCGCGCCGTCGGGCGTATGCCACCAGTGCTGCACGTCGCCTTGCGGGAACTGGCGTGCGGCCGCGATCAGGATCTGCTCGCGCAGCATCTGTGGCGCGGCCCAGGTCATCGCCATGGCGTCCTGCAACTGGTCGCGAAAACCGGTGGCGCCGCCGGCCTGGTAGAAGCCGGCCTTGGCCCACATCCGGCACGCGACGTTCTGGTACAGCAGCCACCGGTTGACCATCACGTCGAACAGGGGGTCCGGTGTGGTCACCCGGATGGCGCCCAACAGCGTGTCCCATGCCGCATGCACCGCTGCTACGCGCTGGTCGGTGGCAACGGCACCGTCCGTGTCTGCGTTGCGCAGCGCCGCGGACAGATCCGCGCCGTAACCCAAAAGGAAAATCCGCTGCGTGGTTTCTCCGGGCCTGATGTGGATACGCAGCGCCAGCGCGGCACAGGGGTCCAGTCCATCGCCCTCGTTCTGCCCCAGGCGTTTCGGCAGTTGCAACGCGCCGTGGCTATCCAGCAATTCGCGTCGGTCACAGGTCCATTCAGCTTGTTCGCCTGCATCGAGCCCGACCGACAGGGTGGCCGTGGCACCGCCGAAGTTACCCGAGCGCTCGGCCTGGGTGCACGACAGTGTCATGCGCCCTGGTGTCGCATGGCTGGCGGTGTGGGTGCTGAGCCGATCGCCGCGCCCGCTGCCCATGATCCATTCCGCGATGCAGAGCAGGCGCAGATGGGCGGTGCTGCCACCGCGGTTGGTAAGCGTCAGACAGACCTGCTTGGTCGACGTCACCGGGTCGACGCACCACGCTACCGTGACCTCGATATCGCGATGGCGATGGGCAATCGTGCTGCTGCCCTGCCCATGGCTCACCTGGTACACCACACCCGGCGAAGCCCAGGCGCTGGGCGTCACGCTCCAGGTCTGGCGGTTTCTGCGGTCCTGCAGCAGGAACCACTCGGCCGGCGGGTCTGCCACCGGGTCGTTGGACCAGCCGGTCAGCTGCATCAGCCGGCTGTTGACCGCCCAGCTGTAGCCACCGCCGGTCTCGGACAACTGGGCACCGAAGGCGGGATTGGCGAGCACATTGATCCAGGGCCGTACCGGGCGCAGCGTCGCGCCCACGTCGAATCGGAACTCTCCCGAGGGTGCGTCAAATTCGCCCTCGGGTGGCGTCTGAGCCGGCGTCTGCGGATCGCAGGTTGCAACCGCTGTGGCAGAGCGTTCGACGCGCTGCTCCAACGCCTGCTGGTGCCAGGCCAGCCATTGCTCCACCAGGTGTGCGAATGGTCGCCCGTCGGCATGCAGTTGCATTCGTGCCAGTCGCCGCAACGTCGCCTGTTCGTCGGCGCTGAGCTCGTCGCCGCGCAACACATGCAATTGCGCCTGTGCGGCGCCTGTCTGGCCCCGGGTGTCGGCAGCGTACCGTTCCTGCAGCACAGCCAGTTCGCGCTGCAGGTCCATCAGGTAGGACGTGGGTTCGAGATTGACCACGACCAGGTCGCAGGCGATGCCGCCCCAGGCCCACCAGCGCAGCGCCTGGGTCATCACGCGCAACAGGCCCAGTCCTTCGATGACCGTTGCCCAGACCAGCACGATCGGCTTGTCGCCGGAAATGCCCAGCCGCCACAACAGGCGTTTGTCGCTGGTTCCGGCTCCGGTGTCGGCGCGCGTGCTGCCGGCGTGGCTTGGCGGGCGGGCCAGCCCGAACAGCAGCGCGGTCGTCAAGGACTGAATCGCAGCCAGGTTCCTGGCAGATACGCGCATCGCGCGCAAGCGGATGCCCGCAAGTGTGGCGGACATCAGCGAGGCGCGTTGTACATGGCTCGCCTGCCGGTATTTGTCGATGATCGCGTGCAGCGTGCCTGCGTCGGCGCTGGCAGCCGTGGCGAACGTCAGCTGTGCCTTGCCGCCCGGTGCGATGCGCACGCGCACCGCCATCACGCTGACAGGGTCCAGCGCGGTGTTCAGTCCGATGCTGGCCGATGTCGTGCCGTCCGGCTGCGGGGGCAGGTCGACCAGCCCCTGCGGCTGTGCGGGTGCGCGGTTGCGGCCGAGCCAGCGCTGGCGGTCGGTCTGCAGCCGCAACTCCAGTACGTGGGCCTGCGCATCGGCCAGGAAATGAGCGGCCTGCAGGCCCTGCTCGGTGGCCAGGCGCGGTGTGCGGGTGAACACCAGTGCCTGTTGCGCGGGTCGCCAGGCGCAGCCGACGAACAGATTGCCGAAGGCGGGGTGGGATTCGTCCGCGCGTGGGTCCGCCAGCGTGACCTCGAACGCCGACAACAGCTCGATCTCGATCGCTCGCTCGCCCAGGTTGTTCAATTCGACCTGGCGGAACTCGATGTCGTCCTCCGGGCTGACCCAGACTGTCGTGAGGGCCCGCAGCTGCGGCCATCGGACATCGAAACACACACGGTCCGGGTGGAAGATGCACTGGTACCGCGCCAAAGGGTCGGGTGCCGGGTGCCGGGTGACGGATACCAGCGGCGAAACGGTTCCGCCTTGGTCCGGATCGGTGTGGCGCAGGTAGATGAAATTACCGTACATGTCGCGCAAGGCATCGTCGCGCCAGCGACCGATGCCGGTCTGGCCCAGGCGCGTCCAACCCGCGCCGTTGGCGCGCAGCGTGACGCTGAGATGGCCGTTGGACAACACCTGGCTGGGCTCCACCGCGGCGTCGCCCGGAGTCAACGCGCGCGGCACACCCACCTCCCGGCGCCGTTGCCGGTGTGTCTGCTGATCGCGTTGCGGTGCGTGCCGCAGCGGCGGAACTTCGCGCGGCGCGCGTTCGTGCAGCAACGACGCCACCGCCTCGATGCGGGTGTTGGACATGCCCCAGCGCTGGGCCACACCACCGAGCAGCACGTTGGCCAGTGCCACCAGGCTCATGCCCTGGTGGTGCGCCATGAAAGTGGCTACGGGCGTGAACGCCTCGCCCCCGCCCTGGTGCGATGGCGTGTAGTCCAGCGCGTCGATGAAACCGCAGGCTGTGCGCGGTGCAAGCACCTGCAGCGCGTCGAAATTGGCCAGCGCGCGCCGGGGCGCGAACTGCGCTGCCAGCGCGGTCGCGTACGGCGCGATGACCAGGTCGTCCGCTGGCGTGCGGCGCAGCGCCAGCGCGGGAACGCCCTGCGCAGCATACTGGTAAGCCAGCGTGTGGTCGCTGGCCGCATAGGCCGACTCGGACATGCCCCAGGGTACGCCCTGGCGCCTGGCGTAGGCGATCTGCTCGCGCAAGGCCGCACGGCACGCGCCATCCATGACGCTGCCAAAGGGCTCCTGCAGCACCAGGGTCGGCATCATGTACTCGAACATCGAGCCGGACCATGAGCGCAGGCCGGCCAGCGCCCCCACCGCAAAGAACGGTCGGCCCAGTGCCGCCCAATGGCGCACCGGTACGTCACCCTTGGCGATGGCCAGCAGACTGGTCAGCCGGCACTCCGAGGCCAGCAGGTCGTAGAAGTTGGCGTCCGGCACGTCCTCCTGCACCCGGTAGCCGATGTGCAGCAGATGGCGCCGTTGGTGGTACAGGAATCCGAACTCCGGTGCCCATGCCAGTTGCTCCAGCGCCTGCGCCATGGCTTCGAGTCGACGGGCATCGCTGGCGTTGGCCGCGTCCGCCTGCGGCGTCGCCGCAGCCAACTCCAGGCAGGCCTGGGCAACCGCCAGCAGGTGGCCGCTGAGGTTGCCGCTGTCGACGGTCGACACGTACAGCGGCGCAAGCGGGGCGCAAGTCTGCGTGTCGTACCAGTTCAGGAAGTGGCCGCGGTGGCGCTGCAGGCGCGCCAGCGTGGCAAGCGTGGCCTCCAGCCGATCGAGCAACTGCGGCGTGTCGATCCAGCCGAACGCGCGGGCGCAGGCCACACTGAGCAGGTACAGGCCGATGTTGGTGGGCGAGGTGCGGTGCGCCAGCATGTCGTGCGGCGTCGTCTGCAGATTGTCCGGCGGCAGGTGGTTGTCCGGCGCACCGACGCATCGGACAAAAAAGCCCCAGGTGGCATGGGCGATGGCATGCAGGTCGTCACGCTCTGGCGGTGTCAGGCGGGGATCGCCCAGCGCCGTGTGCGGCCGGCTGGCCAGCCATGTCCACAGCGGGGACGCCGCCCATAGCAGGCACAGGGCGCAGGCGAGCCACACGAACGCGCCGGGCGATGCGAGCACGGCGGCCAGCAACAGTGCCGCCGCTGCCGGCGTGCGCCAGTGCAGGCGCAGCAATGCGGGCAATGCCGTTTGTGCGCGGGCCTGCGCCGCTTCGGCGGTTGTCCATTGCAGCAAGTGGCGCCGGCTCACTGCCATGCGGTACAGCGCACGGGTGACGGCGTCCACGGACATGCTGGCCTGCTGCAGCAGCTGCGCAAACTGCCAGACGGTGGCGCCGCAGGCACGACCCATGCCGATGGCCGCCTGGCGGTAGAAGTGCGTCTTGGCCACATCGTCGCGGCTGGGCGCCAAGCCGGCGATGGCGCCCATCAGCGGACCGGCCGCAAATGCCGCCAGCACCAGCGCCACGGCGTCCCAGGGCGGCATGATCGCGCCGCCCAGCGCCAGCGCCAGCAATGCCATCGACATCGGTGCGACCAGCGAACGACGCAAGTTGTCGAACATCTTCCAGCGGTTGATGGTGCCCAGCTGCCAATGCCACCGCGTGACCACGAACGGCAGCAGCTGCCAGTCGCCGCGGATCCAGCGGTGGACGCGCGACTGCGCCACGTCGGCGTGGAACGGGGCATCCTCGATCAGCGCGATGTCGCTCACCGCGGCGCAACGCGCAATGGCGCCCTCCAGCAAGTCGTGGCTCAGCACCTGTCCGCTCGGCAGGCGCGTGGACAACACGGCGTGCAGCGCCTGAACCTGCAGCAGTCCCTTGCCGCTGAAGCTGCCCTCGTCGAACAAGTCCTGGTAGACCTCGGATGACGCCGCGCTATAGGGATCGATGCCGCAATGGCCTGCAAACAGCCAGTGGAACAGCGTGAAATCACCCCGTTTGGGCAAGGGCGTGACGATTTGCGGTTGCAAGATGCCATAACCGTGCACGACCCGGCCGGTTTGCGCTTCGATGCGGGGCTGGTTGTGCGGATGGGCGGCGACGCCGACGAGCCTGCGCAGGCAACCCGGTGGCAACTGGGTATCGCTGTCGAGCGTCAACACATAACGCGTGCCCGGTGCGATGTCCGATAAGTCCGACAGGTCCAGAAACGGCGCGCGGGAGCCGGTGGCCAAGGCTTGCACCAGCTGTTCGAGCTTGCCGCGCTTGCGCTCCCATCCGATCCAGCGTTGTTCGGTCTCGCTGAACTGGCGCGCGCGGTGCAGCACGAGAAACCGCGGCGCCATGCCCGGCAATGGCGGGTAGCGCAGGTTCAGCGTGCGCAGCTGTGCGCTGGCCGCTTCGAGCAAGCCCGCATCTGCTGGCGTGTGCTGCCGGTCGGCGTCGGGCCAGTCTCCGAGCAACGCGAACTGGGCCTGCGGCTCCGGATTGGCCAGGTAGTGCAGCTCCAGTCGGCGCGCCAGGCCGGCAACCCCTTGCAGCGTCGAGAAAATGGACGGTATCACCACCATCACCCGGTGATGTGGCGGAATCCCGGTCGCCAGCGCCAGGCGTGGCAGCTGCCGGGGCTGTACCGATTCGCTGATCAGCCGGTTGACCAGCGCGATGACCGTCTCCGAGGCCGGGAATGCCATCAGCACGATGCCGATCAAGGTCAGCCAGCCGGGTTGCCCCTGTGTCGCCGCACCAACCGGCGACATCCATGCCACCAGGCCCACGGTGGCAAGCCCCAGCACACCCAGATACACCGGCAGCACCGCATGGCGGCGTACCGCTCGCCATACGGCGGCGAGCCTGCCGTCCAGGCCCAGCGCCTGCAACAAGGTGGCTTGGCCAGGGCCCGACAGCCAGTGGCTGGCGACCGCTTGTTCGCCAGCATGGGCCTGCATCAATGCCAGCAGCGCGGTGGCCACGTCGATCTCGCTATGGCCACCGCGTCGTGCCAGGCGCTCGATTGCGTGCAAGGACTGGTCCCGGGTGACGATGGCTTCGGCGTCGAAGGAGGCGGCGCTGCACATCATGCGCATCAGGCTGCTGCTGCGCTCGACGATGTCGCTCCAGTCGGCATCACCCATGGCGCGCAGCGCGGTCATGGTGTTGCCCACACTGAGGTTGTCGGCGGCCTGCTCGGACGGCTGTTGGCGCCAGAACGCGGCAGGATCGGGCTCAGCTTGTTCCAGCCATGCCTGTTGCTGCGCGTCGTGCGCACTGTGCGGGTCCTGGAAGCGCCGTGCCATATGGGCCAGGAATGCCGGCGCGACGCCCAACGGCGCGAGGTAGGCCCGCCAGCGCTCCAGCTCTGGTACCGGCGTGCTGGCGATATGGTCGCAGCACAGGTTGGCGGCTTCACGCGCGGCCTCGTTGCGCGCCACCCGCTCCGCCAGCCGGCGCAGGTTTTCGATCAGTACGACGCGCAGCGTCGTGGGCAGTGCCCACATCTCCCGCAGGTCGAGCGGGCGTACCTCCTGGTAGGCGAGCAGGAAATGCACCAGCAGGTCCTCGTCGAACGCGCCATCGGTATGCGCGACAAAGGCCCAAGCAATGCCATAGACCCGCGGCAGGCCGTCCAATGGCGGCTCCAGCAACACGGGCAGGGTTCGAAAATAACTGCGCGGGAGTCCTTCGTGCACCTCGTGCAGTTGGGCTTCGATCAGGTGAAAATTATCGAGCAGCCACTGGGCGGCCGGGCTGGTGTCGTAACCAATCGCGGCGTGCAGCCCGATATAGCGATTCGCCCGCCGCAGTACCTCGATATTGCCGCGCAGACGCGGAAAAAAGCTGCCGGAACCATCCTGCGCCACCCGGGCGCCGTGGGTCGCGCCCAGGCTGCGACCGTGTTGTGCAAAACGCTCCGGGCCGAAAATCTCGGACCGGATGGCCGGCGCAACCGGTCCCTGCGCATCGGCAAGTATGTCGCGCAGGGCTGCTGTGGCGTTGGGTAACAGGCGCGGCACGACACGCCACCCGCCAATTACACGGGCCCGCCCAGCAGCAGTGCGCCGAACCCGATCAGCAGCGCCACTGCCACGACCAGCGAGGTCACCATGCGTGCGCAAACATGCGCGTGCAACCGCTCGGCCGCGCAATGCAGCGCGAGAAACCGGCCCTGCTGGCCGCGGCATGTCGAGAGATGCTCGCCCAGCGCGTCGAGTTCCATCGGTGAGGTGTCGGTGGAGCCGCCAAACGACGTGGTGCTCCAGCCCTGGGGGGTGGTGGATTGCTGCATGGTGTGGGGAATCTTTCGAATGTGCACCTGCGTCAAGCAAGTGCCGGTTGGACGGGCCGATCGACGATCGGCGATCGACTAGCGACCGCCGGGGCGAATTCGGCTGCACTGTTGCGGTAGGTTATGGAAAAACCCGTTCGCTGTCTGTCGGACGAAGCGCCGAGCGCCGCCTCGGGCCGGAGCTGACGTTATCGGTTCGCTGCAGCACGCTCATGTACGATAGCGAACAGACTTTTGGGGCAAGGCGCCTAGAATGGCGCCAACGCTTCAGACCGAATCGCCATGCAGGTGTCGGTGGCATTCGAGCCGGAGGCCTGATCGATGAAACCCAACCCCCTTCCTGCAGACGACCCGCGCAGCAACAGGCTGCTGGCGGCCTTGCCGACAGCGGATTGGTCGCGCTGGGGTAGCGCACTCGAGCGCATCGACCTGCCGCTGGGCCATGTGCTCTACGAGCCCGGCGGGGCAATCACGTCCATGGTGTTTCCAACGACCGCGATCGTCTCGATGCTGTACGTGATGGAAAACGGCGCCTCGGCCGAAATTGCCGTTGTCGGGAACGAGGGTCTGGTGGGGATTTCCATCTTCATGGGCGGCGATTCCACGCCCAGCCGTGCAGTGGTGCAAAGTGCCGGCAAGGGATTTTGCTTGCCGGCGCAGTTTGTCAAGGAGGAGTTCAACCGCTCGCACCCGGTGATGCACCTGCTGCTGCGCTTCACCCAGGCGCTGATCACCCAGATGGCCCAGACCGCGGTGTGCAACCGCCACCACTCGGTCGACAAGCAGCTGTGCCGCTGGTTGCTGCTGAGCCTGGACCGGTTGCGCGGCAATGAACTGGTCATGACCCAGGAGTTGATCGCCAACATGCTGGGCGTGCGGCGCGAAGGCGTCACCGAAGGCGCGCTCAAGTTGCAGGAGGCCGGACTGATCCGCTACAGCCGCGGCCGCATCACCATACTCGACCGGGCCGGACTGCAGGCGCGCACCTGCGAGTGTTATGCGGTGGTGAAAAATGAATATGACCGGTTGCTGTCCGGGGAGACGGCCGGTTGAGCCAGCGCGAAGCCGGGCAAACTGCCCAATGATCGCCGGCATGTAGGAGCCAGACGACACGCGAAGCGGTTGTCCGCCGATGGTTGTGGGGCGCGCAGCGGGTGAACATCGGGACTCGAACCCCATCACGAGAGTCCCATGCACCTTTTGCCCGCAATTGTCGCCTCTGATCCACGAAGCAACGCGTTGCTGACTGCCATTCCGGCAACGGAGTGGAGCCGCTGGTCGGCTTACCTTGAACCGGTGCGCCTGTCGCGGGGTCAAGTGCTGTCCGAATCGGGGCTCGCCTCAGGGTATGTTTATTTCCCCACGACGGCCGTCGTGTCATTGTTGTACATGACCGAAGATGGCGCGAGCTCCGAACTGGCGGTCGTCGGTCATGATGGAATCGTGGGCGTATCGCTTTTCATGGGCGGCAACACCATGCCGTACCAGGCTTTGGTACACAGCGCGGGGCTGGGCTTTCGGCTGCGTGCGCAGGTCGTCAGCGACGAGATGCAGCGTGGCGGCGCCTTGCCACAGTTGCTGCTGCGCTACGTCCAGACGCTGATGGACCAGTTGGCGCAGACCGCGGCCTGCAACCGCTATTACTCGATCGACCAGCTGTTGTGCCGGCGCCTGCTGCTGGGACTGGACCGCGTACCCTCGGGTGCGTTGATGATGACCCAGGAACTGCTGGCCAGTCTGCTGGGCGTGCGCCGCGAAGGGGTGACCGCCGCCGCGCTCAGGCTGCAGGCGGCCGGTGCGATCCGCTACAGCCGGGGGCGCATCGACGTGCTCGACCGTGCCCAACTGACGCTGCGCGCGATTGGCGCGCCAATCGCGCGCAATCTGGCGGGCCATGCGGGGCAGGCCAGGCATGTGTCAGCCATGGCCGCATAGGCGTCGGCGCGCGTAGCCCGGTGATAATTTGGCCAGTGTGTGCTAGCGTACAGTCGTCGGACGGGTATCGCATTTAGACTGGTTCAGGCGCGCGAAGATTGTTCCAACCCGGAATGACTGTCGGTAGCACCGCAGATCCCGCCGGATCTGCAGCACCGGGGACCGACTTGAGCGCCATTGAAAACCATCTGATCGACTTGCTGCCCCGCAAGGACCGGGCGCGGCTGCTGGCGATCTGCGAACCAGTGCATTTGGTGCTGGGGGAGATCGTCTGCGAACCCGGAAAGCCGACGCGACACGTTTACTTCCCTACCCACGGATTCATCTCCATGTTGGCGTCGATCGACGGCAAGCCGGGCGTCGAAGTGGGCCTGGTGGGCCGCGAAGGCATGGTCGGCGCGCAACTGGCGCTGGGTGTGCTTACCGTGCCGCTGCATGGGCTGGTGCAAGGGCCGGGCGCTGCTTGGCGCATCGCCGCGGCGGCGTTTCGCGATGAACTCATCCGCGGCACGGCATTGCAGCAGTTGCTGAACCGGTATATCTACGTGCTGATGGCGCAGTTGGCCAGTTCCGCCACCTGCCTGCGGTATCACCAGATCGGGCCGCGCATGGCGCGCTGGGTGTTGATGAGCCAGGACCGGGCCCACGCCGACAGTTTTCACCTGACGCAGGAGTTTCTCGCCTACATGCTCGGAGTGCGCAGGGTCGGCGTGACCCAGGCCGCCAGTGCGCTGCAGCGCGATGGGCTGATCGAATACCACCACGGCCGCATGACCGTGACGGACCGCGGCGGTCTCGAAACGGCAGCCTGCAGCTGTTACGACACCGATCGCCGGGGCTACCAGGCGCTGCTGGCCTGAGAGTCGTTCGATCATGCCCGCTCGACACGCCAGGAGACGCACGCTCGTTGTTGCAAATGCGCGCCATCGCCCGAGCTATGGCTGTGCCTTGCGCCTGGATCGGACGCCTTGTGACGCGCCGCTCGGGCACGCTCGAACAACTCTCAGCCTCTGAGCCTGGGTTCGCGGGCCGGACATCGACCGGTGCGGCAAGGGCGCACGACACGACGTGTTTGCCAACTTGCGAGGGGCCGTCGGCGCATCGACGGCCGGCCCACGCGGCACCGCCCGATCAAGCGCAGTGTTCGCCAGCGCACAGATCGATCGATCGAGCTCCGGTACAAACGGAGCAATGATGCAATTGCAATCCGCCGCGGCTTCCCGGGAAACCTTGCGCCCCACGCCCGCCAGACCACCACTGCCTGATACCGGGCCGGCGCAATGCGCGCCGGCAACCAGTCAGGCGCCACTGTCATGGCGTGCGGCCATGGCCCTGATCGAGTTGCATGTGCCGTTTGTCAGTCACCGGTTGCCAGCGGGCGCCACGGTCCAGTATGCCGGCCAAGCCTTCATCTTTCTGCACCTGGTGCACTGGGGTGCCGTCAAGACCGTGGGCATCGAAGCCGACGGTTGTTCGCAGATCACCGGGTTGCATGTCAAGGGTGACTGGATCGGATTCGACGCGCTGGGCCAGGATCGATGTGTCGCCGACGTGCAGGCCATGAACGATATCGAAATCTGGAGCATGCGCTACGCGAATTTGCTCGCGTTGACGCAGTCGCTACCGCAATTGGCGCATGTATTGCACGTGGCGATGGCCGAACAACTGGCGCGCGAACGCCATTGGCGACGGGCGTTGGCAACCATGTCGGCGGACGCACGACTGGCGGATTTTCTGCGCGTGTGGGCGGTTACGCTGGCGCAACGCGAGTTGCGCGACGACCATATCGCGATGCACCTGACCCGGTTCGAGATTGCCAACTACCTGGGCATGTCGATGGAAACGGCGAGCCGCTGCTTCAGCCAGCTGGCACGACTCGGATTGATCGTATTCGACGGCGAGGGCCGGCGCCAATTTGTGATCCCGGATCTGGCGGCGCTGTCCGGCTTCGTCGACGCCAGGTCCCACGCCTGTGCAGCGGTATTGCCATGGCGCTGACCGCGATGCCGCCACGGGCGCAAACCTCGTTGCAACAAAATGCCGCGCAGCGTACGCTATCGCACAGAAATCGCGGCCTGCCCGGCGTACGCTGCTAGCTGCCAGCGGGCTCGGGAACATGCCAGGCGCCAGGCGACTGGCTTAGGGCATGTCGAAAACGCTGCCAACCCACATTCACTTTCCAGGGAGTCATCATGAACAATCCTTTCGTCTTGGTCAGCCTGCTCGCAGTTGCGGGCCTGAGCGCCTGTGACCGCCCGACCGTCGTCAACGTGCCGGCCACGCCGGTTGCCGTTCCGGGTCCGG
>JANNKH010000026.1:0-6435 GCA_031396205.1 Rhodoferax sp.
TACAAGGGGGCAAAAGGCAAGACCTGACCCCAGAGGCGCCCCGCTCAGGCCCCCATCAAGGTGCAGCGTTGGATGCGCGCCAAAGTGTCCCCCATCGCCTCACGCGCCACAGCGGTGTCATAGGCCGCCTGCCCACGCAACCACCAGCCATCGCTGAGGCCGAAGTAGCGACACAGCCGCAGGTCGGTATCGGCGGTCACCGCGCGCTTGCCGGCCACGATGTCGCCGATACGCTGGGGCGGCACACCAATGTCCTTGGCCAGCCGGTACTTGGTCAGGCCCAGGGGCTTCAAGAATTCTTCTTCCAGCATTTCGCCGGGGGATACGGGTGCCACAGTACGCATGTTCTAACTCCTTCAGTGGTAGTCGACGATCTCGACGACTTCTGCGCCCTCGGCCGTCCAGACGAAACACAGGCGCCATTGAGCGTTGATCCGGATGCTGTGTTGCCCGGACCGGCTTCCCTTGAGCGCTTCAAGACGGTTGCCGGGTGGCGCCTTCAGGTCATCGAGCAGCAAAGACCAGCTCAACTGCTCCAGCTTGCGCAGGGCCACCCGCTCGATGTTCACCCAGCGGCGGATGCGCCGGCCTTCGAAGAGCGCCTGCGTGTCCTTGCAATTGAAGCTCTTGATGGCCACCGTGAAATATTAACGTATCGCGTTACTAAGGTCAATCGTTGCTTGTGTTTCAACGCGGTGCAGGGCGACCGCGAGGAGTGCCTGGCCGCGGGCATGGACGACTATGTCACGATGCCGATCCGGGTGGAAGCGCTGATAGCCGCACTCATGAACGTGGCGCCCCGCGCCGCAGCAATGGACAAGGACCTGACATGAGCACCCTTCAGACCCGTGCAGACGCAGGGGCTTCAGGCCCTGCGCCAGACTGGAAAGGCCGTTTCGTGCGCTTCGCCACCGAGCCGCAGGACGCACCGGAGCTCAAGCTGCGCAAGTGCATGAACCTGGCCGTCACCCTGTCACTCGTGCCGGTCTACCTGCTCTATGCCGGATTCCATGGCGCGTTCGGTTCGCGTCTGGTGATGCAGGCCTGCCTCGTCGGGGATGCCGGCTTTGTCTTGATCGTTCTGCATTACGGCTGGTCTCGCAAGGATCTCTGGATCATGCGGCTGTCGAATGCGCTGGCGCTGCTGACGCTGTTGTTCATTCACCTGGCGATGGGCGGGTTCACGTCCTCGGGCTACGTGCTGATCTACGCGATGACCCCGCTCTTCCTGGCGCCGACCCTGGAAGAGCCGCGCTACGTCAAGTACTGGGTGGCCGCGGCCATCGGCGTGATGTTGGCCGCGGGCGTTGGCGAAGGGCTCGTCCCGCGCGGCAACGTGCTGTCGCCGGCGGCGCTGACGGGGCTCACGGTGTTCAACATCATCGGCTTCTGCGGATTCGTGTTGTTGCCCAACGTGATCCACGGGCAACGCACCCGCGTCATCCAACAGCAATTGGCCGATGCCCGCGAGGCGCAACTGGCTCAGAAGGCCGAGCACCTGGCGCAAACCCGGCAGGCCGTGGAGCGCCAGACGGCCAGCGCCGACGTATTGCGGGTCATCAGTGGATCCATGGACAATGCGCAGCCGGTCTTCGAGACCATTCTCGACAGCTGTGCGCGTTTGCTCGACGCGCACGACCTATCCATTTTTTTGGTCGATGGGGACACGCTGCTGGCGGCAGAGGCGACACGCGGGCATTTTTCGGATTGGGCGCCAGACGCCTACCCCCGTCCGCTGGCAGGGACCCTGACCGGCCTGGTGCTGGACAAAGGCCAGACGGTGCACTGGGAAGACGCGCTGGCTTCGCCGATCGTGCCCGAATTCACCAAGGCCTTCGCGCGCGAGTTTGGCAACTTCGCCGGTGCCATGGCGCCGCTGATCTGGGAGGGCAAAGGCATCGGCACCATCGACGTGATGCGCCGGCCACCGCGGCCATTCACCGACAGGGAACTGGCCGTGTTGTCGACCTTCGCCGATCAGGCGGTGATCGCGATCCAGAACGCGCGCCTGTTCAACGAGACCCGGGAGGCGCTGGAGCGCCAGACCGCGACGACCGAGGTGCTGCAGGTCATCAACGCCTCGCCCGGCGATCTGGAGCCGGTGTTCGACGCCGTGGTCGAGAGGGCAACGCGCCTATGCGATGCAGATAGAGGCGGCCTGTGGCTGGTCGAGGGCGGTCAGGCCCGGTTCAGCGGCGGACAGAGCAATGTGCCGCAAGCCTACCTGGACTACGGCGCCCAGGCGGCCGTTCCTGTCGCGCACCTCCTTGGCCGCGACCGGGGCGGCACGGCCTATCTCCACGTCGCCGACGTTCAGGCGACCGATCTCTACCGCCAGGGCGAACCCTTCTTCGTGGCGAGCGTGGAGCTGGGCCGCGTCCGTACCTATCTCGGCGTGCCGCTGACCGACGAGAGCGGCGTGGTCATAGGCGTGTTCACTATGATCCGCAATGCGCCCCGGCCGTTCACCGTAGCGCAGATCGGACTGGTGCAATCGTTCGCCGCGCAGGCGCAGATCGCGATGAAGAACGCGCGCCTGATGAAGGAAACGCAGCAGGCGCTGGAGCGGCAGACCGCCACCGCCGACATCCTGGCCGTGATCAGCGCATCACCCACCGACGTGCAGCCAGTGTTTCAGGCCATCGCGGAACGCGCACGCGCGCTGTGTCGAGCTGATGTGGGTGCGACCACGCGGCTTGACGGCAACGTCGTGCACCTGGCCGGCGTGCGAGCCTTTTCCACCGAAGCGGAAGAAGCCATGCGTGACGTCTTCCCGATGGAGGTCGAGCACGCGCCACCGAATATCCGGCGCGCGATCGTCGAACAACTGCCGGTCCAGATTGCCGATGTCCGCGCGGAGCCGGACTATCCCGTCGCCGAAGGCGCGGAGCGCATGGGGTTTCGCAGCATCCTGTCGGTGCCGCTGCTGCACGAGGGCCGTTCGATTGGTACCATCGGCGTGGCGCGCCGCGAGCCGGGGCGCTTCGCCGAGAGCGCAGTGGCGCTGCTGCAGACCTTCGCGCGCCAGGCGGTGATCGCGATCGAGAACGTGCGGCTGATCAAGGAAACGCAGGAAGCGCTGGAGCAGCAGACCGCGACGGCCGAGGTGCTGCAGGTCATCAGCAGTTCGGTGGCCGACACCCAGCCGGTGTTCGACAAGATCCTCGACTGCTGCCAGCGCGTGATCGCCTGCTCCGACCTGAGCGTGCTGATGGTGGACGACGACGGCATGGTGCACATCGGGGCGGTGCGCGGCGCTGGCGGGCTGAAAACCGCCGAGAACTACGTTCCGCAGCCTGTCGAGCGAACGATCGTCGGGGAGGCCTTGCAACTGCGCCGGGTCATGCACTATGCGGACGTGTTGAACGGCGCGGACGTGCCCAGGGCGGTGCGCCACATGGCCGGCCTGATCGGCAACTATTCCGTCGTCGTTGCCCCCATGTTCTTGCAGGATCGCCCGGTGGGTGCATTCTTCATTGTGCGATCGTTCGCTGGGCGCCAGTGGGCCCAATTCACTGAGCGCGAGGTCGCGCTGGTCGAATCGTTCGCTGGCCAGGCGGTGATCGCGATCCAGAACGCGAAGATGTTCCGCGAGACGAAGGAGGCATTGGAGCAGCAGACGGCGACGAGTGAGGTGCTGAACGTCATTGCCGCGTCGGTGGACGACGCCCAACCGGTATTCGACAAGATCATCGACAGCGCCGCGCAGTTGTTCCCGAACGCCCTGGCGCTGATGATCTTGCAGGTGGACGCAGAAAAAATGCTGCATGTGGCCGGCATCCGGTTCGTGGGTGATGCGTCGGGGCCGTTCTCGCCGGAATCGGCCCGGCAGCGGGAGCGGGCCATCGCACAGGCCTTTCCGTCGCCGCTGGCGGGCACCGCGACCGAGCTGGCCATCCGCACCGGACTCGCCGACATTCCCGACATGTACAACGCGACCGACGTGCCTGGACTGCAGCGCTTCGCGAAGATCATCGGCTACAACTTCGCCGCACTGTTCGCACCCCTGGTGTGGGAAGGCGAGGGCATCGGATCCATCGCGGTGTTGAGCGCAAGACTCGGTCCCTTCGGCGACAAGCAGCACGCCCTGCTCAAGACCTTCGCCGACCAGGCGGTGATCGCGATCCAGAACGCGCGGTTGTTCCGCGAAACGAACGAGGCGCTGGAGCGGCAGACCGCCACCGCCGAGATCCTGAAGGTCATCGCCGGCTCGCCGACGGACGTGCAGCCGGTGTTCGACGCCATTGCGCGCAGGTCCAACCAGCTTCTGGGCGGCTGGGCGGCGTTGGTCGCGCGCATCGTCGACGATGCGCTGCACCTGGTGGCCTTCACCTCGACTACGCCCGAGGGCGACGCGGCGCTGCAGCGATCGTTCCCGATCCCGCTGCAGACCTTTCCGGTGGGTGCGGCCATCCGCCGCGGCGAGATGGTGCCGATCGTCGATACGGAACTGGTCGAAGACGCGCTGCAGCACCTCCGCAAACTGGCCCGCGCACGCGGCTACCGCAGCCTGCTGTTCTGCCCGCTGGTGCGCGAGGGGCAGAGCATCGGCATGATCTCTGTCACGCGGCGCGAACCCGGGCCTTTTGCGCCGCACCAGGTGACGCTGCTGCAGACCTTTGCCGACCAGGCGGTGATCGCGATCGAGAACGCGCGGTTGTTCAACGAGACCAAGGAGGCGCTGGAGCAGCAGACCGCCAGCGCCGAGGTGCTCACGGTGATCGGCAACTCGGTGTCCGATGCGGCGCCGGTGTTCGAGCGCATCATCGACAGCGCCCGGCGCCTGCTAAATACCAACTACGTCAACATCGGCCTGATCGGTGACGAGGGGCTGGTGCACCTGCACGTGAACAAGGCACCGCAGTTCCCGGACGATCCCATGTATCCGAAGGTCGTCGAGTCCCTGCACCGATATTTTCCGGCGCCGCTGCGCAAGACACTGCACGGCTACTGCGCACACAACCGCGTCGTTCTGCACTTTCCCGATGTGTTGCACGGCCAGGGGGTGCCGCCCGAGGTGCGCGAGGCCACTGCCTGGATGGGCAATCACTCGCAGCTGAACGTGCCGTTGGTGTGGAAGGGCAAGGGCATCGGCGCCTTCGCGGTGGTACGCATTCCGATGCAGCCCTTCAGCGACAAGGAGATCGCGCTGATCAAGACCTTCGCCGACCAGGCCGTGATCGCGATCCAGAACGCGAAGATGTTCAAGGAGACACAGGAGGCG
This sequence comes from Rhodoferax sp., assembly GCA_031396205.1. Lineage (GTDB taxonomy): Bacteria > Pseudomonadota > Gammaproteobacteria > Burkholderiales > Burkholderiaceae_C > CAISIP01. The sequence continues at coordinate 5,225 of JANNKH010000026.1, forward strand.
CGCGCCCAGGCCGAAGCCGCAAGGCTTCTCGCGGAAGCCGCGAATGAAGCCAAGAGCGCGTTCCTGGCCACGATGAGCCACGAGATCCGCACGCCGATGAACGCGGTGATCGGCATGAGCGGGCTGCTGCTGGACACGGCGCTGACCGACGACCAGCGCGACTTTGCCTCGACCATCCGGGACAGCGGAGATTCGCTGCTGACGATCATCAACGACATCCTGGACTTCTCCAAGATCGAGGCCGGTCGCATGGACATCGAGGCGCACCCGTTCGATCTGCGTGAATGCGTCGAGTCCGCCATGGACCTGATCGGTGGGCGAGCGGCCGAGAAGCATCTGGACATTGCCTACCAGTTCGAGGGCGAGGTGCCCACGGCCATCCTGGGAGACGTGACGCGGCTGCGCCAGGTGCTGCTCAACCTTCTTTCCAACTCGGTCAAGTTCACCGAAAAGGGCGAGGTGGTGCTGACGGTGCGCGCCGAGGGCGACGAACAGACCGAAGTGGGCAGCCGTCTGCACTTCACCGTGCGCGACACCGGCATCGGCCTGAGCGAGAACGGATTGAGCCGACTGTTCCAGAAATTCAGCCAGGCCGACAGCGGCACCACTCGCAAGTACGGCGGTACCGGGCTGGGGCTGGCGATCAGCAAGCTTTTGGCCGAACTGATGGGCGGCACGATGTGGGCCGAGAGTGAAGGAGCCGGGCAGGGCAGCAGGTTCCACTTCACGATCGGCAACAAGCCGACCGAGCTGCCGGTGGGCAGCCGGCGCGATTTTCTCGGGGAACAACCGGCCTTGAAGGGCAAACGCATCCTGGTGGTGGACGACAACGCGACCAATCGGCGCATCCTGGCCTTGCAGACGGCCAGGTGGGGCATGGTGGTGCAGGACACCGAGTATCCGGGCGAGGCGCTGGAAATGCTCGGCAAAGAGTCCTACGACCTGGCCATCGTGGACATGCACATGCCGGGCATGGACGGCGCCATGCTCGCCCAGGCCGTGCGCGACGCGGGGCACACGCTGCCGCTGGTGCTGTTCACCAGCCTGGGCCGCAAGGAAGCCACCGACAGCCACTTTGCCGCCACGCTGGCCAAGCCGCTGCGCCAGAGCGCGCTGCACGACACCTTGATGAGCCTGCTGGCTGGCGACAAGGCGGCGCAGGCCGGCACCCGCGCATCGACACAGAAGCCCAGGCTCGACGCACAGATGGC
>JANNKH010000042.1:0-18946 GCA_031396205.1 Rhodoferax sp.
CGGTGGTGCCGGTGGTGGCGCTGGCCGTGAACAACCCGGTGCTCGATGGATTGGCGGCCAGCCTGGCGCGGCCGGGGGGCCATATCACCGGCATCAGTTCCTGGGGCATTGAACTGGTGGCCAAACGGCTGCAGTTGTTCAGGGACCTGGTGCCGGGTGCGCGGCGCGTCGCGGTGCTCAGCAATCCGGTCACGGTCCCGGACAACCGGCCCTTGGTCAAGTTCCTGGCCGACCGCGAACAAGCGTTGGGCATGGAAATCCGGCTCTACGAGGCACGTGCGGTCGCCGAGTTCGACGCCGCGTTCGATGCGATGGCGCGCGACCGGATGGAAGGTGTGATGGTGCTGGCCGATGCGACCTTTTACACCGAGCGCGTGCGCCTGGGCGAGTTGTGCCGCAAGGGTCGGCTGCCGTCGATCTGGGGGCACAAGGACTATCTGCTGGACGCCGGCGGGCTGGCGTCCTACCAGTCGGATTTCTCCGAAATTTTCCGGCGCGGGCCGGCCCTGGTGGACAAGGTCCTCAAGGGCACCAAGCCGGGCGACATCCCGTTCGAGCGCGCGAGCAAGCTCGATCTGGTGGTCAATGTCAGGGCGGCACGGGCAATGGGCATCACGGTGCCGCAGTCGCTGTTGCTCAGTGCCGACGAGGTGCTGCAGTGAGGCGGCGGTCGAAACACCGAACCCGGCGGGCACCATGGCGCAGGAGTTTCTGACGGGGCCGGCGCGGTTCGGCTTGCTGGCCGCCGCCCACGATCCGGCTGCACCCTTGTTTGTCGAAAGCATCCGCGCGGCCAGCCGGCAACCGGGCATGCAACGGGAGGTGGTGCAGGCCGACGCGCCGGCGCAGTTCGCCGTTCCCTTTGTGCGGCAACTGGTGCGCGAGCGGGTGCAGGGCCTGGTGCTCCAGGCTCGGTTCCCGTATGCGTCACGGTCGCTGGCTGAATCGGCATTGCGGTACCTGGCCAGGCCGGGCGGCAATATGACCGGGGTGTCGGCGAATCTCCCGGCCATGGTCGGCAAGCAATTGCAGTTGCTGCAGGAAGTGACGCCCGGCCTGCAACGCGCGGCCTTCCTGGGCTCCACCGATGACCTGGCAACCAGACTGTTTGTCGAGCAGGCGCGCAACACAGCCGGCTTGCTGGGCGTGGCCATGCAGGTGGTTTTGGTCAGCCAGAGCCGTGAGTTTGCGACGGCGGTGCAGTCCATGGTGCGTGAGCGGGCGCAAGTGGTCATCGTGCAACCCCTGTTCTCGAACAGCGGGGCCGGGCCGCTGGCGGGATTGCTGGCGCACAACCGGTTGCCGTCCGTCACGGCCCAGCGCAACTATGCGGTTGCAGGCGGATTGATGGCCTATGGATTCAGTCGCGAAGAAGTATCGCGTCGCACCGCCAGTTTTGTCGACCGGGTGCTCAAGGGGGCGGCGCCGGCGAGCCTGCCGGTGGAGGAACCAACCGCCTATGAACTGGTCGTCAACCTCAAGACCGCCAAGGCGATTGGCGTCACGGTTCCGAATGGTGTGCTGCTGCGGGCCGACGAGGTGATCCAGTGACCGTTGCTTATTCGCCCTGGTTGCATAGCCAGGATGCAGGGCTCAAGGCAGAATGGCGCCGATGACCGAGCCGGCGCCGATCGCAACGCAAATCCCGCTACCGCAGAACCGCCTGCGCGGGCGCCTGTTTCGCAAGTACCTGCTACTGATCATCTCCCTGGTCAGCGTGGCGCTGCTGGCGTCGGGCGGCATCGGGCTGTATTTTTCCTACCAGGAGAACCGCTCGGCGCTGGCCAGCCTGCAGCACCAGATCGCCATCGGCGCCTCGTCGCGCATCGACCAGTACGTGCGCCAGATCACTCAGCAGTTGTCGTACGCGGCGCTACCGCAGATCGATGCCGCCGATGTGGAACTGCGCCGCATCGAGTTCCTCAAGCTGCTGCGCCAGTCGCCGGCGGTGACCGACGTGGCGCAGATCGATGCGGGTGGCCGCGAGCAGATCGCCGTCTCGCGGCTGGGCATGGACGTGGTCGCGTCCGGCAAGGACCGCGCGCAGGAACCCGCGTTCGTCAATGCCAAGCCGGGCCAGCCCTGGTTCAGTCCGGTGTATTTTCGCAAGGAGACCGAACCTTATCTGACGGTCGCGCTGCGCGCCGGCGGCGACAAGGGAGCGGTCACGGTGGCCGAGGTCAACCTCAAGTTCATCTGGGATGTGGTCTCGCGCATCAAGGTCGGCCAGAAGGGCAAGGTCTATGTGGTCGACCGCAGCGGCTTGCTGGTGGCCGATCCCGATATCGGGCTGGTGCTGCGCAAGACCAGCATGGCGGCGCTGCCGCATGTCAAGGCGGCGGCCGATATCGAGGCTGCCGATGAACCGGCGATGCTGTCGGTCGATCTCAATGGCGTAGCGGTGTTGACCGCGGTGTCGCGCATCGAGCCGCTGGGTTGGACCGTCTTTGTCGAGCGGCCGGTGTCTGAGGTGTATGCGCGGCTCAATGCGTCGATCCTGCGCACCGTCGCCCTGTTGCTGGCGGGCCTGCTGGCCTCGGCGCTGGCCGCCTGGGCACTGGCGCGCAGCATGGTGAAACCCATCCACGTGCTGGACGAGGGCGCTCGGCGCATTGGCGCGGGCGAGCTCAGTCAGCAGATCGACGTGCGTACCGGTGACGAGCTGCAGGGCCTGGCCGAGCAGTTCAATGCGATGACGGCGCAGTTGCGCGAATCCTATGCGGGTCTGGAGCGTAAGGTCGACGAACGTACGGCCGAGGTGACCCAGGCGCTGGAATACCAGACCGCGATCAGCGACGTGCTGCGCGTCATCAGCCAGTCGCCGACCGATGTGGCGCCGGTGTTCGAGGCCATCATGGCCAGCGCGATGCGCCTGTTCGGCGTCCAGATCGCCGCGGTGTTCCGGTTCGATGGCGCGCTGGTACACCTGATCGGCACCAAGGGCTGGTCCGAGACGGCGCAAGAGGACGCGCGCCGCCTGTACCCCGCGCCGCCGAATCCGGAGATGCTCAGCGGGCGTGTGATCCTGTCGGGCCAGGAGCAGACCATCGTCGACACCCACGCGGATGCGGGCTACGACCAGCAGACAGCACATGTGGGCCAGTGGCGCCGCATGATGGGCGCGCCGCTCGTTCGCGAGGGTGCGGTGGTGGGCGTGCTGGTGATGGCCTGGTCGCAACCCGGTGTGACGCCGCGCCATGAACTCGACCTGCTGCGCACCTTCGCCGACCAGGCGGTGATTGCGATCGAGAACGTGCGGCTGATCAACGAGACGCGCGAGGCGCTCGAGCAGCAGACGGCCATTGCCGAAATTTTGCAGGTCATCAGTGGATCACCGACGGACACGCAACCGGTGTTTGACGCCGTTGTTCAGGCCTGCCAGCGGCTGTTCAATGGCCGCGCCGTGGCATTCAGCCTGCCGCGTGACGGCATGATCGAAACCGTGGCGTTTGCAGACGATGGTACGCGCGGCCTGCGCCAGGGGGGTTTTCTGGCTCCTTGGCCACTCGATCACGCAAGTGCTGCGGGTGCCTGCATCCTGGACGGCCTGATCGTTCACGTGGCCGATACGGCTGCGGGTGTGCAGCGGTTCCCCCGCATGAAGGACCTGGCCATGGCGTTGGGCTATCGATCCGGGTTGTTTGTTCCGTTGATGAAAGGTCGGCATGCGATTGGAATGATCGGCATCCTGCGCGCAAGCACCGGTGAGTTCTCGTTGCAGGAGATTGCGCTGGCGCGCACCTTTGTCGACCAGGCGGTGATCGCGATCGAGAACGTGCGCCTGTTCAACGAGACGCGCGAGGCGCTGGAGCAGCAGACCGCGACGGCCGAGATCCTGCAGGTGATTTCCGGCTCGCCCACGGACGTGCAGCCGGTGTTCGACGCGATCGCCGAACGCGCAATGACGCTGTGCGAGGCGCGCATCGGCGGCGTCACGCGTTTCCAGGACGGCCTGGTGCACCTGGTGGCCTACCACGGGGTATCGGATGATGCGGCGCAGACGATGCGGGCCTCGTTTCCGATGAAACCTGGGCTGGACTCGATCTCGGCGCGTGCGGTTGCCAGCGGCGTACCGGCGCAGATCGCCGATGTGCTGGCGGACCCGCAGTATGGTCAGAAGGAGGCAGCCCAACGGGCCGGATTTCGCAGCAACCTGGCCGTGCCGATGCTGCGCGACGGCCAGGTCGTCGGCTCCATCGTGGTGTGCCGGGCCGAGGTTGGCGAGTTCCCGGAGAAGAAGGTGCGGCTGTTGCAGACCTTCGCCGACCAGGCGGTGATCGCGATCGAGAACGTGCGCCTGTTCAATGAAATCCAGGACAAGAGTCGCCAACTGGAGATCGCCAACCAGCACAAGAGCGAGTTCCTGGCCAACATGTCGCACGAGCTGCGAACCCCGCTCAACGCCATCATCGGTTTTTCCGAGGTGCTGATCGAGCGCATGTTTGGCGAGCTCAACGAGAAGCAGGACGACTATTTGAAGGACATTTTCAGCTCTGGCAAACATTTGCTTTCGCTGATCAATGACATCTTGGACCTGTCCAAGATCGAGGCCGGCCGTATGGAGCTCGATCTGGGCGATTTCGACGCCGCGCAGACGATCGGTAACGCGATGACGCTGGTGCGCGAACGGGCTCAGACGCATGGCATTGGCCTCGGCCTGGAGGTGGATGCGGCGGTCGGCGAGATCCGTGCCGACGAGCGCAAGTTCAAGCAGATCCTGCTCAACTTGCTCAGCAATGCGGTCAAATTCACGCCCGACGGCGGTACCGTGACCGTTCGCGCGGCCATTGTCGGCGATGACATCCGGGTCGCGGTGCAGGACACCGGCGTCGGCATCTCGGCCGAGGACCAGTTGGTGGTGTTCGACGAGTTCAAGCAGGTCGGGCGCCATTACACCAACAAGCACGAGGGCACCGGCCTCGGGCTTTCGCTGACCAGGCGATTTGTCGAGTTGCACGGCGGCACGCTGACGCTGGAAAGCACGCCCGGCGTCGGATCGACATTCACCTTTGCGATACCAACGCGGCCCGCGGTGGCCGAGCTCAGCGCTACGGAGACCCCATGAAAACCATTCTGATCGTCGAGGACAACGAGAAAAACATGAAGCTGGCACGCGATATCCTGCAGGCCACGGGGTATGCGACGCTCGAAGCGGTCAATGGCGAGGATGGCGTGCGCCTGGCGCTGGCACACCGGCCCGACCTGGTGCTGATGGACATCCAGTTGCCGGACATCAACGGCATCGAGGCGTTCACGCGCATTCGCGCCAATGCGGACACCAGGGCGATTCCGGTAGTCGCGTTTACCGCATCGGTGACGCCGCTGGACCGCAACCGCATCACCGATGCCGGATTCGACGATTTCATCGGCAAACCGATCAACCTCAAGGAGTTCCTGGCCACGGTGGCGCGGGTGATCGAAGGGCGCGCTGGATGAGCGACGGCGCCCGCATTCTGGTCGTCGATGACACCCCGGCCAACGTCAAGCTGCTGGTCGACCTGCTGACGGTCAAGGGCTACGTCGCGTCAAGCGCCGTCAATGGCGAGCAGGCGCTGGAGATGATCGCCGCCGAGGCGCCTGACCTGGTACTACTCGACATCATGATGCCGGGACTGTCCGGCTATGAAGTGTGCAAGCGCCTGCGTGCCGATCCAGCCACGGCGCTGTTGCCGGTCGTCCTGTGCACGTCACTGGACGCGACGCAGGAGCGCGTCAACGGCATCGAGGCAGGTGCCGACGATTTCCTGACCAAGCCGATCAACCGGTCGGAACTGTTTGCCCGCGTCAAGTCGCTGCTGCGCATCAAGAGTCTGCAGGACGAGGTCAAGGCGCAGGCGGCGCAGATTGCGCGGTGGAACGCCACGCTGGAGCAGCGGGTGCAGGAGCAGGTCGGGCAGATCGATGGGCTGGCGCGCCTCAAACGGTTTTTCTCGCCGCAACTGGCGCAGGCAATCGTCGCGGGTGGCGAGGACATGCTCAAAACGCACCGGCGCGAAATCTGCGTCGTGTTCATCGACCTGCGCGGTTTTACCGCCTTCACCGACCAGGCCGAGCCGGAGGAGGTGATGGAGATGCTGCACGCGTTTCACGCCAGCATGGGCCACCTGGTTCTGGAACATGGCGGTACGCTGGAGCGCTTCGCTGGCGATTCCGTGATGGTGTTTTTCAACGACCCGGTCGAGATCGAGCGCCCGGCCGAGGCCGCGGTGCGCATGGCGCTGGCGATGCAAGCCGTGTTCCCGGCCCAGGGCGAGCAGTGGCGCAAGCGGGGGTATGAGCTGGCACTGGGCTGCGGCATCGCACAGGGTTATGCGACGCTGGGCCAGATCGGTTTTGAAGGCCGCTGGGACTACGCGGCGATCGGCAGCGTGACGAACCTGGCCGCGCGCCTGTGTTCGGAGGCCGCCGGCGCCCAGGTGCTGGTGGACCGCAAGACCATGGCCCGCGTCGAGGAACTGGTGCTGGCCGAGCCGGTGGGGCCGTTGACGCTCAAGGGATTTGTGCATCCGATGCCAGCCTTTCATGTGACGGGGTTCAAGCCGGCGGGCTGATCGCGCCGTGCGCCCGCGTGCCTGGAATTTCCTGTGCGTTGGCACGTGTGGGTCGGCGAGGGTGGGCGCGAGCGGCGACAATGCCCGCTCGCTCGATTTTTGTCCGACCCTGCCTGTGCGCCGCCTTATTTCCCCCGCCGTTCGAACCGAAACCGCCGCGCTGTGGCAACTGGCCTGGCCAATCCTGATCGGCCAGCTTGCCACCATGGGTATGGGCGTGGCCGATGTGGCGATGGCGGGACACGCGTCGGCGCAGGACCTGGCTGGAGTGTCGCTGGGGGTTGCGATCTGGCACATGGTCATCATCACGCTGATGGGCATCCTGATGGCGGTCAGTCCGATCGTCGCGCAGCATGTCGGTGCGCGCGCGTTTGCGCAGATTCCCGGTGTCGTGCGCCAGGCGCTGTGGCAGGCGCTGGGACTGGGAGTGATCGCGATGCTCGTTGCAAACGGTGCGGCGCAGTTGTTCGACCATATGCAGATCGAGGCGCAGGTGCGTTTGGTGGCCAGCGATTTCGTGCTGATCATCAGTTTCGCGTTGCCGGCGTTCTGTTGCTACCGGGTGCTGTACGGATACAGCGCCAGCATGGGGCATACCAAGCCGATGATGCTGATTGCGCTGGTGGCCTTGCTACTCAACATCGTCATCAACTATGCGCTGGTGTTCGGCAACTGGGGGTTTCCGCGGCTGGGCGGCGTGGGCTGCGCCTGGGCCACACTGTTGTGCGTCTGGTTCGACCTGGTGGCCATCGTCTGGTGGATCCGGCGTTCGCCGGCCTATCGCAAGGCCCAACCGCTGACGCAGTACGAGCCGGCGCATTGGCCGCAGATTCGGGGCCTGCTGCGCATCGGACTGCCGATTGGCGTGACCTATTTTGCCGAATCGAGCGCGTTCAGCCTGATCGCTTTGCTGGTGGCGGGCTTTGGCACCGAGCAGGTGGCCGCGCACCAGATCGCGCTCAATTTTTCGGCGCTGGTGTTCATGGTGCCGATGAGCCTGGGCATCGCACTGCTGACGCGGGTCGGCCAGGCGCTGGGTGCGCAAGATCCGCAGGCGGCGCGGTTTCGTGCCTGGCATGGCGTTGGGCTGGCGTTTGCCGTGGCGCTGGTGTCGGCCGTGTCCATTGCGCTGTTCAACGAGCAGATCGCCAATGCCTATACCAACGATGCGGCGGTGGCCGCGCTGGCCGCGCATCTGCTGGTGTTTGCCGCTCTTTTTCAGTTGCCCGATGCGGTCCAGGTCTCGACCAGTTGTGCGATCCGCGCCTACAAGGTAACGCGCTCGCCGATGCTGATTCACATGACGGCGTTCTGGGGAATCTGCCTGCCGCTGGGTTGTGTGCTCGGGCTGGCTCCTGCGTGGTTGCCCTGGCGACCGGGCGAGCCGATGGCGGCGCAGGGGTTCTGGATCGCACTGGTGGTGGGGCTGAGCATCGCGGCGGTCGGACTGGTCTGGCTGCTCAACCGTTTGTCGTTGCAGTGGCTGCACGGCGCAGTGCCGGTCGCTGCTGCATCATCGACTTGATCACAAAGGAACATGCCCATGACGGACGGATTTACGGCACCTGGATTCGAGGCGGTTCGAGCGGGTTTTGAACGCAATCTCAGCGAAGGGCTTGAGCATGGCGGCGCGGTCGCGGTGTGGTGCGACGGCAAGCCGGTGGTCGACCTGTGGGGCGGCACACGCGACCTGGCCGGGCGCCTGCCCTGGCAGTACGACACGCTGGTCAATGTCTGGTCCGTCGGCAAGGGCGTTGTCGCGCTTGCGGTCGCCATGCTGGTGGAGCGCGGCAAGCTCGACTACGCAGCGCCGGTGGCGCGTTACTGGCCGGAGTTTGCCGCCAATGGCAAGCAGCACATCACGCTGGACCAGGTGATGTCGCACCAGGCGGGTCTGGACGGATTGCCGGTGCCGCTCTCGGATGCCCAGCGATTCGCGTGGCATCCGGTGGTCGAACTGCTGGCGGCGATGAAGCCCAACTGGGAGCCGGGCAGCGCCTGTGCCTACCACGCGGAAACCTTCGGCTACCTGGCCGGAGAACTGGTGCGCCGGGTCGACGGGCGCAGCATCGGCCAGTTCGTGGCGCAGGAGATCGCCGAGCCGCTGACGCTGTCGTTCTATTTCGGCCTGCCCGAGGCGCAGGATCACCGGGTGTCCGAGATATCGGCCAGCGACAAGGCCTACGACTGGGTCAGACAGGGCGCGACCAGTGCGTATCCCCATGCCTACCGCAACCGGACGTTTTCTGCGACGGCGCCCAATGACCGCGCTTGGCGGGCGGCGGAAATGCCGGCGGGTAATGGCCAGGGTGATGCACGCTCGCTAGCCAAGGTTTACGGTGCGCTCGCCGGCGGCGGCATGGTCGATGGACACCAACTGGTGTCGCCACGCACATTGGCACGGGCCGTCACCGAACGTTTTAACGGGGTCGATGCCGGCTCGGGCGCGCCCACCGTGTTTGGCGCCGGATTTCGCATCGGCGCAGTCGGATTCGGCCCGCATGTCGGGCCTGGCCATTTCGGCCATACCGGCTGGGGCGGCTCCGTGGCTTTTGCCGACCCGTCGCGCAGCTTGGGATTTGCCTATGTCACCAACCGCATGCTCGGCTTTGACGATGGGGTCGATCCCAGGCGCCATCGGTTGCTGGACGCGGTGTACGCAGCCTTGTAACGGTGCTGCATTCACGGCCTGCCGGTCAAGGGCCGGCAGGCGCCTTACCAGGCGCGTTCGCCGCGCTGCAAGGTCCGGTACGCGAGCACAAATGCAGCCGCATTCCAGCTTTGCCCTGCCATGCCCATGGGCGCGAGTGTGCGCCCGTGGAACCATTCGGTGAAGCGCCAGTTGTCCAGCGCGTTGACCAGTGCCAGTTCGGCCAGCTGGCGCCAGGCCCGTTCGGTCTGGCCCTGCTGCGCCAGCGCCATGACCCAGAATCCGCCCACGAAAGGCCAGATACCGCCGTTGTGGTACTGGTGCATCAGGTTCTGCTGGTGGCGCGCCATATAGGGCCGCCACAGCGGGTTCTGCCGCGTCATCGGATGCAGCGTCACCCGCACCGGATAGGGCTCGTGCGCATGCGCGTCCGTGATGGTCTGCACGATGCGCTGGCCGAACGATTCGCCGGCCGCGCCGCTCAATATCGCCAGCACGTTGCCAAATACGTCGCCCTCGTCGCCGACGAAGGACAGGTTGACGAAGCTCAGGTACAAGCCTGGATCGCGGCGGCCGCGGCGCGCGTAGTGCCGCAGCAAGCGGGCTCGGTGGTATTCGGGCAGGTCGCGCTGGAACGGGTTGAACAGGTGGTTGAAGTGGTGGGCCGTGGCGTCCGGATCGGCCAGCGCAAAGCGCCGCTTGACCTCGACCCACAGCGCATTGGTGTACAGCACATAGCCCGAGCGCGGCATGATGTCGGCCCAGTCGCTGGCCTCGTTTTGCTGCAGCAGCCGGAAGTGCTGGTGTTGCTGCGCCAGCAGCCACTGGATCGCCAGCTCCACTTGCGTTTGCCAGCGTGCTGCTCCCGCCCTGCCATGACGGCGCGCATGGTCGACCCCGATCAGCCACCACAACGTCGCGTCGATACAGCCCAGGTACCAGAAGTCAGCGTCGCGGCCATCCGGGTCGACGTATTTTGGGATCTGGCCATTGCCGGCCTGTTCCCGCGCCAGTGCATCCAGGCTGTCGATCGCGCCTTGTTCCAGTTCCGGATCGTCGCTGCCGCACATCGCCAACACGCAGACCGCGGCGTCGCGGCCGAAGATGCGGGTGTAGCGACGCGCCTGGGCGGCCTCGGTGCGGGACGCCGCGAGAATGCCGTGGGTACTCAGATTGCGCTTGAGCATGGCCAGGCTGGCGTGCGCGCAGGCATCGATGACCGATGTCTGGGTCGGGGTGATGGAGGGTGGCGGCATGGCTGCGGGCGCCGGTCAGCGCCGGCCCTTGAGCATCTCGCCCGTGATCAGATCCCAGTGTGCCTTGTCCACAGGCGTGATCGACAGGCGGTTGCCCCGGCGCAGCAGGATCATGTCCGCCAGCGCCGGCGTATCGCGAAGCTCCGTCAGGCCCAGCAAGCGGGTCTTGCGCATGGCCTGCACGTTCACCAGCAGCCAGCGCGGCGCGTCTGGATCGGATTTCGGGTCGACGTAGTCCGACCGTGGGTCGAACTGGGTTGGGTCGGGTCGCGTACCGGAGGCGACCTGCGCGATACCTGCGATACCGGGTTCGGGGCAACTCGAGTGGTAGAACAGCACCCCGTCGCCGATCCGCATCTGGTCGCGCATGAAATTGCGAGCCTGGTAGTTGCGCACGCCGGTCCAGGGGACAGTCTGCTTGGGCGCCGCCATCGCGTCATCGATCGAGCATTCATCGGGTTCGGATTTCATCAACCAGTATCGGGTCATGGGCAGGCAAGGGTTGCGGGCCGCCGCTGGCGACCACGGAGTGGCAATGGCGCTTCATCGTGCAATGTAAATCCAATGCCGGGCGATGGGAATGGCCAGGCCGTTGGTGACGCGCTGCCTGGGGGGCCCCCATTGCGCCGGCCTGGGTAGGCGCCATCATTGCATGTGCCCGAACCCGACGATCGGGATTGCGATCATGCCCGCACGGCAATGCGCTCGCGGCCTTACCCGCTTTTCCTCAGGCAACCGAAGCTAGTTTGTCCGCAGTCCGGGTCTCGAAGTCGCTTGCGTCGTGGCGTTCGGCGAGCTGGCTTGACGGGTCGCCCCAGGTCCGGTTGACCATGCGACCGCGCTTGACGGCGGGCCGTTTGGCGATCTGGTCGGTCCAGCGCTGCACATGCTTGTATTCCTGTACTTGCAGGAACTCGCCGGCACTGTATAGCAAACCCTTGGCCAGTGCGCCATACCATGGCCAGACGGCGATATCGGCGATGGTGTAGTCGTCGCCCGCCAGATAGACGTTGCCGGCGAGGTGGCGGTCGAGCACATCGAGCTGGCGTTTGACCTCCATCGCGTAGCGGTTGATCGGGTATTCCATCTTGCTCGGTGCATAGGCATAAAAGTGGCCGAATCCGCCGCCAAGGAAGGGCGCGCTGCCCATCAGCCAATGGAGCCAGGACAGGCATTGGGCACGGCTGGCCCGGTCGGTCGGCAACAGGGCACCGAATTTATCGGCCAGGTACTGCAAAATTGCGCCGGACTCGAACACTCGAACCGGAGTTGGTTCGCTGCGGTCGAGCAGCGCCGGGATCTTGGAGTTCGGATTGACCTGCACGAAGCCGCTGCCGAACTGCTCGCCGTCGTTGATCTTGATCAGCCAGGCGTCGTAATCGGCGCCGGCATGGCCCAGTGCCAGCAGTTCTTCCAGCATCACCGTGACCTTCACGCCATTGGGTGTGCCCAACGAATACAACTGTAGCGGATGGCGCCCTACCGGCAGTTCCTTGTCGTGGGTGGGGCCTGCGATCGGCCGATTGATGGCGGCGAACTTGCCACCGCTCTGCTTGTCCCAGGTCCAGATCGCAGGCGGCGTGTAGATAGATGATTCAGGCATGTGGGGGCTTGCGTAGTCACGCGGGCGCACGCCGAACCGGCGGCGCCCAAGAAGCGACAGACTTTAATGGAATTGCCCGCCGTGCGCCGGCATGCGGTTTATGACCCGCAAGGCCCGAAGCGGGCGCGCTGACACACAGCGTCGGTGTGCGTCACGCGCCCCGATGTCGCGTTCAACTACGCCGGCGGCTGCTCCACCCGACCACGCCCAGCCCAAGCAATACCATCGCCCAGATCTCGGGCTCGGGCACGGCGGCGGGGCTGGCGTAGATGAAATCGTCCATCACGACGATGTCGGTGGTCTCGTTGGCACGCACGCCATTGCCCAGGATGAAATTGTCGGATGTCGTGATGCGCACACTGGCAATGCGTTCACCGGCGTTGGCGACACCGCCCAGAAACGTCAGGCCCTGGTTGCCGGCGACCAGGCCGTTACGGCTAAATACCAGGTTGTTGCCCAGGTCGAAGAACTCCATCTTGGTGAATACCTGGTCGGTGTTGTCCTCCAGGTCGACGAAGATCGCGCCAAATGCACTGGTCGTGGCAACGGTGTTGGTACCTGGCACGAAGAAATGGATGTTTGTCGTGCGCCCGCCGACCAAGGCGAACAGGCGCTGTGCGCTGAAGGCCTGGAAGTCGCCCCCAAAGCCGAACGCTGTCGGCGTTGCAAGGCCGGAGTTGGCGCTGACCATGAAGCCGGTCCCGTCGGTGCTGCTGAACACCGCGCCACGCGGCGAGTTGGAGTTGAAGAAGTTGGCCGGCATCAGGTTGGGGTCGGCAAATGCATTGGGTACGCCATCCCAGTTGATCTCCCGGCGCAGGTCACCGAAATTGCCGTTTGGGCCGGCGACGGTGCCGCCACCGATCGCGGAGCGAAAGTCGTCGCGCACCGCGGTGATCGATGCCGGAGTTGACCCGGCGCCTTCAAACACCGTGAAACCGGCCAGGGCGTTGCCGCAGGCGAGCACCAACACCGGTAATGCGATTGCACGCCAGCGTGACAGGGATTGCCACAGCGTGGTGACGGAAATGGCGGCGAGGTTGGATCGGACCGGCATGCTCTTTCTCCCTGTTTCTGGTTCGCAGGCACATGCCTGCGAGGGAGATTCTGGTCGCAATCCGGTCAATGTCAATACGCCGGACGGACTACGCGGCGCGCTGGCTGCGTGCGTCAGTTCTCGAACAGCGGCGCGGCGTTGTCCGTATACCGCGCCACCTTGTCGGGGTCGAGTTCGACTCCGAGCCCGGGCAATTCGGGGATATGCAGGTAGCCTTCGCTGTCGAGCGCAAAAGGCTCGCACAGGATGCCATCCACATAGGGGCTGCCGCCGATGAACTCGACCAGGTCGGTATCCGGAAAGGCACTGGCCAGTTGCAGGTCGGCCGCGACGCCGAGCGCGGTGTTCCAGCCGTGGCCGATGTATTTGACGCCGAAATCATGCGCCATCCACGCGATGCGGCGCTGCTCGCTGATGCCGCCGACCTTGGTTACGTCGGGCTGCACGATGTCGAACGCGCCGCGCACCAGCCAGGGCAGAAAACTCTGGCGCCGTGTCAGCACTTCGCCGCCGGCGATCGGTACCGGGCTGCTGCGGCGCAGCTGGCAGAAGTCGTCGATGGCGTCGGGCTTGAGGGCTTCCTCGAACCAGCCGACCTCGTGTTCGGCCAGCATGTCGGCGGTGCGCATGGCCCATTTCAAGCCGTGCGGCCAGTGCGCGTCGCTGGCGCCGGCGTCGACCAGCAACTTGGCGTCCGGTCCGGCGGCGTCGCGCGCCGCACGCACGATGGCAGCGTCGAGCTGGTGGTCCATGGCCCGCCCGAACGGCCCCCAGCCGATCTTGAAGGCCTTGAATCCTTGCTTGCGGTAGCCGGTGATGACGTCGAACATCTCCTTGGGCTGCTCCATCAGCAGCGAGCAATACGGTTGCACCCGCTGGCGGTAACAGCCACCGAGCAGCCGCGCCACCGGCATGCCGGTGGCCTTGCCCAGGATGTCCCACAACGCAATGTCGATGCCGCTGATGGTGTGCGTCAGGCTGCCGCCTCTGCCCATCCAGAAGCTGTTCTGGTGCAGCTTTTCGCTGACCCGTTCGGGTTCGAGCGCGTTCTCGCCCAGGAAAAGTGGTTCGAGCACTTTCAGTGCGGCCTGCACCAGCCGCCCGTCGGTGAACACACTGCCGTAGCCGCTGATGCCGGCATCGGTATGCACCGCCACCAGGGCGTGGATCGAGTCCTCGAGCTTGATCTCGGCCGACCAGCCGCCCTTGGGGCTTTCGCCGGTCAGGGCGACGCTGGTGATGGCGCGGATCCTGACGGGGGGCAGGCTGGTGGCGTGCGCGAGCGGTGAGGGCATGGCTGTGCTTCAGGGTAAGGCGGCGGCCCGCTGCTTGTCGGCGCGGCGCTTGGCGATGATTTTTTCCAGGTCGACCTTGTGGATCTCGACGTCGATATGGTCGCTGATCGCGCGCGCCATGTCGGCCACCTTGCCCGAGCGGAACACCCGGATCAGCTCCCAGTGTTCGTCGACGATGGACGTCATCGGTTTGCCCAGCGCGGACAGACCAAAGATGATGGTCATTTGACGCGCCAGCATCTCCCACATGTCGCTGAGTACCGCATTGCCGGCGTAGCTGCACAACGTGCGGTGGAAGCGGGTATCTGCGCTTGCAAAGCCGAACACCTCGTTACGTTCGGCCATGGTCTCCATGTCGTGCACGATGGCCTCGAGTTCCTGCAGGTGCGCGCCGTCGTTGAGCTTGAGCCGGATGGCGCGGGTCGTGGCGGTGGTTTCGAGTGCCACCCGCACCTCGATCAGCTGGTCGATGCGGTCATGGGTGACCGGTGTCAGCCGGATCCCCTTGTAGGGCTCGTTGACGACGATGCCCTGGCTCTCGAGCACCCGCAGCGCCTCGCGGACCGGTACCCGGCTGACGCCGAGCTGCTCGGCCAGATCGGATTCGATGATGCGGTCGCCCGGCAGGATCAGCCCTTCGGAGGCGCCAGCCACCAGCGCATCGATGACCTGGTGCACCAGCGTGCGCGGCTGCAGCTTGATGAAGGTCTGGGCCGGTGCGGGCAGCGCCGGGTCCACCAGATGCAGTGTATTCATGCGGTCCTTGGCCATCTGCAGATTGTATACATTTATAAATTATGCTATTCTGAATTTGCGCGCCAATCTAATCTGGACCCCATGCCCAAAGCCATCAGCCCGAAACCGCCCAGCCGGGACACGACGGTGGACGACAGTCCGAGCCGGGTCCGGTGCGAAGTCGATTTTGACCGGCCCGGACGCCAGGCCGTCTATTTGAAGGCGCCGCAGTCGCGCAACACCTCGGGCTGGGGCGTGGTCGAGATTCCCATCTATGTGTTCAACCACGGCAAGGGCCCGACCCTGTTGCTCACCGGTGGCGTGCATGGCGATGAATACGAGGGCCAGATCGCGCTCTCGCGGTTGGCGCAATCGCTGCAGCCCGAGCAGATCAGGGGCCGGCTGATCCTGATCCCGGCCGTCAATGTCCCGGCCGCACTCAACGGCACGCGCCTGTCGCCGATCGACGGGCGTGACCTGAACCGCTGCTTTCCTGGCAACCCGAGGGGCACCTTCTCCGAGATGCTGGCGCATTTCATCGACTCCAAGCTGCTACCGCGTGTGGATGCCTCGGTCGATCTGCATACTGCCGGCCATTCCGCCGACTGCGTGCCCAGCACCAACATGCACTATGTGCCGGATGCGGCGCTGCGCCGCAGGACCATGGCTGCCGCGGCGGCTTTCGGCGCGCCGTACAACGTGGTGTTCTGGGGCGTGGACGAAGGCGCCACGCTGACCTCGTCGGTCGAGCGCCGCGGCATCCTGTCGATCGGCACCGAGATCGGAGGCTGGGGTCGGGTCAGCGTCGAGGGCGTGCGCATCGGCGAGCGCGGCGTGCGCAACATGCTCAAGCACCTGGGCATGATGTCCGGCAAGGTCGACACGGTGCAGCGCGACGGCGCCAAGGGCACGCGGCACATGATGGTGCGTGATCCGGCCTGCTACAGCTTTGCGCCTGCCGGCGGAATATTCGAGCCCCGCCATCTGGCGGGCGACGCTGTGCAGGCCGGGCAAAGCGCCGGCTTCCTGCATTTCGTCGAAGACATCGACCATGCGCCGGTCGAGGTCCGGTACGGCGCCGACGGCGTATTGTGGATGGCGTCCGGACCGGGCCGGGTGCAGCGCGGCGACTGTGTGGCAGTGGTCATGCAGGACTATGCCGAACCGACTGGCTGATGCAGCCTCGCAAACCACAACCGATGCAGATGGATTCAATTCGGTAAACCCACCCGCGGCGCGGGCCCAACCTCTAGGAGAACCTTTCCATGAAACTGAAACTTCTGCATCTGGCCTTGGCCACCGCATTGGCGTTCGGGTCCCTGACGCCGGCGATGGCGCAGAAGAAAGGCGGCGATGTCGTCGTCGCGATCACGAATGCGCCACCGTCGCTGGATCCCCATTCCACCTCGGCGCAGGCCTCGCGCCACGTCAACCTGCATATGTTCGAGACCCTGTATGCGCGTGACGAAGGGGCGCGCCCGGTACCCGATCTCGCCAGGTCCGTACAGGTGTCGCCCGATGGCTTGAGCTATGTGTTCACGCTGCGCAGTGGCGTGAAGTTTCACAATGGCAAGGTGATGGGGCCGGCCGACGTCGTCGCTTCGATCGAGCGTTACCGCAAGGGCGGTGCATCCGCCAGCCTGATCGGCGCGATCGACAGTGTCAGTGCCAGTGGCGCCGATCAGGTTACGATCAAGCTCAAATCGGTGCAATCGACCTTCCTGGGCAACCTGTCAAGCCCGCGCGCGCCAATCGCCATCATGCCGGCCGAAGAAGCGGCCAAGGACATGGGCAAGGCCGATCCGATCGGCACCGGGCCTTACCGGTTCGTCGAATACAAGCCCGACAGCCATGTCAAGCTGGCGCGTTTCGATGGCTATGTGCCCAATCCGGCTTACAAGGAGCGCGATGGTTTTGCCGGCGCCAAGATCGCGTATCTGGACAGCGTGACCTTTCGCTTCATGCCCGAATCCGGCGCCCGGGATGCGGCCACGATGACGGGCCAGGTTCACCTCAACGAGACCAGCGACGAGCCCACCGCCAAGCGGCTCAAGGGCAATCCGAATTTCACGGTCATGAAGGCCTTGCCGTATGCGGTGCAGGTGCTCAAGTTCAATATGGCACAGGGACCGGGCACCGATCTCAATTTCCGCCGCGCGATTGCCCAGGCCATCAATGCCGAAGAGATCCTGGGTACCGCTTATCCCGACCTGTACCTGATGGACCAGAGCTGGGTCTATCCCGGCTCGCCCTACCATAGCGGCCGTGCGCTGCTCAAGCAGGATGTCGCCGCCGCCAAGGCCAACCTGGCCAAGTCGGTCTACAAGGGCGAGAAGCTGATCTTCATCATCGACAACATCCGGCCCAATGTGGATGCTGCCACGGTGTTCCAGCAGCAGGTCTCGGCGATTGGCGTGAACATCGAACTCAAGGTCGGTGACTGGCCGACCATATCGGGCATCGGCCTCAAGAGCGACCAGGGCTGGAATTTCTGGACCCACGGCTTCGGCATCGAACCCTATGAAGGCCCGGCATCGGCCATGTCCCACTGGGTCAAGGGCCAGGGCCAGCGCAAGGCCGATCCGGTCATCGATGGCCTGTTCGACAAGCTCAATGGCGAGATGGATGTTGCGGTGCAGAAAAAGCTGTTCGCCGACTTCGAGAGCCGCATGGCAGACCAGGCCATCGCCATCAACCTGGGTGACTATGGCCTGTTCCAGGTGGTGTCGAACAAGCTGAAAAACTTCAAGCCCTATCGCATCACCCGCATGTGGGGCGTCTGGCTCGAATAGGCCCGTCGCGCTTGAACGCTCCGATGCCTGCCGGCGATCGCGGATGAATAGCGCGGTCTCGGCGTTGGCGCGTGCCACGGCCGCTGACTGACGTCCATGATCCGCTTCATCCTGCGCCGCCTGTTGGCCTCGATCCCGGTTCTGCTGCTGGTGTCGCTGATCACATTTGGCCTGCTGTGGCTGGTGCCGGGAGATCCGGCCTCGATGTTCCTGGATGCCGGCGCCACCGGCGAGGCGCTGGATCGGGTGCGACGTGAGCTGGGGCTGGACCGGCCGTTCCTGGTACGCATGGGCCAGTGGTACCTGCGGCTGGCGCAGGGTGATCTGGGCCAGTCGCTGCTGCTCAACCGCAGCGTGGTCGGAGCGATCCTGGAGCGCCTGCCGGTGACGCTGTCGCTGACCGCGCTGGCGTTTGTCGTGTCGGTGCTGCTGGGCGTGGCCGCGGGTGTGGTGGCCGCGGTGCGCCACGGCAAGCTGGCCGACCAGGGCATGATGACACTGGCGCTGATGGGCCTGTCCATCCCCGAGTTCTGGCTCGGCCTGGTGCTGATCTGGCTGATCGCGGTGCTGGTGCCGATCTTCCCCGCCGGCGACTATGTGGCGTTCGCGACCGATCCCTGGCAATGGGCGCGCCATATCGCGTTGCCGACGTTTTCGCTGGCCTGCGTGCAGATGGGTTTCGTTGCCCGCATGACGCGTTCGAGCATGCTCGAGGTGCTGGGTCAGGACTTCGTGCGCACCGCCCGCGCCAAGGGACTGCCCGAGCTCTATGTGGTGGTGCGCCACGGGCTGCACAACGCGATGGTGCCGATCGTCACCGTGATGGGCATCATGGTCGGCGCGCTGCTCGGCGGTGCGGTGGTCACCGAGCAGGTGTTCTCCATTCCCGGGCTGGGCCGGCTGATCATCGGCGCCGTGCTGAGCCGGGACTTTCCGGTGATCCAGGGTGGGCTGCTGTTCCTGGCGCTGATCTACCTGGCGGTCAACCTGGTGGTGGACCTGCTGTA
>JANNKH010000047.1:0-17247 GCA_031396205.1 Rhodoferax sp.
GCTGGCCGCCCGACAACTGGTGCGGCTTGCGCTTGGCGAACGGACCCAACTGCACCAGATCGAGCATCTCACCCACGCGCTGCTGGACTTGCGCCTTGGGCAGTCCCTCACGCTTGAGTCCGAAGGCGACGTTCTCCCAGATATCGAGGTGCGGAAACAGTGCATAGGACTGGAACATCATGTTCATCGGCCGGTCGTAGGGAGGAAACTGGGCGATGTCCTGCCCCCCCAGCAATACCCGCCCGGCTGTGGGTTTTTCGAATCCGGCCAGCACGCGTAACAAGGTCGACTTACCACAGCCCGAGCTTCCCAGCAGCGCAAAAATCTCGCCACGCCCGATGGACAGCGACACATCGTCCACCGCCAACGTCTCGTCAAACCGCTTCTCGAGTTTCTCGGTGACGAGAAATCCATCTGCCGGGTCTACTTGTGCCATTGATCAGTCCTGGTCCGCCGTCGCAACCCACAAACAAAACGGGCCGTTCATACCAGGTACAAACAGCCCGTCCCGCGCCGGCGCAAGTTTCTACTTGCCCTTCTTGAAGCCGTTGTAAGCATTGGCCATGGCTTCGCGCGCCTCGTTGGTGAAGCTGCTGGGCGGTATCATCTTGTCCAGATAGGCAGCTTCGACAAAGATGGTCTTGTTGCCGGAGATCGCCGGATCAATCTTGTCCATCGCTGCCTTGTTGCCGGTCGGATAGCTCATCTCGTTGGCCATCTTGGCCGCGTTCTCGGGCCGCAGGAAAAAGTCAATGAACGCGTGCGCGTTCTTTGGATGCTTCGCGTCCTTGGTGATGGCCATGGTGTCGAAGAAGATCAACGCACCCGTGCTCGGCAGCAAGGCCTCAATCACGTCCTTGGACTTGTTCTCCTTGGCACGGGTGGCCGCGATGTTGATGTCGCCGGACCAGCCGATGGCCACGCACGCCTTGCCACTGGAAACATCGTCGATCATGGTGGAACTGAACAGGCGCACGTCCTTGCGTACCTTGGCCAGCATGTCGGCGGCCAGCTTGTAATCGGCTGCATCATTGGAGTAGGCATCCTTGCCGATGTAGTGCAGGGCCACGGGAATGATTTCTGTTGGCGAATCCAGATAGGCAATGCCGCAGGACTTGAGCTTGCTCGTGTACTTGGGATCGAATACCAGGTCCCAGGCGTTTTCTGGCATCGGCATCTTGCCCAATACCTTTTCCACCTTGGTTTTGTTGATGCCAACGGTCGTGAAGCCCCAGGCCCATGGCACCAGGTGCTTGTTGTCGGCATCAGCCTTGGTGAGCGTCTTCATGATCGCCGGCTCCAGATTGGCCAGATTCGGGATCTTGGATTTGTCCAGCGGCTGCATCAGGCCACCCTCGATCTGCGGTTTCGCAAACACCGTGCCGGGGACCACGATGTCGTAACCCGAACTACCCGCGACCAGCTTGGCGTGTAGCGCTTCGTTCGTCTCGAAGGTGTCGTAGTTGACCTTGATGCCGGACTCCTTTTCGAACGCGGCGATCATGCCCTCAGGAATGTAGTCGGGCCAGTTGTAGATGTTGAGGACCTTCTCCTCCTCGGGCTCGGGCGGCGGTGGAGCGGGAGCCGCCGCGGGAGCCGCCGCTACCGGCGCTGGCACAGGCGCAGGGGCCTCTTCCTTCTTGCCGCACGCAGCCAGGATGATGGCGGAAAGCGCGCAAGCGCCAATGACCTTGTTCGAGAGTTTCATGACTCTTGCTTCTCCGTTCAAATTAATGATCAACGCACCAAAATCGGGCAGCCAGACAGGCAGTAGCACCCGGCAAAGAAATTATAGGATCGCACAACCGCGATCGTCACAGGGTAATCCAGCGCAACCACAAACCAGGCGCTGGGTTCGCAACAATCATGCCAGCCCCCTGGTCTTGAGGTCCTTGCGGGTCAGATCCAGCGCCAGCCGGATCAGCATGACCATCTCGTCGACTTCGCCGGTGGTCATCACCAGCGGGGGCGCGATGATCATGCGGTCCCCAACGGCTCGCATGATTACGCCATTGTTGAAGCAGTGGTTGCGACAGACCATGCCGACCCCGGCGCCTTCATCGAACCGCGTGCGGGTTTCTTTGTCCTTGACCAGCACCAGGCCAGCCACGAAACCACAGCTCTCGGCCATCGCCACCAACGGATGGTCGTTGAGTTCTGCGAAACGACGGCCCAGGTAGGCACCCAGGTCGCCCCTGACTTTTTGCGGCAGCTGTTCGCGCTCCATGATCGCGATGTTTTCCAGCGCCACGGCGCAGGCGACCGGGTGACCGCTGTAGGTATACCCATGGTTGAACTCGCCGCCCTGCTCGATCAGCACCTTGGCCACCCGGTTGCCGACCATGACACCGCCAAGCGGCACATACCCGCTAGTCACCGCCTTGGCAAACGTCACCAGATCCGGCTTGTAGCCAAATTTCTCGTAGGCAAACCAGTGTCCCAGCCGGCCAAACGCGCAGATCACCTCGTCACTGATCAGCAGTACACCGTACTTGTCGACGATGCGCTGGATTTCGGGCCAGTAGGTGTCGGGCGGAATGATCACGCCGCCGGCACCTTGCACGGGTTCAGCGATGAATGCAGCCACCTTGTCCGGCCCCACGGCCAGGATCTTTTCCTCCAGCCAGCGTGCCGAACGCAGTCCGAACTCATTGGGCGTCTCGCCATCCTTGGCCAGCTCAAAATAATACGGCTGCTCGATGTGGTCGATATTGGGAATGGGCAGGTCGCCCTGCGCATGCATGCCGGTCATGCCACCCAGCGAGGCACCGGCCATGGTGCTGCCGTGGTAGGCGTTCTTGCGCCCGAGAATCAGCTTGCGGTGCGGCTGCCCCAGCAGATCCCAGTAACGGCGCACCATGCGCACGTTGGAATCGTTGCTCTCGCTGCCGCTGGAGGAATAGAAAACATGTTCGAAGCTGCGGTCGCCGACACGCGGCGCCAGTTCCGCCAGCTTGGCCGCCAGCGTCACCGCTGGCACGTTGGTGGTCTGGAAGAAGCTGTTGTAGAACGGCAGCGTCATCATCTGCCGGTGCGCTGCATCGGCCAGTTCGCGCCGCCCGTACCCAACATTGACGCACCACAAGCCGCTCATCGCGTCCAGCATCCTGGCGCCTTCGGAGTCCCAGACATAGACGCCTTCGCCGCGCACGATCACGCGCGCGCCCTTGCTGGCAAGGTCCTTGAAATCGGTGAACGGATGCAGGAAGTGGTCACGATCCATTTGCTGGATCTTCCTGGTGTCAACGGCCATATTCATTTGAGGACTCCTTGTTTCATCATCCTGTCTGGAGTGCTGGCGCGATCAGACATGCAGCAACAGATGCTCGCGCTCCCACGGTGAGATCACCTTCATGAACTCGTCAAATTCAAGCTCCTTGATCTCGGTGTAGACCGTGATGAATTCCTTGCCCAGCACCTCGTGCAGGTCTTTCTCGCGCCGCAACCAGTCGAGCGCCTCGCCCAGGCTGCGTGGCAGCGCATACGGCGACAGATAGGCGTCACCCTTCATCTCGGCCTTGGGCTGGATCTTGTTCTTCAGCCCCAGGTATCCACAGGCCAGCGTCATCGCGATGGCTACGTAGGGATTGGCATCGGCTCCGATGACGCGGTTCTCCACCCGGCGTGCCTGCGGCGACGATACCGGCGACCGAATGCCAACGGTGCGGTTGTCGTAGCCCCACTCGATGTTGATCGGTGCGGCAGTGTTGCGGGACAGCCGGCGGTAGCTGTTGACGTAGGGCGCCACCAGCACCATGGCGGCTGGCACGTAGCGCTGCAACCCGCCGATATAGTGCGCGAAGGCTTCCGACGGTGTCCCGTCCTCGTTGCTGAAGATGTTCTTGCCGGTGGCCTTGTTCAGGATGCTCTGGTGCACATGCATCGAACTGCCGGGCTCACCCTCGATCGGTTTGGCCATGAAAGTAGCGTACATGTCATGGCGCAAGGCCGCCTCGCGCACCGTGCGCTTGAAGAAGAACACCTCGTCGGCCAATCCCATTGGCTGCGCATGGAAGAAGTTGATCTCCATCTGACCGGCGCCGACCTCGTGGATCAGCGTATCGACGTTGAGCTCCATCTTGTCGCAGTAATCGTAGATTTCCTCGAACAGCGGGTCGAACTCATTGACCGCGTCGATGCTGTAGGCCTGGCGCGAGGTCTCGGCCCGGCCACTGCGTCCGATCGGGGGGCGCAGCAGGGTATTGGGGTCGGTATTGCGTGCCGTCAGGTAGAACTCCAGTTCGGGCGCCACGATCGGCACCAGGCCCTCGGCCGCAAACAGATCGCAGACCCTTCGCAACACGCTGCGCGGCGCGAACGGCACCAGTTTCCCCTCGTGGTCGAAACAGTCGTGAATCACCTGTGCCGTTGGGTCCGTGGCCCAGGGAACCAGGCGGCGGGTCGATGGATCGGGACGCAGCTGCATGTCCTTGTCGGTCGGATCGATCACATCGTAGTACGGACCACTTTCCGGGAACTCGCCGGTCACGCCCATCGCCACCACCGCCTGTGGCAAGCGCATGCCGCGGTCCTCGGTGAACTTGGCGCGCGGCAGGATCTTGCCCCGCGCCACACCAGTCAGGTCCGGCACCAGGCATTCCACCTCGGTGACCCGCCGTTCATTGAGCCATTGCTCCAGGTCGTTGAAATTCATCGGTTTTTCTTCTTGCATCATGTTCTCCATGGATCACTCTCCGCCGGTGCGCCAACCGGTCCCAGCCGGTGCTGGCGCCGCACCCAGCATGACTCGCCGAATGCCTTGAAAATGGCGCCGTCCAGGCCACCAAACCGGCACCCCCACTCGGGATGCCACTGCACCGCATACGCAAATGCCCGCGCACCCTCCACCGCGAACGCCTCGACCAGCGCGTCCGGAGCGCGACCCAACGCCCGCAAACCTCGACCGAGACGGTTGACACCCTGCCCGTGCAATGAATTCACATCGGCCTGCGTGCCGCCGGCCCACTGTGCGAACACTGATCCAGGCTCGAAATGGACTGCATGGCTAGGTCCATATTGCACCTCGATCGGCTGGTCGGGAGGCTCGCGGTGGTCCATCATGCCGGGCAGGTCCTGCACATTCTGGTGCAATGAGCCGCCCAGCGCCACATTGATTTCCTGGAAGCCCCGGCACAGACCCAGCAAGGGTACACCACCGTCCACACAGGCTTGAACCAGCGCCAGTGTGAGGGCGTCCCTGACCGGGTCGAGCGGCTGGTCTAGGTTGGCCACCACTTCGTCAAAGTGCGAGGGATGCACGTTGGACGGCGAACCGGTCAACATAACGCCGTCGACCAACGCCAGCAATTCGGGAATCTGCACCGGATCGGCCAGCGGGAACAACACCGCTTGCGCCTGCGCCCCGGTCTTTATGGCGCGCGCATATTTGTCTCCGACGACCACATAGGGCATCTGGTGACCATCGTCCCCCAATAGCCGGTGATCCACCGGCATCCAAACCAGACAAGATGACATCGTCATGCAAAGGTGGACCTTCGATTTGAAGCCACCATTGTGCATATGAATCTGCCATCATTGCCGCGAACTGCGGCGGCGGTGCAGCGCAGCGCAACTTCGAAAACGCCCAAGGCGCCTAGATCAGGTCGCGCAACTGCCGGTACCACATGGCAAGGGCCAGTGTGGGCGTCCTGAGCAAGCCGCCGCCCGGGAAGTTATGGTGGCGCAGCTGCGCGAACAGGTCGAACCGTTCGGCTTGTCCTACCACGGCCTCGGCCACCAATTGACCGGCCAGGCCGGTCAACGCCACACCATGGCCGCTGAAGCCCTGCAGGTAATAGATGTTGTCGGCCAGGCGGCCGAAATCCGGTTCCCGATTCATGCTGATATCGACAAACCCACCCCAGACGAACTCCAGCGGAACCGATTGCAATTGCGGAAATACCCGGGACATGCGCGCGCGCATGGATGTTTGCAGGTTGAACGGGGTGCGCGTCGAATAGCTGACCCGTCCACCAAACAACAACCGGTGGTCGGCGCTGCAGCGAAAATAGTCGAGCGCAAAATTATTGTCGCAAACGGCCGCATTGGCCGCGACCAGTCTGGTGCACATCTCCGCCGGCAGCGGTGGCGTCGCCACCATATAGGTTCCCACCGGCATGATCCGCGCGCCAATCTGCGGCGCAACGCGCGGCCCATATTCGCCCAGGGTGCAATTGCCGGCCAGCACCGCATAGCGGGCACGCACGGTTCCCTGCGCGGTGACGGCCGTCACGCTGGCACCGCGCTGAAGGTCGACCACCGGCGAACGCTCGAACATCTGAACGCCCAGGGAGCGTGCCGCGCGCGCCAGCCCCAGGCCATACTTCAACGGATGCAGGTGACCGGACAACGTTTCGTACCCGGCCGCGCAATAGCGGGGGCTTTGGATATGGTCCTGCACCGCCGCACCACTGGCCCAGGTACTGGATAGTCCATAGTTCCGCTCCAGCGCCGCCAATTCAGCGCGCAGCGCGGCGGCCTTGCGCGGCGCATCGGCGACATACAGGTAGCCGTGGACCCGGTCGCACCCGATGCTGAACCGGGCGATCCGCGCATCGATCAGCGCAATCGCCTCGAGCGACATGTCCCACAGGCGCCGCGCGTCGCCAGCGCCCAGTTGCGACTCCAGCGGACCCTGCCCGCCGGCATAGCCGACGATGGCCTGACCACCGTTGCGCCCGGACGCGCCGCCGCAAACGCGATCGGCCTCCAGCAGAGCCACACTCATGCCGCGGTCGGCCAGTTCGATCGCGGCCGACAGCCCGGTAAAACCACCTCCCACGACCACCACGTCAGCACCCACCTGCCCCTGCAGCACCGGCAACGCCGCCCCACGCTCCACGCTGGCCTCGTAATAACTGCGCTGGTTGAGTTGGGTGTCCGACCCGATAAGCGAACCGCTCCAGAACGCCATCGTCATCCAACCGCCGTGGCCGTCAGGGTCCGCTTTGCGATCTGGCCACACAGGTAGGTCCAGATGAAGCTCGCCGCGACCTGGCTGGTCAGTTCCGCATGGTCGTATGCCGGCGCCACTTCGACACAGTCCATGCCGATCAGGTTCAGCCCGGCCAGTTCTTCGAGCAACGTCAGCACCTGCGAGCTGCTCAGTCCACCGGGTTCCGGCGTGCCGGTGCCGGGCGCAAACGCCGGGTCCAGGCAATCGATGTCCAGCGTCAGGTAACAGGGCCAATCACCGAGTCGCTGCGTGATTTGCGCCACCACGTCGCCCAGTCCCGTACCATCTTTGCCGCGCAAATCGCGTGCGGTGTGGATCAGACCGCCCAGGTCGCGCACGTATTCGCGCGCCGCACGGGCGCCGGAGGAGCGCAATCCGATCTGCACACATTTGCGCGGGTCGACCAGGCCTTCGGCGATTGCTTCGTAGGTCCAGGTTCCATGGCCCGATGGCTCACCGAAATGGTCGGTCCAGGTATCGCAGTGGGCATCGAAATGCAGCAGCGCCAACGGGCCGTGCAGCCTGTGGGCCGCGCGCAGCAGCGCCAGCGTGATCGAGTGATCTCCGCCGATGAACACGCAGTGGTGGCGCGCCATCAGCACCCTGGCGCGTTCGGCGATGATGGCCCGGACCTCGGTCAATGCGCACGCGTTGGGCAGCCGCATATCGGCGCCATCGCCCAACGATCCCAACGGAGACACGCCGAAATGGGGGTGCAAGCCGTCGCACAGCATCAGGCTGGCGCGGCGCACCTCGGCGGGACCGAATCGGGCGCCCGGCCGGTTAGTCACGGCACCATCGAACGGCACGCCCACCACGGCGAAGTCCTGCTGCGCCAGCGCCGGCGCGCCCAGGAACCGGTTGCTGTTCGTTGCGTACGCAAATTCACCCATTGCCATGGCCCATAGTCTCCAAAGTGAACGCCTACCTTACCGCACTTCGTCGGGGACAATGCTAACCAGCCGCACGCCTGGGTCAGCTTCGACGAGCCTGCAACGCCGACGCAAACCCGCCACCAACACACAGCAGCCGCGCCATTGATGCCCCACGCCCCAAACCGACGCATCGCTTACAGCTGCCTGGCACTGAGCATGGTGCTCACCGGCAGCTATGTCGCGCTGTCCAAACCGCTGGTCGCCGCGTTGCCGGTGTTCCTGTTGGCCTGGATGCGGTTTGGCATCGCTGCGATCGCCATGGCTCCCTGGCTGCGCAAGCCAGCCGACGAGGCGCCAATGACACCGCAGGTGCGCCGACTGCTGTTTCTGGAGTCGCTTGTCGGCAACTTCCTGTTCTCGATCTGCATGCTGTACGGCGTCAGCATGACCAGCGCCGTGTCGGCCGGTGTCATCCTGGCCGGCATTCCCGCGGTGATCGCGATGATGAGCTGGCTGTTTCTGGGCGAACGCATCAGCCGGCGGATGTGGGCAGCGGCTGCCTGTGCGGTGCTTGGGCTCGTGATCCTGGCGCTGGCGCGGGCCATGCCAAACGCCGGCACCACGACCGTCGCGGCTCAGCCATCATCCGCCGCCTGGCTGGGCAACCTGCTGGTGTTTGGTGCGGTGCTGTGCGAGGGCGGCTATGCAGTGATCGCCAAGAAGCTTACCGGCGCGCTGGGGCCCAAGCGAATCTCGTCGCTGATCAATCTGTGGGGCTTTGCGCTGATGACACCGTTTGGCCTGTACCTGGCGCTGGACTTCAAGTTCGCGCTTGTTACCCCCGGCATCTGGGTGCTGCTGGTGTTCTACGCGCTGGCCGCCAGCATCGGAACCGTCTGGCTGTGGATGACGGGCGCCAAGCATCTGCCGGCAGCGCAAGGTGGCATCTTCACCGTGTTGCTGCCGATTTCGGCTGCGCTGGTGGGCGTGCTGGCGCTGGGCGAAACCATCACCGGACTGCAGTTTCTGGCCTTCGCGATCGCCTTGTTCGGCGTCTTCCTGACCTGGAATCACCGCTGACTGGCAGGCCCATTTGGCGGCACCGACCTGCCCGCCTAGAACCGGTCCACGCGGTACGGGGACAGATCGGTCGCCGAGGGCTGGCCCAGCATCAGATCGGTCATGATACGCGCCGTGACGCCGCACAGCGTCAGCCCCAGGTGCTGGTGGCCGAACGCAAAGAAAACGCCCTGGTGGCGCGGAGCGGCCCCGAGCACCGGAAGATGGTCGGGAAGCGACGGCCGAAAACCCATCCAGTGGCTGGCTGCCTCGGTCTGGATGCCGGGCAACAGCGCCTGGATCTGCCGGTGCAGCAGGGCATAGCGCCGCGCATCGGGTGGCAGTTGCAGGCCGCCAAACTCGACCGTGCCGGTCATGCGCAGGCCGACCGACATCGGCGTCATGATCACACTGCGCTCGGTCGACGCAATCGGGCGTCGCATCCGCATGCTGGCGGCCGTCCGCTCGCCCGCTCCCGGCCACGGCACCGTGATGTGGTAACCGCGCTCGGTGTCCAACGGAACCCGGTAGCCCAGGCTGCGGGCCAGTGGCCGCGACCAGGCGCCGGCACACAGCAGCAGCTGACGGCAATGCAACGCCGGGCCATGCGCCTGCGTCAGGCGCACCGGCCCCTTGCTCTCCTGATAAATCTCCAGTGCCTGCGCGCGGTGCAACCGACCGGACAATCCCAGCAGCGCATCGACCAGCCCGGTGCAGACCGCATGTGGATCGGTCACGTGGGCAGTATCCGGATACAACAAGGCACCGGCCACATCGGCACTCAGTCCGGGGGCCTCAGCCCGTATCGCCGGGGCAGACAGCGGTTCGGTGCGAATGCCGTAGCGCGCCACCTGATGCGCGTCGCGCCGGGCCGCCTGGGCGCCACCGGGCGTCTCCCAGACGCGAAGATAGCCATCGCTCGCCAGCAGATCGCCCAGGCCACAGGTATGCAGCAGGTCCTGCAAGTCCTTGAGCGAGGTTTGCTGCAAGGCCATCAAACCGGCCACACCGCGCGCCAGCGCTGCCGGCCGGGCCGCCAGCACGAAACGGGCCAGCCAGGGCAGGATCGGCACCAGGTAGCTCAGTCGCAGGCGCAGCGGACTGTCGGCACGGAGCAGATAGCGCCAGCTGTCACGGATGACCTGCGGGTTGGCCAGCGGCATCAGTTGCTCGGTGGCCACGTGCCCGGCATTGCCAAAACTGGCGCCCAGACCGGGCGCCTGGTGGTCGAGCAGCAAAACCTCGCGCCCCGCATACGCCAGCCGCGCCGCACAGGCCGCGCCCACCAGGCCGGCGCCGACCACGATGGTGTCGCTATCCAGTCGGATCGTCATGGTGGGTCCGGGGCCGTTCGCATACGGCCCGCGTCAGCGGGTCGGGATGCCGGCCGGGACAATGCCCCAGCAATAGGGATCGGGCTGCGCCAGCAACAGGTTGGTCTCGGCGCACACATAGGCCTGGCCGCTGATGGTGGGCATCAGCCGGTCTCCGTCGATGCGGTAGTGCGCCTCGAACACGCTGCCCAACACACTCTCCTGACGCCACAGGGCGCCGGGCGCCAGCTTGCCATCGGCGGCCAGGCAGGCCAGCTTGGCGCTGGTACCGGTGCCGCAGGGCGAGCGATCATAAGCCCGGCCCGGGCACAGTACAAAATTGCGACCGTGATTGCCTGCGTCCCGCGCCGGCCCCATCAGCTCGATATGGTCGATCTCGGCGCCGCCCTCGCCGGTGACGCCGTTGGCCAACAGTGCCTGGCGGATCGACCAGGCATGGTCGCTCAGGCGCTCCACGTTGTCCATCGTGATCTCGATGCCACCGGCATCGCACAGAAAAAACCAGTTTCCGCCCCAGGCCACGGCGCCACGCACCGTACCCACGCCGGGCACCGCAAGCGCGACATCCGCCCGATGCCGATACGCTGGCACGTTGTCGATGTCCACCACACCCTGGCCGCGCAAACGCACCTGAACCGTTCCCACCGGCGTATCCAGCGCATAGGGCCCCGGCGACGCCCGCCCCAGGTGCTCCAGCGTCGCCATCACGCCGATGGTGCCGTGACCGCACATGCCCAGGTAGCCGACATTGTTGAAGAAAATCACAGATGCCAGAGAACCTGGCGCGCGCGGCGGCAATAGCAAGGCACCCACCATCACGTCGCTGCCCCGCGGTTCGCACACGGTAGCGGTGCGATAGCGGTCATGGCGGGAACGCAGCAGTTGCACGACCTGCGCCAAGGGCATGAGGCCCAGGTCGGGGAAGCCCGACAGCACGAGCCGGGTAGGCTCTCCGCCGGTATGCGAATCGATGCAGGCGATTTTTTCCATACGGCGATTGTCCGGGTGTTGCGCCGGCAAGGCTAGCGGCAATGCATCGCACCGCACAGAGTGCGGTGCCGCCGGCTGCGGCGGACCGCCACCAGCACCAATCGCCGCATCGCCGGCTATGCCAACGCCGTTGAGCTGACCAACACGCCATCTTCGTCGGCGTACAGCCAGTCGCCAGGACGTACCCATACGCCCTGTACCAACACCGGCACATCGCGCTGGCCTTCACCCTGTTTGCGCGGTGGCATCGGCATCGGCGCCAGTGCCAGGATGCCGATCGGCAACACCAGCAACTCGGCCACGTCGCGAACGCAACCATTCACCAATACACCGGCCCAGCCGTTGCGCGATGCGGCGGCGCCCAGGTTGCCGCCGAGCAAGGCGCGGCGCAGCGAAGCACCGCCATCGACCACCAGCACCCGGCCCGCGCCGGGTCCGTCGACAGCATCCTTGACCAGGGTGTTGTCCTCGAAGCAGCGCACGGTGCTGACCTGCCCAAAGAAACGCGTAGCAGCGCCAAACGGTCGAAACACCGGGGGCAGAACGCGCAACACGCCGCTGGAATCGTCCTTGTGCGCATCGCACAAATCACATACGGGAATGGCTGGGGGCATGGTCGTCTCGTCCTCGCTGGAGTGGCAATTTGTCAACGGTCGCAACATGTTAACGCGGCATGCTGGTGCACTGCATGAAGCGTGTGCAGGCAGCTGCGACGCTCATTTCGCTTGCTTCAGTCGGCCTCGCAATCACGCCGCAAAGCTCGCGCGAATCCGCCGATGGGCGCAAATGCCCGTTTTCTCGAGTGAAGAACCGTTTTTCCCGACGCATAAAAAAACAACACGCCAGAGTGAAAAAGATACGTTTTCGCTTGGAAAGCGGTTTTTTCTCCAGTAGCATCCGCAGTGCCAGGGGAGAAGCAGTTCTTCACTGGTGATTAATCAACTTCGAGAAGGACAATCAATCATGGCAACTGCAAAAAAAGTACCGGCCAAAAAGGTCGTCGCAAAGAAAGCTGCACCCGCAAAGAAAGCAGCTCCGGCAAAGAAAGTAGCAGCGACGAAAGCTGCCCCGGCCAAGAAGGCCGCTTCTGCGAAAAAGGTTGCGGCCAAGAAAGCAGCTCCCGCGAAAAAGGCTGCGGCCAAGAAGCGCACCGTCAATGCTGCCTTCATGAAGGCCTTGACTCCGAGCGCCGCCCTGGCGGCCGTCGTCGGCGCAACGCCGCTGCCACGCACGGAAGTGGTCAGCAAGCTGTGGACCTACATCAAGAAGAACAAGCTCCAGGACGCAGTCAACAAGCGCATGATCAATGCCGACGCGAAGCTCAAGGAGATTTTCGGCAAGATGCAGGTCTCGATGTTCGAGATGGCTGGCCTGATCGGCAAGCACCTCAAGTAAGCGACCCGTCGCTCACCGAAAAGGCCGACGCAAGTCGGCCTTTTTTTTCCAGCCTGCAACCCGGTCGGAGGCAAACGCAACGCCGGGCAGGCTACAACCGCGACGCGCACACTCCAGGACGTGGTTCAGCCGATCGTGATCGTCTGCACCAGCAACTGCCCCGCGGGCGGCTCATAGTCCGCCACCACCCAGGCGCGCCCCGGCAGTGTGCTCGCTGCGCGCAACAGACCTTGCACCTGCACGATCGATGCCTTGTCCAGGGCCGCGAACGGCTGGTCGATCAAGGTCAGCGGCGTACCGCAGACCAGCGCTGCCACCAGCCAAACCTTGCGCCGCGCGCCCGTGGACAACATGAACATGGGTTTGTCCCGATGCTCCAGCAACTGCAATTGGCCGATCAGCGCCGACAGCGCACCCTGGTCAAAGTCGCGGTAGCGCGCGCGCAGGCTTTCGAGCCAGATCAGGGGGGACATCTGCTGCGGCATCTCGGCCCTCGGATCGGTGCGAAACACCTGTGCGCGGTATCGGCCTGCATCTTGGTCCAGCCTGCAGCCAGCGATCTCGAGGCGACCGCCGTCAGCCATCAGATCGCCTGCGATCAAACGTAACAGCGTCGTCTTGCCGCTGCCGTCATCACCCTGGACAAAGCTCATTCCAGCCGGAAACCTGGCGTTCCAGCCACGGAACAACGGCCGCTGCGGATAGGCAAAAAAAAGGTCGTCGACCCGTGCCACTGGCGCCTCATCGTTGGAGTTCATGGGCAAACGCCGACAGGCCCCTGGCATCGACTCGGTGGCAAGACCCGAATTGATCGGCACATGGCCTGCCTTCAGGTGTCGTGCGCAGCGACCCTGGCGCGCGCCCGGCCGGCACGCACCAGTGCCTGTTCCACCGTACGCGCATCCATGCCGTACATCTCGGCAAACTCCGGTACCGCACGCGTGCCCGACTCGAACGCACGCAGCAGGGCCTCGTCCCTGGCGGCACCGGCCCGCGCCTCCTGGATCGCGTCGTCGAGCAATTGGTTGGCCTGCTCGTCGCGTCCACGTACCAGCGCGGCGTAGGCATCGGGCGTCATCCCGGAGCGCTCAATGGCCTGCACCATGCGTCGAACCAGCGTCGGGATCAGGTCTTCCTTGCTGCGCGTCTGGCGCCGGCGGAACACCTCCAGCAGTGCATGGTGCACATGCTCGGGTGCCATCGGCTCGACGGCCTGGCCGCTCAGGTCATGGCGCTGCAGGCCCTCTGCCACAGCCACCAGGTAGCGCGATGAACGGGTATGGTGCGCCAATGCCGACTTGAGCCCGGCGGCGTCGAAGGCGTCCGGATGCGCTTGCAGCAGATCCTGGAAAATGCCGCGCTTGAGCGGCCGGAATACCGCACCGAAAAGTTGCGGATACAACGCGGCCAGCCTCTCCAGCACCGGCAGGGCATCGGAGGGATGCGGTCGCGATCTCGGTCGCGCTTTCGCAGTGGCGGGGGTTGCGGAATCGGTAGTTTCTATCATGGGGAGCGACTTCGGTAGTGTGGGCAGCCAGCGCGTGCAGGCGGAAGAAAAAAAGCTTGTCGGCAGTGGTGGCCGCGATCCGTGACGGCCACGCCACGGCGCTGGGCATCACGACCTGCCGTCAACGCTTGTTCATTGCAGACTCGGTAATGGCGCTGAGCGTACCGCGCGTGGTGATCACCTCCGGGTCGAGCGCCACCTCGATCAAGGTGCCCTGGCTGCGATCCAGGGCCGCCAGCAAAGCGGCCTCGAACTGGGCGGTCTTGCTGATCTTCACCCCCACGTAGCCATAGGCCTGGGCCAACGCCGCGAAGTCCGGATTGCGCAATACGGTGCCGGCCACGCGCTGCGGATAGTCGCGTTCCTGGTGCATGCGGATGGTGCCGAACATGCCGTTGTTGAGCAGCACGATGATGCTCTTGGCGCCATACTGCGCCGCGGTGGCCAGTTCCTGGCCGTTCATCATGAAGTCGCCATCGCCGGCCATGGTCAGGGCAAGCCGGCCGGTGGTAATCGCAGCCGCAATGCCTGCCGGAACGCCATATCCCATCGCCCCGTTGGTTGGTGCGAGCTGCGTCTTGTGTCCCTTGGCCAGGCCGTGGTGGCGGAAGAAGCGATGGGTCCAGCTGGCGAAGTTGCCCGCGCCGTTGGTGAGCACGGCATCCGCCGGCAGGTGCTTCTGCAACAGGGCAACCACGGCCGCCATGTCGATATCACCCGGCAACGCCTGCGGCTGTAGATTGGCCAGATAGTCGGCATGGCATCCGGATGCCCAAGCGGCCCAAGCAACACTGGATGGCGGGGCTAGCGCGTCGAGCGCATCGACGGCGGCCTGCATGCCGGCGTTGATCGCCAGATCCGCCTGGTACACGCGATTCAGTTCGTCCGCGCCGGCATGGATATGCACCAGCGGCTGGGACAGGCGCGGAGCTGGCAACAGCGTGTAGCCGCTGGTGGTCATCTCGCCCAGTCGCGGGCCGAAGGCGATGATCAGGTCGCTGTCGCGCACACGCGCCGCCAGTTTGGGGTTGATACCGATGCCCACGTCACCGGCGTACAGCGGATGGTGGTTGTCGAACGTATCCTGGAACCGGAACGCGTTGCCCACCGGCAGTTGCCAGCGTTCGGCAAACCGCTGCAGCACCCGCGCCGCGGCGGGTGTCCAGCCGCTGCCACCGGCGATCACCAATGGGCGCTGCGCGGCGCGCAACAGCTCACCGGCCGCCTGCGCCAGGCGCGGCTCGCAACCGGGCAGCACCGGCTCCACCCGCGGCAAGGCCTGCAGTGTGACGGCATCGTCAATCGACTGGGCCAGCATGTCCTCGGGAAGCACCAGCACCACGGGCCCCGGCCTGCCATTCATCGCAGTGGCGAACGCACGCGCCACATACTCCGGGATCCGTCGGGCATCGTCGATCCGCTCCACCCGCTTGGCCATGCCCTTGGTGCTGGGCCCGAAGAAGCTGCAGAAATCCATTTCCTGAAACGCTTCGCGGTCGCGGGTCTCGCTGGCCACATCGCCGACGAACAACACCATCGGTGTCGAGTCCTGGTAGGCGGTATGCACACCAATAGCGGCATTGGTGGCGCCCGGGCCGCGGGTCACGAAACACACGCCCGGACGACCGGTCAGCTTGCCATGGGCCTCGGCCATGAACGCCGCACCGCCTTCCTGGCGGTTGATCACGAAGCGGATTTTGTCCTGATGCACGTGAAAACCGTCCAGTACGGCCAGGAAACTCTCCCCTGGTACACCAAACGCGTGGGTGGCGCCCTGGGCCACCAGGCACTCGACGAGAAGGTGGCCTGCAATTCGTTGTGTCATGCTGCGATTCTCGCCCATAGCTGAGGCTGCGCTACCGACGCCCCGCCGTGCCTGCCCTCAGGCTTGAATGCAGGTGCACCCAGATGCACCGCCGCGCCGGCGATCGGCCACGCCAGTGCCGGCGCGGTTTCGGCCAGGCTCGGGCCATGATGGGACAATCTCCCAGTGACTCGCAGGGCCGCCCGTGCAGCGAGCTCCACTGTCGGCCTGATGCGGCTCGCCCCAGCACCCACTGCCCAATGCCAATGCCAATGCGAACACCCAAAAGCGACACGCTGCGCCAGATACCTGCCGGCGTCTGGGTGCTTGGTCTGGTCAGCATGCTGATGGACATCTCGTCGGAGATGATCCACAGCCTGCTGCCCCTGTTCATGGTCACTGTGCTCGGCACCAGCGTGCTGGCCGTTGGCATCATCGAGGGTCTTGCCGAATCGACGGCGCTGGTAACCAAGGTGTTCTCGGGAATGCTGAGCGACTATCTGGGCCGACGCAAAGGCCTCGCGGTGCTCGGCTACGCGCTGGGCGCGCTGAGCAAGCCGCTGTTCGCGATCGCCGGTGGCATGGGATTGCTGGTCGGCGCACGCCTGATCGACCGGATTGGCAAGGGCATCCGTGGCGCGCCCAGGGACGCCCTGGTGGCCGACATCGCACCACCCCATTTGCGCGGCGCAGCTTTCGGCTTGCGCCAGTCGCTCGACACCGTCGGCGCGTTTCTCGGCCCCTTGCTGGCGGTGGGCCTGATGCTGCTGTGGACGAACGACTTTCGCGCCGTGTTCTGGGTCGCGGTGATTCCCGGCGCGATGGCGGTTGCGCTGTTGTGGTTCGGCCTACGCGAGCCACCGCGGTCGGTGCGGCAGCAGTTGCACGTGAATCCGATCCGGCGCGACATGCTGCGCCGCCTGCCACCCGCCTACTGGGCGGTCGTAGCCATCGGCGCCGTGTGCACGCTGGCGCGCTTCAGCGAGGCCTTCCTGGTATTGCGCGCGCAGCAAAGCGGTGTCGCGCTGGCATTGGTGCCGCTGGTGATGGTGGCGATGAACCTGGTCTATGCCGCCAGCGCGTATCCATTTGGCAAGTTGTCGGACCGCGTATCGCACCGCGTACTGTTGGCAGCGGGTCTGCTGGTGCTGCTGCTGGCCGACCTGGTATTGGCCAGCGACGCGGGGATCGCTGCGTTGCTCAGTGGCGTCGCGCTGTGGGGCATCCACATGGGCATGACGCAGGGCCTGCTGGCCAATACCAGGTCGGCCAGCAGCAGCACCAGCAGACCCGCTGCCAACAGTACGCGGTGCGATACGCGGTCCGAC
>JANNKH010000068.1:0-15319 GCA_031396205.1 Rhodoferax sp.
TGCATCGGCTCGGTCAGCGAGATCTTCGACGCCGACCCGCCGCATGCGCCGCGAGGATGCTTCGCGCAGGCCTGGAGCGTTGCGGAGCCGTTGCGCGCCTGGGCGGAGATCTCGGCGCACGCCGCTGCGCTGTCCACTAAACAGAGGAAGCCAATGTCATGATAAGAAAGAAGACCAAAGCAGGGAGTCTGGCGCCCACGGCAGAGGGCCAGCGTATGCAACAGGGCGCTGACTGGAAGGCCTGGGGCCCGTATCTGAGCGAACGCCAGTGGGGCACCGTGCGCGAGGATTACAGCGCCAACGGCACGGCGTGGGACTCGTTTCCGCACGATCACGCGCGTAGCCGCGCCTATCGCTGGGGTGAAGACGGCATCGCAGGCTTCAGTGATGCCGAACAGCGCTTGTGCCTGGGGCTGGCGTTGTGGAACGGTCGCGATCCGATCCTCAAGGAGCGTCTGTTCGGCCTGACCAACGGCGAAGGCAACCACGGTGAGGACGTCAAGGAGCTCTATTACTACCTCGACGCCACGCCCAGCCATTCCTACCTGAAGATGCTCTACAAGTACCCGCAGGCTGAGTTTCCCTATGGGTGGCTGGGAGAGGAGAGCCGCCGGCGCGGCATTGGCGCGCCCGAGTTCGAGCTGCCGGATGCCGGCGTCTTCGATGATGGACGCTACTTCGACGTGGTCGTCGAGTACGCACAGGCCGAGCCCGGCGAGGTACTGATGCGCGTGACCGCGCACAACCGCGGTGCCGAAGCGGCGCCGCTGCACATTCTTCCGCAGCTGTGGTTCCGCAACACCTGGAGCTGGCGTCACGGCAGCGAACGCCCCCGTCTTGCTGCCGATGGCGATGCGACAGTCGAAGTCTCGCATGCTGACATGGGCACGCGCAATCTCTACGTCGACGGCGACACCGAATTGCTATTCGCCGACAACGACACCAATACCGTCAGGCTGCACGGCGCCGAGCGTGGTGACGCCTTCTTCAAGGATGCCTTCCACGAGCGTGTGGTTGACGGACGCGAGGACGCCGTGAACCCGGTGCGCAGTGGCACCAAGGCGGCAGCCTGGTTCCAGACCTCGGTGCGTGCCGGCTCTTCGGTGACGGTTCGCTTGCGGCTGACAGGCAGCAAGCGCAAGCGGCCATTCGACGGCTTTGATGGTCTGATGGCCAAGCGCATCGACGAAGCCGACGCCTACTACGCAGCGCTGCAGCAAGACGTGACCGACGCCGACCAGCGGCTGGTGCAGCGCCAGGCGCTGGCTGGGTTGATCTGGAGCAAGCAGTTCTTCTACTTCGACGTGCCGCAGTGGCTGGCCGGCGACGAGGCGCAGCCCGCGCCGCCGTCCGAGCGCCGACGCGGACGCAACCGTGAATGGAAGCACCTGAACAATGCTGACATCATCTCGATGCCGGACAAGTGGGAGTATCCGTGGTACGCGGCTTGGGACCTGGCTTTCCACTGTATCCCGCTGGCCATGGTCGACGCCACATTCGCCAAGGAGCAGTTGGTACTCTTCACCCGCGAGTGGTACATGCATCCCAACGGCCAGATTCCGGCCTACGAGTGGGCCTTTGGCG
The DNA here is from genome assembly GCA_031396205.1 of Rhodoferax sp. Taxonomy (GTDB): domain Bacteria; phylum Pseudomonadota; class Gammaproteobacteria; order Burkholderiales; family Burkholderiaceae_C; genus CAISIP01. The sequence continues at coordinate 1,585 of JANNKH010000068.1, forward strand.
ACGTCAACCCACCGGTGCACGCGTGGGCGACCTGGCGCGTGTTCCAGATCGACCGCAAGCAGCGCGGCGACGCGGGTGATCTGGCCTTTCTCGAACGTGTCTTCCACAAGTTGATGCTCAACTTCACTTGGTGGGTCAACCGCAAGGACGAGGACGGGCGCAACGTCTTCCAGGGCGGCTTCCTCGGCCTGGACAACATCGGCGTGTTCGACCGCAGCTCGCAGCTTCCTACTGGTGGACACATCGACCAGTCCGACGGCACCAGCTGGATGGCGATGTACTCGCTGAACCTGATGCGCATCGCGCTCGAGCTGGCACGGCACAACCGCGTCTACGAGGACGTCGCCACCAAGTTCCTGGAACACTTCCTGCACATCGCCGAGGCGATGTCGAACATCGGCGACCACGGCATCGGCCTGTGGGACGACGAAGACAAGTTCTTCTACGATGTGCTGCACCTGCCCGACGGCCAGATGACGCCGCTGAAGGTGCGTTCGATCGTCGGCCTGATCCCGTTGTTCGCGGTCGAAGTGCTGGAGCCCGAACTGCTGGCCGAACTGCCTGACTTCGCGCGCCGCCTGGAATGGTTCCTAAAGTACCGGCCTGACCTGGCTGCGCTGGTCTCGCACTGGGACGAACCGGGTCGAGGCAAGCGTCGGCTGCTGTCGCTGCTGCGCGGCAAGCGGATGAAGCATCTGCTCAAGCGCATGCTCGACGAGGGCGAGTTCCTGTCTGACTTTGGCGTTCGCGCGTTGTCGCGCCACCACGAAGCCGAGCCCTATGTCTTCCACGTCAACGGCAGCCCGTTGACCGTGCGATACCAACCGGCAGAGTCGGACTCAGGGCTGTTCGGCGGCAACTCCAACTGGCGCGGGCCGATCTGGTTCCCGATCAACTACCTGCTGATCGAATCGCTGCAGAAGTTCCACCACTACTACGGCGACGAGTTCAAGGTCGAGTGCCCGACCGGTTCTGGCCAGCTGGCCACGATCAACGAGGTTGCCGACGAACTGTCGCGCCGCCTGGTGAGCATATTCGCGAAGGACGGCGAAGGCCGGCGGCCCGTATTCGGGCACTTGCCGCTGCTGCAGAACGGAGAACACTTCCGCGATCACCTGCAGTTCTACGAATACTTCCACAGCGACAACGGCCGCGGTGTCGGCGCGTCGCACCAAACTGGCTGGACCGGCCTGGTCGCCAAGCTGATCCAGCCGCGCGCAACGCCCACATGAACCCCTACAGGAGAATCCCCATGGCCAACCACGAGTCGTACTACCGCGCCGAAAGCCTGCCGAAGCCGATGATGCCGGCCTGCCCCACGCAACGCATGCTCGCCGGGCAGAAGGCGCTGGTCACCGGCGCCAGCACCGGCATCGGCAAGGCGATTGCACTGGCCCTCGGCGAGGCCGGTGCCGACGTGATCGTCAACTACGTCAGCGGTGAGGAGGCGGCGCAAACAGTCGTCGAAGCGATCACGGCGCAAGGCTGCCAGGCGCATGCGATGCGCGCCGACGTCTCGAACGAGGAGCAGGTGCAAGCGATGTTCGCCGAGATGATCAGCCGCTTCGGCACCATCGACATCCTCGTCAACAACGCCGGACTGCAGCAGGACGCACCGTTTCATGAACTGACGCTGGCGCAGTGGAACAAGGTGATCAGCGTCAACCTGACCGGCCAATTCCTGTGCGCGCGCGAGGCCGTGCGAGAGTTCCGGCGGCGTGGCGTGGTGCCTGAGGTGTCCTGCGCGGCGGGCAAGATCCTGTGCATCAGCTCGGTGCACGAAGTCATTCCCTGGGCTGGTCATGTCAACTACGCGGCCTCGAAGGGCGGCGTCATGCTGATGATGAAGTCGATCGCCCAGGAGGTGGCTCCGCTGCGCATCCGTGTCAACAGCATCGCCCCGGGCGCGGTGCGCACGCCAATCAACACCGAGGCCTGGAAGACGCCGCAAGCCTATGCCGAGTTGATGAAGCTGGTGCCATACAAGCGCATTGGCGAACCCGAGGACATCGGCCGCGCGGCCGTCTGGATGGCCTCGGACTACGCCGACTACATCAACGGCGTGACCCTGTTCATCGACGGCGGCATGACGCTGTACCCGGGCTTCGAGACAGGGGGCTGACGTGTCACCAGCCCGCGCGCTGCGAGACCATTGGCCAGAGTACTTGATCGAAGGCTGGGCGCTGGGTTGCTTCATGCTGTCGGCAGCCTTCTTCACCTTGCTGCTCGAACACCCTGGCTCGCCGCTGCGCGCGGCGCTGGGCAGCGACCTCGCACGTCGCGCCGTGATCGGTGTCTCGATGGGGCTGACCGCCATCGCCTTGGTCTATTCACCTTGGGGCAAGCGGTCGGGCGCGCACATGAACCCGGCCGTCACGCTGACTTTTCTGCGCCTGGGCAAGGTCGCCCGCGTCGATGCCTGGTTCTACGTGCTGGCACAGGTCGTCGGGGCGCTGGTCGGCGTTCTGGTGGCCAGCGCGATCGCAGGCGCAGCGTTCACCGGGCCACCGGTGTCCTTCATCGTCACACGGCCCGGCACGGCCGGTGTGGCGGTCGCCTTCATCGCCGAGATGGCGATCTCATTTGGCCTGATGCTGGTGGTGCTGGTCTTTAGCAACCGCCCGCGGTTGGCGCCGTTTACCGGCCTGGCTGCGGGCGTGCTGGTGGCAGCGTACATCACCTTCGAGGCGCCGCTGTCGGGGATGAGCATGAACCCGGCGCGCAGCCTCGCGTCTGCGGTGCCGGCAAGCCAGTGGGGCGACTTGTGGCTTTACTTCAGCGCCCCGCTGATCGGCATGCTGGCCGCCGCGGCCTGGGTCACCCGCGGCGTCTTCCGTGCTCAGGTCGGCTGCGCCAAGCTGCAGCACGCCCAAGACCAGAGATGCATTCACTGCGGCTACAAGCCGCCATCCCCGACCAGCTCAGAGAGGACCAAAAATGAACCAGCAGTATGACCTGATCGTGGTCGGCAGCGGTGCCGGCGGCTCGGCCGTGGCGTACAAGGCGATCGCCGCCGGCGCCCGCGTGTTGATGCTCGAGCGCGGCGCGCGGCTGCCGCGCGACGGCTCGACGCTCGACGTGAAGAAGGTCTTCAAGGAAGGCGCGTTCAACAACCGGCAGGGCTGGGTTGACGGGCAGAACCGGGCATTCGTACCGGGCGAGTTTCATAACGTCGGAGGCAAGACCAAGTGGTACGGGGCCGCCCTGCTGCGCTTCTCGCCGCACGAGTTCGAGGCCGACGCCGTACACCAGTGCCTGCCCTGGCCAATCGGCTACGAGCATCTGGCGCCTTACTACGACGAGGCCGAACGCCTGCTCGCCGTGACGAGTTTCGACGACGAGCCGGAACTGAAGGCGCTGATCGGCAAGATCACCGCCAGCGGCTCCTGGCGCGCGGAGCGGCTGCCACTCGGCCTGGACCCGCGCATCATAGGCAACGAGCACGAAGCCAAGCACTTCGACGGCTATGCGTCGCCTGGCGGGTTCAAGTCGGACGCGGAGCGTTGCCTGCTGGACCGCATCGCCGACGCACCGGGATTCAGCCTGCACACGGGCAAACGGGTCAGCCATCTCCTGCCCTCGCCCGGCGACGCCTCGGTCATCGCTGGCGTGCGTTGTGCGGACGGTTCAAGCTACCACGCCGACACAATCGTGCTTGCCGCAGGCGCAATGACCTCGCCGCGCATCTTGCAGGACTACTTCGACGACACCGATTTCGGCGCGTCGCTGCCGTCGGCGGCGCTGGTCGGCGCGAACTTCAAGATGCACCTGAATTCGGCCGTGCTCGGCTTTTCTCCTTTCGTCGACACCGATGTTCTGCGCAAGACCGCGATTCTTTTCAATGACGACTTCCCGCATTCGACGGTTCAGTGCCTGGGCTGGATCGACGGAGAGATTCTTGGCAGCCAGCTGCCGGCGGCGGTGCCGAAGTTCGTGCTGCGCGCCGCGGGCAGTCGTGCCATCGGCTTCTTCGCCACCACCGAGGACGGTTCGCACGCTGAGAACCGCATCGTCAGCTGCGCCGGCACCGGCACGCCGGTGATGGACTATGAAGTCGCCCGCATCGACCCGGCATGGCGCGAACACCGCGCGCTAGTGCAGGCCTTCATCGCCCGCCTGCTGCACTCCGGGCTGGCCGGCGTAGACAAGTTCATGGGCATGGCGGGCACGGCCCACGCGCTCGGCAGCCTCGTTACCGGCAACGACCCCGCCACTTCGGTCGTCGACGCCGACGGCCGAGCGCACGGGTTCGCCAACCTGTACGTCGGCGACGGCAGCGTTCTGCCGCGCTCAAGCCGCGTCAATCCAGCATTGACGATCTACGCCTGGGGATTGAGACTTGGTGAACACTTGGTCGGCCGCAAGCCGTGATCGAGGAGGCTGGTGCGGACAGCTTGATCCCGCGGCGAGACAATGTCATGACCATAGGATTGTTAGACAGCCAGCATAGTCGGTGCCCGCCTGGCCGGCCGCCGCCGATCAGCAACTGTCGTCACCCATCTGCGCCCAGAACTCAACGATCTCGACGCACAACGCGTCACCGTTTCATTCCCTTGCCGGCAACGCGATGTTCTCGGCCATGGTGACAGACGCACCGGCGTTCCTGCGTGCGCCAGGCAGGATTGCCCGATCAAGAAAGGCTGTGGCCAGCGCACGCGAGCCGCCTCGGTGCGCCGTCTCGAACACCGCCATCAGGCTGGCCGGGGCATCTTCAAACAGGCACAGAATGAAACCGCCACCAAGGACAGCGCCAACCATCGCCGTCAGAGCGGCCAATGATCGGCGTATCGGTGGCTGGCAAAAACCAGGTGCATCAGCCTATTTCAGTCCCATGCAATTTGCGCTGCTGCCTCATACGACTCTTTCGTGTGCTCCGGGAACATCAGTGGAGCGCCGCGGTGTCCAATGGAGAAGGCGGTTTTCGAAAACGGCCCGTTGGAACAACTCTGCAACTTGGTCTTGAGTGGGCCCTCGGCCATCTCCTCGACCAGAAAGAACGGCCGCGGCCCAAGCTGGATATTGGTGTCACGGGTTTGCGCCATGTCCAGGGTGCCGCATGCAGTCAAGGCTGTCGCCACCACGGCAAGCCAGGCCAGGCGAAGTCGCATCAGGTTTCCTCCAAGCTCACGATCTGTGGTGTTTACCAGATGGTATCCAGCCACTATGACGAAACGGTGAAACCGCGTTGCAACGAAACGGGCCGCCATGGGCAACCGACATTGCTTTTGGATCGACCGTAAGAAGCTGACCCGTATTCAGACTGACACAGGTGCCGGCCACGATTGAACTGCGGCAACTTCAGAGTCAACCATGCATCCATGACCCGTACCACGCTCAAAAGCCTTGCTGCAGCCAGCGTCATCGTGTTGGCCGGTTGTGCTGCGCAACAGTCCACCCGCACTGGCTTTCTGTCCAACTATGATGCGGTGTCGACTACCGACCCCGTTGGCAAGAGCATCAGCTTCACCAAACCCGGCCTGTCGACTAACCGCTACACCCGGTTCATGCTCGATCCGGTGGTGTTCGACGCCGGCAAGGGCCTGACCGCCACCGTCAGCAGCGACGAGATATCGGTCTTGAAAACAGATCTGGAATCCGCCGTTCGGCGTTCCTTCGAGGGCCGGTTTGAGCACACCACCGAGCCCGGGCCCGACGTGCTTCGGCTACGTTTTGCCATCACCGGTGTGGAAAAGGCGAATCCGCAGCTCAATGTGGCTCTGGCCATCCTGATCGTGCCGCTGGCCAATGGCGGTGCGGCCACCGAAGCCGAGGTATTGGACAGCATGACCGGTGAGCGACTGGTCGCCGTGGTAGCGCACTCGACCGGCTCATTGCTGCGCGGTGAATTCTCGGGCTTTTTCTCCGAGTTTGGGCACGCCAGGCAACATTTCATGCAACAGGCCGACGCCCTGCGAGACCGGCTCATTCAGGCCAAGAACTGACCGGCGACCGACGAGATTGGGAACACTGTCCGCTATTGGACAGATCGGCCGCACTTTTCCCACGATGCCCATTGCAACACCCTGGTCCCTACTGCCGACACCCGCAGATTGCGACTGCAGATAGTCGACCTGTGCTTTGCGCACCCGCAGCGCCTGCTGTTCGACCACTTTTGGCTGACCGAGGATTGGAAATTCCTATGCCCCCCGGACCTCCGTCGGCCGAGCCGCGCGTCTGGATCAACAGGTCGACGCGGCCCACGCTGCCATCGGGGCGCAAGGGAATACGCCAGATGGCATTGGCCTTGGTCAGCGCGACCAGCAGTGCTGCCCAGGCCCCGTGCATCGCCCCGGCACGCGGGCCACCACGGTGGGACGAATGTGATGCGGCGGCCGCAGACGGTGCCGGGGCAGGTGCCCAGATCGAACTGCACCGTGGCGAATCAGCCCGAATGGCACTCGATGATGCGTTTGACCAGCACACCGATTGGTGAACGGGTAGACCGCGCCAGCACCTGCGCGTGCCACCGCGCGAAAGCGGGCGTCGCGCGTTGCGCCGGCGGCCTGACAGGGCATTTCCGAGTTCTTGTGCCGTGGACAGGGTCTGCGTTGTGGTGCCTGGCTTCAGGCTGCGGGCTGCGCTGCGGCATCCGCCGCCATCGCAGTTGCTGCCGCTGCCGAGGCGGCTGTCAATGCCAGGGTACCCGCCGGCTGCACCGTGATCACACCTGCGGCGAACTCGATACCATCCCTCGCAAATGCACCATGGATGCGCTTGAGAGCTTCGCGCTGGATGATGCTCGGATTGGTCGGTTTGACCGTGAATTTCAACCGCACGACGAGCGCACTGTCGGTGATCTCGGCCATGCCCTGCAACTTGAGTGGGAGCAGGAACTCCTTGCCGTACTCCGGGTCTTGCAGCATTTCCTGCCCAACCCGTTTGACGGTCTTGCGCGCCTTCTCCAGATCGACATCGCGCGCCAGGCGCAGGTTGAACTTGACGGTCTGCCAGTCACGGCTGAAATTGGAGATCGAACTGAGCTGACCAAACGGGACGGTGTGGATCTGTCCGTTCTGGTGCCGCAGGCGCACCGAGCGCAGGGTGACCCGTTCGACAGTCCCTTTGAGTCGGCCGGTGTCGATGTATTCGCCGACGCGAAAAGCGTCGTCGGACATGAAGAACACGCCAGAGACGATGTCGCGCACCAGGGCCTGTGAGCCAAAACTCAGCGCCAGGCCGAACACGCCGGCACTCGCTATCAGGGTGGTCACGTCGACCCCGAGTTGTGACATGCCCAGGAAAGCCACCAGAAAGACGATGCCGATGCCCGCCAGGACCCGCACCAGCGGCAGCGCGGTCGTCAGGCGTGACGCCGGCTCCACTGCAATTTCTTCGTCCATTTGGGTCGGCGACAGGCCGCCGGACGCTGCGCGCAGCCGCTCCTCGGTCCAGAGGTCGAGGTAGCGCCAGCCGATGAAGCCGGCAAACAGGGTGATGGCGGTGGTCTCCAGGGAATGGCGGATCGGCGTCCATTGCGCCATCGCGATCAGCCCCAGTCGCTCGACCAGCCACAACTCGAACATCATGATCGACAAGGACAGGATGGCACCCGCGGCAATCGCGTGCTGCACCAGCTTGTACCACCACTTGGCTTCGGCAGACAGTTCGAACAAATGGTACGCAAAATAGGCGATCGTGGCGATGCGCACGGTATAGATCAGTGAGTGGTAGACGGCGAACTCCAGTGTCACAACCCCGACGATCCAGGCCAGCAGGATGGTGGGCGTGAGCACCAGGCCCAGCCGGATCCAGCGCCTTGCCGCAGCGCCGCCAGTTCGGTGTTGGGATGCGGCATAGGCCAGCACCCCGAGCAGGCAGCACCCGGCCACGAACAGACCCTGCGCCAGCACGATCACCTGCCCCGACGGAATTGGCAGACCGGCACGCAGGGCGACCGGCATCATGGATATCAGCAGGATGCCGAAAAATGTTCCCAGGCCGAAAAATCGCTTCATGGCCCGGGCAGCGCGGTCCGACATCGGCAGCAAACGGAATGTCGGCAGGTCGGGGCGCAGGATGACGTCCAGGAACTTCCAGAACAAAAACCATCGGGCCAGGCCCGACAACATGGCCACGTGCATCAGTGCCTGCAGGTCCTGGGCGTCGAACCAGAAGCGGATGGCCAGGTAGGCCCCGACCGAAAACACCATGTAGTGCCCGATGTCCAGCAGCACCAGGCCGACGGCTCCGCGGGAGCGGGTTGTGTCGGCAATACACGCGCCGCGCCAGCGCCGGGTGGCCCGCTTGAAGACCAGTCCCACGCCCCAGAGGGTCACAAGGATCACCGCGCTGAGCAAGGCGTTGGAGGCCATCTCGCCTTCAGCGCGGCCGGCTGCAATAACCTGCTGCACCTTGTGCAGCTCCGCCGGCAGGTTCGGCGTTGCCAGGGCGATCTTGTTGATCGACTCCTTGACCCCGGCCAGTTGTCGATTGATTTCCGTCAGGCCCCCGCCGACGCGTGTGAGGTCGCCGCCAACGCGCGTTGCCTCTTCGGGCGTCAACCCGGACCATGCGGGGCCACAGCAGGCCAGCGACAGCCACAGTGTCAGGAGCCTCGTCCAGGCGTGGAGTTGGTGCATTTTCAAGTCCCGATGTTTTCTGTGAAAAGTGACAGGCAAGCGCTCTGCCCAAGAATCTTGTCCACCTCATGTCGTTCAGTGTGCGCCAGCGCTGCGCGCTCCTGGCGCAACCAGCGCACGCACTTGCCCTGGTAGGGAAAGACCTGCTGGTGCCAGGCCACGCCGTCGACGATGCAGTTCACTTCCTTGTCGCCCCGCGCGAGGGCATGCGCGTTCGCCAGCATGACCGGCACGTAGGTGCGCGCTGCTTCGCTCAGCAGCGCCAAAAGGGTTTCGGGTGGCTGCGCCGGGTCCAGCCAGTCGTCCACATGCGGCTCTGCACCCGAAAGGTCTTCCACCAGGTCGACCCAGGCAAACACCCGTGGCGCAGTCTTCAGCGCGACGGCCATGGGTGTCGGGTCGAAATGTGTCAGTTGGGTCAGTTGCCCGAAGAAGGCAAAGTCCGAGGCCCCCGGGCGCTGTCCCAGCAGGAAGGGCTGCTGGCGGAAGTGGTGCTCCAGCGCCTGCAGCAGGCGCAGGTAGCTGTGCTCGATCACCTGCCGGGTGTCTTCGTTCGAGCCAACCACCCACAGCCGGTCGATCTGGCGCCGCGAGAAAAGCCGCCGGAGTTCTTCCGCCCGTTCGTCCGAAGCGCAAATTCCGCGCCAGCGCGGCAGGATGTCACCGGCCCGATCGATGTCGGCCTGGTAATGCCAGCGATAGTGGAACATCGCCTTGGTCAGCCATTCGTCGGCGTAGTCTTCCAGCAAGCTGTCCAGCAGTGCCAGGACCGGGTTGGCCGGGCGTACCTGGCGCAGCGGGAACGCGGCATCGAAATCGCGCAGCAAGGGGCTCGAATCAGTGCGTGCCTGCACGGTGCCATCCGCGCCTGGCCAGTAGAAGGTTGGCAACAGCTCCACTTTTGGTACTGGCATGGTTGCCAGCTGCGGCGAACCTGCGACCAGGTAACGGTACGGCAAGCGCCGGTAGCGCAGCAGCGCCAACATCTTGCGGGTGTAGGGCGAGCCGGGTGCGCCTTGGAGAACCAGTGGCAGGGGAATGGGCATGGCAGTTCGTAGGGGGGTGAGGCAGGATTCTGGCGCACCTTGTTGACATCGGCCAGAAGTTTCCAGTGCAGCAGGCCGAACCGCAGCGTCAGCACGATGCTCACGCCCAGCGGCCTTCTGTGCAGGCGCACATGCTTTGTGATGGCAAGGCTTGCCACTGCGTTGGCCAGCTCCCATGCCAATGAACTCGCGATCATTCAGGGCATTCCCAAGAGATAACGAGTGTGCCGGTTACGGCCGCTACGCCGTTGCGCACCCGGTAGCTCCGCAGCGTGCCGGCCAGGCTCACCACAGCGGCCTGGCCGCCGACGCCGATGGCGACACCAAACGCCGGTCCCGGGAAGCGGTCGTCCAGCAGGGGGCGGCTGTCGAGCGTAAACGTAAACACACCGTGGGTGCCGCTGTAACTGGCCTGCAGTACCGTGCCGTCGGCCGACCAGACCAGCGTACGGCTGTCGCCGGCCTGGGCAGGGAGAACTTCGGTCCGGGACAGACAGGTTCAGGGGCCGCCTGCAAGCCTGCGGGTGCGCGCGCCACACTACGCTGAGCGCACGGGCGGCGATATCCCCGATTCGCGGTAGCGGCGGGGTGTCACGCCCAAATGCCGGTGTACGACGTTGGTCAGATGCTGCTGACTGGCAAAACCACACGTGCAGGCCACCTCAGCCAGACTGATGTTCGAGGAGCGCAACAAGTTGGCGGCGCGGTCAACACGCATGGCCATCACAAACTGGTGTGGTGCCTGACCGGTCTGCTCTTTGAATGCGACAGTGAAGCGGTCGATTGACAGACCTGCCTGCCGGGCCATGTCGGCGACCAGGATGCGCTCACCCAGCTGGGCAGCGACGTAATCGCGCAGGCGTGCCAACACCGCCGGTTCAAGGCTGCTCGACGTTGTCGGCCAGCGCCGCAGATGGCGCGCCACTTGTACCAGCAGCAAGCGGGCAAGGCTGTCGGCTGCATCAGCATTGAGGATGACTGGATGCTGCAGTTCGTCGACTAGCTGGTTCACGAGGCAACGAACCCCCGGTACAACCAGATTGAGCATGGGGCGCGCAACGGCAAGCGGGCGCGCGTTCTGGTCGTCATCGCCAAAATGATCCGGATGGAAGTAGATGTTGATGTGGCGGCTGGGCACGTCCTTGCGATAGGTCATGGGAACCCCCGCAGGCGTTAGGAACAGGGCATATCGACTAGCGTCGAAACAGTGGATGCGCTCCTCACCAATGCCGGCGCCGACACGGGTGGTGGTCAAGTTCACCGACAGCCGTGCAACGGACAGGGCCGGCACTTTCACTTCAAAGGGCGGCGCACGGTACAAGGCCACGCCAACCCCATGGCCGGTGGCGCCCCGCAGGTGGGCTTCAATTTGTTCGCCGCCCGTGCTTTGCAGCGACCCGGCATAGGTGTCAACGGCAAGCTGAACACCTCCGTCAGAGGCGTCAGGTTCAAGCGCTGGAAGGCTCAAGGAGTTCGACATATGCATCCTGTTTCAAAGCGTATAGGGGCGTTGCACAAAGCCGCGTGCCTTCGTGAAACCAAGCCGGTTCTTTTGCAATACGCCAAGGGCCCCGGCGGAGCCCAATGTGCACGGCGGTCATGACAAACAAGTGAATTTGTTGAGGCCGCCTGCGCCATTGTCGTGCGGCCCATGGCCGTTATTACATCGGCAGGCCCACCGTATCTGTCTGCTTCAACAGGAGATGAAATGTACAAGCAACGAAATCGCAGTCGGGAACTGCAAGAGGCCGCCGCCTCTTGGTTTGGCCATCCGGCCTTTCGAAAACACATGTTGCAGGCCACCGCCGTGGGCGCTCTGTTGTTTTTTGGCGGCGTGATCGCGGCCGAGTCCGAGGACCGTGAACTTGGCGGCGGCAGACTGCGCGCTTTCATCGGCCAGCAGGTCGGCGGAATCGACAAACTGAGGGTGCCTGCCAGGAATGCCGACATCCCCGTGCCGCCGGGTCCGGCGGCGGAGCCGTACCGCTACGAGACCACGGAGGCAAAGCGTTTTCTCGGCAAGATGCTGTTCCACGATCCGATCCGAACCACGCGCATCAACATCAACGAGAACGTGCCGGTCAACCTGCCCGCAGGGACGGCTTTTGGCGGCACCCTGAACGGCTCCAACCCAAGCGTCCCGGCGATCGTCGCTGCGACGAAACAGACCGGGTCCTGTGGCACTTGCCATTTCGGCGAAGCGGCCAGCAAGGCCGGCCAGGTGCTCAACTTGCACGTCGGCGCAGAGGGCCGCGGCTACACCGACGCGAAGGGCAACTTCATCGTCCGCCGACGCACGCAAGAGATCCTGGTCAAGAAGCGCGAGACGCCCATTTTCCCGGGCGACACACTGGTCGACGCGTTGCCGACGCTGACCGACATCGACATCATCAACGGCAACCGTACGGTCACCACCCCGGCACCGCTCTACCACCCGGAATCGGGCGCAACAGCGCTGCTCGCCACCGGACGGCTCGACGAACTGGACAGCGTGGGGCGCATGTCCATGAACATCATCGGTTTTGCGTTCAACAACCGCCTGCTCTTTGGCGGCTTTGCTGGACAGCCGCCAGCCTTGCCGGGCTCGGTCAATCCGCTCAACGCACCCGACGGCGATCCGGCCGGCGAGAACATTGCGCTGCTGCTCCTGGATGCCCACCGCATGATCGGTACGCAATCGGAAGCGCTGCGCAGCAATCCCGTGTTTGTGAAACTGTTCCGGGATGCTTTCCCGAGGGAAGCCGCTGCGGCAGGCAATGACCTGACGAAACTCATCGACGACCAGACCGTGCTGCGCGCGACAGCGACTTTCATGCGCACCGTGGTGACCCGCAACACGCCGTTCGACCGCTTCGTCGAAGGTGACAGTGGTGCCTTGAACCCAGCGCAACGCCGCGGCGCACGGCTGTTCTTCACCAAGGCGACCGAGGGCGGCGCCGGCTGCGTTGCCTGCCACAGTGGGCCGATGCTCAACAAGCAGATCAATGACCCTGACGTCGCTGGAATCGGGCGCTTTGTCGAGGAAAACTTCATCAACATCGGCATCGGCGACCACCCGGTGCAGGCGCTGAATGCGGAGGCCCGGGGCCGTCTGGACCGCAGCCGGCTGGGCAGGGACGGTTTCCCTTACCACGCCGAGGACACCGGGCGCCAAGAGATCACCTTCAACCCGGACCACGCCTTCAAGTTCCGCAGTTTGACCCTGCGTCAACTCAGGGACGGCGGCAACTTCATGCACAACGCGTCGTTCACCAAGGTGCGTGATGTGGTGGAGTACTTCAACGCCGGTGTTGCGCAGGACCCCACAGCGGGCGCAGCACACACGCTGGACGCCCGCTTCACCCATCCTCGTGGCCCTGGAACCCCGAGAGGCCTGGGTCTTTCGAAGCGGCAGGTCGACGATCTCACCGACTTCCTGGAGAACGGTCTGTACGACCCTGCGTTCCGCGACGACGACCCCAAGTCAACCACCGATCGCTTCCAGCCGAGCAAACGCGACCTGACCTATTCAAAGTACCGTCCGGATCTCGCTGCCCTGGGAGCAGAGGACGGGTTCATGCCCAGCGGTCTGGCCATCAACAACAACGACCCGCTGTCGCGCCGGGACCAAGGCCTGGAGTTCCTGGACGTGACGTCGCAAGCCATCCCGTCTCGGGTCTCCTCTGACACCTTTGGCAATCGTCAACTGGATGTCTACAAGATCACTAACAACAGCACCGAGGTGATCGACACCCACTTGCTGACTGTTGTGCGTGGTTTGCCGCGCCATGCCAGGCTGGCCAACGCCGATGGCACCAGCAAAGACGGCGATCCTTACCTGCGCCTGTTCTTGAATGACGGCGTCTTGCAGCCGGGTCAGAGCGCCTATGCAGTGTTTTCATTCACGCGGCCCCGCGATGTGGCACGCATGAATTACCGCCTGGAGTTGCTGTCGGGTCAGGGCAACCCTTAAGCACATTGGTTCGCTTTAAAGGAAAAACCAAAGGAATCCCATCGATGGCCGTCGTAGTCGGACGTCTTCGACGCGACTCGTAGAACCGCAAGCAGGGGCAACGCGCTGTCCCTGCTTGCGCCTGCCGGCTTCGCGCTTCACCCGGTCCGGATCGGCGG
>JANNKH010000033.1:0-20330 GCA_031396205.1 Rhodoferax sp.
CGTCCAGCAGGTGGTCGAGCATCGCGATCTGCGCGGCCACGGCCGCCGGATGGTGGTTGGGCATGTTGATGGTGCCGGTGCCCAGTTTCATGCGCTTGGTCGCATCCACCAGCGTCGCCATGAACAGTGCCGACGAGGTGATGTTCTCTTCCGGGTCGGTCGTGTGTTCGCCGACATAACCCTCCGCGAAGCCGAGCTGGTCGGCCAGGATGAAGGCTTCGCGGTCCTCGCGCAGCGACTGCCGCCAGTCCTTGCCGATCGGGTGCATCGGCATGGTGAAGATTCCGAGTTTCATCATTTTCTCCTTGGGTCGATGGGTGTTTGGGTCTGCGTCCAGTCTATGGAACGCGGTCGATTTGGTTAAGACACATGTTTGGATCGAAACCGGTCATGCTGGCTGATCGATCAGGTTGGGTTCGGCCGCGCACGCAGGCCACCGAACGGGACCCACGAACTGGCGACCAGCCAGCCGTTGTCGACCGGCAGGTTGACGCCGGTGATCGCACTGGCCTCGTCCGACAGCAGGAAGCCTGCAGCTTGCGCTATCTCGCGCGGCAGCACGAGTTGCCCGGTGGCCATGCTGTTCTGTATGCGGGTGCGGTCACGCTGTCCCTTGTCGATCGCATCCTGCAGCGCCGGTGTCAACACGGGGCCGGGAGAGAGGCAATTGACCCGCACCCCGCTCGGGCCCCATTCGGCCGCGAGGTTTTCGGTGAGCTGGATCACGGCGGCCTTCATCGGCCCATAGGCATGCAGCGGCGTGGACCGCATTCCGGCGATCGATGCGATGTTCAGGATGACGCCACGCTGGCGCGCGGCCATGCGCCGGCCGAATGCGACGCAGGCCGCATAGGTGCCGCGCAGATTGACCTGGAACACCCGGTCGTAGGTGTCCATGGAGATGTCCTGCGGAGCCACCGTGTCGCCCTGGATGATGCCCGCCGAGTTGACCAGCATCCCGACCGGACCCCGTTCCAGCTCGATCTGCTGTGCCAGTGACTCGATCGCGGATGCCGAAGCCACGTCGATGGCGTAGCCGTGGCAACCGATCTCGCCTGCAACTGCGCTGGTCCCGCCGGGATCCAGATCGGCGATCGCCACCGTCGCGCCCTGTGCGAGCAGCAACTCTGCGCAGGCCCGGCCAATTCCGCTCGCGCCACCGGTGACGACAGCCAGGCGCCCGGCAAACCGACCTGCATCAGCGCGGGCGCGGGAATTGCGCTGCGGGGTCATCAGTCAACCTCCATGCTGCGCATTACGGAATTCGCCCTTGGGAACGGCCCGGCGGTGCTCATGCCTGGGCCCGCACCTTGCTGTTGGCCGGGGCCAGCGTGAACCCGGCGTAGCCCTTGTCGGCAGCCTCCTGGCATTCCCTGCGGTATACGCCGATCTTGGCCACATAGGGCATGAACACCCGGGGCTTGCCCGGGATGTTGGCACCGAGAAACCAGGAGTTCGCGCGCGGGAAAAGGGTCTTGTCGGCCGCCGCATTGACATGTGCGACCCAGCGGTCCTGCGCTTCGCGTGTTGCCTCGATGGTGCGCATGCCCTGCTGGCGCATGCTGGCCAGGCAGTCGCAGATCCACTGCACATGGTGTTCGATGCCCACCACCATGTTGACAAGCACCGAGGGACTGCCGGCGCCGGTGATGATGAACATATTGGGAAATCCGCAGCTCATCAGGCCGAACAGTGTGCGCGGCCCGTCGGCCCAGTTGCGTGACAGTGTCTGGCCACCGCGTCCGCGGATATCGATGTTCAGCACCGCACCGGTCAGTGCGTCGTAGCCGGTCGCGCAGACCAGCGCGTCGATCGCGTGGAAGGTGTCACCGGCATGTATGCCGTGCGCCGTGACCTGGGTGATCGGGGTCTTTTTCAGATCGACCAGCCTGACGTTGTCCCGGTTGTAGGTCTCGAAGTAGCCGGTGTCGACGCAAATGCGCTTGGTGCCCAGCGGATGGTCCTTCGGACACAGCGACTCCGCCACCTCGGGGTCATGCACCGTGTCGCGGATCTTGGCCCGCACGAAGTCGGCGATGGTGTCGTTGGATGCCTGGTCCAGCATCAGGTCATTGAAGGAATGCACGAAGTTGACGCCGCCGCTATTCCAGCGTCGCTCGTACTCGCGCAGGCGATCTTCGTTGCTGACCTGCGACGCCGGCTTGTCGCTGAATTCGTACAGCGTGCCCAGCTCGCGTGCCCGCGCGCGATGCTTTTCGTATTCGGCCTTCCAGGCCTGCTGCGTCTGCGCCGTCAAAGGACCGTTCCAGGCCGGGATCGAGAAATTGGCGGTGCGCTGGAATACGACCAGATGAGCGGCCTGTTGCGCGATCTTCGGTATCACCTGGATGCCCGAAGAGCCGGTGCCGATGACGCCGACCCGCTGGCCGCTGAAGTCGACCCCCGCATGCGGCCAGGCGCCGGTGTGCAGCACCTTGCCAGTGAAATTCTCGATGCCGGGAATGGCGGGCAGGCGCGGGATCGACAGCGCACCGGTGGCCATGACGCAGAACTGTGCCTGCAGCGCCAGCCCGGTATCAGTGCGCAGTTCCCATTGCTGGCAATCTTCGTCGAAGCTGGCCGCCACGACGCGGGTATTGAATGTGATGTCGCGGCGCAGGTCGAAGCGCTCGGCCACATGCTGGATATAACGCAGGATCTCGGGCTGGGCCGAGTATTTCTCGGACCAGACCCACTCCTGCTCCAGTTCCTTGCTGAATGAATAGGAGTACTGCAGGCTTTCCACGTCGCAGCGCGCACCGGGGTAACGGTTCCAGTACCAGACGCCACCGACGTCGCCGGCGGCCTCGATTACCCTGGCGCGGTAGCCCATGGCGCGCAACTGGTGTAACAGGTGCAGGCCGGCAAAGCCCGCACCGATCACGAGTACGTCGTAAGGTTTCGAATTCTGCATCGTGCCTCCTGCCGGTCTATTTCTTGCGCCGCTCGTGTTCCAGCGTCTCGGTGTGGTAACCCGCCGCGACGGACGCATTGATCTTGCAGTCCAGCAGGATCGGGCCGTCGGGATTGTGCAGCAGCGGCGCCAGCGCGCGCAGTTCGTCCAGCGTGCGTACGGTGTGGGCCTGAAAGCCGAATGCCTCTGCTACCGGGGCGAAGTCGATGTCGGCAAACACCGACTTGGTCACCGGCATGTCGCGCATCTTGAGGAAGTGCAGCTCGGCGCCGTACGCTGAGTCGTTGATGACGATGATGACGAGCGGCAAGTCCTCGCGCGCGGCCGTGTCGAGTTCACCCATCGTCATCAGGAATCCGCCGTCACCGATGAACAGCACGGTGGTGCGATCGGGCGTGCCGCGCGCGAATCCGAGCGCGGTGCCAAATCCCATGCCAATGGAGGCGAAGTCCACCGTGTTTTTTATATGGTCCGGGCTGATGCCCGAGATGAAAGGAATCACCTGCAGGAAGTTGCCGGCGTCGTAGACCGCATTGCGATCGGGCGGCAGCAGCTTGTCGAGTTCGATCGCCATGCTGCGCGGGTCCATCGTGCGCGGCGTGGCGGCGCTCTGGAATTCGCTCGACAGATTGTGCTCGGCGAGCAGCCGGCGGTTCTGTTCCGTATGCAGGGGTTTGTCGGTGTTGGCGCGTTCGGGCAGGGCTTGGGTAAGCTGCTCGGCCGCCGTCCGCGCATCCGCGATCAATGCCACGTCGGCATGGTACAGGCGCCCGATCTGCGCTGGCGCAAGGTCCACATGTACCAGCGGCACGTCCGTCGGCAGCGAGGTTCCGTAGCTGGTGGTGCGCTGGTTCAGGCTGGCGCCGAACGCCACGATGCAATCGGCCTGGTCGATCAGGCGCCGGCCCGCCGCATGCGAGAACGAGCCGACCACACCCGCGTTGTAGGCGTAGCCGTGAAACATGTCCTTGCCCTTGAGCGAGGTGGCGACCACCGCGCCGACCCGGTCGGCCAGGCGTTCGATCGCGGCCCGGGCACCCGAGCGATGGGCGCCGAGCCCGACGATAAACAAGGGCTTGCGGCTGCGCGCCAGCATGGCGGCGGCGGCCTCGACCGCAGCCGCGCGCGCGGCCTTGCGCGGCACCGGTGGCGCGGCCATCCCTGTGGGCGCGGCCAGTGTGCCGGGATAGTCGACCATGCCCATCTGCACGTTCATCGGCAGCAGCAGCGAGACGCAGCCGCCGCCCTGGGTCGCGTCGATGGCGTCGCCCAGCATGCGCCGGGCTCCGTCGCTGTTGGCCGCCAGGAAGGTCCTGAGCCCTGCAGCGTGCATGACACCGGCGGCGTTGAACTCCTTGGCGTCCGGGCCGCTGGTCTGCCCGATCGACGAGGCGCCGAAGATCAACAGCACCCTGGAACCGGTGCGGTGCGCATACATCGTGGCGTGCAGCGCATTGGCAGTCGCCGGGCCGCGGCCGATGATCGCCACGCCGAGCGTTCCGGTTGCAGCGGCGTAACCTTCGGCCATCGCCACCGCTGTGTTTTCGTGGCGCGCGCCATAGAAGCGTACCCCCATCGCGTCCAGGGTGGTAACGAACAGTGCGGTGTCGTCGCTCATCAAACCGAACACGGTCAGGATGCCGCGGCTGCGGATGTCGCGCGCCAGGGCTTCGTAGACCGGCATGCGGCTGTCGCGCGTGTCCGGGGCGGTCGCAGACTGGAGGGCAGAAGTCATGGTTCAGTTCTCGTGGATCGGTGCGGCACAACGCGGTCGTGGGTTGCAAACCGGCCGGTCCCGGTGGCGGCAGCGCGGGAGTTCGGCTGGCGCGTCAGGACGTGGCGACGGCCGCATCGGCGCTGTCCTGCGATTCGTCGGTCCCGAGGTAGGCGGCGATCACGGCCGGATCCGCCTGCACCTGCGCCGGCGTGCCCTCGGCGATCTTGCGTCCGAAATCGAGTACGACGATCTTGTCCGATATGTCCATGATGACCGGGATGTCGTGTTCGACAATCAGGAAGCTCATGCCGAATTCGCCGCGTGCGCGCTGGATCAGCGCGGTCATCGCGGCCTTCTCGTCACCGCTCATGCCAGCCATCGGTTCGTCGAGCAGCACCAGGCGCGCCTTTTGCATCAGCGCGCGTGCGAATTCGACTTCCTTTTGCCGTCCATACGGCAATTCCCCCGGCCCCACGTCGGCCGGGTCGAGCATGTTCCGGAACGGCAGCACTTGGGTGGCGGCCGCCACGGCAGCGCGCGGCTCGGCGCGCGCGCGCGCGCTCAGAAATGCGCCCTGCAGCAGACCGGACGATCCTTGCCGGTAAGCGCCCACGAGCAGGTTGTCCATGACCGTCAGCCCTGCGAACAAGGCCAGGTTCTGGAACGTGCGTGCAATCCCGTGGCGCGATACCAGGTGGGCCGCTTCGGCCGTGATGTCGACACCGTCGAACGCGACCTTGCCGCTGGTCGGTGTGTACATGCCGGTGATGCAGTTGAACATCGTGGTCTTGCCGGCGCCGTTGGGGCCGATCAGCGACGTGATCGATCCTTCGTCCATGGTGAACGACACGTCGTCCAGCGCGGTGATGCCCTGAAAGCGCATCAGCAGTGACGAGACTTCGAGTAATGTCTTGCTCATGCGGGTTCCTTGGTGGCGGTAGCCGCGCTGCGTTTGGCGCCCAGGTAGGACTCCTTCATCGCGTCATTGGCGGCGACCTCGGCCGAGGGCCCGGACAACACGATCCGGCCACGGTCCAGGATGTAGGCCGTGCTCGCAAACTCGAGCGCGAGGCGCGCGTTCTGTTCCACGATCAGCATCGAGGTTCCCAGCGTATTGCCGACCACCCGCAGCTGCTCGTAGATGGTCTTGACGATCAACGGCGCCAGGCCCAGGGACAATTCGTCCACCAGCAGCAGTTTCGGTCCGGCGACCAGCGCCCGGCCCAGGGCCAGCATCTGCTGCTCTCCGCCAGAAAGCCAGCCGGCGGCCTGCTGGCGCCGCTCCAGCAGCCGTGGAAACAGCTCGAATACCGCATCCATGCGTTCCTTGACCTTGGCTCGCGGAAGAATCGCGGCGCCGACGTCCAGGTTCTCCTGCACCGTCAACTGCTTGAAGATCAGCCGGCCTTCCGGCACCTGGCCCATTCCCATGCGAACCAGCTTGTGCGCAGGCAGACCCAGGATGGCATGTCCGGCAAACCGGATGTCGCCCTGGGTGACATGGCCATGGTGCAGCGACAGCAGACCGGTGACGGCCCGGATCAGCGTGGTCTTGCCAGCGCCATTGGCCCCGAGCAATGCGACGATGCTGCCGGTGGGAACCGACAGGCTGATATCTTCCAGCGCCAGTCCCTTGCGGGCGTAGCCGACCGAGAGACCCTTTACGTCAAGTGCGTTCTCCATTATTGGCTCCGGCGCGTTGCAAGGCGATCGCGCAACTTGGCACCTATTCCGGCAATGCCGCCGGGTGCGAATATCAGCAGCAGGATCACCATCAGGCCGAAGATCAGCTGGACGAACTGGGCCTTGTGGTCGACCAGGGCACTGCGCAACAGTCCGGTGGTTTCGTTGCCGTACGCGCCCGCCATGCCAGTGATGATGGATGGCAGCAGCAGCCATACGGCCGCGCCGATCAACGAGCCGCGCAGGGACCCCATGCCGCCGATGATGATCATCGCGATGAACTGGATCGCGAACTGGATGCCGAAGAACTCGGACGTGACATTGGTCAGGTAATGCGCATACAGCGCACCAGCGACCGCGGCGATCGACGAGCTGAATGCAAAGGCCTTGAGCCGCAGGAAGCGCACGTCCACACCGACGGCGGTGGTGGCCAGTTCATGGTCGCGCATCGCCATCATGACTCGGCCTTCCCGCGTACGCAGGGTATTGCGCAGCGCCCAGTAGGTCAGCGCGACCACGGGGACCAGGAAGAAGTACCAACGGATCGGCGTGCTCAGTTCGATCGGCCCTAGCGTGGCCGGCTTGTACGGAACACCCACGACATCGAAGAACTTGAACTGGTACTCCTGGAATGCGAACACCACGATGTAGTGCACGGCAAACGTGGACAGCACGAAGTACAGGCCGCGAACCCGTAGTGATGGCAGGCCTGCCAGGATGCCGGCCAGTGCGCCCATCAGGCCTGCGGCGACCAGCACCAGCGGAAATGGCCAGCCCCACTGGGATCCGGTGACAGCCGCCGTCATGGCGCCAACCGCGTAGAAGGCCGCATGCCCGATCGAGATCAGTCCGGCACAGCCGGTCAGGTAGTTGAGCGACAACGCACCCAGCATGGCGATCAGCATCAGGTTGACCTGGCTCAGGCCCAGGTTGAGCAGCACCATGTTGGACAGGCGCACGCCGAATATCGTGCGTTCGGTCAGCAACACCGGGACGTAGCACAGCAACGCGATGACGACGATGGTCCAGAACCAGCGCGACATGCTCCAGCGCGGCGATGGCTGGATCGGCATGGTGAGAGTTTGTGAGGTCATGAAAGGCGTGTCCGTTGAAACGCTCAGACCCGGCCGAGTTCGCGCTGGCCGAACAGGCCCCATGGCCGAACCATCAGGATCAGCATCAGCAGGACGTATATCAGGATGTTGCTCGACTTGGGCGAGATGTAGGAGCCTGCGAACTGCTCGATCAGGCCGACCAGCAGGCCGCCGACGATGGCGCCGCCGATGCTTTGCATGCCGCCGATCACCACGGCCGGCAATGCCAGCAGGCCGATGCCTTCGAGTTCGGTCGAGACAATCTGCAACTGGCCCAGGAACAGGCCACCGATCGCCGCCAGCGCAGCACCGATCGCCCAGGCGAGCCGGTTCATCACGTTGGTGTTGACACCGGAGACGACGGCGGCCTCATGTCCGTCCGCGGTCGCACGCATCAGCAGGCCGATGGAGGTAAATCTGAAAAACGCACCGGCTCCCGCCATGCAGATCCAGCTGACGATCGCGGCGGTCAGGTGTAGCTGGGAGATGCGGACATCGCCGATGATGAAGATGCCGGTCGGCATGGGTGTGGTCAGCGTGCGTGCCTGGGGACCGTACAGGATCTCGATCGCCGCGCGCATCGAAATTGACAATGCAATCGTGAGCATGATCACCGACAGCATCGGGCGCCCCGACAGTGGCTGGATCAGCAGGATGTGGATAACCACGCCCATCAGCGCGGCTGCGCCGATGACGGCAACCACTGCCAGCGGAAATGGAAGGCCCAGCAGATTGATCGCGGTCACTGCGAAGAAAGCTCCGCAAACGACGAACATGCCCTGGGCAAAGTTGAAAACATCGGTGGCCTTGAAGACCACGGCAAAACCCAGGGCCACCAGCCCGTAGATGCTGCCCAGGGCCAGACCACTGAATAGTACTTGTGAAAACATGGTGAGGCCCCGGGTTTGCTTGCGTACTTACTGGGTGTACTTGGTGTAGTCGCTGAACTCGCCAAGCGTCTTGAACTTCTTGGCGGCGTAGTCAAAACTGATCATGCGGAACGCGGTCGGTCCGGTATGGTCACCGGGCTTGTAGGAGATCGGCGCGGACAGGCCCTTGGTGTCGACCGTGAGACCCTTGCTCAAGTTATCGACCAGCTTGGCGCGTGTCGGCTCGGGGCCGGTCTTGGCAATCGCCTCGGCGGTGACCTTGCCAACCACCCAGCCGGCGACATAGTTGATGTCCTCGCGGATGGCGCTGCGACCGTATTTTTCGGCAGCCTGCATCATTTCGACGTTGCCCGGTGCCTGGTCGGCGCCGCCCGGCGTGAAGCAGCTCACGACGTTATAGTTCGCGCCGGCTTCAGCGCCCATCGCGTTGTAGATCTGTGGCGACAACAGGTAGGAGATGCCGAACGCCGGGATCTTCAGGCCATATTGCTGCATCGTCTTCATGGTGAGGATCGCGGTGTTGGAAATACCGTAGATCGTGATGAAGTCGGGCTTCTGGGCGATGATCTCCTGCACCTGCGGAGTCACGTCCGCCGCGGTGATCTTCATCGTGACCAGCGACGAGGTTCCGCCGAGCTTCTTGACCGCTGCATCGATGAACTGGTGGTATTCGACACCACCGGCGCTCTCGATCGACACCACCATGACCTTGGGATTCTTGAGCTTGAGCTTGTCGACGTAATAGCCGACACCGGTCTGCGCCATCTGCACGTAGCTGCAAAAGCCGCCGTAGACCAGCGGCGAGATCGGCTCGGTCAGCGGCTTGGTCGTCGTGTAGGTACCGATGACCGGCACCTTGCCGCTGCGGATGGACGGCGCCAGCGATACCTGCGAGCTCGATGAACCGACACCGGAGATGGAGAGCACCGGAGTCTGGCCCACCAGCTTTTCGTAGTTGATCTTGTCCTGTGCCGGGTTGAAGCGGCTGTCTTCGGCCAGCACGTTGATCTTGCGGCCGTTCACGCCGCCAGACTCGTTGAGCTTGCGCATGTAGTCCTGAAATCCGTTGGTCCAGATGGCCTGCGAACCCGAGGCTGGCCCGCTCATGTCCATCATCGTGCCGACGTCGATGCGGTCCTTGTAGACGCCATCACCCGGCATCTCGAATGCACTGGCGCCGAGCGCCAGCGTACCGGCGACGGCGCCGGCGGCGATCCTGCCCAGCAACGGCCCGAAGCCGGCTCCGGACGGTGCCTGTGCCGTGGCAGAGGCGCTGCGTGTCTGCATTGATTTCATGCTGTCTCCTGGTTGTGCACGTCGGTAGTGGTGTGCGGTTGTTGACGATGGCTGCTGTCGGATCGACGATCGCATGTCGAGTTCATGAAAATCGATACTCCGCGACGAAAAGTATACCGGAGAGTAGCTTTTCGTGTTTTGTCGGTATCACATTTGAACTAGGGGTTTTCCCTAGGTTCAAAGACCGGCTGCCGGTGCTTGTTGGGGCGGCGGCTAGAGCGCGGCGCCGCCGTCCATCGCGATCTCCGAGCCCGTCATGTAAAGGCTGTCGTCCGACAGCAGGAACAGCACCAGCCTGGCGATCTCCTCCTTCGTACCCAGCCGCTTCATCGGCACCTGCTGGACCCTGCACAGGTTTTCCTCGGGTGTGCGAAAGGCGATCATGTCGGTGTCGATCGGCCCCGGATGCACCGAGTTGACGCGGATATGGCGGTCCGCCAGCTCCAGCGCCGCAGCCTTGGTCATGCCGCGTACGGCCCATTTGCTGGCCGTGTAGGCGATCGCGTTGGGCGCGCTGCGCAAGGCCACGGTGGACGACATGTTGACGATCGCACCGGTGCCGGTGCGCTCGAAGGCCGCCACCGCGGCGCGCATGCCCAGGAAGGTTCCGAGCTGGTTGACGCGGGTGTGGCGCTCGAACTGCGCGGTGTCGGTATCGACCAGCGGCATCGGCGTGTAGACGCCCGCGTTGTTGACCAGTCCATGCAGCCTGCCGATACCCTCGGCAATCGCGACCGCCTCGCTCCACTGCGATTCGCTGGTGACATCCAGCGGCACGAAGGTGCAGGCCTGGCCTATCTCGGCGGCCAGCCTGCGCCCCTCGTCTTGCAGCAGGTCGCCGATGACGACCCGTCCTCCTTCGGCGGCCAGCTGGCGCGCCTGTGCCTCGCCCAGGCCGCGCGCGCCGCCGGAGATCAGGAATACCTTGCCCGTGAATCGTGCCATGTCTGCATCCTCAGCGTGTTTGCAGGGCGGCATTGCCCGCGATGAAATCGAAACCCTTGTAGTTCTCGGAGATGACCTTCTCGCAAATTGCGGTGTAGTTCGCGAAGCCGCCGACATAGGGCAGGAATGCGCGAGGCTTGCCTGGAATATTGGCGCCCATATACCAGGAGTTGGTGGTCGGGAACAGGGTCTTGGAGGCGACCTCGTTGACGTGGCTGACCCACTCCTCCTCGGCGCCGGACAGTGCTTCGGCCACCTGCAGGCCCTGCGCCTGCATGCGCTCGAGGCAGCGTGCGATCCAGTCCACATGCTGTTCGATTGCGACGACGACATTGGTCAGGATCGACGGGCTGCCTGGCCCGGTGATCATGAAGAAATTGGGGAAGCCCGAAGCCATCAGACCCAGGTAGGTGCGCGGGCCGTGCGACCATTTTTCCTTCAGCGATTGCCCGCCCTTGCCCCGGATGTCGATCCGGTCCAGCGCACCGGTGACGGCGTCGTAGCCGGTGGCGAAGACGATCGCATCGAGTTCATAGCTGGCGTCCCGGGTGCGGATGCCGCTGGCGGTCACGGCCTCGATCGGTGCCGCGCGCAGGTCCGCCAGCCGCACATGCGGCAGGTTGAATGTCCGGTAGTAGTCGGTATCGACGCAGATGCGCTTGGTGCCGATGGCGTGGTCGGTCGGAGCCAGCATGGCCGCAACCTGCGGATCCTTGACAGTTGCGCGGATCTTGTCGCGCACGAACTCGGCCGCGCTGTCATTGGCCTTGCGGTCGACGAAGATGTCGTTGAAGGCGTGGGTGAAGTTGGCGCCGCCGCGCGTCCAGCGGCGTTCATACTCCTGCTGGCGCTCTAGCTCGTCGACGTCCCAGGTCGCGCGGTCGCTGTACTGGTACAGGATGCCCGAGCGGGTGGTGCGGGCCTTGCTGCGGTGTTCCGGGTAGTGGGCCTTCCAGGCCTGCTGCTCGTCTTCGGGCAGTGGACGATTCCAGGCCGGAATGCTGAAGTTGGGTGTGCGCTGGAATACCACCAGCTCGCGCGCCTGGCGGGCGATGGCCGGGATGATCTGGATGCCGGAGGAGCCGGTGCCGATCACCGCGACGCGCTTGCCGCTGAAGTCCACCGGCTCGTGCGGCCAGTTGCCGGTGTGGTACCAGCTGCCCTGGAAGTCGGCCAGCCCAGGCACGTCGGGCACGCGGGCCGCCGACAGGCAGCCACCGGCCGATATCAGGAAGCGCGCCGAGACCTGGTCACCGCGATCGGTGCCGACGCTCCAGCGCTGTTGGGTTTCGTCATAGCGGGCGTCCGTCACGCGGGTCTGCAACTGGATGTCGGGGCGCAGGCCGAAGCGGTCCGCGACATGGTTGATGTAGTTCAGGATTTCATCCTGACGCGGATAGAGTTCGCTCCACTGCCATTCCTGCTGCAGCTCCTCGGAGAACGAATACGAATACTGCATGCTTTCCACGTCGCAGCGCGCGCCCGGATAGCGGTTCCAGTACCAGGTGCCGCCGACGCCGTCGCCGGCCTCGAACGCCCGCGCGGTGAGGCCGAGCTGGCGCAGCCGGTACAGCATGTACAGGCCAGCGAAGCCGGCGCCGATGACGACAGCGTCACAGTGCCGTATGCCGGCAGTGTCATGGTGTTTCATGAAGGATCTCCTATGGTGTGGCCCGCCGGGCTACCGGCTGGCCCCGGTGCAAGGCATCGCCGATCGCCGCGCAGACGAAATCGAGCATCCGATTGCTGGCCTGGATCAGCTTGCCGTGCATCAGCATGCCATGCATGTGGTCGCTCAGGTGCAGCGCGGTGACACGCACGCCCTCGTCTTCCAGCCGCCGGGCATAGGCCCGGCCCTCGTCGCACAGCGGATCGTGCGCCACCGTCATCAACAGCGCCGGCGGGGTTCCGGCCAGGCTGGCGGCTTTCAGCGGCGATGCGCGCCAATCCAGCCGGTCGGCAGCGTCGGGCGCATAGTGGTCGATGAAGTAGTGCATGGTGGCTGCCGTCAACGGAACGCCCGAGGTGATGGCCCGGTACGATGCGCTGCTCGCGCTCAGGTCCAGCACCGGATACAAAAGGGCCTGGAACATGCTGGCCGGAGCACTGCCGTCACGACCCATCAGCGCCAGCACAGCGGCCAGGTTGCCACCAGCGCTGTCGCCGCCCACGCCGACGCGTTCGGGCGCGACAGCGAGTTCGCCGGCGTTGTGGGTAACCCATTCGAGCGCCGTGACGCAATCGTCCAGCGCGGCGGGAAAGCGGTGTTCGGGCGCAAGGCGGTAGTCCACCGCCACCACGCAGATGCGTGCCCGGTTCGCCAGGATGCGGCACAAACGGTCATGGCTGTCCAGGCTGCCGATGACCCAGCCGCCGCCGTGCAGGAACACCATGCACGGTAGTGGCTCCTGCGCCTGGGTGCCTGTGCCGCGGTAGATGCGCAGGCGCAGGTCGCCACCGCTGCCCGTCACCGTCCTGTCGCGCACCGATGCGACCGGCTGCACCGCCGGCTGCAGCAGGTCCCAGCTGGCGGCATAGGCGGCGCGCGCAGCCTCGGGTGTCAGGGCTTCAAACGGCGGCCGAGCCGCCTTGCGGCCCAACGCTAGCAGTACTTCCAGTTCGGGGTCCATGGACGACACGGTGGGGGCTCCTTGAATGCGGCTGGTTGGGGTTGGGAGGACGTGCAGCGCAGGCAGGGCCTACTCGCCCTTCCAGACCGGCGCGCGCCGCTCGGCAAATGCGCTGGCGCCTTCACGCGCATCGGCCGACTTGAGCAGATGGCCGGTGATGCCCTCCTGGCGTGCGAACATCTGGTCCAGCGGCCAGTCGCGCTGTTCGATGATCACCTGCTTGCTGGCGGCCACGGCCAAGGGCGCGTTCGCCAGGATGCGGCGCGCCAGCTTCTTCGCCTCTTCGAGCGCCTGGCCGGGTTCGGTCAATACGTTGATCAGGCCGTACTGGTGCAGGCGCTCGGCCGACAGCATGTCGCCAGTGAGCGCCGCTTCCATCGCGATGCGCTGCGGAATCAGCCGCGGCAGGCGCATCAGCCCGCCTGCAGCCGCGGCAAGTCCGCGCCTGACCTCGGGCAAGCCGAATTTGGCGTCGCGCGCGGCCACCACAAGGTCGCAGGCCAGCACGGATTCGAAGCCGCCAGCCAGCGCATAGCCCTCGACAGCCGCGATCAGCGGCTTGCGTGGCGGCGTCATGGCAATCCCCAGGATGCCGCGGCCCTTGACCCGGGTCACCTCGCCGCGCAGAAAGGCCTTCAGGTCCATGCCGGAGCAGAACGTGCCACCGGCACCGGTCAGGATGCCGATCCGCAAATCGGCGCGATGGTCCATCTCGTCGAGCGCCTCGCACACGCCGTACGACACCGCGCGGTTGACCGCGTTTTTCTGTTCCGGCCGGTTGATCGTGACGATCACCATGCCGTCGATGTGTTCTACCAGGACTTCATCGGACATTTCGCTTCCTCGTGGCATCAGGATTCGGACGGGTCGAGCGCGCGCAGCCGCTCCATCGCCTGCAGATGCTCGAGTTGCAGGCGATGGCGACCAGGCCCTTGATGTCGGTGACCGGCAGTGCCGGGTTGCGAGCGACCACGATGCCTTTGACATGGACAGGGTATGTCGGCAGCTCGGCACAGCGCCGCGCGGCCTGCGCGACCGAGCGGGACGGCATCTCCTCAAGTGAGGACGGTTCGGGATTACGCGACGCGAAGACCGCGTCTGCGCTCACCCCGACCTGCATTCTCTTGGTCATTGCTCACCCTTCAATGGAACGGTTGCGGGGGCGGATCTTCGACACGGGTAATGCCGTGCATGTCGACATTGCGCCATCGTCCCCTGGTCAAAAAATTCTAGCACCACATCAGACTTATCAGAATAATTTTTTTTCTGCTGGTACGATTTAGTGTTTTGTAAGTATGATACAAATACTGGTCAGTATTCTCTTGCGCCGGTCAAAGTTCGTGAAGGAGGGTTGTCGTGGCATCTTTACCTCTTGCCGGCGTGCGCGTGATCAGTCTGGCCGAGCAGTATCCGGGTCCGTATGCGACGATGCTGCTGGCCGATCTGGGGGCGGATATCGTGATGGTCGAGCGCCCAGGCGGCGGAGATCCGGCGCGTCGATTCCCCGGCCTGTTTGCGGCCTTGTGCCGCAACAAGCGTTCGGTGGCGCTGGACCTCAAGAGCGCGCGGGGCCTGGCGGATTTCCTGCTGCTGGTCGACACCGCCGACGTCGTGATGGAGGGGTTTCGCCCCGGCGTGATGGCTCGGCTCGGCATCGGGGCCGAGACGTTGCGTGCGCGCAGGCCCGAACTGGTGTTCGTGTCGATCTCCTCGTTCGGGCAAACCGGCCCTAACGCGGCGGTGGCCGGGCATGACCTGAGCATTCAGGCCGCCGTCGGTATGATCGACGTGCCGATCGGGCAGGAGGCCGCACTCGCGTTGCCGGTGTTGCCGCTGGCCGATATTGCCTCGGCCATGTTCGCCGCCATGGGCGTCGTCACCGCACTGTTTGCGCGCGCAAGATCAGGTCAGGGCGCCTGCGTCGACGTGTCGATGTTCGATTCGCTGGCCAGTTGGATGACGCCGTTCCTGGTGCCTCCGGCCAATGGGCTGCCGACCCGGATACTGCCACCGCTGGACCCGGGTTACGGCCTGTTCGTGACTGCCGACAAGCATCAGCTCACATTGAGCATTGCCGGTGAAGACCCTATGTGGAGCGCACTGTGCCGGCTGCTGGAACTGGGCCAGTTCGAGTCGTTGTCGGAGCATGAGCGCAACGGGCGTGCCGCGGAGATCGGGCCCGTCTTGCGTGCGGCGATCGCCCGATGGACCTATGACGACCTGTACCGCCAACTCGCGGCGCACGGCATTGCCTTTGGCCCGGTGCGCCGGCTCGACCAGGTGCTGGCCGATCCGCAGCTCGTCGCGCGACGCATGGCGGTGCAGGTCGATGGACCGAACGGTATGCAGACATTCGTCCGCCAGCCGCTGTTGATCGATGGCCTGGTCGCCGATCTGCTGCGCCAGGCTCCGCAACTGGGCCAGCACAACGCAGAGTTGCTCGACGCCCGGGCGGCATTGTCCGACCGCTGAACCGGCCGGCAAAGCCGGCTCAGGTCAGGCGATTGCTGAAACGGCCGGCTGGGCGCGCTTGCGGCGCGCCGGTTTGGTCTGGACCATGGCCAGCACCAGGTCGGCGATCCGCTCGGCGGTCTCTTCGGGCTCCAGACGTCCGCTGGGCCGATACCACACATAGGACCAGCTGACGATGCCGCCAATGGCCAGCGAAGCCAGCTGCACGTCGTCGATCGCAAATTCACCGGTCTCCACGCCCTGCTGGAGAATTGCGCACAGCTTGTGGTCGAACTCGCGCCGCATGTTGTCGATGGCCGCGCTGTCTTCGCGCGACAGGTGCTTCTGTTCGCGCGTGTAGATCGCGATGTGCCCCTGATTCTGGATCACCGCGAGCATGAAGGCGCGGGTGAGCGCGCGCACCTTCTCGGTTGCCGTGCTGGTCGAGGCGACGACCCGGTTCAACGCATCGAGCGAGGCGCGAATGCCCTGTGCACAGATTTCTGCCAGCAATTCGCTCTTCGACCTGAAGTGCGAATAAATGAATGGCTTGGTGACATTCATCCGCTCGGCCACCGCCTCCAGCGTGGTGTTGTTGAGGCCATGCTGGTGGAACAGCTCCACCGCCGTGGACAGAATGCGCTCGCGCTTGAGTCGGGACACGGCTTCGCGGATATCCTCCAGGCCGCCCGGTGCCCGGGCTTCGACGCGCCGGCTTGCAGCCAACGGTGTGCTGCCGGCGACCGAGCGCGCCGGGCGGCGCACGGTGGCGGCTGCACGGGCCGATCTCGGTGCGGTGCTGCGGGAGGATGAATTCTGTTTCATACTGGCGAGTATATGATTGTGCCGCATCCGTCACCATGCCGCCATCGGGCACCCATGCTTGCGTTCAGGCGGCCCGACCCTACCCGGCCAGAGGTTCGAACACCAGATCGACGCCGTCATCGCGTGGCGCAAATCGACCCTGCACCGGCAGGCCCAGTGCCAGTGCCGGCGCTCCGCGCCAGCGGCCCAGCGCGCGCACGCCTTCGGCAAGATCGACCGTCACCAGCACATACGGCAATTCAGCGGCAAACGACGGATGGTAGGCGTAATGCGCGACCGTCCAGCTATGGATCGTGCCGTTGCCACTGGCCGGCACCCAATGCGCAGCGTCGCCATAGCAGCGATCGCACAACAGGCGCGGATAGTGGCGGATCGTGCCGCAGGCGCTGCAACACTGCAGCACCAGCTGCCCGCGGGAGGCGGCCTCCCAGAACGGGCGCGAGAGCTCGGTCGGCAACTGGGCGGGTCGGGTCGTGTTGCTCATGTGTCCTATCCTCTGCGCATGATGGCCAGCGCACCGTCACCCAGGTCGCCATAACCGGTGACCAGGCCGACCTGCGCATCGGCGACCTGGGCCCGGCCGCCGTCGCCGCGCAGCTGGCGCACCAGCTCCACGATGTGGTTCAGGCCCCAGATATGGGCCTGCGACAACAGGCCACCATGGGTGTTGGTGGGCAGCGTGGCACCCAGTTGCAGCCGGCCACCCTGCACGAAGGGCCCGCCCTCGCCCTTGGCGCAAAAGCCCATGTCCTCGAGCTGGCGGATGACCGCATAGGTGAAGCAGTCGTAGATCTGCGCGACGTCGATATCGGCCGGGGTCACACCGGCCATGCGGAATGCGCGCGGCGCGGCCTTGCCGATGCCCAGGCTGGTCATGTCAGGGCGCTGCGTGATCGAGCCGGGGGAGTCGGGGTGCCCCTCGGCGACTCCGGAGATGAACACCCGGCGCCGGCGCAGGTCGCCCGCGCGCTCGGCCGCACTGACGACGACCGCCGCGCCGCCGTCGCTCTCGAGGCTGCAGTCGAGCAGCCGGAATGGATCGGCGATCATGCGCGAGTTGCGGTGGTCCTCCAGCGTGATCGGCTTCTTCATCAACGCGTTGTCGTTCAGCAGCGCATGCATGCGGCAGGCAACGGCGACCTCGCCGAACTGCTCGATCGTGGTTCCGTACAGTTCCATGTGCCGGCGCGCCATCGGCGCGTACAACTGTGCCGGTGCGCTCGCACCCATCGGATGTTCGAACTCGGTCACATAGTGGAACTGGGGCATTGCATGGATGCGCGCGCCGGCCTTGTTCGCGGCCGCGCTGACATTGCGCCCGAAGGTGATCAGCACATGGTTGCAGGCCCCGGCGGCGACGGCCGCGGCGGCGCACTGCAAGGCCATGACGGGACTGGCGCCGCCATGCGGCACCACGGCCGAGAAGCGCAGGTCCGGTATGCCGAAGTTCTCGATGAAGTCGTCGGCGGTACCGCTGACGATGCCGATCGGGATCACGCCGTCGATGTCCTTGGGCGTCAGGCCCGCGTCGGCGATGGCCTTGAGCGAGGATTCGATCTGCAGTTCGAACGCGGAGCGGGTCGATCCGCGCGTGTAGGCGGTCTCGCCAATGCCGCTTACGCAGGCCTTGTCACGAAGGGTCACCTGGGTTCTCCTTTGGGGGTCAGGTAATTTGCAAAGCGGCCGCGGCGCCGCGCCTGCGCTCGCGCTGCAACTGCTTGCGGTAGAAGGCGGGATCGAGTTCGAGCGCGTAACGCGCACTACCGGGGTAGTGTCGGCGCAGGAAGGCCTGCTCCTGTTCCATCACGCGGCGCATGTGCGGCTCGGCAGGCAGCTTTTCGTCGCCGCAGACCAGCGCGGTGATCCATTGCGCCTGGTCGTCCATCATGCGGATGTTGCCGCCGCCGGCCACGTTGAACATGCCGGCAAAGTACAGGCCGCGCTGGCGCGGGTGCACCACGCGCAGGAACAGCTCGAGCCGGTGGCCGTCCAGCGGGCGCAACGCCGGCGCGAGGAAGGGCAGCTCGACCGCGTAGCCGGTGCCGGCGATGACCGCATCGAAACTCTCGCTGCTGCCGTCGACGAACTGCACCACCTTGCCGCGGACCGAGGCGATGCCCGGCCTGGCCTTGATCCGGTCCCAGACGAAATGCGACATCAGGCTGGGATGGCTGGTCGGGTGGGTGCGGGTCTTGGGCGTGACAAAACCCCATTGCTCCATACGCCCGTGCACGATCAGCGTCAGCAATTCGCGGATCGAGCGGCGCAGCGGCCAGGGCATCCAGCGCTTTTCGAGTTTGCCCAATACGCGCGCGGTCGGCACCCCGAACAACACCCGGGGCATCACCAGCACCGGCGAGCGTGCGGAGATCGTCGTGGCGCGGGTCACGACGCAGATGTCCGAGGCGATGTCCACCGCGCTGTTGCCCATGCCGACCACCAGCACCCGCTTGTCGCGGAACGCTTCTGGCACACGGTAGCTGTGCGAATGCAGATACTCGCCGTCAAAGTCGTCCTTCCACGCGGGGTGCATCGGAACGCCCTGGTGTCCGCTGGCCACGACGACGGCGTCGAAATCCTCATCTTTTGCGCCGTCCAGCTGCAGGCGCCAGCCGGCGCCCTGCGCACGCACATCCAGCACCCGCGACCGGAACCGGATATGGCGCACCAGGTCGAAGCGCCGGGCGTAGGCTTCGAGGTACTGGCGCACCTGCACATGGTCGGGAAATAGCGGGCTGCCATCGGGAAACGGGAAATCCAGGTAGGCCGTGACGCGGGCTTCGGAGTTCAGGTGCAGCGAGCGGTAGGCGGGGCCGAGCCCGTTGTCGTTCTGGTACACCCACAGGCCACCGATGGCGCTGCCGATCTCGAACACCACCACCTCGACGCCTCGCGCCAGCAGGTACTTGGCGCTGCACAGGCCGGCGGCGCCGGCGCCAATCACGGCGACACGCCGGGCGGCGGTTGCCGCTGCAGGGGTCATGCGTATGCTTGCCGCAACACCGAACGCACCCTGACCCGAAGCATCTGCGCGATTGCGTTGCGGGTCGAACGTATCGGCGCCGTCATGGTGCGACCGGCTTGACCGCCAGTTCCGCCGCACGGGCAATCGCGATCGTCTGGAGCGCGCGCCGCTGCAGCTTGCCCGTGGTCGTCAGCGGCAGGCTGGCGCAGCATTCGATCTGGTCCGGCCATTTGTACTTGGAGGCTTCAGCGGCGCAATGGCGCTGCAGCGCCACCGCGTCGAACTGATCCGGCGCAACCGGCACCACGAAAGCGAAGATGCGCTCGCCGCGCGCCGGATCCGGCACGCCCACCACGGCCACGTCACGCACAGAAGGATGCCGGCGCAATACCTCCTCGACTTCCGCGGGGGAAACATTGATGCCGGCGCGCTTGATCATCTCGCTGACACGCCCGACAAACACAAAATCGCCTGCGGCGTTGAGCATGCCCATGTCTCCGGTCCTGTAGTAGCCGTCGGCCGTGAACGCCTTGTCGTTCTGTGCGGCGCTGGTGCCGCTGTAGCCTGTCGTCGTATAGCCCCGGACCTCGATCAGGCCCGGGGTTGCGGGCGGCACCGGCGCGCCGCTTTCCTCGTCGACGAAGCGCAGTTGCTGTCCGGGCAATGGGGGTCCCTGGCAGGTCGAGCGGCGCGCCACCGGCCAGTGATGCCAGGTGACCGCGCAATTGCCGCAGGTTTCGGTCGCGCCGTAGATGTTGCACAACTCTGCCGCGCCCAGGGTCCGGATCGCGAACAGGAAGTCATCGGTGCTGCCGATCGTCACGCCCGTACGCAGGCTCGAAAGCCTGTCTGGTCGGTAGTCCGAATGGCGCGCCAGGGCGGCAGTCATGGGCGGCAGTGTATAGACCGCAGTGCAGCGC
>JANNKH010000099.1:0-3413 GCA_031396205.1 Rhodoferax sp.
CCGCTCCTGGACCACCAGCATCGCCTTCGGCCCGAGCATCGGCAAGAACATTGCGCTGGCCTACCTGCCGCAAGCGTATGCCGAAGTGGGGCGTGAACTGCAGATCCAGTACTTCGCGGATGTCTACCCGGTCAAGGTCGAGGCGGTGGGGTACCAAGCCTTGTACGACCCGGAGAACAGCAAGCCGCGGTCCTGAAAGGCGGCGGCTGTCGGGAAACCCGGGGAGACTGTGGCCGGGCGGACCTGCTCAAGGGCAGATCAAGGAGACCTTCGGAAAATAGCGGCGGTATCGCGTGGCGTCGCGGGTCATCAAGGTCCAGCCTTCCGCTTCTGCATGGGCGCCAATGAAAAAGTCCGGCAATACGCCCGTCTTTGTCCCCTTGGCAACGCGGTACCGCATGAAGGCACGGCTGGCCACGAAGGCAGTCTGAGTGGTCAATGGGCTCACCAGGATACCAGTGGGCTTGAGAAACGACTCGAGTTCATCGACGGAGTCGTAAGCGACGGCAATTTCGGCAAAGACCATGGCGTTGATGGTCAGTTTGTCCTGTGCCTTGGCCAGGCGAAGCTGTGCCAGTGACCATTCGCACCAGACGGGGTCTTTGGAGATCACGTCGAGCAGGACGTTGCTGTCGATGAGGATCATTGGCGCTACTTGTTCCAGTCGTCGCCGCGCGTTGCGCGCATGATCTTCTCCGTGCTGGTGCCACGTTTGCCGCTGCCCTTCATGCGCTCGAACGGGTCCTGCGTGTTCGCCTTGCGGGGCTCGGCGGGCGCGATCGCAACGCGCCCATCCGCCATCGGCTCAAACTTGATCCGCTCGCCGGGCCCAATTCCCAGAAAAAGCCGAATTTCCTTGGGCACGGTGACCTGGCTCTTGACTGTCAGGGCTGGGTGCATGATCGCTCCAGTTTTTTTGGTAATACTTGAGAAGAGTGTAATACTTTCGGATCCCGAACGCCGTCTCACGGAACTAAGCCGGAGCCTTGACACACGGGCGCCCCGCTACCGGATAGCGCCGCCAAGACGGTTCGCGATAGCGCTGGCCGTGCGCGAACAGTAGGCCCAGCACCGCGTCCGGGTCGGTTACATCGTCCCGGAGTTATCCGAGGCGGGGCAGGAACTCGAGATCGAGGTGCTGGGCGAACGCAAGAAGGCCACCTTCCTGGTCGAGTCGCCGCTCGATCCGGAGAACGCGAAGCTGCGCGCCTGAACGCAACTGGCGTCGCTGCTGGCGCGCGCCTGTCGGCGGCGCCGGTCAGCCTGCCACGGAACCGGCCGCACTCGACCGCAATGACCCGATGCTGCGCTCTTGATGCCCGCGTGCGTCCATGTTCTCAGGCGACAGCCATTGCTGGAACAGCGTACGCAGTGCCGGCCATTCATCGTCCACGATCGAGAACCAGGCAGTGTCGCGGTTGCGCCCCTTGTAGTGCGTGGCCTTGCGAAACGTGCCTTCGTAGCGAAAGCCCAGTCGCGCGGCCGCCTTGCGGCTGGGTTCGTTCAAGGCGTCGCACTTCCACTCGTATCGGCGATACCCCAGTTCGTCAAACACCCGGCCCATCATCAGGGCCATGGCCTCGGTGGCGGCGGCCGTGCGCTGCAAGGCGGGCGCGAGGTGGATATGGCCGACCTCGATAACGCCTGTCGCCGGCTCTATCCGCAGATAGCTGGCCAGCCCCTGCGGCCGGCGGGCGTGGCCCAGGATGGTGTGGAACAGCGGGTCCTGCCCGGTGCAGGTTGCCTGCATCCAGTTGCGGAAATCGGCCAGCACTTCGAACGGGCCATAGGGCAGGTAGGTCCAGTTTCGGCCATCGCGATCGGCACCGAAGGCCTCGAAGAGATCGCCGGCGTGGGCCGCGACGTCGGTTGGAACCACGCTGCAGTAGCGCCCGACCAACGACGTCATCGGCGGACGAGGACGGGGGAACACGCTTGTCAGCGGCGTACCGATCGGTTGTCCCAGCACGTTGCGTTGATCGGTCATGGGTCGGCTCCAGTCGGCCCATTATCGGTCGAGGCCCGACGTGCAGAGAGCGTTGCTGGCTGCCCGGGTACCGGACCATCGGGGCGCGACAGCCGCGGTGCCGGATTGGCTGGCAGGATGCAGTGCGCCGAGTCGATTCGGCGTACCATCGGCGTGCTCTGTCGTGGCTCGCAGTCCGCCGCGTTGGTAGGACATCCGAGCGGCAGAGTCACCCCGGGAATATGGCATGGAAGCTGACGCTGCAAAGGAACCGCGCTTTGGTCGGCTGCTGATCGTCTGCCTGCTGGCAGTGGCGTTCTGTGGTGGGCTGGTGTGGTTTGCCTTGACTTACCTGCCCGATTGCTGCGGTCCGTGAAAGACGGACTTGATGCACCAGGCACCCGCGCCATGCGTTGCGACGTCAAAGCAGACGGGTTGCCGCAGCTGATCTGCAGCTGTCAGTGCGAATACAGCGTCGTCGAGGCGCAGTCGCTGGACGCGAAGATCCAGCGCCATGGCTCGTCCCGGCAATGGGCCGATGATTTTGCGCACCGACAAGACCTGGCTGCTGCATTTGACCGGAGGTAGATCGTCGGTCTAGCCGGACTTTGTCGCGCTGCCCCGCCTGCTGGCGCCGCGCACGCTCAGACACCGCGGGCGCGCTCGGCTGCGAATTTCCGGCGGAACGCGCCGAACCTGCCGGCGTGCAGCGCGTCGCGGACCTCGCGCATCAGGTTCAGGTAATAGTGCAGGTTGTGGATGCTGGCCAGCATCGGGCTGAGCATTTCGCCGCAGCGCTCCAGGTGGTGCAGATACGCCCGTGAAAAGCCGTCGCGGCCGCCCTGGTCGTAGCCGACACCGGAGCTGCCCGCACAGGCGTAGCAGGTGCAACTGCTGTCCAGCGGCTGCGGGTCGGCCTTGTGACGGGCGTTGCGGATCTTCAGGTCGCCGAAACGGGTGAACAGGCTGCCATTGCGCGCATTGCGCGTGGGCATCACGCAGTCGAACATGTCCACGCCCTGCGCCACGCCTTCGACCAGGTCCTCGGGTGTGCCCACCCCCATCAGGTAGCGCGGTTTGTGGCTTGGCAGGCGGTGCGGCGTGTGCGCCATGATGCGCAGCATCTCGTCCTTGGGTTCGCCGACGCTGACGCCACCGACCGCGTAACCCGGGAAATCCATCGCCACCAGTTGCTCCAGCGACTCCCGGCGCAGGTGTTCGAACATGCCGCCCTGCACGATGCCGAACAAGGCGTTCGGGTTCTCCAGCCGGTCGAACTCGGTTTTGCAACGCCCGGCCCAGCGCAGGCTCAGCTCCATCGAGCTGCGCGCTTCGCGCTCGGTGGTGACGTGGCCCTTGGTCTCGTAGGGCGTGCATTCGTCGAACTGCATCACCACGTCGCTGTTCAGTACATGCTGGACCTGCATGCTGACTTCGGGCGTGCCCA
>JANNKH010000051.1:0-20282 GCA_031396205.1 Rhodoferax sp.
CGTTCCGAACTTTGCAAAGAAAACCAAATCGAAGAAGGGACATTTCAACCTGGGACCAAGGGCAACCTATTGACTTTTTGTTGTGAGGGGGGTAGACCCTATTGACAGGTCCGGTCACGCAAATAAACTGACAAGAAAGCGCTTTCAGGCGCGCCAATTCCGAAAACAGGTGAGGACGTAACCCGCGGCACAAGGTAGACAAAACATGAATAACACCCCCGGCGGCAGTCTAGCGGTTTCGACTGATTTGACGCCTGTGCGGCCCCCACTGGATCAATCACGGCGGGAGGTACTGCGATGAAACGCCGCGTCTTGCTTGTGGCCTCTGGTGGCGGACACTGGGTGCAACTGTTGCGCTTGCGCGACGCCTGGCGTGACGACGACGTGGCGTATGTGACCGTACAGGACAGCTACCGCTCCCAGGTGGAGGGGGCACGCTTCTACCGAATTCACGATGCCACCCGATGGAACCGGTGGAGGCTGCTAAGGATGGTATTGCAGGTCACGCGGGTAGTGCTGCGCGAGAGGCCGGACGTTGTCATCACCTCCGGCGCGGCGCCCGGGCTCGTGGCGCTGCGTGTCGGCAAATGGGTCGGCGCCAGGACCGTTTGGCTCGACAGCATTGCCAACGTGGAACGCTTGTCGCTCTCCGGCCAACATGTTGGCAAGTTTGCAGATCTGCAACTCACACAGTGGAAACACCTGGAGACTCAGGGCGGTCCCCTGTACAAAGGCGCAGTCCTTTGATTTTCGTGACCGTGGGCTCGCAGATGCCGTTTCGTCGTCTGGTAAGGGCGATGGATGAATGGGCGCGCCGCAACCCGACCGTCGAGGTGGTTGCGCAGATTGGCGACGATGCCCTGTTCAAGCCAGTTGCGTTGCGCGCGTTCGGGTCGGTGTCACCCGTCCGGTTCGCGGAACTGGTCAGGGACAGCGAGCTGGTCGTCGCCCATGCGGGAATGGGCTCGGTATTGACGGCCCTCGAACACTGCAAGCCGATGCTGCTCATGCCGCGCCGCGGCGCCCTGAAGGAGACCCGCAACGACCACCAGATCGCGACCCTGCGCTGGCTCAAGGACAAGCCGGGCATCTATGCCGCGGACGACGAATCACAATTGAACGCGACACTCGACGTCTGGCGCGCCAGGGGCCTGACCCCGCCCCAGTCGATCGACTCGCAATCCGACGCAAGGCATGGCTTGGTGGATGCGTTGAGGGAGTTCATCGGATGAACAACGCCGCACATACCTTCCGCGCTGATCCACCCACAACGCAAGCGGCAACGTTGCCGGCTGGCGTGGACTGGCTCGCGGCGGCCATGCTGCTGCTGGGATTGGCTGCGCTTTACATACCCACGTATCTTGACCTGTCGCGACGCATCTGGCCCTCGGACGAACAGGGCCATGGCCCCATCATCCTGGTGCTGAGCCTATGGCTGCTTTGGCGCAAACGCGCCGCAATCGCGGCATTGCCTTCGCTTCCAGAGAGGGGCCTTGCTGCCGTGTTTCTGGTTATGGGGGCGTTGTTGTACGCGTTCGGCCGCACCCAGGGAATTCTGATGTTCGAGGTGTCGTCGCAGATCCTGATACTGATCGCGCTGCTGCTGCTTTTCGTGGGGCGCGCGGCCCTGCGGTTGGCGTGGTTTCCGTTGTTCTTCATGTTGTTTATGGTGCCGCTGCCCGGATCGGTGGTTGCATCGCTGACCGGGCCGCTCAAGTCAGCCGTGTCGGCGGTGGCCGAGAGCTTGCTGCATGGCGTCGGGTACCCAGTGGCACGCGCTGGCGTGATTCTGAGCATCGGGCAATACCAGCTGCTGGTTGCAGACGTGTGCGCCGGCCTGAACTCGATGTTCACGCTGGAAGCGTTGGGGCTGTTGTACATGAACCTGATGAACAGCACAAGGGTGGCGCGCAATGTCACGCTGGCTGTCCTGATCATCCCGATCTCGTTCATCTCCAACATCATCCGGGTCATGATCCTGGTGCTGGTGACCTACCACTTTGGTGATGAAGCTGGTCAGGGATTCGTGCACCGGTTTGCCGGCATGGTCCTGTTCATCGTGGGCTTGTTGCTGATGATGACCACCGACAAGCTGCTGCGCCTGGTCTTCAAAGATCGGGATTCGCACCAATGAACAGCCTGCGCTTGCGCGCCCTGCTTGCCGCAGCAGTCATGCTGGCCGGCGCGGCCTTGGCACACTTTGCCAAACCGACATCGTTTCTCGCAGACCAGCTGGGCGCGCCAAACCTCGAGACGCTGTTTCCCAAACAGTTTGGTGCCTGGCGCATCGAAGATGGTTTTCCCCTCATCTTGCCTTCGCCAGACCTTCAAGCCCAGCTCGACGTTATCTACAACCAGGTGCTGAGTCGGACCTACGTGAAAGCAACTGGCGAAAGGGTCATGCTTTCGGTCGCCTATGGTGGGGACCAGTCGGACGGAATGAGTGCGCACCGTCCCGAAGGCTGCTATCCGGCACAAGGCTTTGCGATTACCTTCAATAAAAGGGGGGTGCAGCGCGTTTCGGGCGGTGCCTTGCCGGTTCGGGTGTTGATGGCCACACTGTTCCAGCGACACGAACCAATCACTTATTGGATAACAGTTGGCAACAAAGTGGCAACCACGGGCATAGAACAAAAGCTTGCCCAGATGCGATACGGCCTGCGCGGTGTGATCGCTGATGGCATGCTTGTTCGCGTGTCGAGCCTGGATTCAGACATGGGGCATGGGCACGCGATACAGGCCGCGTTCATCGCCGAGATGTACTCCGCTGTGCCGGAGTCCGCACGCTCCCGTATTTTCGGCGATTTGGCGCTCTGAATAGTGACGTCGACGGCAAACTTGAACGCCGATTCTGTTCGCCGGCCCGCAGCGCAAACCCGCACGGTACGCAAGGGCCAGACCGATTTCGCCCTCGCCCTGGGCTTGGCCTGGGCCGTTGCTTTCAGTTTCCTGGGCTGGCTGGCGTCAATAACGGTCCTGTCGTACCAGGGAGCGTCGACGGCGGCCATGCTGGCTGGACTCATCCTCCTTCCGGCGATCGGGCTCTGGCTGATCGCGATGGCTGGATCACAAGGGGGGGCGTATCTCCTTGTGATTGCGGTGATGGTGGTCCTTGTCTCTGACTTGAGCCTGCGTGGTGTGTCTACCGGGATAGACGCCCAAAGTGCCGCAAAATTCGCCATTTGGCTATCAGGTTTATTGCTGCTTCCATGGCGTTTCAGCGTGCTCCGCCTGGCGTCCAAGGACCTGTCTACCTTCGCACTGCTTTTGTTTGGTCTTTGGGCGCTCGCAAGCAGCTCCTACTCGATCTCGCCAGCCTACACCTTTGCAGCGGCGCTGGGATTCCTGGGTCTTTGGGCTACGGCGGTGATCATGGCGACCTCGCTGGACACCACGCGCAGCCTGGTATGGGTGACGAGCGCGCTTCTTGCCATGTCGGTGGCCTCGCTGCTGCTGTATGCCGTAGCGCCGTCCATCGCCATGGTGGTTTACGAAAACGGGACCACCCTGCGGCTGGGCGGGATCTTCGGTAACGCGAACGCGCTGGGAGGCGTCGCGGCCATGGCGCTCCTGCTGATGGCGTTGGCGATGTTTTCACCGCCCAACCGTGCCGTCCTGTGGCTTGCCCTGATCGTCGTACCCGTGTGCCTGACCTGTCTGATCCTTTCCCAGAGTCGCACCGCGATGTTGGGCCTGTCCGCAGCTATCACGTTGGTTTTCGTTCGGCGCCATCCGCTTTTGTTGGTGCCCGGACTGTTGCTCGGGGCCATCGCCATTGTCATTGTGAACGGTTACCCCGGTGTCGTTGACGCGCTCATCGCGTTGGTCGCGCGATCCGGTCGTGTCGCCCAGGTCACCACCTTTACCGGGCGCACTGATATCTGGGCATTCGTCGTCTCCGCGATCAAGCAGGCGCCACTGCTTGGCTACGGCTTCGCATCGACGAGGGAACTGATTCCTGCTGGCTACTCGGGTCCCTATGGGTGGACTACCACCTCGGCCCACAACCTTTGGCTGCAGGCCTGGGTGACCACCGGAGGCGTTGGCCTCGCGCTCATACTCGCGAGCCAGCTGGGTTCGCTCTGGACTTTGCTGGTGAGGCCTTCACCAGTGCGCGATGGCGTATGCGTGTATGTACTGTTCCTCGGACTTCTTGAGTCCGGCCCGGTGGGCCCGTCAGTGAACCTGCTGGCCTTCATCTGGATGTGGGCAACCGCAAGCGCGTTGCGCACACCCAAGGGTGCGGCGTGACAGCGTCACAGCGCTCGGGCCCAAGGGTCGTCGGAACAACCGCCGCAGCGGCGCGATCGCCCATGCCCGATGACGCACGCACACACACCGATCGAGATTGCGTTCTTCATTTGACGGGCGAGTACCCCGATTCGCTCAACGAGGGGCGCAATTCGCCGGTTGTTGTTCGCCTCGTGAGCGCACTGTCGGAAAGCCTGCCGCAGTATGTGGTGTCGATAAACCGAACATCGAATCCGCGCCGCGCCTGTGTTGTCGAGGACGCTCCGCAGCATCTCGCCATTCGGTATTTCGCCTTGCCCTATGGTCTTGGTCACCGGTTTTTTCTCCACCGGCTGGCCAATGCCATCATGGCCAGGCTTCATCAGCGGGGCATCCGCCCAACGCTCATTTTCGGCCACAAGTTCACCATCGAAGGTATCCTTGCCGAAAGGCTTGCCCGTGCGTTCGGCTGCGCCTATGTCCTTGGTTTCATGAACACCACCGACGAAAAGTTATGGCGCGCCCTGCCCTGGTGCCGGCGTTCCTTCGCCCGGATTGCCGCTGGCGCACGCGCATGGGTCTTCCCCACGCCGATTACACAGCGCCGCTTTGAACAACGGCTGTCCGCAAACCCGCGGTACGCTTGCGTGGTGCCCTATATCAGCGGCATTCACGAACAACCGCCGGTGATGCGAGTCGACGTGGACAGTCTCGCGCTGCTGACGGTTTTCAATTTCCAGAACCTGCGCTACAAGAACTTCGAGCGGGTCGTGATTGCCGTCATGCAGCTACGGGCCGAGGGTCTGATGGTGACGCTCGACGTGGCCGGCCACGGCGACACCCGCGAGGTCGCGCGCGTCCGCAAAGTCATCGGTCGCCACGGCGCGCAATTGGCCGTGCGATGTATCGGGCATGTGCCTGCTGGCGAAATGGGCGGGACCATGAGTCGTTACGGATCGATGGTCCTGCCGAGTTATCCCGAGAGTTTCGGCCTCGTTTATCTTGAAGCCCTCGCAGCCGGGATTCCCGTTATGTCCAGTCGTGGTTACGGGCTCGAAGGCTTTTTCAGTGCCGGGTACCCGGGCGTGAAAGTCGATCCGAAATCGATACCGGAAATAGCGGCCGGCATCAGGGAGTTGGTCGAGGCACGCCCCAAGTTTGCCGCGGCATTCGCCGCCATCGGACCGGAGTGGCAACGTTTCACCCGCCAACATATCCGGTCATCCTATCTTGAACTCGTCAACAAGGTCCGCAATGAAACTTGATGCCAGGCTGCTTCTGGGTTGGGTCGGCCTGATGCTGTCAGGCGTCAGCTCCGCAGCGTGTCCGTTGTCGGAATATCAGCTTGAGTCGCTGTGGAACGGCACCGTCGGCGACTGGAGTCGCAGCAATCGCGGCGCCATCTACCAGTTCGGTGCAGATAACATCCGCCAAGAACCTGACGGGATACGCGCGCACTACCCGAAAGGATCCTATGACCCGTCGGCAGTGCGCACCGCGAACGCCCCGCTCGGCGGCGCCCAGTTCCGCACCCGTTTTGACCGGTTGAACATCGCTGCCGCAAACGAGATCGGTGTGCGCTACCGGATAACGCTGCAAGACAACTTCCAGTTTGTCCGTGGCGGCAAATTGCCCGGCCTGTACGGTGGCACTGCGAACTCCGGTGGCAAGGTCCCCAACGGCACTGACGGGTATTCCTTGCGTTTTGTCTGGCAGGCGCAGGGACTCGGCGCACTTTCCGCCTACCTGCCCAATAGCGGCAAATGGGGCAGTGTGTTCGGCCTTGGCAACTGGCGCTTCGCCCCGGGCCGTGGTGTCGACATGGCCCTATACGTGCGACTGAATACCCCTGGCCAGAGCGATGGTGTCATCGCAGCGTGGGCAGACGATGCGCTTGTCGTCTACGCGCCGGACATTGTCTTGCGCACGGTGGACACGCTGGGTATCGACGGCTTTTACTTCAGCAGCTTTTTCGGCGGAAGCACGCCCGACTGGGCGACACCGGTGGACACCTCCAGCCACTTCGGTCGCATGGAGGTGTTTCGAATTGACTTGAAGGCGTTGGCGCGCTGCGCATCCGCGCATGTCGCATTGCAAACCCGACGTGAAATAAATTAGGAGACCGACTGCATGAACACCCAACGTTCCGGGGTGAAAGACAAGCCGCTCCCAATCATCCAGGGCCTCTGGTACGGGTCGACCGTGCTGGGACAGATGGAGCGCCTGTCGATCGAATCCTTCCTTTGCCACGGCCATCAATACCATCTCTACAGTTACGAGGAGATGCAAAATCTCCCCCGAGGTGCTGTCCAAATGGACGCCCGCAGCATCCATCCAACCTTCGAGATGGTCAAGAACCGCGACGGCAAGGTGCTCGGGGCGGCATTCTCCGACATCTTTCGCTATAAGCTGCTCTATGAAAAGGGCAATTTCTGGGCAGATCTTGACGTGGTCTGCATTCGGCCCTTCGACTTTGCGGACGAGGTTGTTCTGGCGGCAGAGATGCATCGACCGAATGCCAAGCCGAAATACCGGATCGACGAGCATGCCAATATCGGCATCAACTGCAACGTGATGCGGTTTCCGGCCGGTAGCGCCGAGATGGCGTTCTGTTACGACCAAGCGGTCAACTTCGATCGAACCCAACTGGTATTCGGGGAAATTGGTCCGGAACTCACTACCCTGTGTGCTCAGAAATTTGGCTTGCAGCGGTTCATCAAACCCCCGGAAGTTTTCAATCCGGTGCACTACTTCAATTTCCGCGATCTGGTGAACCCGCGACGCAAGCCCACCTTTACGAACGAGACCTACGCGATTCACCTCTGGAGCGGCGCCTGGGGTAATCGGACCTGGAAGCAAAAAATACTCAACGTCCTCCAGCAGACGCCCGCGCAGCGCAAGAACGACCGCTTTCCGAACTCCACTTTGTACGGGGAGCTACTCGCGCGCTATATGGCGTGATTCGCGCAGCCGCGCGTTGGTTTGTCAGTCCGGCGACGACGGCCCTAGCAACCCCAAAGGCCATAGGTCGCCTCGACCCCATTCAGTACTCGCCAAACTTTTCTGATCCGGCCTTTCAATGTTCTCTTTTGCGAATCCACGATCTGCAACGCTGTTCGAGCAGGCCATCATCTCGGGAACCGGATTCTTGAGCATGCTTTTCTTCGCGCGCCATTTGCCAACCCTCGATTGGGCCACATTCAGTTTTGCGA
This sequence comes from Rhodoferax sp., assembly GCA_031396205.1. Taxonomy (GTDB): domain Bacteria; phylum Pseudomonadota; class Gammaproteobacteria; order Burkholderiales; family Burkholderiaceae_C; genus CAISIP01. Next base: position 7,443 of record JANNKH010000051.1, read on the forward strand.
GCAGCCTCCTGCTCTTGTGCCAAGGCATGCAGCTGAGCATCGTCATTTTGCCGATGATCAGTTTCAGCAAGGGGCAGTCTTTGGGGCAAGACGATCAGTTCAACTGGACCTGGATGAACCGGGCGGTATTGTTTTCGATGCTGACTCTCGTCATCGTGGCAGGATGCCTGGTGTTTTGGGGTACCTCGAGTTGGATGTACAAGAGCTTCCTGTACACGGCAATTCTGATGCCGCCCGCGTTCACGTATGAATACCTGCGCCGGCGTTTGATTCTGGCCAAGCAATTTTCGGTCCTGGCAAGGACCGGAATGGCCTACGCTGCCGGTGTCGGCATGGGTGTCTGCAGCAATTACGTGTTCGAGTGGCCACTGGAGTTTGCGGCCCTGCCCTATTGGGCCGGAATGGTCTGCGCCCTGTACGTTGCAGGTGTGCACGATCCGGTCCGATGGTCCGCACCCACGGCCCAGTGGTTGACGCCGCTGCGAACGTTTGCACCATCCGCCATCGGAAGTGCCCTGGCTTTTGCCGGGTACAACTTTGCGGTTCAGGCCATCCTGGGCGTTGTGTCGGGGCCACGGGCCGTCGCGTCTTTCAATGCGACGCGGATGCTGATACAGCCGATCAACACAATGATCGGCGCATTCAATAACCTGGACCTTCCGAACGCAGCCAGGGCCTTTGCCGAGGGAGGACGCGCGCTGGTCAAATTCCAGGGTCGGGCTATTCTGCGGCTCAGCCTCATCGGCGGCCTGTATCTGGTTGTCTTGAGTTTGATTGCAGGCCCGTTGCTGACACTGCTGTTCGCCGGGCAATACAGCGACAAAAACATGGTGTGGGCCTGGGCGCTCGTAGGCCTGCTGATGCTCGTGGTGACCCCGACTGAAAACGTCTTCTACGTGGCGCGCAGGCCACAACTCCTGTTCGCCAGCAGGCTCGTCGCGTCCGCTGCAGGCTGCCTGTGTGCCTACTACAGCATTCCGGTGCTGGGTGCCGTCGGCGCGGTGCTGAGTATCGGGGCCGGGTGGTCCATCGCATTGCTGGGAGGGTTGGTCGCGTTGTGGAGTGTTCGCAAACTGGGAACAACGAGCAATATCGGTCGATGAACAGCAAGATTGCCAACACGCCTAGCCTGCCCGCCTTCCGGTTGTGCGCGTGGCCGCGCAACGCGTTGAACGTGCCCTTGGGGCGCCAGAATTGAAAGCGAGCATGCGTTATGAGCACAGTGATACGAGACATATCCGAGGCGGACCTGCCCGAGGCCATACGGGTCCTTTGCGAAGGCTTTCCGCATCGAAGTCCCGCATATTGGCAAAGTGGCCTGAATCAGCTGGCTCGGCTGGACGCTCCTGCGCATACCGTCCGCTTTGGGCACGCCATGTTCGTCAAGGGGACGATGCGCGGGGTTATTCTTTGCATCCCTTCAGTTCACAAATATGGGGCCGTCGCGCAGACCTTCGTCAACCTGTCGAGCTGGTGTGTGGATCCCTCACATCGCGGCCGTTCAGCGCTGCAGCTTTATGCGCAGGCCAGCAGTGGGCATGTTGACCTGACCTATACCAATCTATCGGCCACAGCCCACACCCTCAAGGCGGTGGTTGCCAGGGGATTTCAACAATGGACGGCGGGTCAGATGCTGTGTGTCGGCATCCGATCCAGCCCGGGTCGAAAACGATTTGTGCCCTCCGATCAGGCACGCAGCGCCGGGCTTGCAGAACCGGTAGCGCGCATACTGGCAGACCACGCCAAGTTCGGGTGCTTCGCCTTTTGTCTGGAAACCAGTACCAAGTTGATACCGCTCATATTCCTGCGACGACGCGTGAAATCGATCCCCGTTGCGCAACTGATTTACTGCGAATCGCTCGACGACCTGATCTCGAACGGTCTGGCTGTTTCGGCCTGGTTTGCTGCGCGCGGCTATCCGGCAATGTTGGTCGACACAAACGGCCCTGTCGCGGGACTGCTGGGAAAGTACTTTCCCGGCAGGGCCGGAAAATTCTTCAAGGGACCTGCCCCCCGTCTCGATGTCGAACACACCTATACCGAGATGGTGTATTTTGGATTTTGAAAGGAACGACTGTGGGTAAGCGACTGGTGCTGAATTTTCACGGCCTCGGTGAACCGCACCATTGGGTTGACCAGGACGAGCGTCGGGTGTGGTGCGACGTGCGCAAATTTCTCACCATACTGGACTCTATTCCGAAAGTGTCAGCCGAATTCCGGATCCCGATCGAAATCACCTTCGACGATGGCAATGTCAGTGATCTCGCGATTGCTGTACCGGCGCTGCAAACCAGGGGTTTGACGGCTTCGTTCTTCGTGTGCGCCGGCAGGATCGGGAAACCCGGCTACCTTGACGCCAGCGATCTGGCTGATCTCGCCCGCGCCGCAATGACGGTCGGCAGCCACGGTTGGGATCACGTCGACTGGCGCAGAGTCCGGGATGACGATTCGTTTGAACGCGAAATCTTCCAGGCGCGCGATGTAATTGCCGCAGTTTTGCCGGGCCACCCGATCGAGTCCGTAGCCATCCCGTTTGGGAGCTACGACCGGCGCGTCAGGAAAGCGGCCATGCAAGCATTCGCCCGTGTGTACACCAGCGATGGCGGATTGGCATCGCTGGACGACACCATTGTGTCGAGAGAGTCGTATTCGACATGGTGGGAAACGGATACGGTGCGTGCGCTGGCTGGTCGCAGGCCCGTGTTAAACACACTTCGACGGTCACTGGCCATGGCATACAAACGGCATCGGGGGTCGCCACGCGCAGAGCACGGCCGCACACCGCCGACGGACGCATGATGATCTCGCAAGGAGCTGAGGCGACCAATAGGCTCAACATGGCTTGCTATCGTCACTTGTCAAGAAGCACCACCGTCGTGTTTGATTTTCGATGGTTTGTTCAGGCGGGTTGTCCAGCGCCGACGAGTCTCACGCCGAACTTTCGACAGGAAGATTCAAGCGCATGGCTTGAATTGCCGGGTCATATCGGAGGTCGGCAGCTTTTTTGGGAATCGCCCAGGAGCTTGGCGGCATATGAAATGCTTGCCGGTGCAGCCACCCCAAATGGCGGCCCAGACGATGCCGGCCGACCCGTCGGTTGACAATGGTATTGTCTGGCGGTCGCATGGCAACACCCCAACCACTTCACAAAACCAGGTGATGAACACTTCTACAACGCCCAACTCAGTCGGCAACCGCAAAGGCATCATCCTCGCCGGCGGCTCCGGTTCCCGTTTGTATCCGGCAACCCAGGTCGTCAGCAAGCAACTGCTGCCGATCTATGACAAGCCGATGATCTATTACCCGCTCAGTGCCTTGCTGCACACGGGCATACGGGACATCCTGGTCATATCCACCCCGCAAGACACGCCGCGCTTCCAGCAACTTTTGGGCGATGGCGCCCAGTGGGGACTCCGGTTGAGTTATGCGGTTCAGCCCACACCCGATGGCCTGGCGCAGGCGTTTCTGATTGGTGAAGAGTTCCTTGCTGGCGCGCCCTGCGTACTGGTGTTGGGTGACAACATCTTCTATGGCCACGATTTTGGCACCCTGCTGGCAAATGCAGACCGCAAGACCCGGGGCGCGACCGTGTTCGCCTATGCGGTGCAAGACCCTGAACGTTATGGCGTGGTTGAATTCGACGCCGACAAACGGGCCATCAGCATCGAAGAGAAACCGACGCGGCCCAAGTCCCGCTTCGCGGTGACCGGTCTGTATTTCTACGATACGCAGGTGGTGCAGTTTGCCAGATGCATCAAACCGTCTGCCCGCGGCGAACTGGAGATCACCTCCCTCAACCAGCTGTATCTGGAGCAAGGCACGCTGGACGTGCAGACGATCGGACGCGGTTTCGCATGGCTCGATACCGGCACCCACGAGTCGATGCTGGAGGCAAGCCAGTTCATCCACACCATTGAAAAGCGCCAGGATGTGAAAGTGGCGGCGCCCGAAGAGATCGTCTGGCGAAAGGGCTGGATCGACGACGCGCAGTTGCGGGCGCTGGCAGCGCCGCTGGCCAAATCGGGCTATGGCCAGTATCTGCTGCGGCTGCTGGCGGAAAAGGCCGGCGCATGAAGATCACCCCTTGCTCCATTCCCGACGTTTTGCTGCTGGAGCCGCGGGTTTTTGGCGACGAGCGCGGCTTCTTTTTTGAGAGCTTCAGTCAGCGCCAGTTCAATGCCGCGAGCGGGCTTGACCTGCATTTCGTACAGGACAACCATTCGCGCTCGGCCAAAAACGTGCTGCGCGGTCTGCACTACCAGATTGAAAGGCCGCAGGGAAAATTGGTGCGCGTGGTTTCAGGTGAGGTTTTCGATGTTGCGGTCGATATCCGGCCCGATTCACCCACATTCGGCCGGTGGACCGGCGAAGTGCTCAGCGCCACGAACAAGCGGCAGTTGTGGGTGCCGCCGGGCCTGGCGCATGGATTTCTGGTGCTGTCCGAGCATGCGGACTTTCTGTACAAGACCACCGACTACTACGCGCCGGAACACGAGCGTTGCATTGCCTGGAGCGACCCGCGTTTGGCTATCGAATGGCCATTGGCGGGCAATGCGCCGGTTTTGTCGGCCAAGGATCTGGCGGGGCAGTCCCTGGTCGCGGCGTTCGGGCGCTAGGAGCCCCGCGCTGCACCAAAATGGCCTGGCTGCACCGCAACGCCACACAGTCTGGCAGGGAACACCAGGTTTTCATTCAAACACCGATCAAAGGCAGCCGGGCGTCGGTCGAGATCATTGCGTGAACAGCCGCGTTGCCAGATCATTTGCCGATTCCGGCCCGTAGCCCAGCCGTCGCGTCACCACCGGCCGGCACTCCCGCGCCAACACCTGCAACTCCTCAAAATACCGCCCAAACCCCGGCTCCTGCAACTCCTCGCGCTGATGCATCACCATCGGCTCACACGCCCGCCAACACCGCACGATCGAGCCGTGCCAGCTACGCAGAAACAGGTTCGGGTCGAACAGCCGGCCTTCGACCAACAGCCCCACCAGCTCGAACTGCCGCACCACGGTGTGCGCGGCGGCCCGATCGGCTTGTGACCACTGGTCGAACGGCTGCTGCGTGAGCCCCGTGCGCGCCATGACCAGCAGCCGCTCGCGGGCGGCGAGGCCATCGGCCGCATGCAGCGTGTCGTTGACCCGCACGAACGCCTCCAGGTCGATGGCGCGGGTGGATTGCTCCAGTTGCCGGGTGCCCTCCTCCAGTTGGCGGCGCTGCAGCACCACGGTGACCAGCAACACCAGGAAGCCGCAAAAGCTCAGGATGGGGTTGAGCGTGCCGCCGAAATAGTCGCCCAGCTGGCCGAGCGCCGCGGCGCGCGATTGCACGTCGGCGCCCTTCAGCCATTCGCTGTTCATGGCCCAGCGGCCACCCAGCACCATGTCGTGGTAGGTCAGGCTGACGAGCGCGATGGAGCCTGCGATCACCAGCAGGATGATGGCCGCAATGACCAGCGCCAGGCTGGTCCAGCGTTGGGTGCGCTGGTGGGGGGTCATGGGCTCAGGCGCTCACGGGTTGCGCGCGGCATCTTTCAAGCAGCGGCGTCCCGCCGGGTGGAATCGGTCGCAAAGCTTGCCGGGATTCGCTCGTACTCGTCGCGTGCGCGGCCCACGCAGCGTTCGATGGTTGCGGATTTGTTGGCCAGCACATCATCGGGCATGAATTCTCCCGGAGGCCTCGATGTTGGCCATCAGGGCCCATCGGGTGCCAATAGGTCGCGCAGGTCTGGATTCATGCACGGAATTATCACCGCAGGCCGCCGAGGGGAGCCCTATCGCTTCGCCATTGGCCGCAGCGACTGGAGCAGTTACTGCTCCCGGCGCGCGCTTTCGTGGCCGATAGGGTCGAAGCCCTGGTCCGCCAGACCGATGCGGGTGTCGATACCGGCCGGCGGATCATGGGCTCTGGCGAAAGGCACAATCAAGGTCCACCGACCACTTATGACCAGCCCCGGCTTCCACAGGCCATCAACACTTTTTCACCATGACCATTCTCGTTACCGGCGGCGCCGGATTCATTGGCAGCAACTTCGTGCTGGACTGGCTGGCCCAGTCGGACGAAACCATCATCAACCTGGACAAACTCACCTACGCCGGCAATCTGCAGAACCTGGCGTCGCTGAACGCCGACCCGCGCCATGTGTTCGTGCAGGGCGACATTGCCGATGGACCGATGGTCGACTCCCTGCTGGTGCTGCACAAGCCCAGCGCCATCATCAATTTCGCCGCCGAATCGCATGTGGATCGGTCGATCCACGGGCCGGGCGAGTTCATCCAGACCAATATCGTGGGCACTTTCCAGTTGCTGGAGTCGGTGCGCGCCTACTGGGGGCAACTCGACGCCAACGCAAAACAGGTGTTCCGGGTGCTGCATGTTTCCACCGATGAGGTGTATGGGTCGCTGGCGCGCAACGATGCGGCCTTTACCGAAACCCACCGTTACGAGCCCAACAGCCCGTACTCGGCCTCCAAGGCGGCCAGCGACCACCTGGTGCGGGCCTACCACCACACCTACGGGCTACCGGTGCTGACGACCAATTGTTCGAACAATTACGGGCCATTCCATTTCCCCGAGAAGCTGATCCCGCTGATGATCGTGAACGCACTGGCTGGCAAGCCGCTGCCGGTGTATGGCGATGGCCAACAGATCCGTGACTGGCTGTATGTGAAGGACCACTGCAGCGCCATCCGGCGTGTACTGCAGGCCGGCAGGGTCGGCGAAACCTACAACGTGGGCGGCTGGAACGAGATGCCGAACCTGGACATCGTGCACTCGGTATGCGCCCTGCTCGACGAATTGCAGCCGCGCAGGGACGGCAAACTGTACCGGGAGCAGATCAGTTTCGTCACTGACCGGCCCGGCCACGACCGGCGCTATGCGATCGACGCGCGAAAGATCGAGCAGGAGTTGGGCTGGAAGCCGTCCGAGACATTCGACACCGGGATCCGCAAGACCGTGCAGTGGTACCTGGATAACCAGGCATGGGTAGCCGGCGTGCAAAGCGGCACGTATCGGGAATGGCTGGACAAGCACTACGGCGAGCAGGTCACGATATGAAAATCCTCCTCTTCGGCCGTGGGGGGCAGGTGGGATGGGAATTGCAACGCAGTCTGGCCGTGCTGGGCGAGCTGGTGGCGCTGGACTTCGACCCGGCAGGTAATGCGGATGGCCTGAGTGGCGATTTCACTGACTTGGCCGGCCTGGCGGACACGGTACGCCGGGTGGCGCCAGATGTCATCGTGAACGCAGCCGCGCACACGGCGGTCGACAAGGCCGAGTCCGAATCGGACCTGGCCCGCACGCTCAATGCCCTGGCGCCAGCTGTGCTGGCCACCGAAGCGAACCGAATTGGCGCCTGGCTGGTGCACTATTCGACCGACTATGTGTTCGACGGCAGTGGCAGCAAGCCGTGGTGCGAGGACGACGCCAAGGCGCCCCTCAGCGTGTATGGGCGAACAAAACTCGAGGGCGAACTGGCAGTGGCCGGCTGCCCGCGCCACCTGACGTTTCGCACCAGTTGGGTTTACGCGGCGCGCGGCGGGAATTTTGCGAAGACCATGCTGCGGCTGGCGGCTGAACGCGATGCGATAACCGTGATCAATGACCAGTTCGGCGCGCCCACTTCGGCAGAACTGCTGGCCGACGTCACAGCCCATGCGCTGCGCGCTGCGATGGCGCGGCCCGGCTTGGCCGGCACCTACCATTGCGTTGCGGCGGGTGAAACCAACTGGCATGCTTATGCATGTTTCGTACTCGGACAGGCGCGCGCCTTGGGCTGGTCGCTCAAGGCCGGGGCCGAACAAGTTACGCCGATTGCAACCGCGCGTTACCCTACCCCGGCGCGCAGGCCGCTCAATTCGCGCCTTTCCACGGCCAGGCTGCAATCGACGTTTGGCCTGCAGTTGCCGCATTGGCACGTGCATGCAGCGCGCATGCTTCAGGAAATCACTCCCCTCAAAACTGTTTGACCCATACCGGTTCTTCTCCAGCGCCGATTGCTTGCAAAGGCATCTTCCTGGCGGGCGGGCCAGGCCGGCGCCTGAGTCGTGTCGGCCCGCGATGCGGCAGGAATTGCGTTCGCACAGGCAAAAATGCCGTTTCGACCCTGTGGGGCGGGTGCCGCAAACCGATTGCCGACATGGGGCACGGGTAATATCGGGGCCATGAAAACCCTCTACCTGGTTGCCGGCGCGCGCCCCAACTTCATGAAGATCGCGCCGATCGTGCGCGCGATCAAGGCCCATGGCGGACTGGCGTTCAAGATCATCCACACCGGCCAGCACTACGACCGGGACATGAACGACGTGTTCTTCGAGGAACTGGGCATTCCGCAGCCCGATGTGTTCATGGCCGCGGGCGGCGGCAGCCATGCCCAGCAGACCGGCAAGATCATGGTCGCGTTCGAGGAGTTGTGCCAGCAGGAGCGGCCCGATGCGGTGCTGGTGGTGGGCGATGTCAACTCGACGCTGGCCTGCTCCATCGTGGCCAAGAAACTGAACATTGTGGTGGCCCATGTGGAAGCGGGATTGCGCAGCGGCGACAGGTCGATGCCCGAAGAGATCAACCGGCTCGTCACCGACAGCATCTCCGACTGGTTCTTCGTCACCGAACCCAGTGGCGTGGCCCACCTGCAGCGCGAGGGCAAGCCCGACCATGCGATCCACTATGTGGGCCATGTGATGGTCGACAATCTGCTCTATCAGGCCGACAAGCTGACTAGCACTGACACATCCCGGTTCGAGACCAGCGCGTTCAAGGCACAGCACAGCGCCAATGGCGGCAGGTACGGCGTGATCACGCTGCACCGACCCAGCAATGTCGACAACGCCGAGATGATGGCGCGCATTGCCGGAGCCTTGAAGGAGATTGCGCAGGAGATTGCACTTATTTTTCCGGTGCACCCGCGCACCCGGGCCAACCTGAGCAAATTCGGCATCGATCTGGGGCCGAACATCACACTGGTCGGGCCACAGGCCTACATGGCGTTCCTGAACCTGTGGAAACACGCTGCCGTGGTGTTGACCGATAGCGGCGGCATGCAGGAGGAAACCACTGCACTGGGCGTGCCATGCATCACCATCCGCGAAAATACCGAGCGCCCGGTGACTGTGGATGAAGGCTCCAACGTATTGGCCGGGACCGACCCCACGGTGATCGTCGCCGAGGCGCGCAAGGTGTTGCGCGGCGAGGGCAAGGCCGGCCGCCGGCCGCACCTGTGGGACGGCCAGGCCGCGACCCGCATCGTGGACATATTGGCGACCTACCTGAACACGCCGTCAGAAACGACCGCACCATGATCCTGGTCACCGGCGGCGCCGGCTACATCGGAAGCCATACCTGTTTGGAGCTGCTGGCGGCGGGTCACGCCGTCACGGTTGTCGACAACTTGTGCAACAGCCAGGCCGAATCGCTGCGGCGGGTCGAACAAATCAGCGGCAAGAAGCTGGTGCTGATCCGCGCCGACATCCGGGATCGCGCTGCACTGGAGCTGGCCATCCGCACCAGCGGGGCCCGGGCGGTGATCCACTTTGCCGGCCTCAAGGCGGTGGGTGAATCGGTGGCGCAACCGCTGGCGTACTACGACAACAACGTCACCGGCACCCTGTGCCTGCTGCAGGCGATGCAGGCTTGCGGGCTCAAGACGCTGGTGTTCAGTTCGTCTGCCACGGTGTATGGCGAACCGCAGCGGTTGCCGTTGCAGGAAGACCATCCGCTGTCGGCAACCAACCCCTATGGCATGACAAAGCTGGTGATCGAGAACATGCTGCGCGACCTGCACCGCAGTGACCCGGCCTGGCGCATCTCGATCCTGCGTTATTTCAACCCGGTCGGCGCGCATGCCAGCGGGCTGATCGGCGAAGACCCGCAGGGCACGCCGAACAACCTGCTGCCATTTGTCGCACAGGTCGCCATTGGCCTGCGGCCCCATGTCAGCGTGTGGGGCAACGACTACCCGACACCGGACGGCACCGGCGTGCGCGACTATATCCATGTGGTGGACCTGGCCCTGGGCCATCTGAAGGCGCTCGAGCGCCTGCAGCAGCATGCCGAGTGCCGGGCCATCAATCTGGGAACCGGCGTCGGTTACAGCGTTCTCGACATGGTACGGGCGTTCGAGCGCGCCAGTAACCGCCCGGTGCCCTACCAAGTGGCGGCCCGACGCGCGGGTGACATAGCCGCGTGCTACGCTGACCCGGCCCACGCGGCTGAGTTGCTGGGCTGGCGCGCCGAGCGTGACCTGCAGGCCATGTGCCAGGATGCCTGGCGCTGGCAAAGCGCCAACCCGCAGGGCTTCAAAACCACCAATACCGAATGACACCATCAATGCGAACGACACAAGCGGGAGAACAGCCCCATGGCTAAAGGCATGATCCTGGCAGCCGGCCAGGGAACACGGGTTCGCCCCCTCACCAACGACCTGCCCAAGGCGATGGTGCCGATTTTGGGCAAGCCGGTGATGGAGTACCTGATCGAGCACCTGGCGCGTTACGGCGTTGTTGAGATCATGGTCAACGTGGCGTTCCACCATGACAAGATCGAACAGTATTTTGGCGATGGGCACCGTTGGGGTGTTCAGATTGGTTACTCGTACGAGGGTGTGCGCGACCACGGCGACATCCTGCCCAAGCCGATGGGTTCGGCGGGCGGCATGCGGCGCATTCAAGACTTCAGCGGGTTCTTCGACGAGACGACGATCGTGTTGTGCGGCGACGCGCTGATTGACCTCGACATCGGCTCCGCGTTGCGCGAGCACTCCAGCAAACGCGCGATAGCCAGCGTGGTGACGCTTGACGTGCCATTGGCAGAAGTCCAGAACTACGGGATTGTGGTCGCTGACGCGGACGGCATGATCAAGTCGTTTCAGGAAAAGCCCGCTCCGGCTGAGGCCAAATCGACGCTGGCCAGCACCGGCATCTACATTTTCGAGCCCGCGGTGCTCGACCGAATCCCGTCCGGCGAGGTCTACGACATCGGCTCACAACTGTTCCCACAGTTGGTCGCCGAAAAGCTCCCGTTCTACGCGCAGAACCGCTTTTTCAACTGGATCGACATTGGCAGGGTAAGCGACTACTGGTCGGTGCTGCAGCGCGTTCTGCGCGGCGAAGTAGCCCAGATGAACATGCCCGGGCGCGAAATCAGGCCGGGCGTATGGGTCGGTCTGAATACTTCCATTGCGTGGGATAAGGTCGACATTCAAGGGCCGGTATACATCGGTGCCAGCGTGCGGATCGAACCTGGCGTGACCATCATCGGGCCGGCGTGGATCGGGCACGGCAGTGTGCTGCGCAACGGAGCGAGCGTCACGCGCAGCGTATTGTTCGAATACACCCGCATCGGCGCGGACATGCGCTTCGACGAAATGATCGTCTCGCCGCAGTACTGCGTCGACCGAACTGGCGCAACGCTTTACCTGGGCGACGATAACTCCCACCTGCGTTGGGGCGACGCCCGTGGCTGAGATTACCGATCCCTGCGCAAGCACCAGTGTGCTGATTCAGCCGGTCGTGTTATCCGGTGGCTCCGGAACCCGCCTGTGGCCACTGTCGCGCGAAAAATACCCGAAGCAACTGCTACCGTTGATTGGCGACGATTCCCTGTTGCAGGCCACAGTGCGCCGCACCGAGGGAATCATCGGGGCGGCACTCGCGCCGCCGATTGTGGTGTGCAATGAAGAGTACCGGTTTGTCATCGCAGAGCAGTTACGCCTGATCGGCAAACCGGGAACGATTGTGCTCGAACCGGTCGGGCGCAACACTGCGCCGGCGCTGACACTGGCTGCGCTGGCGACTCTACGCGACGGTGCCGACCCGATCCTGCTGGTCATGCCGGCGGACCATGTGATAACCGATACCGCCGCGTTTCGCGACGTCGTGCGCCAGGGAGCCGCGTTGGCGGCCCGAGACCTGGTGGTGACGTTCGGCATAACGCCTGACGCGCCGGAAACCGGCTACGGTTATATCCAGGCGGGCAGCAGTCTCGACGCTCCGAACGCCGGCGCCAGACTGATCACCCGGTTTGTCGAAAAACCGGATCTGCAAACCGCCCAGTCGTACCTTGAACAAGGCTCGTATCTCTGGAACAGCGGTCTGTTCATGATGCGCGCGTCGGTATGGCTGGCGGCGATCAAAGAGTGCCGGGCCGACATCCTGACGGCTTGCAAGGTGGCCTGGGAATCGTGCCAGCAAGACGGTGATTTTTTGCGTGTGGGCAAGGACGCGTTTGGCGCGTGCCCAAGTGACTCGATCGATTACGCGGTGATGGAGCGCATCACGGCAAACAATCGGGACGCGGCAACCGGCGCCCACAACCTCCCGGAGGCGGTGGTGATCCGGTTGCAGGCCGGTTGGTCCGACGTCGGCGCGTGGGACGCTTTGTGGCACGTGCTGCCCAAAGACGAAGCCGGCAATGTGGTGCAGGGGGACGTCATGCTGCATGATTGCCGCGACACGCTGGCACTGTCGGAGGGGCGGCTGGTCGCGTGTGTAGGCGCCGTTCAGGCTGCTACTCCTGGTCTTGAGGCACCTCGAACCACAACAGCAACGTTCGCTGGATCGAATTGAAGTTGTTGTCCGAAACGAGGACGACGTGAGTAGCACCCGCCGCGTTACGGAACGCGGCGATGCCCTCGAAGTTCTCGGCGATGAGCGGCGCCTTGAGCTCTGCGACCAGTTCTCCCTGGAGCAGAGCGCCGGTTTTCACAGAGTCGCCCTTCACGAGCATGATGCGTGAACTGAGGTTTCCGGGGGCGAGGGCCGACCAGCAGCGCTCCAGCACGAGCAGGTCGCCATTGGGCAGAACCGTGGCATCTGTGGGTTCGAAGCCCGGACCGCTCGCCTTCCA
>JANNKH010000062.1:0-9226 GCA_031396205.1 Rhodoferax sp.
TCGCTGCGCCGTTCACCCGCCCTGCTGGGCCGGCGACTTTGTTGTCGCACCATCTGGATGGCAATGGCAATGGCAATGGCAATGGCAATGGCATGCGCGCGCCAAACGCGACACCCGATCAGGCCGGTGCGGCGCTCTGCGGAGCGAAATAAAGGAGGAGGCCAAAGGCCGGGGGACATTCGCGGAGCAGAGTGCCGTGCCGGCCTGATCGGGCCAGCCAAAGCCGCCTGGCTTGGAGCGCAACGCCAACGCAATCGCCTATGTGTCTGGGGCAGAACAGACCCGCTCAGACCACCGGGTCCTCCAGTGCCCGCTTGACCGGCATGATGTGGATGCCTTGCGGGTCGATCTCCAGGTGAACATGGGCGCCAGCCTGGATGTCCAGCAGGCGCGCGAATCGCGTGGTTACGTCCAGATGCAGGCGGGTTTGCGGCAGCGCCAAAGGACGGCATTGCAAGGTGACGATCTCTCCCAGGCGTCGCAAATCGTGCACCCTGCAGGGCACGATGTTCGCGCCCGTCGCAGCCTGTGCATGCAACTGCACATGTTCGCCGGAAATCACCCAGCGCACATGGGCGCCATCGTCGAGCCGGCCCTTGTCGTGGGTGAGCAGGTCGATACCGGCGGCTGCGTCACCCCATCGCAGTTGCGCCATCGCATCTTGCGACGGCGCCTTGTGAAAGACGCCCTGATGGACATCGCGCAGGCCCACGAGCGCGGCCACGCGGGCGTTGCGTGGCTGGGACATCACACGCTCCGGTGGTCCGTCCTGCAACGTGGTGCCGCCGTCGAGGATGCTGATGCGGTCCGCCAGCAGGCGTGCCTCGCGCAAGTCGTGGGTGACCATGACGATGGGCAATTGCACCCGTTCGCGCAGCTTGACGAGTTCGTCGTACAGCGATTGGCGGGTGGGCTGGTCGACCGCGGAGAAGGCTTCGTCTAGCAGCAGCAGGCGCGGCTGGCGCGCCAGCGCCCGCGCCAGGGCCACCCGCTGGCGTTGGCCGCCGGAGAGTTCATGCGGCCGGCGCCGGGCCAGGCCGTCGAGCTGCATATCGCTCAACAGGCGCAACGCGGTGTCGCCAGGCATCGCGCGCGGCAAGGCCAACTGCACGTTTTCCAATGCGCTCAGATGCGGGAACAGCGCGTACTGCTGGAACACCATCCCCACCGCGCGTTGCTCCGCCGGCACCCGGATGCCGTGGTCCGAATCGAACCAGACCGCATTACCCAGGCTGACGCGGCCTTGCCCGACACCCAACAGCCCTGCAATGGCGCGCAGCACGCTGGTCTTGCCGCTACCCGATGGCCCGACCAGGGCCAGCAACTCGCCGGGGGCGCATTCGATGCGGGCATGCAGCGGGATCGGTCCGCTCTGGAGCAAGAGGGCCTGGAGCATCTGCTAAACGACGATTCGAGCGTTGCGCGCGTTGGCGGGCGAGCGCATCAGCCAGGCGGAGACCAGCAGGGTCAGCATCGACAAGACCAGCAGCGTGGCCGACATCATGCCGGCCGATTGCATGTCGAAGGACTGCACCTTGTCGTAGATTGAGATGGCGATGGTCCGGGTCTGCCCTGGAATGCTGCCGCCCACCATCAACACCACGCCGAACTCGCCCATGGTGTGGGCCGCGGTCATGATCATGCCGCTGGCAATGCCCCGGCGCGCCAGCGGCAACTCGATCCGCCACAGCGTGCGCCAGCGCGACAGGCCACAGGTGCGCGCGGCGTCGTGCAGGTCGGTGGGTATGGCCTCGAACGCGCGCTGCATCGGCATCAGTGCGAACGGAATGTTGAAGATCACGCTGGCCACCAACAGGCCGGTGAACGAGAACGCCAGCGTGTGGCCGAACAACTGCTGAAACAGGTTGCCCAGCACAGACTCCCCGCCCATGGCCACCAGCAGATAAAAACCCAGCACGGTAGGCGGCAACACCAGCGGCAGCGCCAGCAGCGCCTCGAACACCGGTTTGAGCGGATGATGGCTGTTGGCCAGCCAGCGTGCTGCTATCACCCCGAGCGGCAACAGGATCAGCGCCGTGGCGATCGACAGCTGTACCGAGAGCCAGAGTGCGGGCCAATCCATTGCCGGGCCCTCAGTTCAGCGACTCGCCGGGCAACACGAAGCCGTAACGCTTGAATACCGCGCGCGCCGCCGGTTGCTGGAGATAGGCGTAGAAAGCACGCGCTTCAGGACTGGCTTTGCGCGTCAACACCATGCGCTGTCGCAGCGGGCGGTGCAGGTTCTCCGGCACCAGCACATGCCGGCCCGCACCGGCGAATGCGGGCGCCATGGCCAGGGAGTAGGCAAACAGGGCGCCCTGCGTCGAACCCGACACGGCGAATTGCGCCGCCTGCGACACGTTTTCGCCTAGCACCAGATGGGGTTGCAGCGCGTCCCACAGACCCACCGCCTGCAGCGCCTCGCGGGCCGCGCGCCCGTACGGCGCATGCTCGGGGTTGGCGATCGCAAAGCGGGCAATGCGCCCCTCGGCCAGCGCGGCGCGCAAGTGCGCCAACTGCGGATCAGGTGTGAGTGTGGACGCGCGCGGCGCAAACAACACGATGCGACCGATCGCATACAGGGCTCCGCGGTCAACGGTGCGATTGAGCTGCGCGAGTTGGAACACGAAATCCTCGTCGGCCGACAGGAACAACTCGAACGGCGCATCCTGCATGATCTGGCGCGTGAAGTTGCCCGACGAGCCATAGCTGATGCGCACAGACTGGCCAGTCTCCTGCTGGAACGCAGCGGCGATATCGTCCAGCGCAAACTTCAGGTCCGACGCTGCGGCCACGATCGGGCCGCCTGGCGCCGTCGCGGTGGCGGCGCCGAGCAGCAGGGAGCACATCAGCAGGCAGACGGAGAAGGAACGCAGGAAGGCCATGGTCGCAAGGGGGTATGGATGTCAGGCAAGTCTAGTGGAGATCGCGGGGCCACCGCACGCGGTGCCGACGTTGCGGTCGTCGTCAATCAGCGGGACGTGGCCTGCGCCGCCGGTGTTCGAATCCAGCGCAGGACGATCCAAGGCATCAGCACTGCATAGGCAGCAACCGCAGTGGCCAGCAGGGTTAGCGGGACCTGGTTCTGCAACGCCAGACCGAGCAGTGGTGGCGATGCAGCAGTGGACAACACCATCAACGCGGTATAGACGCCGCGCACCATGCCAAGGCGCTCGATGCCGAACAGTTCTGCCCACAAAGCCCCCGAGACCACGCTTTGTCCGCCCGACGCCATGCCAAGGCCCAGGTACAGCCCCCAAACCGCCCATTGCGGCGATGCGAATGCGCCCAGCAGCACGCCCGCTGCCAATGGCACCAGGTAGAAACGGAACATCTGCACCGCGCCACGGTGGTCTACCAGGCGCCCGGCCAACCAGGTTGTTAGGGCCTGGCTGATGGCGAAACACAGATAGGCGATGGCGACTTGTTGCGGCGTCCAGCCGCGCAATGCGGAAATACTGCCCTGATGCAGGAAGATCGCGGTCACGACAAACGGAAACACCAATGCGACCGGCAAGGCGGCCCGGAAAGCCGGACGGCGCAGCAGGTCACGCCGACGCATCGTGGGTGGCGCGCTGGCGTCTGCGGATTGCGGCGAAAATTGAGGCAATGGCGCGGCCAGGGTTCGCAGCAGCGGCAGCGCACTGACCAGCACCAGTACGCATGCGCAGGCCCAGACCCAGCGCCAGTCGACCCAGCCCAGCATCGCGGTGACGACCAGCGGCAGCAGCGCCTCGCCCAGGATGAAACCCAAGGAGGCAATCGCAATGTTGCGCCCCCGCAGTCGGGCGTGGCGCGCGGCAGTGACGATCGCAATATGCGAGCACAGGCCCTGGCCGCCCAGGCGCAGGCAGAAAAACGACAGCGCCAGCATCCAAGGTGCCTGCGCGCCGGTCATCGAGAGCGCGCCGATGGCCAGTATGGCCAGCGCCAAGGTGATCGCGCGCCGCGCGGAAAAGCGATCGGCCATCGCGCCGAGCCAAAACATCAGCAGGCCGCTGGCGCCGGTGGCCAATCCGTAGAGCGCCCCCCACTGCGAGGGCGTGATTCCGAGCCCTGCCTGGATCTGCGCACCGAACAGGCCGATGAAGATGGATTGGCCAAAGGTCGATGTCAAAGCCGCGACCAGCCCAAAGGCAGCCGCGCGGCGATGCAGGGTCTGGCTGTTGGTCACGGCAGGTGGACACTGCGGCGCCGCAACCAGGATCGGCAGGTGATGGTCAGTCGCGCTTGCCGCTGGTCAGGCTCAAGGCCGCCAGGGCCATCACCTTGGCCGAGTCCACCATGGCCTGGACACCGACATATTCGTCCGGCTGGTGCGCCAGGTCCAGGATGCCCGGGCCGTACGCGATGCACTGGTTCAGCTTGCCGGTGCGCATGATGTGTTTCTGGTCGTAGGTGCCCGGGCTGGAGATGTAGCTCGGCTCGCGCCCCAGCACCCGGGCGATGGCCCGCGCGGTGGCATCCACTACCGGTGCGTCTTTGGGAGTTGCGGTGGGCAGGAAGCTCATGATGTCGCGCAGCCCGTAGTCGAATCCCGGCCGCGTTGCTTTGAGCTCTTCGAGCATCGCGATGATCTCGGCCCTGACCGCTTCCAGCGACTCCTCGGCAATGAAGCGCCGATCCAGCACCGCGCGGCAACTGTGCGACACGACGGGCGAGGGCAGGTCGCCGGTCGGGCGGCCCTGGTCGTCCAGGCTGTAGCGCTGCTCCACCTGGCCGCCGTGCAGGCTGTTGATATTGAGCGTACTGACACGTGCACCGGGAGGCTCCACCGGCTGCGTGGTGTGGCGGTCGCGCAGCTTGGGGCCGAGTTCGGCCTCCAGCAGATGGATGAAGGCGCCCATGTGGTTGATGGCCGAGTCGCCCAGGAACGGCATCGAGCCGTGGGCGATACGACCGTGCGTCGCTACTTCGGCCCACCACACACCGCGATGGCCCAGGCAGATCCGGTCCACGCCCAGTGGCTCGGGGATGATGACGTGGTGCACGCGCGGGCTACTGAAAAATCCCAGGCCGGCCAGATAGCCGACACCGGCATAGCCGCCGGACTCTTCATCGACTGTGCCGCTGATTTCAATCGCGCCGGGAAACTTGATTCCGGCGTCCAGGATGGCTTCGACCGCAATCACACTGGCGGCCAGTCCGCCCTTCATGTCACAGGTGCCGCGGCCATAAATGCGGTCGCCCACAAGCTTTGCGCCGAACGGGTCGTGGGTCCAGCCGGGCCCGGGTTCAACCACATCGATATGCCCGTTGAAATGCACGCATTCACCGCCGGGCTGCCCCTCGTAGCGTGCCACGACGTTGATCCGGGGATGGCTGTCCTTATCGCCCGGTGCGCCTTCGCCGCGCAGGTACTGCACCGCAAAGCCGCGCTTGCGCAAGCGCTCGCCCAGTGCCCGCGCGCAGGCCTCATAGGCGTCGCCCGGTGGGTTCACGGTAGGGATGCGAACCAGTTCCTGGGTCAGGGCCACCAGTTCATCACGCTTGGCGTCGATGCGCGCCAGCAGGGCAGGGGTGTCGAAGGTCATGGCCCGATTCTATTGATGCTGGCCCTGCCGATAGGCCTGCACCGCCGTAGCACCGCGCCGCGCCGCTACAACCGCCCGGACAGGCGCCGGTGCGTCAGCAAGGCATCGGCCTGACCTGGTCGCAGGTAGGTGGGCGCAATGGCGCGCAACGAACTGGGTGTGATGCCAAGCGCTTGCAATCCCGGCATGACCCCGGTGGCCACGTTGTCGACCTGCATCGAGGCGAGGTTGTCACGGCTCATCAGGGGCTCGCCCGGCAGCATTTCCATGACCCGGGCCTGCAGCCGCGCCAGCACTGCGGGTAGCGCGATCACCGGTCGCGGATGGGCGGACAGCTGCCCCGCCAGCTGCACCAGCTCGCGCAAGGTGAACACATCCGGTCCGCAAGCTTCGAACACCGGGCCGTGCGCCGCGCCGGTTACACCCGGCGCATTGCCGCTGCGCGCCAGCAGACGAACCACGGCCTGCGCAACGTCCTCGACCCACACCGGCTGAAACCGGGTATCGGCGCCGGCCAGCGGTACGAATGGAAATACCGCCTGCAGCTTGGCAAACATATTCAGGAACCGGTCCTGCGCGCCAAACACGACGCTGGGACGAAGTACCGCGTAGTTCAGGCCGCTCGAAGCCAGCACGGCTTCGCCGTGGGCCTTGCTGCGCTGGTACAGGGACCTGGCGTCCGCCGCGGCACCCAGTGCGCTGACGTGCACCAGTCGGTTGACGCCCGCTGTCTGGCAGGCCTGCACCAGTTTGCGCACGAGCGCAACATGCACATGGTCGAACGCCGCGACATCACCGTGCAGTATGGCGACCAGGTTTAACACCGCATCGTGGCCCGGCAGCAGTCGCGCCAGCGCGGCTTCATCATGGATGTCTGACTCGATGACGTCGACCCAGGGCAGTGGCTGCACCGATCGCGCGCTGACCATCCGGCGCGTCGGCACGGTCAGGCGGCAGTTCAGCTGCGATGCTTTTTCACAGACGTGGCGGCCGATGAATCCGCTGCCACCCAGTACAAGAATGCGTTTCACGGTGTTGCCTCCGACGCCGATGTTGGCGGGCATCAGGGTAGATCCTTGTTGATGGCCGCTGCGTTGCCCTGGCGGGGGCCAACCATACCCAGTCGCGACTTGAGCGATTGCGCGTTACCGGTCAGCAGGGCTGCGTAGTTGGTGGTGTTGCTCAACACCTTTTTGACATAGTCGCGGGTTTCATTGAACGGAATGTTCTCGGCCCAGATGGCCGCCTCCACCACCGGGCCGTTGCGCCAGGCGCGTGGGCGCCCGGGGCCGGCGTTGTAGGCGGCCGCCGCCAATGGCATGGAGCCGGCGAAATCGTCCAGCGCCAGCTTCAGGTAGGCGGTGCCGATCGCGATGTTGGTGTCGCGGTCGTTGATCTGGTGCCCCTTGAAATCGTCCATGCCGATCTTCTTCGCGGTCCAGCGTGCGGTGGCGGGCATCACCTGCATCAGGCCCGAGGCGCCGACGCCCGAGCGGGCATCCATCAGGAAGCGGCTCTCCTGCCGGATCAGGCCATACACATAGGCTGGATCGAGCCCGATCTGCTTGGAGCGCGAAAGCACCGCGTCGCGCAACGGCATCGGGAAGCGCTGTTCGAGGGCGATGACATCGCGGGTGCGTTCGCTGGTGTTGATGCAGTTCTTCCAGTCCTCGCGCTCGCAGGCGAGCTCGGCCGCGGCGAGCAGGCGACGGTCGTCCATGCCCCCTGGCTCGTGCAGACGCACTGCATAGTTCCATTCCCGGTCCCCTTCACTGCGCAGGCCAGACTTGATCGCGTACTGGCTGCGCGCCAGCGCGGTGTTCTGCAGCGCCTCGGACTTTTCCTGGGCGGTCGTGGCCGGCGGCGCAGCGGGCGCGGTGATGCTGCGACCCAGTTCCTCCAACGCCAGTTGCTCGTAAAAGCCACGCACACTGGCGATGCTCTCGAGCAGCGCGATTGCCTGCGTGCGCTCCGTCGCCGAGCGGCCTTCGGCCATCAAGGCCCGGGCGCGCCAATAGATCCA
The DNA here is from genome assembly GCA_031396205.1 of Rhodoferax sp. Classification (GTDB taxonomy): domain Bacteria; phylum Pseudomonadota; class Gammaproteobacteria; order Burkholderiales; family Burkholderiaceae_C; genus CAISIP01. The sequence goes on from JANNKH010000062.1 coordinate 7,558, forward strand.
GGTCGGGTCCCGCCGTTGCGCCTCGTCCATCGCCGCAGTGGCTTCCAGTACCTGCTTCCAATTGCCGGCGCGCAGCGCAGCGCGCACCTTCCATTCCAGATGCTCCGGCTGCAGGTGCTTGTCCTGTGCCTCGGCGAAATACCGGGGTGCGTCGTCCGACAGGCGCTGCGCCGCCCGCTTGCCGATGACGCCCCAGACATAGCTGCGCTCCTCTTGCGTCAACTGGGTGCGCCAACGCATCAGGCCCATGTGTTCGGCTGCCTGAACCGGATCGTCGGCGGCCATCCGGATCAGGCCCAGCGTGACGAACTCCTTGGTGCGCGGCAGCAAGGCGGTGTGCTTATCGTCCAGATACAGGCCGGGGCCGGAGAAGATGGTCTTGACCTTGTTCGTCCAGTCCGGGTTCAGCAGGCCGACTGCCTGCGTGACCACCGACTGGCGACCGTTCTCCATGCCGATACGTGCGCGCTGCCAGGCGACCGTGGGCTTCATCTTGCCGGCCTTGAGCAGTTGTTCGGCGGCGTGGGCACAACCGTCATCGGCATCGCGCTGCGCCAGCCACAGGTTCTGCACTTGGTTGGCTACGTCGGCGCCGGTGGCGTTGAAGTCCGTCAAGAGCGCATAACAACGCAGTTCGCTGTCGTCATTCATGCGAAAACTGGGATATTCGGCCATGAAGCCGGCCCAGTCGCGCAGCTGGCCCAGCAGCAGCAGCCAGTCGTTGCGCATCCGGTCTTCCTGGTAGGTCCCGGCGTATTTGCGCAGAAATGCGCGTACCTCGGCATTTGGCGCATCGACCAGGCGGGCCTTGAGTTCCCAATAGGCCGCCCACGGCTCGAGCACATGGCCGCGGACCTGGGGCAGCAGCGCGGCCAGGCGCTTGCGATCGGATTTGCGAAACGCCTCCTTCATTTCCAATACGGCCTCGTCGGCCCGCGCGGTGTCCGCCGCCTGGGCCAGTGCCAAGGCGGGCAGGCCCAGGCACGCGGCGGCAGTCAGCGCGATCGATGTCAAAATGGCTGCAAACTTCATAGCGAGATTATGGACAACTCCGACGACAGCAAGACGCAGGAAAAGAAAGACCTTCGCAAGGCACTTGTCGAGCAGCGGTTGAACATGCCCGATCGCCAGCAGCGCGCCGCGCTGCTGCAGGATGTGATGCGTATCTGGCTGGTTGGACGGCCCGATACCGTGATCGGCGCCTACTGGCCCATCAAGGGTGAGTTCGACCCGCTACCAGCGCTGCACCGCTGGAAGGAGGACGGCGAACTGCTGGACCAGCCGCAGCCGCGCCGCATCGGGCTGCCGGTGGTGGACAAGGTGCACAAGACCATGGTGTTCCATGCCTGGTATCCGGGTTGCCGCATGGAGGAGGATGCCTATGGCATTCCCAAGCCCAAGGACACCGAGGTCATCGTGCCCACGCTGATGTTCATTTCCTGCGTCGGCTATGGCCCGGGCGGGCACCGGCTGGGTTACGGCGGCGGCTTTTACGACCGCACGCTGGCCATCCTGCAGCCCAGACCCTACACGGTGGGGCTGGGGTTCACGCAAGGTTTCCTGTCCGACTTCGAACCCCAGTCGCACGACATCCCGCTCGACGCGATTCTCAACGAGAACGGTGCCGTCTGGCCGATGTAGGCGCTGCGTGCCGTCTGGCGATCATCCT
>JANNKH010000019.1:0-4730 GCA_031396205.1 Rhodoferax sp.
CGCCTCAACGACAAGGAGCGCAAGGACGTCGAGGAGTACTGCATCAGCGAAGGGTGGGTCAAAGTGCCCGCCGGCAAGACGGTCAACCGCAAGGGCCAGCCGCTGCTGATCAAGCTCACGGGGAAGGTGGAGGCGTTTTACCGGTAGGCGGGCCGTCGAGGCGTCAGACCGATCGCTTCGGCAGCTTCCACCCCGGCCGGACGAAGTGGCAGGTGTACCCGTTGGGGATGCGCTCGAGATAGTCCTGGTGTTCCGGCTCCGCTTCCCAGAAGGGACCCGCCGGCGCCACCTCGGTGACCACGCGCCCGGGCCACAGGCCTGACGCGTTGACGTCGGCAATCGTGTCCTCGGCCACGCGCCGTTGCTCGTCGCTGGTCGTGAAGATGGCGGAACGGTAGCTGGCACCAGTGTCGTTGCCCTGGCGATTGCGCGTGGTGGGGTCGTGCACCTGGAAGAAGAACTCCAGCAGCTCGCGAAAGCTGAACCGGTCCGGATCGAAGACGATCTCGATGGCTTCGGCGTGGGTGCCGTGCCGGCGATACGTGGCATTGGCCACGTCGCCGCCGGAATAGCCGACGCGGGTGGAGATGACGCCATCGCGCTTGCGGATCAGATCCTGCATGCCCCAGAAGCAGCCACCGGCAAGGATCGAACGTTCTTGTTTCATGGGAATTCCCCGATCTAGATTCTGTTCGTCGATACGATCCGCAAAACATTACCACGGCGTGCGGCGTGTTCAGATCAGCGGCGGCGCCAACTTCTCGGTTGCGAACACGCGCCGCACGGCGGGCCGGGCGAGCACCCGCTGCAGGTAGGGCGCGAGGTGGGGCAGGCTGCGCGCCGGCCGCGCGAAGTTGCGCGTCCAGCGGCACAGCATCAGCGTATAGGGATCCACTGCGCTGAACGAGCGCCCCAGCAGCCAGTCCTCCCCATGCGACGCCAGTTGCGCATCCAGTCGATCGAGCATGGCGCCGACACTTGCTTCGGTGTGCGACCGCACCTGCGCTGCCGCCGCGGCATCGCCATCGTTCACCATGCGTTCGCTGTAGAAGTAGTGGAGCAGCATCGCCTGGAGCGTGTTGGTGCACCACACCAGCCACTTGTAGAAGTGCGCGCGCTCGGCTGTTTGCATGGGCGGCGCGAGCTGCGCCTGCGGATGCGTATCGGCCAGGTGCAGGCAGATCGCCGCCGTTTCGTAGAGCACCAGATCGCCGTCGACCAGCACCGGAATCAGCCCGTTCGGGTTGAGCTGCAGGTATTCGGGCCGTTTGTGGGCCGCGTTGGCGCGGTCGACCAGCCGCAGCTCGAACGGCGCGCCGATTTCCTCGAGCAGGATGTGGGGCGCCATGCTGGCGGTGCTTGGATAGTAGTAGAGATGGAGCATCGTCGGCGTCCCGCAATCATGAGAAACCGCGACCCTATCCCGCAGCAAGCGGGAACGCAAATGCCGAACCGCCGTGCGTACGCGACCTTGGTCGCCCAGCGCAAGTTGTAAGCAACGCGCTCCTGCCTCGTCCAACGCGAGCCCGACTACCAGCCGCCAAATCGCTCCCAGCGTTGGAGCGATGCACCTGACGTCGGCAGAACGACGTAGCGCTCGTGTTGCGCACCCGTGGCGCACGCGTGGTTGGGCATGATCCGCAGATGGGAACCCAGCGGAAACCGCTGCTCCAGTGCAACGCCGGCATCGCCCAGCCAATGCAGGATCCCATGTTCCTGATTGGCATCGTTGAAGGCCAGTTGCGGCAGGGGCTTGCCGGCCTCGTCGCAGACGAGGCCATAGCCATAGTCATGTTGCTGCTTCTGGGTGCCGCGGTCGCGGCTCATCGCCATCCAGCCCGCGTCGGTGATGATCCAGCCCGCCTCGGGGCGATGGCCGATGACGGTGCACAGGACGGATAAGGCAATGTCGTCGGACGTACACACCCCCACGCCCGCCATGACCAGGTCGAAAAACACATACACGCCGGCGCGCACCTCCGTGACGCCGTCCAGCGACCGGGCGCTCAACGCCGTGGGTGTCGACCCCACGCTGACCACTTCGCACGCATGGCCGGCGGCGCGCAAGCGCTGCGCGGCGTCCACGCAGCCCGCGCGCTCCTGCTCGGCCATGGCGGCCAGCGCTTCGGGTGTGTGCAGGGCGTAGGAACTTCCGGCGTGGGTCATCACGCCTTGCAGTCGTGCGCCATGGCCGCCTTGCGTGCGCAGGGCGCGGGCCACGGCTTGAAGCCGCGGATCCGCAGGTTCCAGTCCCGAGCGGTGGCCATCGGTGTCGATCTCGATCAGGACGTCGTGGCAGTGATCGTGATGCAGGCCATGCTGCGTCAACTGTTCGGCGGCGGCGACCGACTCCACCAGCAGCGTCAGCCGCAGGCCCGCGCGCGACAGGCGCATTGCATGGTCGAACTTGGCGGGCACGATGGCCACGGCGTACAGGATGTCATCGATGCCCGCGGCGAAGAAGCGCTCGGCCTCCTTCAGCGTGGACACCGTGATGCCCGCAGCACCCGCGGCAATCTGGCGTTCGACCACCACGGCGCACTTGCTGGTCTTGGCGTGCGGGCGAAACCGCACACCGAGCGCATCCATGCGCGCCTGCATCCGGTCGATGTTGTGCTGCATGCGCCGCTCGTCCAGCAGCAGAAGTGGCGTTTCGAGTTCGGCGGGAATCAACATGGATCGATTGCTCAGCGCTGACGCGCCGCGGCAGCCTCGAGCATTTGCTCCATGTCACGAAAGCCGCGCGCTTTGGCCAGCATGAGCGGGGTGTTGCCGGCGCGGTCGGTGAGGCGCGTGTCGGCGCCGGCGTCGAGCAGCGCGCGCAATACCGCCTGATGCCGTGCGCCGCCGTCCCCCAGTACCACGGCTTCGATCAGGGCATTCCAGTGCAGGATATTGATGTGGTCGAGTGGCGCTCCTGCGGCGATGAGTTGCCGCACCACGCCCGGGTGGCCGTGGTGGGATGACGCGATGAGCGCGGTGCCGTAGTGGATGCTGGTGATCAGTTTGGCACTGGCGCCGGCGGCTAGCAGCACGCGCAGGGTGTCGTCGTCACCCAGGATGCCGACGATGGTGACGGCATCGTAGCGGTCGTTCTCGAACGCGCCCAGATCCGCCCCGGCCTTGGCAAGCATCCGGATCACCTCGTGTTGCCGCGCATAAGCGGCGACGTGCAACGGCGTGCGGCCATAGGCATCACGGGCATTGAGGTTGGCCTTGGCGGCGATGGCGCGCTCCACAGCCGCGACGTCACCACGATGGGCTGCCGCGTGCAGCGGGCTGAATTGCGCGATCTCGGTCGCTGACGGGGAAACGGGAAATGCGCTGGCCTGCAGGCTGGTGAGGCCGAGAACACATCCGAGCAGCATTGCCGACAGCCAGGTGCGGTTGGTCAGGCGGCTATTTGCGGGCTTGTTCATGGACCTATCCAGTCGGCCTTGCTTGGCGCCAAGGGTATGGACGCTTGACTGCGGAGCATACCTGCGTGGAGGCAGCAGTGCACTTGGCGGCCTCGCGACCGACACGAGTGGCGTGCCGCCGGCAGGCGACTACGTCAACCGGCGCTCGAAACCGGGCCTGCGGGTCAGGCCCCGAGAGAAGGTTCACATGAGGACAGTGCACTCGTCCTTCACGACGCTGGCGCTCGCTGCGCTGGCAATGTTGCCCGTCGCGCCCGCGCGCGCGCAGTCGCCCGGGGATGGCTGCAAGCCAGAGCAGTCCTGGTGCCGGACGATGACCTACTTCGTCCTGATCCCAGGAACCTGTCGCCCCAAGCCAAGGCGCTCTTTGACGTCACCTTTCCCGCTTGCAACTGGTGCCCCGTTGGCGTGGGCCGTTTGCGTTTTCGCAAATTTCAGGGCCGCGTCCAGCGTCTCCATGAATTCCGTGACCTTGATGGGTTTGGTCAGATAACGGAAGAACCCTGCGTCCAGACCTGCCTTGATATCGCGGGGGATTGCATTGGCGCTGAGCGCAATCACCGGGATGCGCGCCGTTGCGGGGTCGCCAGCCAGGATTTTCAACGCCGCGATACCGGTGATGCCCGGTAGATTGATGTCCATCAGGATTACGTCTGGCTGGGCCGCGCGCGCAATTTCGACGCCTTGGTTGCCGTCCCGCGCACTCAGAAAGCGGATATCGGGCCGGCGCGCGATGAGATCCTCGACCAGCATCAGATTGGCCGGGTTATCCTCGACATAGAGCAGGGTACGTAACTGCGTGTCGGCTTGAACCAGCATTTGGGCAACAGCCGTGGGTTCGGCTGCACTGAAAACAGGTTCTGGTTCAGCCGCCAGGCTCATTTCGATCCAGAACACACTGCCACTCCCGACAGTGCTTTCCGCGCCAATATCGCCCCCCATCAATTCGATCAGCCGCTTGGCCACCACCAGGCCGATGCCGGTGCCTTCCTCGACCTTTGCCTCTTGCCCAAGACGATTGAACGGCTGGAAAAGCTGCGCCAATTTCTCCTGAGTCAATCCTTCGCCGGTGTCCGTGACACCAATGCGAATGCGTCCCGGGGTGCTCGGTACGCAGTCCACGACGACGGTTCCGGCCGCCCTGTTGTATTTGTCCACGCTGACCGGACACGGGTGAAGCAGGTTCTCATCAACCTTCTTTCCAACGCGATCAAATACAACAGGGCGGCCGGAACCGTTGTCGTGGACTGCGTACCGAGCACCCCGGGACGCATTCGCATTGGTGTCACGGACACCGGCGAAGGATTGACT
>JANNKH010000031.1:0-55025 GCA_031396205.1 Rhodoferax sp.
GACAAACGGCGGTAACGCTGGCGCAGATGCGGCCAGCGCTTCAGGCTTCCAGGCCAGCGGCACCATCAGCACCAGGGCGCTGACCCGCTCCGGGTGGCGAATCGCCATCTGCATCGCCGATGGGCCACCAGCTGAGCCGCCCATCACAGCCGCCCTGTCAATGCCCAGCGCATCGAGCAGGCAGACGTGGGCATCAGCCTGCGCAGCCGGCGACGGGTCTGCAGGCATCGGCGTGCGCAAGTAGCCGAAGCGCGACATGGCAATCACCCGAATCCCTTGCTGAGCCAATGAGCCGGCAAATGCCATGCCCTGGTCATGCCCGCCGCCGCTGCCGTGAACCACCAGCAGCGGCAGGCCTGTGCCGGATTCCTGATATTCAATCGGGCCGCAGCGCGTGGCAGCCATCGAACTGCCCTGTGCGGCGCGGGCGGTAGCCAGTAAAATATCGTGGTTGAAGCGCCACCAGATCAGCGAAGTAGCAACGAACGCGATGAGGGCGATCAAGCCTGCCGCAGCCAATCTGACAGAGCCCTTCAGAGCCGCTCGATGCCTCATACGCTATCGTCAGGCTCTGCAGCGCCGACGGTGCGCCAGCCGACCCGCCCATGACCGCCGCACGGCCAATGCCGAGCGCATCGAGCAGGCACACGTGCGCGTCGGCCTGCGCGGCCGCCGACGCGTCGGCCCGCATCGGCGTGCGCAAATAGCCATAGCGCGACATGGCAATCACCTGGATGCCGTGCTGCGCCAGCGCCCCTGCGAAGGCCATGCCCTGGTCATGGCCCCCGCCACTGCCATGCACAGCCAGCAGCGGCACGCCGGCTCCGGCCTCCTGATACTCGATCGGGCCGCAGCGCGTATCAATCAGCACACCACCGCGTGTAGCGTGGGCGCGGGCGGTCGTGATGTCGCGGTCAAAGAGCCACGCGATCGCCGAGCCGGCAATGGCCAGGGGAATCAAACCAGCCGCCACCCAGTGCCATGGCCGCCGCACAAAGGCGCAGTTCGGGCCTTGCCTCCAAGACCTCAACGCAGCAGCACCGCCAGCCGTGAGCATCAGTACCCCGATGACGGCCCATGGCGCCGAGGGACCTAGCACGGGGGTGCAATCCACCAAGCAAAGGATGGGCTGCAGGTGAACGATCCCGAGCCCTTGGAGCAGCCAGCGCCCACCCAACAAGGCGGCCATAAGGCCGATGAAAGGAATGGCTTTCTTCATTGCGCTCCAGCCCCTAATCGCTCGATCCTGCCTAGCCATTTGGCCGCGTCTTTCGGCTTCAGATCAGCGGTCAATCCAATCAGTGTTTCGTGCACCGGTGCAATACCTACAAAGCCAAGGACATTGCGCTCCAGCGATTTGACGCTGTGGGCACGAAAGTACCAGCGATACACCACTGCGGGCATGCCCATGGTGACGACCAGGCGCGCGGAGCGCCCGGTCAAGCCTTTTTTCCCCCAGGGGTTGCCGCCTTCTTCCCGGATGATTGCGAACCCGGGCCGCGCAACCTGTTCCAGGAAGCCCTTGAGCAATGCCGGCATATCGCCCAGCCAGAGCGGAAAGAAGAAGACGATGTGCTCGGCCCAGCCAATGTCAGATTGCGCCGGCTCGAGGCTCGCCGGAACGCTGCCTTCCTCCCACTCCTGCTGACTTCGCAGCAGTGGGAAATCGAGCGAGGCCAGAGCGACATGCCGCACGGTGTGCCCCGCACCTTCTGCGCCCTTTGCATAGCTTGTCGCAAGCGCGTGGCAAAAGTGTAGCCGGCTTGCATCCGGGTGGGCTTGGATGAGCAGGATTCGTTTGGGCATTGGGTTCTCCTGAGGACTGCAAAAGTGAAGGCGTGCTTGCGACATCAGTCTTGGCAATGACGCACTCTGGAAAGGGCAATCGCATGGTCGATTTCATGGCGATCCGATACGGTCGCCGCGCACCGGAAAACGGCCGTCGAACAGGATCGGCAAGGGATCGCCGCCAAATGGCGCGCCGACAGGGCCGATTCGCTGCGCGTGGATATGCAGATGCGGCTCACCGGTATTGCCCGAGTTCCCAACAGCGCCCAGCCAGACGCCCGTGGCGACTGCGTCCCCCGCGCGGACCTGGATACTTGCGGGGCTCAAGTGGCCGAGGAGCACATCGGCCTGAGGGCATCGCAGCATGACGTGGTTAGGGGCCGAAGCACGCGGCGCTTTCCTCGTTAGAGGCGCCGCCATGCAGCGCAGTCAGAGGAGTCCGTCACGACTTCGGCGGGCCGCTTCGCGCCTGGTTGGGAGGCCTTGCCTGTTGAACGCGGCGAATCTGACGCCGGCCCGGCAATTGGTTCGGCTGATTCCTGCATGGCTCTGGCCCGTTCATCTTTTTGGCGTTGATCTGCCGCCCGTCGTTGCTCTGGCGAGAGCTCGTACTTCTGCGAATCGGTGCAGATGGCGAACTTCTTGTACGGTTCGGGAACGACTTCGGAGATCTGGGTGCGTCCGCTGCCGTCCACCCACCGGCAGATCGGCGTCGCCTCCAGCGGCGGCGACAACCACGCCAGGGTCATCGCGGCCAACAGGACCGGACGACAACCTCGCCGCAGGCGACGTAGCGAGGCAGACGCGCGATGCATGTGTATCGACTCAGCAGGCACGAACGCGGCGGCAACCGCCATCCGGGTGAGGAACGCGAACATCGATCCGCCTACATCTTGATCGTGGGTTCTTCGTGGATCGTGTGGTTGCCGTCCGAGGCGCGCGCCGTCGAAATCCAGAGCGCTTGTTCATGTGAGGGTCTCCTCCAATCATTGAGTCGTCATGGAATGACCCATCGCACCACCATCGTTTGTTTGAGCGGGCCTGTCCGTGCGATGGCGAACATTGGCACTTCACGGCAACAGGGCCGCAGCGCCGTCGTCGTGCTGGACACCGCACCCACGGGCCACTCCATGCTGCTGATGGACGCGACCGGCGCCTGCCACCGGCAGATGACGCGCGAGTTCGCAGGGCACGGCACCGCTCGCGTTGTCACGCCCCTGATGAGGCTGCAGGACGCCGCGTACGCCAGGACCATTCTGGTGACGCTGCTGCAGGTGACGCCTGTGTCGCAAGCGGCTGCGCTGCAGAAGGACCTTCGTTGCGCCAGCATCGAGCCCCGCTCTCGCCAAGACCCTCGCCGTGGCGGAACCCTCGAACGTCAGGTCTTCGTCGAAGCCCGGCTGAGCGAGTCGCCTGGCTTGGTCGCTGGCGATCAACGAATGGTCGTGCCCGGTCGATACGGGCGTCGGGCGGGGCGCTACAGTGCGGACGTCCGCCCTGGATTGTGTCGATGCGCGGCAGGGCTCCGACTTCGGACGACGAATTGCTTTTTGCCAGCCTGCCGACCTTACCGGGCCACACTACATGAACCACAACGTCATCATCACCTGCGCGCTGACCGGCGCCGGCGACACCGTCGGCAAGAACCCGCATGTGCCCGTCACGCCAACCCAGATCGCTGCCGCCGCGGTGGAGGCGGCCAAGGCCGGCGCCACCGTCGTGCACTGCCATGTACGCGACCCGAAAACCGGCAAAGGAAGCCGCGACACGGCGCTGTACCGCGAGGTGATGGAACGCATCCGCGCATCGGGCGTGGACATCATCGTCAATCTGACCGCCGGCATGGGTGGCGACCTGGAGATCGGAGCGGGCGAGAACCCGACCCGGTTCGGACCTGGCACTGACCTGGTCGGCCCGCTGGAGCGGCTGGTGCATGTGGATGCCTTGCTGCCCGACATTTGCACGCTGGACTGCGGCACACTCAATTTCGGCGACGGCGACACGATCTATGTTTCCACGCCGGCTGCGCTGCGCGTTGGCGCCAAACGCATCACCGAACTCGGTGTCAAGGCCGAACTGGAGATTTTCGACACCGGCCACCTGTGGTTTGCCAGGCAGATGATGGCCGAAGGCCTGCTGGCAGATCCGCTGTTCCAGCTCTGCCTGGGTATTCCATGGGGCGCTCCGGCCGACACCACGACGATGAAGGCGATGGTCGACAACCTGCCCCCCGGCGCGACCTGGGCCGGGTTCGGCATTGGGCGCATGCAGATGCCGATGGCCGCGCAGGCTGTCTTGCTCGGCGGCCATGTGCGGGTCGGGCTGGAAGACAACCTGTGGCTCGACAAGGGCGTGCCGGCCAGCAATGGCTCGCTGGTGGAGCGGGTCGTCACGCTGCTCGCATGTATGGGCGCCAGGCCGATGACGCCGGCGCAGGGGCGGGTCGCGATGGGATTGAAAATGCGCGGTTGAGTGGCCGTTTTCTGGCGCATCCTGCAACCCGTCGTGAGCCCGGTGCTCGTCGAAGGGCTGCGCACGGACGGGGTCGCGCCAGCAAGTGGAGCGAAACAGCATCAAGGGGAACAGCATGGCATTTCGGACCGACATCAAGATCTTCGCCGCGCTGGGCAGCGGCGTCATCGGCAGCGGCTGGGTGGCGCGGGCGCTGGCCCACGGGCTGGACGCGGTGGCCTGGGACCCGGCACCCGGAGCCGAGGCGCAACTGCGCGCGCGCATCGCCAAGTGCTGGGGCGTGCTGGAGCGCAAGGGCTTGGCCAAGGGGGCGTCGCCAGAACGGCTGCGGTTCGTCGCGACGATCGAGGAATGCGTCCGTGATGCCGACTTCATCCAGGAAAGCGCGCCCGAGACCCTGAGCCTCAAACGCGAACTGCACGGGAAGATCAGCGCCGCGGCGCGGCCCGATGTGCTGATTGCATCGTCGACATCCGGGCTGCTGCCGTCCGAGTTCTATGCCAGTGCAACGAGCCCCGAGCGGTGTGTGGTTGGCCACCCGTTCAACCCGGTTTATCTGCTGCCGCTGGTCGAGGTGGTCGGTGGCGAAAAGACAGAGCCCGCCGCGATCGCGGCGGCCATCGTGGTCTACCAGTCGCTGGGCATGCGCCCCCTGCATGTGCGCCGGGAAGTGCCGGGATTCATCGCTGACCGGTTGCTGGAGGCGGTGTGGCGCGAGTCGCTGCACCTGGTCAACGATGGCGTGGCCACGACCGGCGAGATCGACGACGCCATCCGTTTCGGCGCCGGGCAACGCTGGTCCTTCATGGGCAGCTTCCTGACCTACACCTTGGCTGGCGGCGACGCCGGCATGCGCCACTTCATGTCGCAGTTCGGCCCGGCGCTCAAGTTGCCGTGGACCAGGCTCGAGGCGCCGGAGTTGACCGATGCGCTGATCGACAAGGTGGTGGACGGCACCCGCATGCAGTTGGGCCGCCACAGCATTGCCGATCTGGAGCGTTACCGCGATGATTGCCTGATGGCCGTGCAAGACGCAATCCGTGCGACCAAGATCAAACATGGAATGCCGCTCGATGAATGACACTGCAATTGGCGCTGGAGTTGACGCTGGTTCTGCGCCCCTGAGCACCTGGCGCGGCACGGTGCTGCCCGCCTGGGTCGACTACAACGGCCATCTGAACGACGGCTACTACATGGTGGTGTTCGGTCGGGCCACCGACGGCTTGATGGCCCTGATCGGGCTCGACGCAGCCGGCCGCCGGGCCAGCGGCCATTCGATCTTTACGCTCGAGTCGCACATCAACTACCTGATCGAAGTCAAGCAGGATGTCGCGATCGAGGTGCGCACCCAGATCCTGGGTGCGGACGCCAAGCGGCTGCATATCTACCATGGCCTGCATGTCGCTGGCACCGAGCCGCTGCTGGCAGCCAATGAGCAGATGCTGCTCAATGTGGACATGGCGGGCCCGCGCGCGGCGCCGTTCGCGCCCGTGGTGGGGTCGTTGGTCGCAGCGCTGGCTAATCGACACCGCAGCATGCCCAGGCCGAAATACACCGGGCGCAGCATTGCGTTGCCGACCTGAGGTATCCCCATGGCCAAACCGACCCACGCCGCGCGCCTGACCACCCCGCTGGAAGGCACGGGCCATCGGCCTTGGGATCCCGAGGCGACCATCGACGCGCCGCTGTGCCTGCTCAAGACCACGGTGGCGCCGCAATGGGTCGACTACAACGGGCACATGAGCGAGTCGTGCTACCTGTTGGTGTTCGGCGACAACTCGGACGCATTTTTCCGCCTCGTTGGCATCGACGAGGACTACCGCGCCGCCGGACATTCGCTGTACACAGTGCAGACCCATCTGCACAATCTGAACGAGGTGGCGCAAGGCGAGCCGATCCGGCTGATCTTGCAAATGCTGGACGCGGATGACAAACGCATCCACCTGTTCCATGCGATGTTCCACGGAATCAGCGGTGATCTGCTGGCCACCGCAGAGCAGATGCTGGTGCATGTGGACATGAGCGCCGGGCGCTCGTTGGCAATGCCGGCAGACCTGCTGGCGCGGGTGCAGGCGATCCGGGCCGCGCATGCGGTGCTGCCAAGACCGGCGCAAGCCGGCCAGCCGATCGGCATCCGGCGCAAGCCCGGCTGATTCTTCTTCCCATCCCTTTGCAGGTCAGGCCACGCCATGGACTTTGAACCCAGCACCGAACAGACCATGCTGGTCGACACGGTACGCAGCTTTGTCGAAGCCGAGTTGGTTCCGCATGAAGACCTGGTTGAGCGGCTCGACGCGGTACCGCCCGAACTGCAGCGCGATATCCAGGCCAAGGCGATTGCGGTCGGCCTGTATGCCGCCAACATGCCGGAAGCACTTGGCGGCGGCGGCCTCGACAACTTGGGGCTGACGCTGATGGAACGCGAGCTGGGGCGTGCCTCCTATGCGCTGCAGATGCTGGTGGCGCGCCCGAGCAACATCCTGCGCGGGTGCACCGGCGATCAGATCGATGAATACCTGCTGCCGACCATTCGCGGCGAACGCCACGACTGCCTGGCGATGACCGAGCCCCATGCCGGCTCCGACGTGCGCGGCATGTTGACGCGCGCAGTGCGCGATGGCAGCGACTACGTCATCAACGGCAGCAAGCACTTCATCAGCCATGCCGACATGTCCGACTTCGTCGTGCTGTTCGCCGCCACCGATGTCGAGCAGACCAAAAGCGGGTCCAAGAAGAAAATCAGCGGTTTCCTGGTCGACCTGGACAGCCCCGGCCTGGAGGTGCGGCGCGGACCGGCCTGTGTGTCAAACCGGGGCTACCACCAGTGCGAGCTTTTCTTCACCGACTGCCGGGTGCCGGAGCGCAAGCGTCTGGGCGAGGAGGGCCGAGGCTTTGAGCTGATGGGCGAATGGCTCGGTGCGACCCGTTTGACGGTGGCCGCCACCAGCGTTGGCCGCGGCCACCGGGTGCTGGACATGGCCACCGGATGGGCCGCCACGCGCAAGCAGTTCGGCCAGACCATCGGCCGTTTCCAGGGCACCGGCTTCAAGCTGGCCGACATGGCCACCGAACTGGAGGCGGCCGAACTCCTGACGCTGCGCGCAGCCTGGAAATGCGACCAGGGTCGGATGACCGACACCGACGCCGCGATGGCCAAGCTGTTTGCGTCCGAGGCGCTGGCGCATATCACCGACGAGGCGCTGCAGATCTTCGGCGGCATGGGGCTGATGGCCTCGATGCCGATCGAGCGTTTCTGGCGCGACGCGCGGGTCGAACGCATCTGGGACGGCACCAGCGAGATCCAGCGCCATATCATCTCGCGCGCCATGCTGCGCGCGCACGGATCCTGAGCCCGCCATGACGGGCTCTTCCAGCGAGGGTCTGCGCCGTCTGTTCGCGCCGCGCCATGTGGCGGTGTTTGGCGGCGGCGCGGCTGTGGAGGTGGTGCGTCAAAGCCGAGCGCTTGGATATGATGGCGCGATCTGGCCGGTGCATCCGCGCCATGCGCAAGTCGAGGGTTACCCCTGTTTTCGTGATGTCGCAGCGCTACCCGAGGCGCCCGATGCGAGCTTCATCGCGGTGCCGCGCGACGGCACCATCGACATCGTCGCGCAACTGGCTGCGCGTGGTGCCGGCGGTGTGATCTGTTATGCGTCGGGTTTCGCCGAGGTCGGCGGTTCAGGTGTGGCGTTGCAACGACGACTGGTCGCAGCGGCAGGCGCGATGCCGCTGGTGGGCCCCAACTGCTACGGCATGCTGAACTACGTCGACGGCGTGGCGCTGTGGCCGGACCAGCACGGCGGCGAGCGCGTCAACCGCGGCGTGGCCATCATCTCGCAAAGCGGCAACATCGCGCTCAACTTGACGATGCAGCGGCGCAACCTGCCGCTGGCCTATCTGATCACGGTGGGCAACAAGGCGGGCGTGGGCATCGAGGCAATCGTCGAGACCTTGCTGCAGGACGAGCGGGTCAGCGCGATCGGCCTGCATATCGAAGGCCTGGACGACATCTCCGCTTTTTCGCAGGTCGCTTTGCAGGCCCTGGCGCGGGGCGTGCCACTGGTGGCGCTCAAGGCCGGCAGTTCGCTGATCGGGGCCAGCACCACCATCAGCCACACCGGCTCGCTGGCCGGGCCGGATGCGCTCTACGACGCCCTGTTCAAGCGCCTGGGTATCGCCAGGGTGGCGGACCCCGCGGGCTTGCTGGAAACGCTCAAGCTGCTGCATGTGTTCGGCGCGCTGGCAGACCGGCGCATCCTCTCGGCCAGCTGTTCGGGCGGAGAAGCCTCGCTGGTGGCCGACCTGGCGCAACCGCGTGGACTGAAGCTGCCGGTGCTTCCCGCGCCGGTCCGCGATGCGCTGCATGCCGTCCTGGGCGACAAGGTAGCCCTGGCCAATCCGCTCGATTACCACACCTACATCTGGGGCAACCTCGCGGCGCAGACCGCGTGCTTTTCGGCAATGATGACGTGCCGCTTCGACATGCACCTGCTGGTGCTTGATTTCCCGCGCGCAGACCGCTGTGTTTCCGGCGCGTGGCAGACCACAGTCGATGCCTTCGTCGCGGCGCACCGGCGCACGGACGCGCCATGCGCCGTGGTGGCCTCGTTGCCCGAAGGCATGCCCGATGGCGTGGCGCGCCAATTGCTCGAAAGTGGCATTGCGCCCATGCAAGGCATGGCCGAATGCCTGGACGCTATCGGGCATGCGGCCATGATCGGCCGGGCACGCCTGCGTCTGGCCGATGTGCGGGCGGTGCAACCGGTCAGACTGGCGCGCAAGGGTCCGATTCGTACGCTCGACGAAGTCGCCGCCAAGCAGGCGCTGACCGGCTACGGCCTGAAGGTTCCGCGCAGCGTCGTCGTCTTTTCCAACCAGGCTGCGGCCGCGGCTGCGCACATGGGCTTTCCGGTGGTCGTCAAGGCGGTATCGGAAAACCTGGCTCACAAGACCGAGGCCGGTGCGGTCCGGCTGAACCTGGGCGATCGGGCGCAGGTGAACGACGCGGTACAGGCCATGGCCGCGCTGTCCGAACGATTTTTGGTGGAGCAGATGGCGCAGGGCGTCGTCGCCGAACTCATCGTCGGCGTTCGGTGCGATCCGCAATTCGGTCTGGCCTTGACCCTGGGTGCCGGCGGCGTACTGGTCGAGCTGCTGCAGGACGCCACGACACTGCTGCTGCCGGCATCGCGGGCGGATATTCTCGCGGCGTTCGCATCGCTGCGCGCCTGGCCGCTGCTATGGGGCTACCGGGGCAGGCCGGCGGGCGATGTGGACGCGTTGCTCGACGCCGTCGAGGCGATACTGGCCTTTGCGCAGGCCCATGCAGACCGACTGCAGGAACTCGACGTCAACCCGGTGCTGGTGCTGCCGCGCGGGCAGGGCGTGGTGGCGGTGGACGCGCTGATCCGAATGACGCAAGAGGACTGAGATCATGGCCGATGTGGTGCGAACCGAAGCGAAGGACGGCGTATGGACCATCACGCTGGATCGGCCCAAGGCCAATGCGATCGATGTGGCGACCAGCCAGTTGTTGTATGCGGCGTTCGAGCGGCTGCAGAACGACCCGGCGTTGCGCGTGGCCATCGTCACCGGAACCGGACGCTTCTTTTCCGCTGGCTGGGACCTGAACGCCGCCAGCAAGGGCGAGGCGATCGACGTCGTGCACAGCCCGGGCGGATTCGCCGGATTGACCGAGTACTTCACGCTGGACAAGCCGGTGATTGCGGCGGTCAACGGAATCGCCTTGGGTGGCGGCTTTGAATTGGCATTGGCCGCCGACCTGATTGTTTGCTCGGACAACGCTGAATTTGGGTTGCCGGAAGTCAAGCTCGGGATGCTGGCCGATTCCGGCGGTATTTTGCGTTTGCCGCGGCGCTTGCCTGCCGCTATTGCACGCGAAATGCTGCTGACGGGGCGGCGCATGGCTGGCGGCGAGGCCGCACGCTGGGGACTGGTCAATCGGGTCGTCGCCGCCGATACCCTGATGGCAAGTGCGCAGGCAATGGCAGCGCAGATCGTCGCTGCGGCGCCGCTGGCGATCAGGGCGCTCAGGCAGGTGTTGCGCGCGACCGAAGCGCTCGACGTGGCCACCGGATTCCAGTGCCTGCGGGGTGGATCGTTACCGGCCTACCAGGCGATGCTCGCGTCGGACGATGCGCACGAAGGCCCGCGCGCGTTTGCCGAGAAGCGGCCGCCGCGCTGGCGCTCGCGCTGAACCGGCGAACCGTTCGGTTGCCGGGCCGCATGGTCAAGGCCCGGGGCTTGGATGGCGATGCCCCGGGTGCTTGTCCGGGCAGCTATAGTGGCGCGTTCATCTTGCGCCTGGAGCGCGCCGCATGCCAACCCATCTGATCGACGACGAAAGCGTTTCGCTCGCCACGCTGGTGCGCTGGGCACGCAGTGACGACTCGTTCGCGTTTGCGCCTGCCGCACTGGCGCGGCTGCAGGCAGATCGTGCGGTAGTCGACAACTATGCCGCGCACGGCATACCGGTGTATGGCCTCAACACAGGGCTTGGCGGCAATCTGGCGTACCGCCTGGCCGATGACGAGGTCAGGGCGTTCCAACTGCAGGTGATCCGCGGACGCATGATCGGCATGGGCGAACCGATGCCGACCGACGTGGTGCGCACGGCGATGCTGGCGCGGGTGTGCAGCCTGGCCCGTGGCGGATCGGGCGTCAGTCCGGGCGCGGCACAGGCGCTGCTCGCGTTGTTCAATGCCGGGCTGACGCCGATCGTGCCGGCGCTGGGATCGATCGGGGCCGGCGACCTGGGCCTGTGTGCCCACATGGTCGCACCGGTGATCGGTGAAGGCGAGGTCGTGTACGGTGGCCGGCGCATGGACGCGGCGCTGGCGCTGCAGGAGGCCGGCCTGCAGCCGGCGCAGTTGCAGCCCAAGGACGGCCTGGGACTGATCAACGCCAGCCCTTTGACGGCCGGATATGCAGCAGTGGTCGCGGTCGCGCTGGACCGATGCCTGTTGACAGGCGCCGCGGTGGCTGCGCTGGCGGCCGAGGGCTATGCCGCCAACCTCGGTGTGTACGACCCCCGAATTGCTGCGGCGCGGCCGGCCGGCGCCCAGCCGGCTGCGGCGGCTCTTTTTCGGGCGTTGTTGGCGGGCAGCAGCCTGTACCGGCAGCCGTCTCGATCGATCCAGGACGCGATTTCCTTTCGCACCACTGCGCAGGTGTTCGGCGCGGTCTACGCTGCTCATGGAATCCTGCGCGACGCAGTGGAGGTTGAAATCAACGGAACATCGGACAGCCCGATCGTTTTTGCAGCGCAGGGCGATATGGTGTCGTCGGCCAATTTCCACACCAGCATGATCGCACTGGCTTTCGATGGCATGGCGATTGCGCAGGTGCAACTGGCCAGCGCCAGCGTGCAGCGCATCATCAAGCTGCAGACGCCGCACCTCAGTGGCCTGCCCCGGTACCTGTCGCCGGTCGGCGGTGCCAGCGTTGGATTCAACGCCATGCAAAAGACGGCCGCGGCGATCCACGCCGAGATCCGGCTCAAGGCCATGCCGGCGAGTACCGACGCGATCGTTGTCTCCGACACGGTGGAGGACCATGCGACCCATGCGATGCTGTCGATCCGCAAGCTCGCCGAGCAGTTGCAGCTGATGCAATTGCTGTTGGCCATCGAGGCCATGGTGGCGGCGCAGGCGGTGGACCTGCGCCAGCCAGCGCGCCTGGGCGCGGGCAGTGGCGCCGTGCACGCGCAGGTGCGCAAGCAGGTTCCGATGTTGCAGCAGGACCGGCCTCCGGGCCGCGATGCCATGGCCGTTGCGGCCGGGCTGTTCGATGATCCGCTGCTGGACATCAACCTGCGCCCGATCGCCAGCGCCGGCCTGCAGGGGCATGCGCTGCCAGGCCTGGGGTGATTCCGCCGACCGCCGGCGGCCGAGTAGGTCAGCGCCGGGGGTGTGACGTTTGGCGATGGCCTGGGCCCGCGCAGCGCGCGCCAAAGGGGCCTGTACAGCAGCGCCGGTCTGAGGCAGGCATGAATCAGCCGGCGCCGCAGTTCGCTAGGCGGCGCCGAGCCGGCGCCGCCGTTCGATCACCGCGCTGTCCACGGTCGTCAACACCGGCAGGCCGGTGGATTCCGCCACCAGCCTGCGCGCGCGCGCCATACTGAACTGCGCCAGTGCAATGACGGCGCAGCCCTGGTTCACCAGACGGCAGGCGGCGGCTACCACGATGGCGTCGTGGCGCGCGGTGTTTCCCGCGTCGAGCGCCACCATCGCGTCTTGCACCAGCTCGCAGGCCAGATCGGCTGACAGACAGTCGTCGAGCAGGTTCATGCGATGGCCTTCGGCCAGTCCCGCGCGAGCGCGTCGTTGATGGGCGCCATCGAATGGGCTAGCGCGTGGATCAACGCAATACGGGTCATTGGTTTACCTGGCGTGCTGGGCACTGCGGTATTGGCCAAGCCCCGACCAACGCGTCCCGTCGTTGTCAGTCGCTGCCGCAACTGCGTTGTCGCCCTTGAACCCGAACTGCACTAGCGCAACCATGTTGTTTGCGCCCGGTAGCTGCTCGATCATCCCGGTCATCACGTCGGGAGAGCTGCGGTTGCAGCATCGACGGCGGCACCCAGCCGCTCGACGATCAGGGCCAGTTCGGCTTCGCTGGCAACGAAAGGTGGCGCCAGCAACACATGGTCTCCGCACCATCCGTCCACCGTACCGCCCATCGGGTAAACCAGCAAACCGCGGGAAAAGCCCTGCTTTTTCACCTGTGCATGCAGCTTGTGCTTCGGATCGAAGGGCTGCTTCGTATCGCGTTCGCGCACCAGTTCGACGCCCCAGAAGAGGCCGCGGCCGCGGATGTCGCCGACATGCGGGTGATCGCCAAACGCGGCGCGCAACTTGGCTTCGAAGAGCGCGCCGTTGCGGCGCACCCGCGCCAGCAGGCCATCGCGTTCGATCACGCGTTGCACCGCCAGCGCGGCGGCGCAGGCCACCGCATGGCCCAGGTAGGTGTGGCCGTGCTGAAAAAACCCGCTGCCCGATGACATGGCCGCGACCATCTTGTGCTGCGCCATGACAGCGCCGATGGGCTGGTAGCCGCCGCCCAGGCCTTTGGCCACGGCCAGCAGGTCCGGCACGACACCTTCCTGTTCACATGCATGCAGGGTTCCGGTTCGCCCCATGCCACACATCACTTCGTCCAGGATCAGCAGCACGCCGTGGCGGTCGCAGACTTCGCGCACCGCCTTGAAGTACCCCGGCACCGGCACCAGCACGCCGGCGGTTGCACCCCCGATGGTTTCTGCGACAAATGCGATCACCTGGTCGGGCCCCAGACGCTGGATCGTCTGGTCCAGTTCCTGCGCGAGGCGCTGCCCATATTGCTCGGGCGTTTCGGCCGCCTGCTGTTCGCGGTAGGGATAGCACGGCGCGACATGCGTGACTGGAATCAGGATCGGCGCAAACGGCTCGCGCCGCCATCGGTTGCCGCCCACCGCCAGCGCGCCCAGCGTGTTGCCGTGGTAACTCTGGCGCCGGGCGATGAAATGGCGCCGCTGCGGCTGCCCGGTCTCGACGCAATACTGGCGCGCCATCTTCATCGCCGCCTCCATTGCCTCGGAGCCGCCGCTGACGAAATACACATGGCTCATGCCTGCAGGGCTGTTTGCAATCAGCCAGGAGGCCAGTTCTTCCGCCGCTGTGGTGGTGAAAAAGCTGGTGTGGGCATAGGCCAGCTGGTCGATCTGCGCGTGCATTGCGGCCAGTACGTCCGGGTGGCCATGCCCCAGGCAGGACACCGCGGCACCGCCGGACGCGTCAATATAACTGCGGCCATCGGCGTCGTGCAGGTATACGCCATTGCCGCCTGTGGCAACCGGCGGCTTGGTATGCAGATGCCGGTGAAAGACATGGCTGTCGGTGGTGTGGCTGGTCATGGGATCTCCGCGAATCGGGCAACGGCCAGTTTACGCATTTGCCCCCGATCGCTGATCGGACCGGAACTATCCCGGACAAGCCCAGTCCATGCAGGGGTCGTCGGGCGCGGGCAGGGCCGGCTCGCCCGGAATCGCCAACCGTTGCCCCGGACTT
Organism: Rhodoferax sp.; assembly: GCA_031396205.1. Lineage (GTDB taxonomy): Bacteria > Pseudomonadota > Gammaproteobacteria > Burkholderiales > Burkholderiaceae_C > CAISIP01. Next base: position 14,328 of record JANNKH010000031.1, read on the forward strand.
TTTCCATCACCTCCATACCGGGCCACCGCAAAACACCGACCATGCAAGCCGTCCATATCCATTTCATCAACGGTCCTGACGTCCAGGCGCTGGCGATCACCGACGCCGAAATCCTGCAGGCGATCGAGGCCAGCCTGGCGGCGCAGGGCCGCGGCGAATGCGTCATCGAGCCGCGCATGCACCTGAACCCGAAAGCGGGCACGGAAGGGCATTTCAATGTGCTGCGCGGCGCGATCGGCGCGCCGATCGACATGGCCGGCGTCAAGGTGGTGGGCGACTATGTCGACAACTACAAGCAGGACCTGCCCTCCGAGGTCGGTATGTTGACGCTGTTCGATCCGCGCACCGGTATTCCGGTGGCAATCATCGACGCCACCGCCATCACCGAGATGCGTACCGGCGCGGTGACTGCCATCGGCGCCAAATTCCTGGCGCGCAAGAATGCCAAGGTGCTGGGCCATATTGGTGCACGTGGCACCGCCTACTGGAATGTGCGCCTGCTCGACGGCCTGTTCGACTTCGACGAGATCCGGGTCCATTCGGCGCGGCCGGAAAGCCGCAACGCGTTTGCCGAGCGCCTGTCGCGCGATCTGGGCAAGCCGGTGCGGGTGTGCGAGAACTGGCACGACACAGTGGACGGTGCCGATATCGTGGTCGAGGCCTCGCGCTTGCGGGAGCCAACGCCGTTGCTCAAGACCGAATGGATCAAGCCCGGTGCCTTCGTCGTGCCGTATGGCACCATGAGCGCGGTAGAACTGGGTCTGACCGACATCATGTCCAAGCTGGTCGTCGACGATTGGGGCCAGTGCAAGGGCGGGCAGTTCGGCTCGTTGCGCGCGCATGTCGATGCTGGCAAGCTGTCGGCACAGACCTTGCATGCGGAGATGGGGCAGATCGTGGCCGGTCTCAGGCCCGGGCGCGAGTCCGACGGCGAGAACATCCTGTTCTGGCATCGGGGTTTGTCCTTGAGCGATATCGCGTTGGGCTATGCGATGCTCCAAAAGGCGCTGCAACTGGGCATCGGTCAGCGCCTGCGCTTTACCTGACCACACCGCAATGTGGGCGGCGTGGGCATGGTTTGCGCTGGCAACGCCGGCGCGGCAAAGCGGGCATACTCACCGACCCGGCGCAGCGGATCCATGTTGAAAATACGAGGAGTGAAGCAATGATCAAGAAGTTCTCCAGGCGCAATTTCATGGTTGCAGGTGTCGGCATGGTGGGCGCCGGCAGCGTCGTCATGCCGTTCGATCTACTGGCCCAATCCGGCGGCGGACCCCGCCCCTCGATCACGGTGCGTGTCGACCGAGAATTCGACTCGCTGGATCCCGCCTACCGCCGAGGCCCCGCCGAGGGCAACGTGATGCGTGCGGTTTTCCAGCGCCTGATGACGCAAAAGCCCAATTCGACCGAACTCGAGCCTGATGCGGCTGCAGAGGTCAAGCAGGTTTCGCCCACGGTGATCGAGTTCAAGCTCAAGCCCGGCCAGATGTTCAGCGACGGTTATGGAGAAATGACGGCGGAGGATGTCAAATTTTCGTTCGAGCGCATTGGCCTGCCGCCCAAGGACGGCGCCAAGGAGTCGTCCTACAAGAAAGACTGGCTAGGCCTGGTGGCCGTCGAGGTCAAGGGCAAATACGAGGGCCGCATCATGCTGGCCAATGCGCGCGCCAACATTTTTGATGTCGTCATCGCCGATGGCTCGGGCTGCATCGTGTCCAAGAAGGCGGTCGAGAAACTGGGCGCCGACTTCGGCACCAAGCCGGTCGGATCCGGCCCCTACCATGTCAAGTCCTACGACCGCCAGAAGGGCGTGGTGCTGGAGCGCAACGCGACATACGGCGGGCGCAAGCGGCATTTTGACGAGATCAACCTGCGCGTCATCACCGACGCCAAGACCACCGACCTGGCACTGCGTGCCGGTGAAGTCGACTTCGCGGTGATGGCACCCTCCGCCGCCGACCCGCTGCGTGGCATGGCAGGCATCACGGTCAGCGACCAGCCCAGCATGGCCTATATCTGGCTGGGCATGAATGTCGAGAAGGGACCGCTGGCCGATGTGCGGGTGCGCCAGGCGATTCGCCTGGGACTGGATGTGGACCAGATGCTGCTGGCCGGCTACAACGGCAAAGTGCCGCGGCTGAACACCCCGATCCCGCCGCAGATCATGGGCGCCTGGAAGGATGCGCCGGTTTACAAGCGCAATGTCGCCGAGGCCAAGAAACTGCTGGCCGCTGCCAATGCGTCCAACCTCAAGTTGCGGCTCACTGTGCTCAACCAGCAGCAATACCAGAATATGGCGCTGGTGGCGCAGGCGCTGCTGGCCGAGGTCGGCATCACGATCCAGGTCGATGCGCAGGAAGGCGGCACCTACTGGAATTCGGGCAAGGGCGACACCGGCAAGAACCTGGAGCTCTACATGTCCCGCTTCTCCGGCAAGCACGACCCGAACTTTGTGCTGCAGTGGTTCCTACCCGCGCAGGTCGGCGACTGGAACTGGTCGCGCTGGAACAGTCCGGAATTCGAGGCCCTATACAACAAGGCGGCGGCGGAAATGGATGCCGGCAAACGGCGTCAAATGGTGCTCGAGGCCCAACAGCTGATGGACAAGAGCAGTGCTTTCGTGTGGCTGACCAACGAAGCCAATACGCTGGTGCACCGCAGCTGGATCAAGCCAGCATCGGTTCCGGGCTGGATCGACTGGCAATACGCCGAATTTGTGGCCTGACCGGGCGCAAGGCTGCCGCCGCGAGACGACGTTGATCGACGGAGCTTCCTGATGGCGGTGGTGCGCACGCGTGCGCAGGAGAACTGGTCGTATCTGGGTAGCCGTCTGGTGACGACGGTGCTGATCGTGTTCGGCGCGATGCTGCTGCTGTTCACGCTGTCGTCGATTGTCCCCGGCGACCCGGCCGCCACGCTGCTCGGGCCGCAGGCCTCGCCCGAACTCTCGCGCCAGTTCATCCGCGAAATGGGGCTGGACCAGCCGCTGCATATCCGGCTGTGGCGATTTTTCAGCAACCTGGCCAGCGGCAACCTGGGCGTGGATGTGGTGTCGGGCAAGTCGGTGGCCAGCCTGATCGCCGAGGCCATTCCCTACACCATCGTGCTGACCGTCTCCGCCATCGTGTTGGCGGTAGTCACCGGCGTCCCGCTGGGCATCTTTGCCGCCACCCATCGCGGCAGCATCGTCGACAACGTGCTGGCCTTTGTCTCGGTGGCCTTCATCGCGGTGCCGGGTTTTGTGCTGGCGATCTTCCTGCTGCTGATATTTTCCATCTGGCTGGACTGGTTGCCGGTGCTGGGCACCAGCAAGAGCGGCGACCTGATGGACGAGTTCCGGCGCATGGTGCTGCCCACCGTCGCGCTGGCGCTGGGCTGGGTCGGCTTTCTGGCGCGCCTGGTGCGAACCTCGATGCTCGAGGTGATGGGCGAGAATTACATCCGCACCGCGCGCGCCTATGGACTTTCCGAGCGCCTGATCACCTACAAATATGCACTCAAGAATGCCTGCATACCGACCATCACGATCCTGGGCATGGGTATCGGACGCCTGCTCAGCCAGGGCGTGTTCATCGAGATCGTTTTTGCGCGTCCCGGCCTGGGCCGGCTGATCTACGGAGCGATCTCGGACCGCAATTACCCGGTCGTGCAGGGCGCGGTGCTGGTGGTCGTGGTCGGCTTCGTGCTGGTCAACCTGGTGGTGGACCTGTCGTATTCCGCAATCGACCCGCGTATCCGCCATGGCGGGGGCGTGGGCGGGTGAACACGCTGGCCGCAATCGCGGCAACCCTGCGCAAGGTCTGCGGCTCGTTCACCGGTGCCACCGGCCTGGCCATCGTCGTGCTGGTGCTGCTGTGCGCGCTGTTCGCGCCGTGGATCGCCACCCACAACCCGAATGCGCTGGACGTGATGAACCGGTTCAGCCTGCCATCGGGTGCGCACTGGTTCGGCACAGACCATCTGGGACGGGACCTGTTCTCGCGCATGGTGCACGGCGCATCGGTGGCGATGGTCACGGCGATCTCGGCCATTGCGCTGGCGCTGTGCATCGGCACGGCGCTGGGCATTCTTGCCGGCTACCTGCCGCCGCGCAGCGAGCGCTTCGTGCTGATCGTGTTCGACGTGATCTCGTCGTTCCCCAGCGTGGTGCTGGCGCTGGCGGTCGTGGCGGTGTTCGGGCCTTCACTGACGATCGTGGTGGTCATCGTCGCCGTGACATTGATTCCCCACTTTGGCCGGGTCGCGCGCTCGCAGGTGCTGACGCTGCGCAGCGCGCCGTTCCTGGAGGCTGAGCGCATCCTGGGGGCCTCCTGGCCACGCATGGTGCTGCACCATGTATTGCCCAACATCCTCGGTCCGCTGGTGATCCTGGCGTCGATGGATATACCGGTGGTCATTACCATCGAGGCCGGCCTGTCGTTCCTGGGTCTGGGTGTGCGTCCGCCGCTGGCCAGCTGGGGCACGCTGATCCAGGACGGCTACCAGTACCTGTCGCAGACCTGGGTTCCGGTGGTGGTGGCCAGCTCGGCACTGGCCATCGCCACGCTGGGCTTCACGCTGTTCGGCGAGGCGCTGCGCGACGCGGTCGACCCGCGCATCGGGCGCGAGCACGGATGAACCCCAGCGCGACGCCGCTGGTGCGGATCGGAAACCTGCGCATGGAGGCGTCGACGCCGCGCGGCACCGCGCATATCCTGCGCGGGGTCAGCCTGGACATCGGCCGTGGCCGCATTCTGGGCGTGGTCGGGGAGTCCGGCTCGGGCAAATCGAGCCTGGCCTCCTGCCTGATGCGGCTGTTGCCGACCAACCTGACGCGCTTGGACGGCACGGTCGATTTCGATGGCACCGACTTGCTGGCGCTGGATGAGACGCAGATGGCGCGATGGCGCGGCCGGCGCATCGCGATGATTTTTCAGGACCCGATGACGGCGCTCAATCCGCTGTTCACCGTGGCCACACATCTGGTTGACGTGCTGCGAAGGCGTCATGCGGGCATCGCGCGCGCGGATGCGTTGCAACGTGCGCGCGACGCGCTGACCAGCGTCGGCATCGCCGATGCGCACATGCGGCTGGCCGCCTATCCGCACCAGCTGTCGGGCGGCATGCGCCAGCGCGTGATGATCGCAATGGCGCTGCTGGTCGAGCCGGATCTGCTACTGGCCGACGAGCCTACCACCGCGCTGGACGCGACCGTGGAGGCGCAGATCGTCGACTTGCTGGACCAGCTGCGGCGCAAGTTCTCCGGCTCCATCGTCTTCATCTCGCACCATCTGGGCCTGGTCGCGCAGCTGTGCGACGACGTGTGCGTGATGTATGGCGGCACCGTGGTCGAGACCGGGCCGGTGGCCGACGTGCTGGCGCACCCGCGCCACCCGTACACCCGCGCGCTGCTGGCCTGCGAGATCGAGGCGCATGACCAGGGCGGGCGGCTGGTGTCCATCCCCGGCGAGGTGCAGGACCCGGTGGCACCCCATGTGGCCTGTGTGTTTGCGCCGCGCTGCGCCCACGCGCAAGACGCCTGCCGCGCTGGCATTCCGCCATTGCGCAGCATCGCAGATCAAAGCCGCGTCGCATGTTTCCGGGCCGAGGAGATCGCATGACGCGGGCGGGCCAGGCCAGCGTCGACAGCAGCCTTGCGTTGGGCGCGGAGGCGGGCGCAGCGTCGCCGCTGGTCGCCATGCGCGGTGTCAGCGTAGTCTTCGGCGGTGTCGTGCGGGCACTGGACGATGTGTCGCTCGAACTCTTTCAGGGCGAGATCGTCGGCCTGGTCGGTGAATCCGGTTCCGGCAAGACAACCCTGTGCCGTGTGCTGGTCGGCTTGACGGTCGCGACCTCGGGCACGGTGGAATTGGGCGGCAAGCCGGTTGCACGTCATTTGGCGCGTGACCCGCTGGCGTTTCGCCGCCGGGTACAGATGCTGCTGCAGGACGCAGTGGCGTCGCTGTCGCCGCGCATGACGGTGGGCACGGCATTGCGCGAGCCGATCGCGATCCACCAGCTGCCGCGCGAAGCGGCCTTGCAGCGGCTCGACCTGATTCTGCGCCGCCTGGGTCTGCCGCCCGACGTGCTGGCCAAGTTCCCGCACCAGATATCGGGCGGCCAGGCGCGCCGGGTTGGCGTGGCGCGGGCCCTGGTGATGCAGCCGCAGCTGATCGTGGCCGACGAGCCCACGGCCGGGCTTGACGTATCGGTGCAGGGCGAACTGCTCAACCTGCTGCTGGACCTGCAGCAGGAGTTCGGCCTGACCTACCTGCTGGTGAGCCACAACCTGAACGTGATCCGGCGTGTCACCGGGCGAACTGCGGTGATGTACCTGGGCCAGATCGTTGAGGAAGCGCCCACGCGCGCGCTGTTCGACCGGCCTGCACATCCCTATTCTGCGGCACTGCTGTCGACCAATCCGGCCATCGATCCACAGCGCCGCGCGCGCAGGATCGTGTTGCAGGGCGAGATACCCAGCGTCGTGAATCCGCCATCGGGTTGCCGATTCCACACCCGTTGCCCGGTCGCGCAGGCGCGTTGCAGCACGGACGCCCCGGCCCTGGCTGAGTTGGGCCCGGGCCGGCGCGTGCGCTGCCATTTTCCGTATTCACTCGATCCACAACGATGAACGTCGTCACGCAGTTCCCCCGGGCGGTGCGCGAGATCATGACCGCATGGATACCGATGGCCGACGGCGTGCAGCTGGCCGCGCGCATCTGGCTGCCGGTTGATGCCGAGCAGGACCCGGTGCCGGCGCTGCTGGAATACCTGCCCTACCGCCGGCGCGACGGCACCAGCCACCGCGACTCGATCACCCAGCCCTACATGGCCGGCCACGGCTATGCGGCGGTGCGGGTGGACATTCGTGGCAGTGGCGACTCCGAGGGCTTGCTGCCAGACGAGTACACCGGGCGGGAAATCGACGATGGCGTCGCGGTGATCGCCTGGCTGGCGCGCCAGCCCTGGTGCAATGGGCATGTCGGCATGTGGGGCATCAGCTGGGGCGGCATCAACGCCTTGCAGGTCGCTGCGCGCAGGCCGCCGGCGCTGGGCGCGATCATGCCGTTGGGTTTTGCCGACGATCGCTACAACGGCGACTGCCATTTCATGGGCGGCTGCCTGCTGGAGGGCAACACCAGCTGGGGCGGAACCTTTTTCGCCCACAACTCGCGCCCGCCGGACCCGGCGGTGGTGGGCGAGCGCTGGCGCGAGATGTGGCTGCAGCGGCTGGAGCAGGCGCAGCTGCCGGTCGCCATCTGGCTGGCGCACCAGCGTCGCGACGGCTACTGGAGAGCCGAATCCGTATGCGACGACACCGCGCGCATTGTGGTGCCGGTCTATGCGGTCAGCGGCTGGCAGGACAGTTATGCGCGCAACGTGCTGCCGCTGCTGGAGCTGCTAGGCGGGCCCAAGAAAGCCCTGATCGGCCCCTGGGCCCATGGCTGGCCGCACCTGGCCCGGCCCGGTCCGGCGATCGGATTCCTGCAGGAGTCGCTGCGCTGGTGGGACCACTGGCTCAAAGGCGCGGACACCGGCATCATGGACGAACCGATGCTGCGGGTGTGGATGGGTGACTGGGTGGCGCCCGCCAAGCTGGTGCCTGAATGGCCGGGCCGCTGGGTCGCGCAGCCGGTCTGGCCGGCGCCGGAGGCGGCGCTGCAAACACTCTTTCTGGGCCCGGTCGGCTTGCGGGCGCAGCCGGTCGACGCTGCAGAACTGGCAATCTGCAGCCCGCAATCGACCGGTTTGCGGGCCGGTTACCAGTGCTCCTACGGCCTGGGTCCGGACCTGTCGGACGACCAGCGCATCGACGACGCGATGAGCCTGTGCTTTGACACTGAGCCACTGGACACGGCATGGCAGCTGCTGGGCGAGCCCGTACTCGAACTCGATATCCGCTGCGACCAGCCACTGGCATTGCTGGCGGCGCGTCTGTGCAACGTGGCGCCCGACGGCAGTTCGCTGCGCCTGAGTTATGGCCTGCTGAACCTGGCGCACCGCGACGGGCCGCAGGCACCTGCGCCGTTGGTGCCGGGCGTCGTCTATCGGGTCCGTCTGCGCCTGTGCGCGCTCGCCCAGGTGGTCCCGCAAGGGCACCGCATCCGGCTGGCCCTGTCCAACAGCTATTGGCCGATTGCATGGCCGTCGCCGGTGGCGAATCGCTTGACCGTCCATACGTCCCATGCACGGCTGCAGTTGCCGCGGTACCGCCCGGACCCGGCGCAGGAGGCGACGCTGGCGCCGTTTGGCGCGCCCGAAGGCGCGGCGCCCGGCGCGCTAGTGGAAATCCGGCCGCGCGCGACCCTCCAATCGCAGGACCGGATCGAGGAAGACCTGGGCCAAGGGCGTGTCGAACTGGTCCGCTCCCGTGATCGCGGCGCCTGGAAGACGCTCGATACCGATGTGCATTACGACACCCGGGGTGAGCTGCGGTTTGCGATCCAGGCCCATGATCCGCTGTCGGCCAGCCAGAGCATCGACCTAACCACCGAGCTGGGGCGTGCGAACTGGCAGGTTCGCACCGAAGTCACGACCCGGCTGACAGCCGATGCCGACCAGTTCCGCATCGTTGCGCACTTGCGCGCCTGGGAGGGCGACAAGGCCGTGTTCGAGCGCGACTGGGATCTGCGGTTCCCGCGGGACCATCTGTAGCGGGAGCATGGCCATCGTGGACCATCAGAGCGGCCCGGCGCAAGTTGATCGCGCGCACCATGCGCTGTATCGGGCGCGGCGCCAGCGCCTGCAGACCGTGATGCGGGAGATGGCGGTTCCTGCGGCGGTGATCGTCGATCCGATCAACATCCTGTATGCAACCGGTGCGCGCAACATGACGGTCTGGACCGCGCGCACGCCGGCGCGTTACCTGCTGGTGTTTGCGCAAGGGCCTTGCATTCTGTTCGACTTTTTCGGATGCGAACACCTGGCCGCGGGCCTGCCGACGGTCGACGAAATACGCCCGGCGCTGGGGCTGTGCCACGTCAGCGCGCTGGCCGACCCGGTTGGTGCCGGCCGGTCCTTCGCAGTGGAGATCGATGGCCTGCTGCGCCACCATCTGGGCGGTGAGCGGCAGCTGGCGGTGGACCGATTTCCGTTCCAGACCATCGATGCATTGCGCGCGCGGGGTTTGCAATTGTGCGATGCCGACCCGGTGTTTGCGCGTGCCCGGGCGACCAAGCTGCCGATCGAGTTGCCGTACATGCGCGAGGCGGTGCGCCGGGTCGAACGGGCGGCGGCCGAGATGGAGTCGCTGATCGAGCCCGGTCGCAGCGAGGTCGCGATCTGGGCCGACTTCCAGCGCCGTTTCCTGGCATTGGAAGGTCAATACACGACGACCCGTCTGATGCAGAGCGGCCCACGCAGTTTTCCGTATTTCCAGGAATGCAGTGACCGGATGCTGGAGCCGGGCGACCTGCTGTGTTTCGATACCGACGCACTGGGTTATATGGGGTATGCCGTCGACTTTTCGCGCACCTTCCTGTGTGGTACTGCTGCGGCCACGGCCGCGCAACGGACGCTGTATGGCCGCGCCCGCGCCCAGCTGGAGCACAACATCGCGCTGATCCGCCCCGGCGTGGCCTATGCCGAGATTGCCGAACGCGCCTGGCCGGTGCCGCCCGAGCACCAGCAAAGCCGCTATTACGCCGTCGGGCATGGCCTGGGCATGTCCGGGGAGTTCCCGAACATCCCGCATTGCAAACCGGGGCAGCCTTATCCGCTGCCAGGCTCGGTCGAGCCGGGCATGGTCATCTGCATCGAGAGCTACATCGGCTCGGCCGATGCGGCGCAGGGGGTCAAGCTCGAGGAGCAGTTGCTGGTGACCGAATCCGGTGTCGAGCGTTTGAGCGGCATGCCGTTCGACGTCCGTCTGGGCGGCGTCTGAGGGGCTTCGCAAGTTCGACGATCAGGCGGGCTGCCGGGCAATCGCGGCCTGGTCTGTGCGGCAAAAGTCCGGCGGAGTGCTATTTGCACAACCTCGGGCGATGTCGGCCTGTTTGTGCAGTTGCAAAAAATGTTGCTTGTCGTATGATCGCGGCCGGTACAGCTCGGCCATCGCGGATTGCGTCCAATCTGCAGGCCGGTGCGAACAGGTTACGGGCCTTGGCTACGTAGCTGCTGTGCCGGCCCCAGAAGTCCGTCGGGGCTCCACGCGCCAGTTGCAGGCGCGTGTGATCCGCCCGACGGTTTTTTTGGATGAGTTACATGTCTGAGTACCTGAGTCCGCAGCAGGAGCAAGTGGTCGCGCGCTTGCTCGGTTCGCCCATGGCCCGCACCGAGTGGCCAACCTGGGTGCTGATCCCGGTGGTTTATGCCTCGTGGTTCGCAACCCTGTACTGGTCGCGCGCTCTGGGTCTGTTGGCGACCACGCTATTGCTGATCCTCAGCTGTACCTGGTACATGTCGCTGCAACACGAACTGGTGCATGGCCACCCGACGCGCCACCGCTGGTTCAATAAGTGGCTGGGTTTTGCGCCGCTGGCGGTCTGGTTTCCGTATACCTTGTACCTGGAAAGCCATCTGCGCCACCACAACGACGCCCACCTGACGCTGCCCGGGGTCGACCCCGAAACCCACTATGTATCGGACGAGGTCTGGCAACGCAGCGGCTGGCTGATGCGGGCGCTGTTCGTGCACCGCAAGCGCTTCTGGGGCCGTTTCGTGTTTGGTCCGGCCATGGCCATCGGTTCCGTCGGCCAGGAGGCTGTGGACCAGATCCGCGAGGGCAACTTCAAGTATGTGGCTATGTGGTCGCTGCACACCACGATGCTGGTGGTGATGTTGACGGCGATACAGGCATGGACGGAAATTTCCGCCTGGCATTACCTGTTGCTGGTGGCCTATCCCGCCTTGTCGCTGGCGATGGTGCGCTCCTATTACGAGCACCGCGCCGCCGACGATTGCAAACACCGTATCGCGATCAACGAGGCGTCCTGGCCGATGCGCCTGCTCTACCTCAACAACAACTACCACCTTGTGCACCATGACCTGCCCGGCTTGCCCTGGTACCTGCTGGCGCGTGTGTACTGGGCCAACCGGGATGCCTATTTCGCGCGTTGTGGCGGCTTTCGGATCGGCGGCTATACCGAACTGATCCGGCGCTTTGGCTTGACTCCGGTGGATGCACCAGTGCACCCGTTGGCACAGGACCGCAAGCCTTGAGCCGTGCCGCCGTGTCCTGGCGCCTGTCGCTGCCGATGTACAACGTGACGCCGGCGCTTGCGGCGGCGTGGGAATCATTGCTGCAGGCGGTGATCGACGGCCTTGCCCGGCGCGGATGGACCGACACCATGACGGTTGTACCGCAACCCGATGACCTGATGGCGTTCTGGGGTGCGCCGGACCTGCTGCTGTCGCAGACCTGTGGCTATCCCCTGGTAACGACACTGCGCTCGGGGGTGCGGGTGCTGGCCGTGCCCGAGTTCGACCTGCCTGGCTGTGATGGCATCGACTACCGCAGTGTGATTCTGGTGCCCGAGCAGGGAGCCCGTTCCCTGCAAGCGTTGCGGGGATCGGTCGCTGCCATCAACCAGCCGCATTCGCACAGCGGCATGAATGCCTTGCGCCACTTGATCGCGCCATTCGCGCAGGGCGGTCGCTTTTTTTCGCGGGTTGCGGTGTCGGGTGGGCATTTGGCAAGCATCGCGATGCTGCAGTGCGGTCAGGCCGCGGTCGCCGCGGTGGACTGCATAACCTACCAGCTAGCCCTGCTCCATGCGCCCGAACAAGTGGCCGGGGTGCGCGTATTGCAGTACTCTGCGCCAGCGCCGGGCTTGCCGCTGATTGCGTCGATCAGACTCAGCGACGCTCAGGTCCGGGATCTGCTGGCAGTGACGCTGGCCTTACCCGAGACCGCCGCGCCGGTACTGCAAGCCTTGTCAGTGCGTCGCTTTCGGGACATCGGTTTGTCCGATTACGACCCCGTGCGCGAACACGCTCGTGTTGCCGCCGAACAAGGGTACGCAGAACTGGGTTGATCGCCAACGGGGCGCTGTGCTGGGACAACGCCGACGCCAGAGCCGTCGCAAACGGCGCGTCATTGGGGACGATGCATCGTCGTGCGCGACGCCTGCTGTTTGGTTTGCGACCCCGGCCGTCGGGTCAATTCAACTAATTGATTCCCTGATAGGCGAATGATGGCCTCACTAAGGGATTGTCTGTATCCTGAAAAGTGCATCCGGTGGTTACGATGCCTGCGGAGGCCCGGCACGGCCTTCGCCGGCTTTACGCGTTTGCCCGTCAATTACGGCGGGCGAACCGGAACTGTGTTTACCGACCTTCAAGGAGATTCTAGAAATGGCAAGCATTGAAACAACAACCGAGTCCGGCATCATTCTGGACCGACGTCAGCTTATCGCTGGCGCGTCTGCGGTGGGACTGGGTGCGGCATTTGCCAGCATGCCGGCGATGGCGCAGGGAACTCCCAAGAAAGGCGGCGTGCTGCGCCTGGGCATGGAGGGCGGCTCCGCCTCGGACAGCCTGGACCCCCGTACCTATGCCGACTCGATCCCGATCGCCTACAGCCTGATGATCTGGAATACGCTGGTCGAGATCGACACCAAGGGCAACGCCACCCCCGAACTGGCCGAAAGCTGGGAATCCAAGCCGGGCGCCGTCGATTGGGTGTTCAACATCCGCAAGGGCATCACGTTCGGCTCGGGCAAAGCCTTGGACGCGGACGACGTGATCTACTCGATCAACCTGCACCGCGGTGCCGACACCAAGTCGCCGGCCAAAGGCATCCTGGAGCCGATCAAGGAGATCAAAAAGCTGTCTCCAAATCAGGTCGGGATAACCCTGTCCGCCGGCAACGCAGACTTGCCGTTCGTATTGTCGGATTACCACCTGATCATCGTACCCAACGGCACGACCGACTTCCAGAAAGCGGACGGCACTGGCGCGTTCACGCTGGCCGAGTGGCAGCCCGGCGTGCGTATCGTGGCCAAGCGCAAGCCGGGGAACTACTGGAAACCGGGACGCGGCAACTTCGACTCGGTCGAATTGCGCTACATCGGGGATGCGGCCGTGCGCACCCAGGCCATCGTCACCGGCCAGGTGGATGCGATCAACCGGGTCAATCCCAAGACAGTCGACCTGCTGTCCAAGAACAAGAACATCAAGATCGCACGCTCGCAGGGTGCCGGTAACCGGTTCGCGTTTGTCGCGCACACCGATATCGATCCGTTCAAGAACCGCGACGTGATGCTGGGCCTGAAATACGGCATCGACCGCAAGACCATCGTCAAGAATGTGTTCTCGGGTTATGCGACGCTGGGTAACGACCATACCGTTGGACCGCTGAACAAATACTACGATGCGAAGCAGGTGCAGCGCCCGTATGACCCGGACAAGGCGGCATTCCACTTCAAGAAGGCCGGCATGAGCGGGCCGTACGAGTTGCAGGTCTCCGAAGGCGCGTTCACCGGTGCAACCGATTCTGCGGTGATCTTCCAGGAGTCGCTGAAAAAGGCGAAAGGCAACGTCGATGTCAAGCGGGTGTCCGGTGACGGCTACTGGGACAACGTGTGGCCCAAGGTGCCATTCTGCGCGGTGTATTGGGGCAATCGGCCAACTGCCGACCTGCAACTGTCGCAGACCTTTGTAACCGGGCAGACCTGGAACGACACCAAGTATTCGAATCCAAAGTTCGACAAGCTGGTTGTCGATGCTCGGGTCGAACTCGACGAGGCCAAGCGCAAGGGCATGTACGCCGAGTGCCAGCGCCTGCTGTCGGAAGAGGCCGGCATGATTTGTTTCGCGATCGGCGACCAGTTGGACGCTGGGTCCGGCAAGCTGCGCGGACTGGAACCGCACGCGCGCTACGACATGAACGACCAGCGGCTGGCTGAAAAGGGCTGGTTCGCCTGATTGTGTTTACAGGGGATGTGGGTCTACATAAAGCGACGACCCACATGCCCGGCATCGCAAGCGCGCCCGAATTGGTCACTATGACCCATTCGGCGCGTTTTTTGCTTATGGCTTTGCGTTGTTTCCGATCCGTTTGGGCTTCCCATTGAACGGCGGCTGCCGCCACCATCGAAAGATCCATCCATGCTCAAACTCATCATCAATCGACTCGGTCAGGGCGTCGTCACGCTATTTGCGGTGTCGATCCTGATTTTTGTCTGTACCCAGATACTTCCCGGTGACGTTGCGTCGGCCGTGCTTGGCCAGGGGGCCACGCCGGAAACCCTGGCGGCATTTCGCAAGGAGCTCGGCCTGGACCAACCGGCCTACCAGCGCTACCTGAACTGGCTGTGGGGCGCGCTGCGCGGGGACCTGGGCGTGGCAATGACCAACCAGCGCGTCATCATCGACGAGCTGATACCGCGCCTGAACAATACGCTGTTCCTGGCCGGTTACGCCGCGCTGATCGCGATTCCGTTGTCGGTGGGTCTGGGCGTTATGGCCGCCATCAACGAGGGCAAATTCGTCGACAAGGCGGCCAACATCCTGACCCTGATCACGATTTCGGTGCCTGAGTTTTTCATTGCCTACCTGATGATCATTGTCTTTGTGGTCAACCTGGGATGGTTTCCGTCGCTGGCGACGGTGTTCCCGGGTATTTCGTTTGGCGAACGGGTGTATATCACCACGCTGCCGGCCGTCGCGTTGACCATGCTGGTGGCCGCCCACATGTTGCGCATGACGCGCAGCTCGGTGCTGTCGGTGATGTCCAGTCCGTATATCGAGATGGCCTTTCTCAAGGGTGCGACCCGCTCCCGGGTGATCGCACGCCATGCGTTGCCCAACGCTGCGGCGCCCATCATCACCGTGGTGGCGCTGAACCTGGCCTACCTGGTGGTCGGAGTCGTGGTGCTGGAGGCGGTGTTCGTCTACCCAGGAATCGGACAGTTGATGGTCGACGCAGTGTCCAAGCGCGATGTGCCGGTGATCCAGGCCTGCGGCCTGGTTTTCGCTATGGTTTTCGTCGTGCTCAATACGCTGGCCGACATCGCGATCATCCTGGTCAATCCACGGCTACGCCACCGGCGCTGAAGGACAAGAACAATGAGAATCCTCGGACACAAGCCCACCGTCACTGCCTGGATCGGCATGGGCATCATCGTGGTGAACCTGCTGGTCGCCATTTTTGGCCCGGTTTTTGCGCCCTATTCGGAGTCGCAGACCGTTGGCAGCACCTGGGACGAGCCCAGCATGCAGATGCTGCTGGGTGCCGACCAGATCGGCCGTGACATGCTGACCCGGTTGATCTACGGCGCGCGCATGACGATCGGCGTTGCGCTGGCGACCACGGCCCTGTCATTCTTCATCGGTATCACGCTCGGATTCGCCGCAGCGGTGCTCGGTGGCTGGGTCGACACCGTGATTTCCCGTTTGGTCGACGTGATCCTGTCTATTCCGCTGCTGATCCTGGCGCTGATCATCCTGGGTGTGTTCGGCTCGTCGATCCCGGTGCTGATCATCACCATCGCCGTGCTCGATTCGACCCGGGTTTTCCGTTTGTCACGGGCGCTGGGCATGAACCTGACGGTGCTGGAGTACGTCGAGGCCGCGCGGCTGCGCGGCGAGGGTACCTGGTGGATCATCCGCCGCGAAATCCTGCCCAATGCGTCGGCGCCGCTGCTGTCCGAGTTCGGCCTGCGCTTTTGCTTCAACTTCCTGTTCATCGCGGCCTTGTCCTTCCTGGGCCTGGGCATACAGCCGCCGTTCGCCGACTGGGGTGGCATGGTGCGCGAGAACTCGGCCGCGATCAACTTCGGCATGCTGGCCCCGATCTGGCCAGCGCTGGCGATCACCATCCTGACGGTGGGGGTCAACATGGTGGTGGACTGGCTGTTGTCGGTCGAAGCCCGTCCGTCCGGCGCGCAGGCAGAAATGTGAGGACACCATGACCGATAAACGCGACAAGAAGATCATCCTGCAGATCAAGGGTCTGCGCCTGGAAGCGGTACGCGGCGAGCACGTCATCGTGGATAACGTCGACGTAACCCTGCATGCGGGCGAGGTACTGGGCCTGATCGGCGAGAGCGGCGCCGGCAAATCCACGATCGGACTGTCCGCTATGTCCTATGCCCGCGCGGGCGTGCACATAGCCGGCGGCGCGGTCGAGATCGACGGCGTGAACATCCGCGAACTCGATGCCGGTGGTCGGCGAGATGTACGCGGCAAACGCATCGCCTATGTCGCCCAATCGGCGTCGTCCGCGTTCAACCCGGCCCACACCATCATGGACCAGGTCTGCGAGGCGCCGCTGATCCACGGAATCATGACGCGTACCGAGGCCGAGGCGTGGGCGCGTCAATTGTTCAAGTCGCTCGACCTGCCGGAGCACGAGACCTTTGGCGACCGTTATCCACACCAGGCCTCCGGTGGCCAGTTGCAGCGTGCAATGGCGGCCATGGCGATGTCGTGCCGGCCGGACGTCCTGGTGCTGGACGAGCCGACAACGGCCCTGGACGTGACGACGCAGATCGAGGTGCTGATCCTGCTCAAGTCGCTGATCCGCGAATACGGCTCGGCCGCGCTGTACATCACGCACGATCTGGCGGTGGTGGCGCAGGTGGCGGACCGCATCAAGGTGCTGCGCCACGGCAAGGAAGTCGAGGAGGGAACGGTCGACCAGGTGCTTCAGTCGCCAATACAGGAATACACCAAGCAGCTGGTCGCAGTGCGCGGTGCGGCGGCCAGCGAACGTGCCGTGCAGTCCTCGGTTCAGGATGAGGTCATCCTGCGGGTCGAGCATGTCGATGCAGCCTACGGTTCCTTCAAGGTCGTCAATGACGTCAGCTTCGACGTGCGCAAAGGTGAGACGGTAGCGGTCGTGGGTGAGTCTGGCTCTGGCAAATCGACGCTGGCGCGCATCATCACCGGGCTGCTGCCCCCGATCGCGGGCAAGATCACCTTCAAGGGCCAGCCCCTGTCCAAAAGCCTGGCCGAACGCAGCAAAGACCTCAAACGCCAGATGCAACTGGTTTACCAGATTCCGGACGTGGCGCTCAACCCGCGCCAGCGCCTGATCGAGACGATTGGCAGGCCGGTCAGTTTCTACGCCGGTCTGGGTGGGAACCAGAGCGTGGTGGTCGAGGACGGCGATCAGACCTTGCAGGAGACGCTGGACCATTCCTCCAGCAAGTACTTCGGCATGAAATCCGGAGAGGTGGAAAAGCGCACCCGCGAGCTGCTCGACATGGTGGAGTTGCCACAGAACTTCCTGCTGCGCCGGCCGACCGAACTCTCGGGTGGCCAGAAGCAGCGGGTATGCATTGCCCGCGCGCTCGCGGCAAGACCGGAGCTGATCATCCTCGATGAGCCGACCTCGGCGCTGGACCCGCTGGTGGCCGAAGAGATCCTCAAGTTGCTGCGCCGCCTGCAGGCGGAACTGGGCCTGTCCTATGTGCTGATCACGCACGACCTGGATGTAGTGCACCGCATCGCGCACCGCACGGCGGTGATGCTCAAGGGTTCCTTCGTCGCCTTCGACAAGACCGACACGATCTTCGAGGGACCCTACCACCCCTATACCGAGCAACTGGTCACTGCGGTTCCGGTCATGCGCAGCGACTGGCTCGATGGCGAGCTGGCCAAGCGGGCGGCCAAGGCCAAAGAGCAGGCGGCGGCCTGACGCTTCGGGCGGCGCGGCAGCGGTTTTGGCCTGAGCCCCACCCGTGCGAACAGCGTTTGGCAGAGGCTGCGCGTGGTCTTTGCAGGCCCGGCACGCGCCAGGTCCGTGTAGGAGCCCGCCGACGGTCGAAGCCGGTTTGCGCTGATGGAGCACCGGCCCGCATTGCCCGATCATGGGGCAACTGTGAAACGCAGGCCGAAAGGAAATATCCCATGCAATTGCTCGACCGGACCAATGGGCCCATCCCCGACATCGATTTCGAACTGCCGCAGGCTCCTGCGCAGTCCGGCGTGGATGTCGAACTACCCTTGGCCGTACCTGCGGCTCGTCCTCGCAGCGCTTTCGGCCGATTTGCACCGACCCTGTCGCAAGTGGCTGCCTATCCGTTGCGCCAGAAGCTGCGGTGGCCGGGACTGGCCCACGCCGGCTACCCGGATGCACGCTGCTGGAACTGGATGCGCGACGGACATGTCGGATTGAGCGAACGCGCTGCTGGAGGCCTCTAGGAGCCTGTCGGACTTGGGAGTCGCCGGCTGCAAACCGACCGCAGCGGTCCATTTTTCACCGTCTTTTTGTCCCATAGCTGGGCTATGGGCCTGCAAATCCGGCAAAAACTGTCCGCGCTGGGGTCGACTTTCGCTGTCGGCGCTCCAAGCCCGACAGACTCCTAGCCATTGCCACGGTACGACCCGCCGGGTCGCAGACCGCGCGTGGAGCATGGTTCGCAGACTCGCCGTACGATAGCGGCCATGAACAACCACACCCCGATGCCGTCTGTCTATCTTCCGCATGGCGGTGGACCTGCATTTTTCATGTCCGGTGGCATGGCCGACATGTTCCGACCGATGGGTGAATTCCTCGCCTCGTTCCCGGCGATGCTGCCAGCAAAGCCATCCGCGGTGCTGGTGGTCACTGCCCACTGGGAGGCCCAAGCGCCGACATTTGCTGGCGGCCAGCGGCCGGAATTGATCTACGACTACTACGGTTTCCCGCCCGAGACTTATTTGATCACCTACCCGGCTCCAGGAGCCCCCGAGCTGGCGGACCAGGCGGCCCGGTTGTTGCGGCACTCCGAACTGGGTGCAGTCATCGATCCGGACCATGGCTGGGACCACGGCGTATTCATCCCGCTCAAGATGATGTTTGCGGACGCCGACATTCCGATCCTGGCCATGTCACTCAAGCACGGACTCGATCCGCTGGAGCATGCCCGTATCGGTGCGGCGCTGCAGCCTTTGCGCTCCGAGGGCGTGCTGATCATGGGTAGCGGCATGAGCTACCACAACCTGCGCCAAATGGACAACAGCGCCGCTGCGAAGGAATTCGATCGCTGGCTGGATGGCGCATTGGCGGGTGATCGCGACCATCGACGTTCCAAGCTGGGCCAGTGGTCGCAGGCGCCTTCAGGTCGGGCATCCCATCCGCGCGAAGAGCACCTGCTGCCCTTGATGGTGGCCTCGGGCGCGGGTGGCGATGCACCAGGGCGAAAGTTGTGGAGTGGGGCGGTGGGGGCTACGGCGGTGTCGGCGTGGGCGTTCGACTGAGAGCTTGATTTGCGCCGGGTCTCGTCCTGGCGTGGCGCGCTGATGGTTGGAACGTTGGCGCGTCCGCCCCGAGAGATCGCCGATCCGGGTCAAAGCCCGTCACCACATTTCAAATATTCGAGTCCGCAAACCCCGCCTTGCGCCGATTCACGTAATCCAGGATCGCCTCGTCCACCGCCATGTCCATCGCAGGCAACTCGTATTCGGCCAGCTGCTTCTTGAAGCTGGCGTTGGCGCGCTGCGCCAGGTCGCGGGATCCTTCGGCTTCCCACTGCTCGTAGCTGTTGTTGTCGGTGATGGGCGAGCGGTAGAACGCGTGCTCGAAATTAGCCTGGGTATGGGCGCAGCCCAGGAAGTGCTTGCCGGGGCCTACTTCTCGGATTGCGTCCATCGCCTGGCCGTTCTCGGACATGTCCACGCCGGCCAGCAGGGTGTGCATCATGCCGGCCTGGTCGACGTCCATGATGAATTTCTCATAACCCATGGACAGTCCGCCTTCCAGCCAGCCGGCGGTGTGCAACACGAAGTTGACACCGGCATGGCAGGTCGGCAACAGCGTATTGGCGGATTCGGAGGCGGCCTGTGCATCTGCGATCTTTGAGCCGCACAGTCCGCCACCCGATCGGAACGGCACGCCCAGCCGGCGGGCCAGCGCAGCCATCACATACAGAACCAGGGCCGGCTCCGGTGTGCCGAAGGTGGGCGCACCCGACTGCATCGAAATGCTGGACGCAAAACTGCCCATCACCACGGGAGCACCCGGATTGCACAGCTGCACGAAGGCCATGCCGGCCAGAGCCTCGGCCAGCGTCTGCGCGGCAGTGCCGGCGACCGTGACCGGCGACATCGCGCCAGCCAGGATGAAGGGCGTGATGATGGTTGCCTGGTTGTTACGCGCATAGACCTTGGCTGCGCCGAGCATGGTCTCGTCGAAGGTCATCGGCGAGTTGGCATTGATCAGGTTGATGACCACGGTGCGCGGCTTGCCGGTCAATGGGTCGATATAGTTTTCGCCGAACAGGATCTTGGCCATCTCTACCGTATCCTGGGCCCGCTCCGGGTGGGTTACCGAACCCATGAACGGCTTGTCGCTGTACTTCATGTGGCTGTACACCATGTCGAAATGGCGCTTGTTGACTGGCAGGTCGACCGGCTCGCAGATCGTGCCACCGGAGTGGTGCAGCGAATTGGCCATATAGGCCAGCTTCACGAAGTTGCGGAAGTCCTCGATCGTCGCGTAACGCCGTCCGTGGTCCAGGTCGCGCACGAATGGTGAACCGTAAGCCGGAGCAAATACCGTATGTTTGCCGCCGATAACGACATTTCGCGCCGGATTGCGCGCAAATTGCGTGAATTCGCGCGGCGCGGTGGCCTGTACCAACTTGCGCGCGAGGCCGGACGGAAACCGCACCCGCTCGCCCTTGACATCGGCGCCAGCCGCCCGAAACAACTCCAGCGCCTCAGCGTCGTCGCGAAAGTCGATACCGATTTCCTCCAGGATCAGGTTGGCATTGCGCTCGATGATTTGCAGACCTTCTTCGTCCAGCACTTCGTAATAGGGAATGCGGCGTGTGATGTAGGGCACCGACTGGCTGCTGCGTGCGCTGCGCGCGGCTCGTTTGGCCTCGCGTCCGCCACCGGCGCGCCGACCGCGCTGAACCTGGGCGTCCGCGCCTTGAACCAATACCTCATCCATGATCATTCTCCGCAAAAGGGTTGGGGACGGCCTGCCCCGAAAGTAGCGACAGTATGGTCAAGCGCGGGCTACTGGATGGTCCGCAAGCGACGCCGGCTTGTGTACCCACGCCAGTAGGGGCTGGGCCTTGGGCATCCGTGCCGGCGTTTGTCGATACGGCGATCTTCCGACGCCTTGTCGCCTTCAGGCCTGAACCTGTCGTTTTCCATCAAAGCGAGGAGCACACGGTCGTGGTCGGCGCCTGCAACATCGTGGGCAAGCCGATGGCGCTGATGTTGATGCAAAAGGTCGCAACCGTCTGCATCTGCCACGCAAAGACCCGCGATCTGGCGCAATTCACGATCCCGGCCGATATCCTGTTGGTGCGGCTGGGCGCCCGAGTCGGATACTGCCGCAAATGGTGCGCACCGGCGCGGTGGTGATCGACGTGGGCATCAACCGCCTGCCCGATGGCAGGCTGGTTGGCGACGCGGACTTCGAGGGTGTGCGCCAGAAGGCGTCCTACCTATCGCCGGTCCCCGGCGGCGTGGGTCCGATGACAGTGACGATGCTGCTCCACAACACGGTGCAATCGGCGCAGCGTTCGGCGCGCTGAGCACCGCCCGGTGGGCGGCGGGCTATCCGGGCAGGCCGGGGTTGGGGCTTGTCATTTGCCACTGCGCCCGCCTAGCCATACCGGTATCGCCCGTTTGCGACTGGTCGAATCCGACGTGGGCGCGTCAGGCAGAAAAGCACTACGGCGCCGAAAGCCATGTAGACGCTCGCGCGCATCTCGGGGACCGGGCTCGTGTATGGGAGCAGGTAGTCGAAGCCGGAAGCGGAAGCAATCGAAAAGGGAATTGCCGTTCCGTTAGCTGCCTTGGCCCCGGCCATGCCGCCCCAGACTAAAGTGCGGTCCGCGTGGATCTGAGCTTGCCGCTAGCGCTGGCCTCACCTTTTGGAGAGCAAATGCTACGCCTGCGGAGGCTGGAGAGGTCCCCCCGAACAGAGGGTGCACTGTAAAACGAGACAACGCGCTCACGCAGCTGCGGCGACGGCCGCACCAATCGGGCGCCAGCCGATCGGCGCCGGTCCCGTGTCGCTCGCGGGTCGCACAATGTCGTAATGCGGACACCATGCCCCGTGGCGGTCTCGACAATCCGGGGGCCGGATAATGACGGACATACGGCCGGCAGGCCTGCCGCCCCCCAGTGCGCTGCGCCAGCGCCTTTCACCATCACTCTTTAGGACCACTGCAATGGATTTGATGTCTTCGATCCAGGAATTCGACCCCGAGCTGGGCGCCGCGATGGCCGCCGAGGCCCAGCGTCAGCAGGACCATCTGGAACTGATCGCCTCCGAAAACTACACCAGCCCCCGGGTGATGGAAGCCCAGGGCAGCGTGTTGACCAATAAGTATGCGGAAGGTTACCCTGGCAAGCGCTATTACGGCGGCTGCGAGTTCGTCGACGTGGCCGAAACCCTGGCCATCGAGCGCGCCAAGCAACTGTTCGGCGCCGCATGGGCCAATGTGCAGCCGCATTCGGGCTCCAGTGCCAACGCCGCGGTCTATATGGCGCTGCTGCAGCCAGGCGACACCATCCTGGGCATGAGCCTGGCCCACGGCGGCCACCTGACGCACGGAGCCAAGGTCAGCTTTTCGGGCAAGTTCTACAACGCCGAGCAATACGGCATCGACACCAAAACCGGCTTGATCGACTACGACGCGCTCGAGGCGCAGGCCATCTTGGTCAAACCCAAGATGATCATTGCCGGGTTTTCCGCCTACAGCCGACACCTGGATTTCGCCCGTTTTCGTGCCATTTGCGACAAGGTCGGCGCCTTGCTGTTCGTCGACATGGCCCATGTGGCCGGTCTGGTGGCAGCCGGCCTGTACCCGAACCCGATCCCGTTTGCCGACGTGGTAACCACCACCACCCACAAGACCTTGCGCGGCCCGCGCGGCGGGCTGATCCTGTGCAGGGCCAATCCGGAGATCGAGAAAAAGCTCAACTCCATGGTGTTTCCCGGCACCCAGGGCGGCCCGCTGATGCATGTGATCGCGGCCAAGGCGGTGGCGTTCCGGGAGGCGCTGCAACCCGAATTCAAGGTCTACCAGCAGCAAGTCATCGTCAACGCCAAGGCCATGGCCGAGGTTTTTGTGGCACGCGGCTTCGATATCGTGTCCGGCGGCACCGACAACCACCTGATGCTGGTAAGCCTGATTCCCAAGGGCCTGACCGGCAAGGACGCCGATGCGGCGCTGGGCCGCGCCCACATCACCGTGAACAAGAACTCGGTTCCCAACGACCCGCAGTCGCCGTTCGTGACCAGCGGCATCCGGGTCGGTACGCCGGCCATCACGACGCGCGGCTTCGGCGAGGCCGAGTGTCGCCAGGTCGCGACGCTGATGTGCGACGTGCTGGACAAGCTGGGCGATGCTGCGGTCGAAAAGGTGGTGGCCGAGCAGGTCGTTGCCTTGTGCCGCCGGTTTCCGGTGCCGGCTTGATTGCGTTCGTCGGCACGACACCGATCGCCTGAAAGCGCGCCATGGCCTTGAGTGTTTTTGATTTGTTCAAGATCGGCATCGGCCCGTCCTCGTCGCATACCGTGGGGCCCATGAAGGCGGCCGCGATGTTCGCGCGCCGGCTGGAGAAGGCAGGGCTGCTGACGCAGGTGGCCCGCGTCGAAGCCAAGCTGTATGGGTCGCTGGGTGCGACCGGCAAGGGCCACGGTACCGATACCGCGGTGATGCTGGGCCTCGAAGGCGCGATGCCGGACACGGTGGATCCGGACCGCATCGATGACCGGATCAAGGTCATCCGCGCCCAGGGCCAGCTCAAGCTCGACGGCCTGCACACGATCGCGTTCAACGAGCGCAAGGACATGCTGTTCCTGCGTCGCGAGACCCTGCCGTTTCATTCCAACGGCGTGCGTTTCAGCGCCTTTGCAGCGGACGGTACGGTGCTGGAGGAGCGGCGCTATTTTTCGGTTGGCGGTGGTTTCGTCGTGTCGCAGGAAGAGGCCGATGCCGATGTGGAGCATCCACGCCTGGTGGTCGATGCGACGGTATTGGCCCACCCGTTCAGCAGTGGCGACGCGTTGCTGGCGATCACGCGCGAAACGGGCCTGTCGATCGCACAGGTGATGCGCGAGAACGAGCATGCCTGGCGCACCGACGCCGAACTCGATGCCGGGCTGGATCAGATCTGGGGCGCCATGAAAGCCTGTGTGGAGCGGGGTTGCCGCACCGAGGGGCACCTGCCGGGCGGCATGCGCGTGAAACGCCGTGCCGCCGAACTGCACCGCATGCTCAGCTCCAAGCCCGAGCAGGCGTTGCGCGACCAGCTGTCGATCCTCGATTTTGTCAACCTGTATGCAATGGCGGTCAACGAGGAGAATGCCGCTGGCGGTCGGGTCGTGACCGCGCCGACCAATGGCGCCGCCGGCATTGTGCCGGCCGTCATGCATTACTACCTGCACTTCTGCCCGGGCTCGTCCGACAAGGGCATGCGCGATTTCCTGTTGACCGCCGGCGCGATCGGCCTGCTGTACAAGGAAAACGCGTCCATCAGCGGCGCCGAGGTCGGTTGCCAGGGCGAGGTCGGCGTGGCCTGTTCGATGGCCGCCGGCGCGCTGGCCGCGGTGATGGGTGGCACGCCCGAGCAGGTCGAGAACGCGGCCGAGATCGGCATGGAGCACAACCTGGGCCTGACCTGCGACCCGGTCGGCGGGCGGGTGCAGATTCCGTGCATCGAGCGCAATGCGATGGGTTCGGTCAAGGCGCTCAATGCCGCGCGCATGGCGCTGCGCGGCGATGGCACCCACTATGTGTCGCTGGACAAGGTCATCAAGACCATGCGCGATACCGGGCGCGACATGATGACCAAATACAAGGAAACCAGTCGCGGTGGACTGGCCGTCAACGTGATCGAATGCTAGTGGGAACCTGACGTGCACCGTTTTTCCATTTTTGCGCTGGCGCGCAATGCCATGTCCTACCATGAGAACTGGCAGAAGCAGTGGCGCAGCCCCGAACCCAAGCGCGAATACGACGCCATCATCGTTGGCGGTGGCGGCCATGGCCTTGCCACCGCGTATTACCTGGCCAAGGAGCATGGCCTGCGCAACATTGCCGTGGTCGAGCGTGGCTGGCTCGGTGGCGGCAACACGGCGCGCAACACCACCATCGTGCGCTCCAATTACCTGTGGGACGACGCGACCCACCTGTATGAGAAGGCGCTCAAATTGTGGGAAGGCCTGTCGCAGGAGCTGAACTACAACACCATGTTCAGCCAGCGCGGCGTGATGAACGTTGGCCATTCGCTGCAGGACATGCGCGACATCAATCGGCGCGTCAACGCGAATCGGCTCAATGGCGTCGACGGTGTCGTGCTCAGCCCGCAGCAGATCAAGGAGATGGTGCCGATCATGAACACCTCGTCCACGCTGCGTTATCCGGTCATGGGAGCCTCGTTCCAGCCGCGTGGCGGTGTCGCGCGCCATGACGCGATCGCCTGGGGCTTCGCCCGCGCCGCCGACGCGCT
Organism: Rhodoferax sp.; assembly: GCA_031396205.1. Classification (GTDB taxonomy): domain Bacteria; phylum Pseudomonadota; class Gammaproteobacteria; order Burkholderiales; family Burkholderiaceae_C; genus CAISIP01. The sequence goes on from JANNKH010000031.1 coordinate 39,657, forward strand.
GGGCGTGGATATCCTGCAGAACTGCGAAGTCGTCGGCATCCGGCGCGATGGCGGGCAGGTGACCGGCATCGAGACTACCCGCGGCATGATCGCGTCCAAGAAGATCGGCATTGTCTCGGCCGGCCACAGTACGGTGCTGGCCGACATGGCGGGTATCCGCCTGCCGCTGGAAAGCCATCCCTTGCAGGCGCTGGTGTCCGAGCCGCTCAAGCCGATCCTGCACACGGTGGTGATGTCCAACGCCATCCATGCCTATGTAAGCCAGTCCGACAAGGGCGACCTGGTGATCGGCGCCGGCATCGACAGCTACCTGGGCTACGGCCAGCGCGGCAGCTTCCCGGTCGTTGAGCATACGCTGCAGGCGATCTGCGAGTTGTTTCCCCTATTCCGGCGCGTGCGCATGAACCGGCAGTGGGCCGGCATCGTCGACGTGGCGCCCGACGCCTGCCCGATCATTTCCAAGACCGATATCAAGGGCCTGTATTTCAACTGCGGCTGGGGCACCGGCGGCTTCAAGGCGACGCCGGGCTCGGGTTGGGTCATGGCCCACACCATGGCGCAGGACCGGCCGCACGAACTCAACGCGGCGTTCGCGCTTGACCGCTTCTATACCGGCCACCTGATCGATGAACATGGTGCGGCCGGCGTCGCGCACTGAGGCGTGCAGCGCCCGTCACGGATAAACAGAAGATGCTTCAAATCACCTGCCCCTGGTGCGGACCCCGCGCCGAAAGCGAATTTGGTTGCGGCGGAGAGGCGCATATCGCGCGCCCGGCGGACACCGATGCGCTGGACGACAAACAATGGGGCGATTACCTGTTCATGCGCAAGAATTCCAAAGGCCAGCACTTCGAGCAGTGGCACCACAGCCAGGGTTGCCGGCGCTGGTTCAACGCCGAGCGCGACACGGTGACCTACCGGTTCGCGCAGTTCTACAAGCCGGGTGAGCAACCGATTGGCGTGCAAACTTCGATCGACAAAGGAGGTGCCATGAACGCCGCCGGGTCGTCCCAAGGCGTGAACGCCCCCTCGGGGGGCAGGGAGTCACATGCAATGGACGACCGTGGGGGCAACATATGAGTGGTTCCCGCATCGACAAGGCCGGCCTGCGGCTTGATCGCAAGCGACCGATCCAATTTCGCTTCAACGGACGCGACTACCAGGGGTTTGCCGGCGACACGCTGGCCTCGGCGGTGTTGGCTGCTGGCGGCACCGTGCTGTCGCGGTCGTGGAAATACCACCGCCCGCGCGGCGTGCTGACCTGTGGCGTCGAAGAACCCGCCGCGCTGGTGCAAATGGAATCCGGCGCCTCGACGATTCCCAACGCCAAGATGCCCGAGGTGGAACTATATCAAGGTTTGCAGGCGACCAGCGCGCTGCCATGGCCCAGTCCCGGCAAGCATCTGCTGAGCGTCAATCGCTGGTTCGCGCCGCTGTTTCCGGCCGGCTTCTATTACAAGACCTTCATGTGGCCGGCCAAGGCCTGGATGTGGTACGAGCGCATCATCCGCAAGGCCGGTGGCCTGGGTGCGGCGCCGACTGAGGAAGACCAGGATCGATATGTGCAGCAGAACATCCATTGCGACGTGCTGGTCGCCGGCGGCGGCATCGCGGGACTGGCTGCGGCGCTGGCCGCTGGGCGCAGTGGCGCGCGGGTGATCCTGGCCGAACTGGGCGCGCACCTGGGTGGCAGCGCGCACCGGGTGCAGGGCAGCATCAATGGCAAGTCCGCGCGGGCCTGGGTGCTGGAGGCCGAGCGCGAGCTGGCGCAGATGCCGGAGGTGCGCGTCATCCGCCGCGGTGTGGTGTTCGGTTACCACGACCACAATTTCCTGACCATCCGCGAGTCGCTGACCGACCACCTGTCACTGGTCGAACGCAAGGGATTCCGTGAGCGGCTGTGGCGCGTGCGCGCACAGCAGGTGGTGTTGGCCACCGGCGCGCATGAGCGTCCAATGGTGTTCGGCAACAACGACCTGCCCGGCGTGATGGTGTCCTCCGCGCTGGCCGACTATGCCGAGTTGTATGGCGTGCGGGTTGGCTCCACGGTTGTCATCACGACCAGTTGCGACAGTGCGTATGCCGATGCGCACCTGCTGCTTGCCGCTGGCGCCAGGGTGACGGTGGTCGATACCCGCGCTGGCGAACCCCAGAGCGGTAGCCGGGCGCACAAGGCGCAGGCCGACGGCATCACCGTATTGCGCGGCTTCGTGCCGGTGCAGGCCAAGGGAGCTGATGCAGTCGCCGGCCTGGTGGTGCGTCAGATGGTGGGCGGTGCGGCCAGTGGCGAATCGCGGGAACTGCCGTGCGACGCGATCGGCATGGCCGGCGGCTGGAATCCGGCCATTCATTTGTATTCCCATTCCGGTGGCAAGGCGCACTGGGACGACCAACAGGTTTGCTTCAAGCCCGGTTTGGTGATGCCACAGCAAGCCTGCGTAGGGGCCTGCAACGCGACCTGGAGCCTGGGTTCGAGCCTGGACGAAGGCAGCCTGGCCGGTGCGGCGGCCGCGATGGCGGCCGGCTTCGACGCCAGGGCCGAAGCCTATGCGGTGGACGAACACGCCGTCGAGCCCACCGGCACGTTCTGGATCGCCGAAACCGGCGAGCCACTGTCGCGCCGCCCCAAGGCGTTTGTCGATTACCAGAACGACGTGTCGGCGAGCGACATCGAACTGGCAATCCGCGAAGGATTCGAGTCGATCGAACATATCAAGCGCTATACCGCGATGGGCTTTGGCACCGACCAGGGCAAGCTGGGCAACATCAACGGCATGGCACTGGCCGCGCGTGCGATGGGCAAGCCGATCGACAAGGTCGGCACCACTACCTTCCGGCCCAATTACCTGCCGATTTCCTTCGGCACGTTTGCGGGGCTGGAGCGCGGCGAGTTATTCGACCCGGCGCGCAAGACCAGTCCGCATGACGCGCATGTAGCCGCCGGCTGCCTGTTCGAGGACGTCGGCCAGTGGAAGCGGCCCTGGTATTTTCCCAAGGCTGGTGAGGACCTGCACCAGGCGGTCAACCGCGAGGTGCTGGCGGTGCGCAAGGGCGTCGGCATGCTCGATGCGTCCACGCTGGGCAAGATCGACATCCAGGGCCCGGACGCGGCCAAACTGTTGAACTGGGTCTACACCAACCCGTGGCTCAAGCTTGAAATCGGCAAGTGCCGCTACGGCCTGATGCTGGACGAGAACGGCATGGTGTTCGACGACGGCGTCACCGCCCGCTTGGGCGAAAACCATTTCCTGATGACCACCACGACCGGCGGCGCGGCCCGGGTGCTCGGCTGGCTGGAGCGCTGGGTCCAGACGGAGTGGCCCGACATGCAGGTCTACATGAGCTCGGTGACCGACCACTGGTCCACCTTCGCGGTAGTCGGACCGCAGAGCCGCGCCGTGGTGCACAAGGTGCTGACCGATATCGACCTGTCCAACGAGGCGTTTCCGTTCATGAGCTGGCGCACGGCAATGGCAGCGGGCGTGTCGGCGCGCATCATGCGCATCAGCTTTTCAGGCGAGATGTCGTTCGAGGTCAATGTACCGTCCAACGCCGGCAGACATGTCTGGAATGCGCTGATGGAAGCGGGCAAGGAATTCGACATAACGTCCTACGGTACCGAGGCGATGCACGTGCTGCGCGCCGAGAAGGGCTACATCATCGTCGGGCAGGATACCGATGGCTCCATTTCTCCGCATGACCTGGGGATGGGCGGCATGGTGTCCAAGACCAAGGACTTCCTGGGTCGTCGGTCCCTGACCCGCAGCGACACCGCGAAAAGCGATCGCAAGCAGCTGGTGGGGCTGATGACGGATGAGGCGCAACTCGTGCTGCCCGAGGGCACGCAGCTGACCGAGCAGACCCAGGCTTCGCCGCCGCCGGTCCCGATGATCGGCCACGTGACGTCGAGCTACTACAGCCCCACGCTGGGCCGCTCGATTGCGATGGCGGTGGTGCGTTGCGGCCAGCAGCGCATGGGGAAAAAGATCCATGCGGCACTGGCGGATGGGCGCTATGTGGCGGCCACGGTTTGCAGCCCGGTGTTCTACGATCCGGAAGGAAAACTCCTCCATGCTTGACGCCGTTCTGAACAGCCCGCTGGCCGGATTCCTGGGCCGCCAGACGCGCGACTTGCAGGTGGACGGGCGAACCTGCCGCCTGGCCGAGATACCGTTCGTCGACATGCTGAACCTGCGGGGCGACGCCGGCGATCCGCGCTTTGCCAAGGCGGTGCTGGACACGACCGGCATGCATCTGCCGGTCCAGGCCAACATCGCCAGCATGGATCCGCAGCGTCAGTTGCTGTGGCTGGGTCCCGACGAATGGCTGCTCAAGCTGCGCGACCGCCAGGGCGATGCGGTCGCGGCTGCCCTGCAGGCCGCATTGAGCGGTATTCACAGCGCCGTGGTCGATGTTGGCCATGGCAACACCACCTTGCTATTGCAGGGTCCGGGCAGCATCGACTTGTTGGCGCGGGGTTGCCCGCTGGACCTGCATCCGCGCGCCTTTCCGATCGGCGCCCTGGCGCAGACCCATATCGCCAAGGCCGGCGCGACGGTGTTGTGCCTGTATGCCGGCATCCACTACGAGATCACGGTACGGCGCAGCTTTGCCGACTACCTGGTGCGCTGGTTGTGTGAAGCCGGAACACCTTGAATCTGCTCAGGGGCCAGTGATGGGGCCCACCTTCAGCCTGGGCATCGATACCGGCGGCACCTTCACGGATGCGGTGCTGCTGGACGCGACACGCCAGGTCGTGGCATCGTGCAAGAGCCTGACGACGCCATTCGACCTGTCCATCGGTATTGGCGGCGCACTCGACCAGTTGCCGCAGGCGTTTCTCGCGGCCATCGACCTGGTGTCCTTGTCCACCACACTGACCACCAACTCGGTGGTCGAAGGCAAGGGCGCGCCGGTCTGCGTCCTGCTGGCCGGATACGACGCGGCGCAGATCAAATCCAGTGGCCTGGTGGAATTGCTGGGCGCGGATGCCATCGTGTCCTTGCCCGGTGGTCATGACGCCGGCGGATTTGCACTGCTGTCGATCGACGAGGCCCAGACGCGTGCGGCGATCCTGCGCCAGGCACCGCGGGTGTCGGCCTTTGCCATATCGGCCAGTTTCGGTGTGCGCAATCCCGAGCATGAATTGCAGATGCGCGCCCTGGTCGAGCAGCTCTGCGACAAGCCGGTCACCTGCGGTCATGAACTGGCCTCCAGCCTGGGCGCGCCCCGCCGCGCGTTGACGGTGGCGCTCAACGCGCGCATGGTCACGCATGTGAAGGCGCTTATCGAATCGGTGCGCCAGACGCTGGCGCTGCACCGTATCGATGCGCCGCTGATGATGGTGCAGGGCGATGGCACGCTGGTCAACGTGGCGCGCGCGCTCAGGCGTCCGGTCGGCACCGTGCTGTCCGGGCCGGCGGCCAGCGTGCTCGGCGCCTGCGCGCTCAGCGGCCATGCCGACGCCATCGTCGCCGACATGGGTGGTACCACCACCGACATCGCCGTGGTGCGGGGCGGCCAGCCCGAGCTCAGCTTCGACGGCGCGATGGTCGGCCAGTGGCGTCCGATGGTCGAGGCAGTGAAGGTCTATGCCATCGGCCTGGGTGGCGACAGCGAGGTGCGCTTTGGCGGCGGCGAGGGCCTGGTGATCGGGCCGCGCCGGGTATTGCCGCTGAGCCTGCTGGCACACCAGCATCCCTGGGTATTGCCGGTGCTCGAGCGCCGGCAGAGCGAGGCAGCCCATGCCGGCCAGATCCGTTTCGCGCAACGGCTGCAGGCCGACGCCGCGATGCTGTCGCGCCTGTTGCCCGATGAGACGATGGCCTGGCAACGTCTGGCCGAGGGACCGGTCGATCTGGAGCGCGCCAACATGGACGATCGACCGCTGGTCAAGGCCATTGCGCGGCTCGAGCGCAAGGGGCTGGCCATCTACAGCGGCTTTACGCCCAGCGACGCGGCCCATGTGCTGGGCCTGTCGAACCACTGGAACAGCGAAGCGGCGATCCTGGGTGCGCGCATCTGGGCGCGCCAGATGCGCTACCTCTACGGTCTGGGCACCTGGATGCTGGGCGACGCCGTCGCGCCCTCGCGCCAGGTAATCGACAAGGTGATCGCAACCATCAACCAGAAATTGATCGAGGCGGGGTTGAACGACGCCGGCCAGATGAACGAGGCCAACGCCGGCAAAGTGGCCAGTCTGCTGGCGACGATGGCGACGCAGCCCGGCGCGGCCGACGCTGCAGCTCCGGCATCGGTATTCAGTCTGCGTTTCGCTCCCCAGCTGCCGCTGGTGGCGGTAGGTGCGCCAGCCGCCAGTTATTACCCGCAAGTAGCCCGCGACCTGGGCATGGCGCTGAAGCTGCCGCCATTCGCTGAAGTGGCTAACGCAGTTGGAGCGGTACTGGGTCAGGTGTCGCAGCGGGTCCATGTGACCGTGACGCAGCCGGTACGCGGCGTGTTCCGGGTATTTACCGCAACCGGACCACGCGATTTCGACACGCTGGCGCCGGCCATCGGCCATGCCCAGCAACTGGCCAGCGTCGATGCGATGGCGCAGGCGCTCGACGCGGGCGCCGCCCATGCCAGTGTGGTGCTCAGCCAGCGTGACAATCAGGTCAACAACGACATCGACGGCAGCATGTTCTTCGAAGCGCGTGTGACGGCCACCGCATCCGGCCCGCCCGTGACGCGCAGGGAGTTGATTCGACGCGGGCATACCGATGAGCGTCTCGCGCACCTGGCTTGAGTCGGCTCTGGCCGAGTACGGTCTGCGTTTGCGCGGAGGCTGGATTCCGACCACGCATGATGTGCTGGCGCCATTGCCCGATGCGCGTCCGGCGGCAGTGGCATGGATGGTGGGCCAGGTTGGCTCCGAGTGCTGGGCTGCGTTCTCGCGCTCTCCCTACCCAGCCGATGGCCGGCCCGATCCGATGGACCGCTGGAGCAAGTCGATCGGCAACGCCCTGGCGTTGCAGGCTGGAGGGGTTGCCGTCTATCCGTCGGATGGGCCACCCTATGCGCCGTTTCAGCAATGGGCAAGACGCGCCGAGCCGCTGCAGAACAGTCCACTGCTGTTGCAGATCCATCCGCAATGGGGTCTGTGGCATGCGTACCGGTTTGCGTTGCTGATGCCGCAGTGCAGTGACGAGGACCGGCAATGGATTGCGCGCAGTGTGGCGCTGCCTGCTGCCGACCTGTGCAGCCAGTGTGACGGGCAGCCTTGCCTGCAGGCATGCCCGGTGACAGCGTTTGCTGCGCAGACCTTTGCCGTGGAAGTGTGCGGGCAGCACCTGCACGGCGGTCAGGGCCAGCAATGCCTGTCACTCGGTTGTCTGGCGCGCCGCGCCTGTCCGGTTGGCGCAGCCCATCGATATGAGCCGCAGCATGCGGCGTTTCACATGCGGGCGTTTGCGCGGCGTCATTGAGCCATTGCAGGTCGAACGAAAAACACCATGCGCCTGGCTCGGATGCAACGGCCGCAAGGTGCAATCAAGCACCAGCCCGTGTACATTGCCGATCTTGAGCAGACCAAACGGAGCCAAACATGCAACAACAGGAATTTGCCAGCCAGCTGGCCGTGGAAGGCTATGACGAAGTGTTGACCAAAACGATGCCTGCCGGCCCCGAGGTTCCAGCCCACACCCATCCGTTTGCCGTCAAGGCACTGGTGATCGACGGCACGATCACGCTCGGCGTGGCCGGGCAACGCACCGATTACAAAGCCGGTGATGTGTTCACGATGGCGCCGGGGTGCGAGCATACCGAGTGGTATGGAGACACCGGCGTGACCTACGTCGTCGGGCGCAGGCACGGCTGAACTCGCGGCGCCGGCCAGGAACGGCCACTGCATGACGATGATGGCGCGCTTGCGCCAGGCACAGTGGCAAATGCAGCCATGCGCTCATCAGCGAGTCGCTGCCTGCAGCCGACCTGTGCAGCCGATGTGCGTCAGCCTAGCCTGCGGGCCTGTCCGGTGATAGCGTTTGCCGCGCAGCCCGTTGCAATCGGCCCGATCGTGAAATAGGGGCGCAATTGCCGCTTCAGTGCCTGACGCGGGGTTGACGCGGGGATCGTGGTTGCCCATATTGGCGGCACTCGTCGGCCATTTACGGATCTTTGCATGGACGTCGACGATTCACATGCTGTCGTAGGCATGGGGTCGGCGAGGAAGTGGGCGTTCTGTGCGTAAACCAGGGAGAAAACCATGACCGAGTCCGTTAAATTTTGTACCGACCGTCTGCTTCCCAGCGACCAGATGCGTTTCATGTCCACCGTTCACCGCGACGGTGGACCAACGCGTGCCATCATGCCGGTGGGCAAACGCTGGATGAACGGCAGCACTCTGAGGGTGCGCTTTATGGGCGGTACGGCCGCACAACACGCAAAGGTCCGGGAACAGGCGACTTGGTGGACCGCGTTTGCCAATCTCCGGTTCGAATTCAACGATGCACCGGACGCGGAGATCCGGATCGCATTCGACCCCTCCGATGGTGCCTGGTCGTATGTGGGTACCGACAACCGCAGTATCCCGCTGAACCAGCCGACGATGAACCTGGGTTTCATGGACGGCGGTACTGTGGCCCATGAATTCGGCCACGCGATTGGGCTGGCGCATGAACACCAGAACCCCGACGGCGGCATCGAATGGAACGAAGCGACCGTCATCCAGAGCCTTTCTGGCGCACCCAACTTCTGGAACGAAGCCCAGATCCGGCACAACGTCCTCAACAAGTACCGGGTCGACCAGATTCAGGGAACCGCGTTCGACCGGGCCTCGATCATGCTGTATTTTTTCCCTGCAAGCTGGGTCACGAGCGGCATCGGCACCTCCGCGAACGAGGTGCTGTCAGCTGTGGACAAGGCCTACATCGCCAGCGCACAGGCCTACCCCAAGACTGCTCCGACCATCGTGGACGCGAACGAGATCAAGGTTAACGCGCAGCGGCGCACCGGTGCCTCGATCGGCAAGCCGGGCGAGGAGGATCTGTTCCGCTTTCGCGTGGCGACCGGCGGCAACCACATCATCGACACCCAAGGGCCGACCGACGTGGTGATGCGCCTGTACGGCCCGGACAGTCCCACCGACGTGATTGCCGAGGATGACGACAGCGGCATCGGTACCAATGCCCGCATCGCCGCCAGCCTGGTTCCGGGTCTGTACTACGCCCAGGTACGGCACTACAACCGCGCCAACGGGCAGGGCGACTACACGATCCGGGTGCGACGTACTGCGTGAGCGCCCCCAGCCCAGCCGCTGCGTGTCTGGCCCGCCGAGGGGTGCAAGAAAACGGCGGAGCGGCCCTGCGCCTTCTTGTACGCGGGCCGGGCCGGGTCAGGCCGTCATCGGCGCCGCGCGCCCTGGCATTTCCGCGATGCGTCATTGGTCCGGAAACGATAAACGCCCGGGCATGCCGGGCGTCTGCGGGGTCCTGCACAGCCAGCGGCGCCCTTGCGCCGCGGACGGTCAGAACGAGTGGCGCATGCCGAAGCCGTACTTGGTGTTGCCGCTGGTCTTGATGCCGGCTGTCTTGCCATCCCAGTCGGTCACGCCGGCATACACATCGGTGCGCTTGGAGAGGAGGTACATCGCGCCCAGCGTGAAGCCGGTGCGCTTTTCGCTACCGCGCGCCGCATTGTCCTTCGAGTAACCGTATCCGGCCGAGACCGTGAGCGCTTCGCTGACCGGAACATCGACGCCGATCGAGTACTCGCTCGTCTTGGCGCTGAGCGGGAACTTGACGTTGCCGTACAAGGCCTTGATCACGGCCGCGCCGACGTCGTATGACGCGCTCAGGCGGGTGTACTTGTTGTTCGTGCCGCCCAGTTCCTCGACCTGGTAGCCCGCAACGACCGTCAGCGGACCGCCCGCGTATTGGCCGCTGATTGCGCTCACACTCGTATCTGTATTCTTGACCTCGTCCAGCGAGTAGCTGACCGCTGCCGAGAAACCGCCGAGATCCGGGGTCGAATACCGCACCGTGTTGGCAGGGCTGGCGGAGTAACCCGTGCTGTTGAAGTAGTTGTTCTCGACCGAGAAGCCGGAGTCGAACATCGCATTGTTGGAGCCGCTGACGTCGTCGTAGGCGGTATAGGGCTTGCCGACGCGGATTTCACCCCAACCGCCGGACATGCCGACCCAGGCCTGGCGGCTGAACTGCTGGCCGGCCGTCTGGGTGCCGGTGTCTATGCCGAAGCCCTGCTCGAGCGCGAAGTTGACCTTCAGGCCGCCACCAAGTTCTTCCGAGCCCATGAGGCCCCAACGGCTACCGGATACGGTGCCCGAATCGATGCTCCACTGGCTGGCGCCACCCAATGGGTTGTTGTGCATCAGCGATGCATCGATCCTGCCGTAAAGTGTGACGGTGGACTGCGCTTGCGCGGTGCCCGTCATCGCGCCTAGAACGGCCAATGCAATCAGCGATTTTTTCATTTCTGCTTCCTTGGTTAAAAATATTGTCGTCATGTCGGTCGAGGCTTGTGGCATCTGAACTAGCCCATCGGGAGCAAAGTCAGCGTTGGGCCGCTGGCCGGATTATTAGGTATCTCAGTTAGGTATCTCAGCAATTTGCGTGCCTGCGCGGACTTTGCACGTAGTGCAGGTCGTAGCATTCGATTTTAGGCATGCGAATAGGCGAAGCGCTTTGGCGTGCCCGCGTTTGGCGCAGGATTTTTAGAGCTGGTCGCCCAGAATAGGGGCGTGAATCGACCCTCTGTCCGCTATTGGTGCGCGCCGACATGGCCGGCATTTCCAACCAAGCCGTCCGTCATCACAATGCGAAGCCTCGGCGTCGGTCAGTGTTGGCCTGGTGTTGCGTTTTGTCAACACAACTTGGCCGCGCTGGCGCATGCTGAGCGTGCTTTCACATGACGGTGCAGAACTTTCCAGCGGGCTGAATCGCGGCCTGATTTCTTACATTTGACAGGGGGTTCCTCCGATAAGCTGAGCGCCAAACGTCGATCAAAATCGGTCGCGACATGTCTTTTTTTGATTTCCAAGGAGTTCCCAATGATTCAGACCCGCAATTCAACCCGCACGCTGGTGCTGTCCCTGAGTGCTGCCGCGCTGCTGTTGGGCGGCTGCGCGGACATGAACTTGAGCAAGACCCAGCGTGATGCGGCCATCGGTGCTGGTGTCGGCGCGGTGGCAGGAGCTGTCATTGGCGGTGGCGCCAAGGGGGCGGTCATTGGCGGCGCCGTGGGCGCGGCTGGCGGATATGTCTGGTCCAAGCACATGGCCGACAAGAAGGCTGCAATGGAGCGTGCCACGCAAGGTACCGGCGTGGCGGTGACGCAGACCCAGGACAACCAACTCAAGCTGCAGATTCCCAGCGACGTGTCGTTCGACACCGGGCGCTCCGACATCAATGCAAATTTGCGGCCCATCCTGGACCAATTTGCCAGTGGTCTGTCGGCTCAGCCCAATACCGAAGTGCGTGTTATCGGCCATACCGACAATGTTGGCTCCGATGCGGTTAACAACCCCTTGTCTATGCAGCGCGCCCAGGCGACCCGCGACTACCTGACCGCGCGCGGTGTGAGCCCGAGCCGGGTGGCGATCGACGGTCGCGGTGAACGTGAACCGATTGCGACCAACGCAAGCGCGGAGGGCCGCGCCCAGAACCGCCGGGTGGAGATTTTTCTGGCTGAGCGGTCGACGGTTGCGAAAAACTGAATACATTTGACGCCGGGCGCCTGCTGGGATTACCAGCTGGCCGTCATTTGGCGGCCCCCCCGTAGACCCTGAACGGCGGGGTAAACCCGTCCCTTCCCGCGCCGGTCGCGGGGCTGAGCATCATCGCGGTGGTTCGCTCCGTCCGTTGGCGGGTTGTCGGCGTCGCGTGGATTCCTTGACGGCGAATGTAAACAAGCCGCAGTGCTTGCGTTCGGTGCTTGCGTTTGTCGCTTCGGTTTGCAAACATCAGCGGCAACGCACACTGGACCTCAGCAACCATGATTCGTCTTCCCGACTTTGCGGCGCAGTCCGGCGCCGATGCTTCCCCTCCTGCAGCCCAACTGCAGGAACGTGCTCAGGCAGACCTTCTTGAGTTCAATGGGAGCGGTTTCAGCGACAGCGTCGCGTCGCAGACCGGCAATGACTGGCCGCCGTCGACGTTTCAGCCAGATCACCTGATGGACTTCGCGGTTCGCATGGTGACGCCGATGCGGCGCGAATTCAATCGCGCGATGGACGTCATGCATTTTTTGTACGACGTGGCGTATGCCAAGGAGATCATCGCATTGGCGCTGACAAGCCGGGATGCCCGGCTGCGCGGTTACGCGACCTTCCTGGACATCAAAATGTTTCGGTCGCATGCGCAGGGTCCGAGCCGTCTGCCGATGACCAGGCCGCATCCGTAGTCTCGGTTTGGTAGCCCGCGCCGGAGCCATTGTGGCGCGACTGCGCCAGCCCCAGTCGCAATTGGAGCCGTGCCCCGATAACGCCTGAATACACTTCTCTGCGGTTGCCATCCTGTGCAACTGCCAGAGAAACCTTCAGGAATCGGGAAATCATGAAATCGCATGCACGGGTCGTCGTCATTGGTGGCGGAGCGGTCGGGGTCAGGGTCAGCACGCTGGCCCACCTGGTCAAGAACGGCTGGTCGGACTTCGTACTGATCGCGCGCACCGAACTGACGGCGGGCTGCACCTGGCAAGCGGCGGGTCCGCGCCCTTGTTCAACATGAGCACCACTGTGGGCCGGCTGCACGAGTATTCCCCGGCCACTTGCCGAAGCGTCGAGGTCGCGTCGACGTCAATGAAGAAACGGCAGTCGCAATGGGAGAGCCCGCCACCACCCGTGGGCTGAAACCACTGTGCCCCCAGCGGACTATCGGGGTAGGTGCGCGCATTTTGGCGCGCTCCCCAAGTGCCATCCAATTTTCTTAGGAGCTAGCGCAAATGGCCTCAATCCCTGAACGCGCCAAGGTGGTCATCATTGGCCAAGGGGGCATCGTGGGTGCCTCGGTGGTGCACCACCTGATCGAACGCGGCTGGGACAACATCGTCGGCATCGATAAATCCGCCATCCCCACCGATGTGGGCTCCACCGCACACGCGTCTGACTTCTGCTTCAACACGATGCACGATCAGATGACGATCTTCACGACCCAATACAGCATCGACTTCTACGAGAGACTAGGCCGCTACGAGCGCATCGGCGGCCTGGAGGTGGCGCGCGTCGGTGATGACGAGCGCATGCAGGAGCTCCAGCGCCGCGTGGCCTCGGGCAAGGCCTTCGGCAACCGGGTGGAGTTGATCACCCCGGTCCAGGCCAAGGCCCGGTTCCCGCTGCTCGAGGAAAGCATGATCCAGGGAGCCTTGTGGGATCCGGATGCCGGCCTGGTCAAGCCGCGTTCGCAGATGGTGGCGGGCGAACTGGTGGACGCCGCCGTGGCCTCTGGCAAGCTGCTGTCGTTTGCCAACACGGCGTGCACCGGGCTGCGCATAGCGAATGGTCGCATCCAGGGCGTCGAAACCTCCAAAGGGTATATCGCCGCCGAGCATGTGGTGGTGTGCGCCGGGTTGTGGGGGCGCCTGATTGCGGCGATGGCCGGTGAAGACCTGCCCATCATGCCGGTGGACCACCCGCTCACGTTCTTCAAACCCTATCTGGAATTTGCTGGTACCGGCAAGGATATCGGCTATCCGTTGCTGCGCGACCAGGGCAATTCGGCCTACCTGCGCGACACCGGGGACCCCAAGACGCCCGAGGGCGGCCAGATCGAATGGGGCTACTACGAAGAAAAGAGCCCGCGCATGTGCCACCCGCGCGACTTGTTGGAAAAAGAACAGGCCCGTCTGTCGCCGTCGCAGCGCGACCTGGAGCTGGAGCAGATCATGGCGCCGCTGGAGCGGGCCATCGAACTCACGCCCATCCTGGCCGAACTGGGCTACGACGAGAAACATTCCTTCAACGGCCTGTTGCAGGTCACCACCGATGGCAACCCCTCGATCGGCGAGTCGTCCAAGGTGCGCGGCCTGTGGTATGCCGAGGCCGTGTGGGTGAAGGACGCGCCCGGCGTGGGCAAGCTGGTCGCCGACTGGATGACCGATGGATACACCCATCTGGACCATGCCGGCATCGACGTGGCCCGCACCTATCCGTTCCAGCAAGACGAGAAATACATCCACGACCGCTGCTTCGAGGCCGCCTTCAAGATCTACAACCCGCCGGTGCACAACCGCGAGCCCTACAGCGCTGCGCGCGGCATCCACAAGAGCCCGTTTTACGAGCGCGAAAAGGCGCTCGGAGCCTATTTCATGGAACTCTCCGGCTGGGAGCGCGCCCATGGTTATGCCAGCAACGAGCATCTGCTGGCGGTCTACGGTGACAAGGTGCCGGTGCGGGCCAACGAGTGGGACAACCGCCACTTCTGGCGCGTGTCCAATGCCGAGCATCTGAAGATGTCGCAAGACGTGGGCATGGTCAACGTCTCGCACTTTGCCGAGTTCGATGTGCAAGGGCCCGACGCAGCAGACCTGCTGGAATACATCTGTGTGGCCAAGGTGGGCGGAGACACGCCGGTGGGCAAGGGCATTTACACCCACTTCCTGGACGCCCGGGGCGGCGTGCGCGCCGACCTGACCGTGCTGCGTCTGGGCCAGGACCATTACCGCGTGATCGACGGCGCGGATGCCGGCCACCGCGACCTGGTGTGGGTGCGCCGCATGGCCCAGGACCGGGGTGCCAATGTCACCGTGAAGGACACCACCACGCATTACGGCTGCCTGGGCGTGTGGGGGCCCAATGCCCGCACCACGATCCAGAAAATTGCCGATGAGCCCGAGGCCTGGACGCATGAGAACTTCCCGTTTGCGGCGCTGCGCAACCTGACGATCAAGGGCGTGCCGGTGCTGGCCTTTCGCATCTCGTATGTGGGCGAGCAGGGCTGGGAGCTTCACTTCAAATACGAGGACGGCCTGGCCCTGTGGGATGCGCTGCACGCCCTGGGCGTCACCCCCGTGGGGGTGGAAACCTACGCCAACAGCCGGCGCATGGAAAAGAGCCTGCGCCTGCAAAACGCCGATCTGCGCACCGAATACAACCTGTTCGAATGCGACCTGGCCCGGCCCAAGGTGAAGGCGGCCGATTTCCACGGCAAAGCGGCGCACCTGGCGTTCCGCGAGCGCGAACACCAACCGGCCATGCTGTGCACCCTGGTCATGACAGACAACATCGACAGCACCGGCGTGGCGCGGTACCCCGTGGGAACCTGCCCGGTGATGGACCCTGCAACCGGAGCCACGCTGGTCGACGAGTTGGGCCGCCGCTCCTGGACCACCAGCATCGCCTTCGGCCCGAGCATCGGCAAGAACATTGCGCTGGCCTACCTGCCGCAAGCGTATGCCGAAGTGGGGCGTGAACTG
>JANNKH010000090.1:0-13258 GCA_031396205.1 Rhodoferax sp.
AACAACTGGAGGCGGTGCGCTGGGATATGGCGCGTGATATACCATGGGACAGTTTTGACGCAAGCAAGTTGTCCGAAGAGCAGGCCAAGACCATAAAGTTCAACGCCATCACCTAATCGGCGTCGCTACCTGCCACCGAGATGTTCCTGCGTGACAACCGCCATGACAGTGACTTCTCGGCGTTCATGTCAATTTGGTTCTTCGAGGAACAGAAGCACTCGCTGGTATTGATGGAGTACCTGCGGCGGTTCCGGCCTGAAATGCAGCCCACAGAAGCCGAGTTGCACGATGTGCGTTTTGAATTCGACCCGGCGCCGGCGCTGGAAACCTTGATGCTGCATTTTTGTGGCGAGGTTCGGCTCAACCACTGGTACCGCCGTGCCAGCCAATGGCATTCCGAGCCGGTCATCAAGCACATTTACACCCGGCTGAGCCAGGACGAGGCGCGTCATGGCGGGGCCTACCTCAAGTACATGAAGCTGGCGATTTCGCGCTGTGGCGTGGAGGCCAAGAGCGCGTTTGCCAAGGTGGGCGTGCTGATGGCCAGCGCGCGGCGCAGTGCGCAGGCGATGCATCCGACCAATCTGCATGTGAACAAGTCGTTGTTTCCGCAAGACACGGTGCAAAGCCGGGTGCCTGACCCGTTGTGGCTGGACCATTGGCTTGACCATCAGATCAAGTTCGACGCGAGTTGGGAGACCCGCGTGGTCGATCGCATCTTGCACAATCTGAGCCTGCTGCTCAATCGCAGCTTTGGCACCGTGCAGGAGCTCAACAAGTACCGCAAAGAGCTCAGCCGCGAGCATGCGCAGCTGCTGGCCCTGCGCGCACTACCAGACGCGGTTTGACGTGGTTGGCCCGGCGGTCAACGCCAGCATGCGGTCGAGTTGAATCTTGACCCTGCATTCGCCGGGCGCGACGCCGGCCACGATGCGGTAGTCACGGGCGCTGGTATCGCGCACCGCATGCTCACCCGTCGGTATCCCCTGCGGGTTGACCAGCACTGCGACCCGCGGCATTGTCGTGTTGGCGCCGCGTCGCACTACCACGCCGATCTCCAGGTTTGCCAGGCGCACCAGGGTTCCCGGTGAATAGACGCCAACCGCCTTGATCAGCGCGGCGCCGGCCTCGTCGGTCCCACCTGACTCGTCGCGATAGATCGCCTGCATCGCCACAACCGCGGTATCGGGCCGGCGCGACGCGCGCGGCGACAGGTGCGCGGCGAACTTGTCGGCTCTTTGCAGTAGCCGAGCCAGGCGTTGGCCGGGGGAGCGTGGGGCCAGCGCGCCGGGCCCGGTCGCGTGGTGGTCCCGCACCGCTTCCAGGCAATCGGTGTCCAGCATTCCGAATCCACGCAACAGGACTTCAGAACGGCTGGCATGGTGCTCGATCAACGCGCGCTGCGCCACCGTCGGCGGGTCGTTCTGGGCCGCGAGCCGGTCTTGCACTTCGGTCATCGACATATTCATAGTCAGCGCGGCCTTGCCCAGGCTGTCCTGCATGTCCTGCGGCCAACCTAGTACCTCCCGCGCCGCCAATCCACACATCACGCTCACCAGCATCGAGTGGGTCGCGCTGTAGAGCTGGATTTCGCTCGACGCCAGATAGAACAGCGCAAATAGCGCACCATCTGGATTGCGGCGCGCCTGCTGGCTGATTCGGGTTTGTAGCCGCTCCAGCGCGTCAACGAAATGCTCGCCGTCGAGCTCGCGCAACAATCGGTTGCCCTGAACCTGGAGGTCGAGCCAATCGGGTTCGTCACCCATCGTGCGGTTGCGTGGCACCGTCAGCTCGCGGGTGGTCAGCGTGGCCTGCGCAATTTTTCCCAGCGAGCGTTCGTCGCGCACCAGTTCATGCAATTTTCCGACGAAGGCCTTCTGGTGTTGTTCGGACTCGGACACGTCGACATAAAAGCCGTTGCCGCGTCCGCGGACCGCCTCCAGGTCATCGCGCGTAACGATCACAAAGCCCTTGCGGGCCAGCAATGCGCCGGTTTCGTCGCGTAGCGAGAATGGCAGTGGCTGGCCAACGATGATCGACTCGTGTGTGACTAATACAAGGTTCATGGTTGCGATGGATGAAGCTCGGGCTGTGCAAGGCTCCGAGGGCTCAGCATACCCGTGCCCCTGCTGCTCGATCTTCGTGCGTGTGACCGCAAAGCCCTGCTTTTCAGTCTTTTGGCGGGATACTTGGTGGTGGCGCCCACGCCATCAGGGGTTGCGTGCGCCAAATACCGCAGCCCATAACGCCAGTACGGCATCGCGATGCGGGTCCAGCTGCCCCGCCGGCATCTGCGTCGATTCCTCGTTGAGCCGGGCATGGTGTTGCACCTTGCGCAGTTCGCGGTAAGCCAGCGCGGCGGCCGAACCAACGCCATCGGGCAACAGCTGCACGTCCTGAGCGCGCTGCAACAAAGCAATATTGCCGACGTTGGCGACCAGGAGCTCATGCTGCGCGGCCTGCGACAGCACCAGGTACTGCACGGCAAATTCCGCATCGACCATGCCCCCGGGGCTATGTTTGACGTCGAAGCGGCCCTCCTTGACCGGATGCGCGGCGCGGACCTTCTCACGCATCGCAACGATCTCCGCACGCAGATCGTCGGCAATGCGCGGCGCGGTGACGACGCCGCGGCGGATGGCGTCAAAGCGCGCGCGCATGGAGTCATCGCCCAGCAAGAACCGGGCCCGTGTCATGGCCTGGTGCTCCCAAGTCCAGGCGGTATTGCTGCCGCGTTTTTGCTGGTAGGCGGCAAACGCCTCGAAATTCGTGACCAGAAGGCCGGAGTTGCCGTTGGGTCGCAGTGCGGTATCGATCTCGTACAGGTCTCCCTCGCCGGTCTTGACGGTCAGCCAGTTGATCAGCTTGCGCACAAAGGTCGCATAAACCTCGGCCGAACGCTCGTCGTCGTCTTCGTACACAAATACAATGTCCAGGTCACTGCCGTAGCCCAGCTCCAGGCCGCCGAGCTTGCCGTAGGCGATGATGGCCAGTTGCGCGTCGTCGCGGTGCCGATTTTTCAGCCGACTCCAGCACCAGCGGGCCGTCACGCGCAGGATCGATTGCGCCAAGCCGCTCAGGTCGTCGGCAACCTGCTCGACTGTCAGCGTGCCTTCGACGTCGCGTGCCAGCGTGCGAAACACTTCGGCATGGTGAGCCCGGCGCAACAAGTTGAGCAAAGTTTCGTCGTCGTCCTCTTCGGTGATATGCAGTGCGCTGCGACGCTGTTCGAGTTCCTGCTCGAATTCGCCCGGCTGAAAGCGTTCGGACAGCATGGTGCGGTTGGCCAGTTCGTCAATCACGCCGGGGTGGAGCAGCAAGTAACGGGCCGGCCATTTGGCATTGCCCAGCAGGCGCAACAAGCGTTGGTGCACCGTGGGACGCTCCAGCAATAGGGCCAGGTAGCTCTCGCGGCGCAGCAGGGGTTCGATCCAGTCGGCCAGGCGCAGCCCCGCCTCTTCAGTGATCGTGGTCTCGGTGATCCAGG
Organism: Rhodoferax sp.; assembly: GCA_031396205.1. GTDB lineage: Bacteria > Pseudomonadota > Gammaproteobacteria > Burkholderiales > Burkholderiaceae_C > CAISIP01. The sequence goes on from JANNKH010000090.1 coordinate 3,488, forward strand.
TCGCCGTGCGGCTGATCAGTCGAAACAGGCGCATCCGCGATTCGTCGCGCAACGCCAGGAAGCGGGGGTTTTCGCGCCAGCTGGCGACGCGTTGGCGCAATCCGTCGGGCAGGCCCTCCAGAAAATCCTCGAAACCCGAGGTCGAAGCCATCGCCGAACTGGCGCTGCCGCAGGACTTGCAATCATCCTTGCCGCCGCCGAGCAGGGCATCGAACTCCTGCGCCACGAACTCCCGATGCCAATCGAGTTCGGCCAGGAAGGATCCGGTGGTGCCATGACCCATGGCTCGGGCGATCCAGGTGAGATCGTCATCGCGGGTCGGCAGTACATGGGTCTGCTGATCGTCCAGATACTGGATGCGGTGCTCCACCTGGCGCAGGAACAGGTAGGCGGCCGACAGCGCGTCGACTGTCTGTTGCGGCATCAGGCCGGCGCGCATCAGACGCGGCAGGGCATCCATCGTGGCGCGGGTGCGCAATTCGGGGAACTGCCCGCCCCGCACCACCTGCAGCAGTTGCACGATGAACTCAATCTCGCGGATGCCGCCGCGCGACAACTTGACATCGTTGGTACGCTCCGGGCGCCCGGCACTGCGCCGTGCTGCGTGTTCGCGAATCTGCCGGTGCAAAATCCGCAGCGCATCGAAAACGTTGTAGTCCAGGTAGCGCCGGAACACGAATGGCAACACCGTGGGCCGCAGATTGCTGGCCGACTTGCCGGCCACGCAGTGGATAGGCGCCACTACCCGGCTCTTGAGCCAGGCAAAGCGCTCCCATTCGCGACCCTGCACATGAAAATACTCCTCCAACGCGCCAAGCGAGATGGCCGGCGGGCCTGAATTGCCGTTGGGCCGCAAGGCCAGGTCGACCCTGAATACGAACCCGTGTTCTGTGGTGTCGCCGATCACGGCGTACAGCGCGCGCACCGCCTTGCCGAAATATTCCTGGTTGGATATCCTGGCCCGCCCGACGGCGTTGCCAACGGTCTCGCCATCCTGGTCGTAGACATAGATCAGATCGATATCGCTGGAAACATTGAGCTCGCGCGCGCCCAGCTTGCCCATGCCGATGATCCAGAGCTGGGCCCGTTGGTGATCGGCGCCCATCGGCATGCCGTGCTGCGCGTCCAACTGAACCTGGACGTGCGCGGCGGCGGCGTCGAGCGCAAACTCGGCCAGCTCGGTCATGACCATCGTGATCTGCGCCACCGACGCCAGACCATTGCAGTCCAGCATCATCAGCCGTTCAAGCACGACCTGACGCGCAATGCGCAATCCGGAGCCCAGATCGGCGCCCCCGGCCGACAGCCTATCGACCAGGGTGCCAATCGTGTGGCGCGAGGGCAGGCCATCGGCCAGCAACGCACGCTCTGCCGGGTAGCGCCGCCGCACCCGCTGGCCGAATCGGGAGTAATCGGCCAGGGCGGGCACCGCACCGGCGTCGGGGCCTTGATGCGGCTGCACTGCGACAACGCCGCAGTCACCTTCTTCGTGCTTGACGGTCATAATTCGTGGGTCGATCGCGCATGCACGATGAATGAACTGACGCCAGCACCAACACCATCCCGGCTTTTGAAAAGCCTGGCGTTCGCAGCCCGATGGAGCCTGGCGCTTTTGTTATTGGCATGGTTGCTGTTTGCGGCGTCATGGGGCGCCCTGCATCTGGTGATTGTGCCGCGAATCGGCGAGCTGCGCCCGCAGCTGGAGGTCGCTGCGACGCGCCTGTTGGGGATGGCGGTGCGCATCGAAACCATCACCGCCTACTCGACCAACCTGCTGCCCGCTTTCGAGCTGGGCAATGTGCGCCTGCATGATGTTCAAGGGCGCGAGGCCCTGCGTCTGCCCCGGGTGTTGGTGTCGTTGTCGCCGCGTTCTCTGCTCAACCTGCAGTTCGACCAGATCCTGGTGGATCGACCGGTACTCAATATGCGACGTTCGCCGGACGGCCGGATCTGGGTCGCCGGACTGGATCTGTCGCGTGGAGCCTCTCAGGCCCCCGATGACGCGGTGCTGGACCGCATCTTCTCGCAGCCCGAGTTCGTCGTTCGCGGTGGCGCGATTGTCTGGACCGATGAGATGCGTGCCGTGCCGCCGCTGTCGCTGCGCGAAGTGAATGTGGTGTTGCGCAACCGCTTCCGGCTGCATGAAGTGCGCATCGATGCGACGCCGCCATCGGATTGGGGCGACCGGTTCCAGGTCATGGCGCGTTTTGAGCAGCCGTTCCTGTCGCTGGGCAATGGGCGCTGGAAGGACTGGGCAGGACAACTCCATGCCGATTTTTCGCGCGTCGACGTGGCGCAGTTCAAGCTGTACGCCGATCCAGGCATCGATGTCGATCGGGGACATGGCGCGGTAAGGGCCTGGGTCGACATCCACCGCGGCCGGGTGACCGCGGCCACCGCCGACCTGGCACTGGCCGGCGTTGCCGTGCGGCTGGACCCTGCCTTGGAGCCGCTGCAGCTGGCCACGCTGTCGGGCCGGCTCAGCGGACGTTTCGCGACCGATTCCCGGGAGTTTGTCACCCGCGATCTCGCCTTCGATACATACGACGGTATCCGCTGGCCGGGCGGCAATATCAACCTCACGCAGCGGTTCGCCACCGCCACCCGGCAGCCCTCCGGCGAATTGCAGGCCGATCGGCTGGAGCTTGCAGCGTTGGCGCGTATTGCCGAGCGCCTGCCGCTGGACGCCGGGCTGCATCGGGCGCTGGAGCGCCATCGGCCCAGTGGCCAGGTCGATACGATTCGCGTGCAGTGGCAGGATGTCGCAGGGCGGCACAGCAATTACCGGGCCGAAGGGCGGGTGCAAAAACTGGCTGTGCAGTCGGTGCCAGACAGCAGCGGCGCGAAGCCGGGCAGCGCGCAGTCTATCGGGACCCCCGGCATCCAGGGCGTGACGGTCGATTTCTCGTTCGACGAGTCGGGCGGAAAGGCGTCGTTGGCCATGATCGAGGGCAGCATCGACCTGCCCGGCATATTTGAAGAAGCGGTGGTCCCGTTCAAACGCCTCTCGGGCGATCTGGCGTGGCAGGTTCGGGGTGACAGGCTGCAGGTGCAACTGGCCAAGCTGCGGTTCAACAATGCCGATGCCGATGGCGAGCTGGCCCTTCAGTGGCAGACCAGCGACCCGGCCCGCTCGCGCAGCCGCTCCCGGTTTCCGGGTCTGCTGGACATGCAGGGCAAGCTCAGCCGCGCCGATGTGACGCGGGTCCATCGCTATCTGCCGCTGGTACTCGAGCTGCCAGTGCGCCAGTATGTGCGTGACGCGGTCCTGGCCGGCGCATCTGCCGACGTGCGCTTCAAGGTCAAAGGCGACCTGTGGGATGTGCCGTTTCCCGATGCGCGCCAGGGCGAGTTCCTCGTCGCAGCCCAGATCACCGGCGCAACGCTGGCGTATGTGCCGCGCAGCCTGCAGCCCACCGATGCCCGATCGTGGCCGGCAGCGAACCGCCTGTCGGGCGAATTGGTGATTGATCGCCAAAGTCTGAAAGTCCTGGGTGTTCGCGCTGGAATGGACGGTGCGCCCACGCTGCAGATTACCAAGGCCGATGCGGTGATTGCCGACCTGGGCAAGGCCAGTGTGGTGGTAAACCTGGAGACCCGGGGGCCGCTGTCGGAACTGCTGTCGTTTGCGAACAGTTCCCCGGTTGGCAGCCTGACCGACCAGTCCCTCGCTGTGCTGAGCGCCACCGGCCCGGCCGAGTTGCGGCTGAAGCTGGAGGTGCCGGTGAACGACCCCGATCGCACGCGGGTGCAGGGCGCGGTGACCTTGTTGGGCAATGATGTCGTTGTCGCGCCCGAGTTACCTCGCCTGGTACGGGCGCGGGGGACGATCGGATTTACCGAAAGAGGGTTCAGCATCAACGCCGTGCAGGCGCGTTTGCTGGGTGGCGAAGTGCGCATCGACGGCGGATCTTCTGCCGCGGGCGCATCCGCGGCCGCCGAGCCGCGCGCGGGGCCGGAAATGGTGTTCCGGCTACAGGGAACGGCCGGTGCCGACGCATTGCGCCAGGCGCGCGAACTCGGTTTCATGCCGCGGCTGGCCCAGCATCTGTCCGGCAGCACCCCGTATCAGGCCACCATTCGTGTGCGCGCTGGCGTGCCCGAGATTGAACTGACCAGTACGTTGGTCGGCATGGCGCTGAACCTGCCGCAGCCTTTGGGCAAACCGGCCGATCTCGCGATGCCCTTGCGACTGGAAACCGGACCGGCCGCGGATGCCGCTGGCGCAGCGCCGGTCCGGCCGATGGATCAGCTGGTGCTGGAACTCGGGCGCGTTGCGTCGGTGCGTTATGTGCGCGACCTGTCCGCATCCCAGCCGCGTGTTGTGCGCGGGGCCATCGTGGTCGGACTGGTCGATGCACAGACAACGCCCCTGCCGCGCGATGGCGTTGTTGCCAACATCCGTGTCGATACCGTGGATGTGGACGCCTGGGACCAGTTGTTGACGCAGGTGGCTGGCGCCGGGCTCGGGGCCGCGACGGGCGTGCCGACGTCGGGCGCTGGTGCAACGGCCAGTGGTTACTGGCCAAGCAGCGTGGCGCTGCGGGCTCGCACCTTCAGCGCCGCCGGTCGGACCTTGCACAACCTGGTGGCAGGTGCCACGCGCGAGGGCCTGGTGTGGCGGGCCAATCTGGACGCACAGGAACTCAATGGGTATGTCGAATACCGGCAGCCGTCGGGCCAGGGGATCGGTCGGTTGTTTGCGCGGCTGTCGCGCCTGACGCTGGCCTCTTCGTCGGCCAGCGACGTCGAGAGCCTGCTTGGCGAGCAGCCGCAATCGATTCCGGCGCTCGATATCGTGGTCGACGACCTGGAATTGCGGGGCAAGAAACTGGGGCGGCTGGAGGTGGATGCGGTCAACCGGGCCGTGGCTGGGAGCGGCGCGGGCAGCCGGGAGTGGCGGTTGAACCGATTCGACGTGATTGCGCCAGAAGCGGTATTTCGCGCTACCGGCAACTGGGCAGCCTTGAGCGCGCAGGCCGTCGATGCAGGGCCAGGCGCGGCGGGCGCCCAGCGCGGTGGCCAGCGTCCTGAGCCCCGACGCACCGTGATGAACTTTCAGCTCGACATCCAGAACACGGGTGAACTGCTCGGCCGTCTCGGCATGAAGGACGTGGTACGCCGTGGCAAGGGGGAGATGAAAGGCCAGCTGGCCTGGGCCGGGTCGCCGTTGTCGCTCGACTATGCGACGCTGGGCGGATCCATCAATGTCAGTATCGAAAGTGGCCAGTTTCTCAAGGCCGAGCCGGGGCTGGCCAAGCTGCTCGGCGTGCTGAGTCTGCAGTCGCTGCCGCGCCGCCTGACGCTGGACTTTCGCGATGTGTTCAGCGAGGGGTTTGCATTTGACTTCTTCCGCGGTGACGTGCGCATTGAACAGGGAATCGCCTATTCCGACAATCTGCAGATGAAGGGCGTCAACGCCGCGGTGTTGATGGACGGCCAGGCGGACCTGTTCCGCGAGAGCCAGGATATCCGGGTCCTGGTGGTACCGGAGATCAACGCGGGCACCGCGTCATTGATCGCGGCGGCGATCAATCCGGCTGTCGGTCTGGGTACATTTCTGGCGCAGTTTGTATTGCGCAAGCCGCTGATGGAAGCTGCCACCCAGGAGTTTCACATCGATGGTTCCTGGGTCGAACCACGCATTCGCCGGCTCGGCGCCAAGGCGGCAGGCGGTGGCCAGACCGATGCAGCTCCCGCCATTTCCCGATGACAGGAAGAACACCATGAAACTGGCCACCATACAAATGGTATCGGGCGTGCAGTTGCAGGCCAACCTGGAGCGCGCGGACGTATTGCTGACCGAGGCGGCGGCCGCCGGCGCGGAGTTCGCGGTGTTGCCCGAGTACTTCTGCCTGCTGGGCCAGCGCGACACCGACAAGCTGCAGATTCGCGAGCCGTTCGGAGACGGCCCGATTCAGCGATTCCTGTCCGATGCGGCGCGCAGGCTGCAGCTGTGGGTCGTTGGCGGCACGGTGCCGTTGACGGTGCAGCAGGGCTCGCCCGAGGACGTCCTGCACCGGGTCACCAACACATCGCTCGCATTCGACCCCGATGGTGCCTGCGTACAGCGCTATGACAAGATCCACCTGTTTCGCTTCGACAACGGCAAGGAACGCTTTGATGAGTCGCGCGTCCAGTTGCGCGGTGGCGAGCCGGTGACCTTCGCCCTGCCCTCGCGCGACGGCCACACCTGGACCATCGGCATGAGCGTGTGTTACGACCTGCGGTTTCCGGAGATGTACCGGCGCTATGCGCAAGCCGGCGCCGACCTGGTGCTGGTTCCAAGCGCCTTCACCTATTCCACCGGACAGGCCCACTGGGAGCTGCTGTTGCGCGCCAGGGCGGTCGAGAACCTGGTGTACGTGGCCGCGCCGGCGCAAGGTGGCCTGCATGAAAACGGTCGTAGGACCTGGGGTCACAGCATGCAGGTTGATCCCTGGGGCGAGATCCTGTGCCGGCGTGCCGAGGGAGACGGAGTGGATGTCGCAGACCTGTCGGTGTCGCGCCTGCGCCAGGTTCGCCAGCAATTGCCTGCATTGGAGCATCGCGTCCTGTGAACGGCAACCCGGTTGGCTGGTTGGGCGAGCCATCGCCCGCGACACGGCGCTGGCTGTTGTGGGGATCGCTGGTCGTGCTGGTGGCCGCTTTGCTGGTGACGCTGGTGTGGCTGGCCGGACGTTACGAGGCCGGTAGGCTGCAGGACCGGATCGAGCGTGATGCGCTCGATGTCGGTGCCGACATTCGAGCCGGCCTGGACCGTAACGCGCAGAGCCTGCAAGGGCTGGCCCGATTTGATCCTGACCGCGGCGACCCGTGGAGGTTGCGGGCCCATGGCCTGTTGCAGACGCGCCGCGAGTTGCTGCGCATCGAGCTGCGCGACGCGTCCATGCAGGTGCAGGCGGCGGTCGACTCGGATCAACGCGCCATTGTGTTCGACGCGGCGCAGCGCCAGGTGCTGTCCAGGCAAGTACAGAGCGCTTGCCGCCAGGCACGCTCGGCGCGGGGGCCGGTGTATGCGCCCGGCGTCTTCCTTGCCGCCGCCAATGGGCAGGGTCAACCGTTGCTGGAGCTGTGCCTGCCACTGGCCGGCCCGGGAGAGTCGTATCTGGTGGCCACCTACGCGCTCGCGGAGGTCCTGACCGAGATGGTTTCCGTCCCGTTCGCGCGTGCGTACGACGTCGCCTTTACCGAGCCCGATGGCACCCGGCTGGCGTACCACGGGGTCGCGCGCAGGGGCAACCGCACGTTCAGCGCGCAGCATGTGCTGGAGCTGCCAGGCTACCAACTGGTATTGCGGCTCGACAGCTGGCGCGGCACGCCGGCGCTGTTTCCCAACTTCCTGACCGCCATGGTGGTGGCCATGGCCATCGGCCTGGTCGTGGTGCTGGTTTTACTGGGGCGCGACATGCGCCGTCGCCTGCGCACGGAACATGAACTGGCCGACGCGCTGGCTTTTCGCAAGGCGATGGAGGATTCGCTGGTCACCGGGCTGCGCGCGCGCGACCTGGAGGGCCGTACCACCTATGTCAATCCTGCCTTTTGCCAGATGGTCGGATTCAGCCCTCAGGAGCTGATCCAGGCCGGCGTGGCGGTGCCGTATTGGCCCACAGAGCAGTTCGACGAATACCAGGAGCGGCTGCAGGCGCGGCTGCGCGGCAGCCAGCCGCCCCGCGAAGGTTTTGAATCGGTTTTTGCGCGCAAGGACGGATCGCGCTTTCCCGTGTTGATCATCGAGGCGCCGTTGATCAATGCGCTGGGCGTGCAAACCGGCTGGATGACTGCGTTCCTGGACATCAGCGAGCAGCGACGGGTGGAGGAGATATCACGCGCCTCGCGCGAGCGCCTGCAGGCCACGGCGCGGCTGGCGACCATCGGCGAGATGGCGTCGCTGCTGAGCCATGAGTTGAACCAGCCACTGGCTGCCATTGCGGGTTATGCGAATGGATCGATCAACATGCTGCGCGACGCGGTGCCGGCGGCCGGGCTGTCGTTCGCCCATGGATCGGGTGCGAACACCGGGGTCGACACCCCAGCATGGGCGAGCCTGTCGCCGCCTGCCACGCGGATGGTCGCGGAAGGCCTGCACCATATTGCCGACCAGGCGCAACGCGCCGGCAAGATCATCAAGAGCGTGCATGATTTCGTGCGGCGCAGGGAAAGCGTGCGCGAGCCAGTGCCCGTGCGCGATGTGTTTGATGCCATCATGCCGCTGGTCCAATTGCAGGCGCGCAAGCTGGGCGTGCGCTTCCAGGTGCGCATCGATGGCGATCTTCCTCTTTTGCTGTGCGACCGGACCATGGTTGAACAGGTTTTGCTGAACCTGGCGCGCAATGCGATGCAGGCCATGGACCAGGTGCCCGAGTCGCAACGGCAACTGCTGCTGCAGGCCCGCCGCGCATCGACCAGCGAGCGCACCGCGCATGCGCAGGGCTGGCTGGAGTTGTCGGTCACCGATACCGGCACCGGCATTGCGCCCGAGGTTTCCGAAAAGCTCTTCACGCCTTTTTTCACCACCAAGGAAGAAGGCATGGGGCTGGGTCTGAGCCTGTGCCGGACCGTGGTCGAACAACACGGCGGATTCCTGGCGCACGGCCCTCATCGGCCCCAGGGTACGGTGTTTCGTTTCACCTTGCCGGTGGCGACCGCGGCGGCATGGGCCCCGATGGGCGCGGACGCGGGCCAGGCGCCAGCCCGGTAGGACAATCCGCGCATGCAACCGACCCACGACGCGACGGTGTTCATCGTGGATGACGATGCCAGCGTGCGCGCCGGGTTGGCCTGGCTGTTGCGCTCGCGCGGCCTGCCCAGCCAGGCGTTCGACGGTGCCTTGGCGTTCGACGCCATGCTGGGCGAGGACTTCCGGCAGAGCCATGCCAGCTGCCTGCTGCTCGATATACGCATGCCGGGAATGAGCGGCCTGGCCTTGTTCGATCGGATGATCGAGTGTGGCCTGTGCCGGGCGATACCGGTGATTTTCCTGACCGGTCATGCCGACCTGCCGACCGCAGTGGCTGCGGTCAAGCGGGGCGCTTTCGACTTTTGCGAGAAGCCGGTATCGGACAACGCCCTGGTGGACCGCGTCGAGCAGGCACTGACCCAATCGACCTTGGTATTGCATGCACAGGCCCAGCGCGACGCCGTAAGCCGCATGGTTGCAGGATTGACCGAGCGCGAGCACGCTGTCATGCGCTTGCTGCTCGACGGCCTGCCGAACAAGCTGATCGCCGACCAGTTGCAGATCAGTGTGCGCACGGTCGAGGTGCACCGTGCGCGCGTGTTCGACAAGATGAAGGTGAAATCCGCCGTCGAGCTGGCCAATGCGCTGCAGCAGCGCTGAACCGGTCCGCTCGCGCCTTGGCGCGGATGGAGGGTGTCAACCCGGTGGCGATTGCCCCTCGTCGCCGGCCGGGGCGCGCGCGTCGGTCCGGGGCGCGGCCAGGCTGCGACCTGGAGCCGGCTCTTGCTCGGGCTCTCGCTCGGGCTCTTGCTCGTTCTCCTCGTGCGGCTCACCGTCGCGGCGCCCTGAGAACATGGTCCACCAGACGATCAAAACCAGTAGCAACAACGCCAGCAGCGCTTCGAGCAAAATCAGAACCATGCATCAACTCCTGCGGCGCGCCGTATTCGCACTTGCCTGCATCGGCATTGTAGAAATGCTGGTCGCATGTGCGACCCGCTGGCCCATGCCCGCGTCGCCTGATGCCGCGGTGGTGCCTGTGCCGCAGCCGTCGCCTGCCGCCGCGCCCACCAGTGCGCAAACCAGTGCGC
>JANNKH010000094.1:0-58909 GCA_031396205.1 Rhodoferax sp.
GCGCGGTGTTGGCGCTGTCTTCGATGAAGTCGCCCAGGTGCGAATCGTCGTCGTCGCCGATCGGGGTTTCCATCGAGATCGGCTCCTTGGCGATCTTCATGATCTTGCGGATCTTCTCTTCCGGAATCTCCATGCGTTCTGCCAGCACGCTGGCATCGGGCTCAAAACCGAACTCCTGCAGGTGCTGGCGGCTGATGCGGTTCATCTTGTTGATGGTCTCGATCATGTGCACCGGAATGCGGATCGTGCGGGCCTGGTCGGCGATGGAGCGCGTGATCGCCTGGCGGATCCACCAGGTGGCGTAAGTCGAGAACTTGTAGCCGCGGCGGTATTCGAACTTGTCGACCGCCTTCATCAGGCCGATGTTGCCCTCCTGGATCAGGTCCAGGAACTGCAGGCCGCGGTTGGTGTATTTCTTGGCGATCGAGATCACCAGCCGCAGATTGGCCTCGATCATCTCCTTCTTGGCGCTGCGCGAGGACGACTCACCTTCGTTCATCCGCTTGTTGATGTCCTTGAGCTGCCACAGCGGCACCACGACGCGCGCCTGGATGTCCATCAGCCTTTGCTGCAGGTCCTGCACCGGCGGGATGTTGCGTTCCATGATGGTCGACCAGGGCTTGCCCGCGGCAGCCTGTTTCACGATCCATTTGAGGTTCAGCAGATTGCTGGCTACGCTGTTGCCATGTTTGTCCTTGCCGCTGAATTCTGCGATGAACAACTCCTGCGGGTAGCCGCACTTGTCGACGATGATGCGGCGCATCTCGCGTTCCTTTTTGCGCACATCATCGACCTGGCCACGCACCATGTCGCATAGTTTTTCGATCGCCTTGGCGGTAAAGCGGATCGACATCAGCTCTTCGCTGAGCAGCTTCTGCGATTTCAGGTAGGTTGGGGTGCCGTAGCCTTCCTTGTCGTAGGTGCGGTGGATTTTTTCGAACAGCTCGCGCAGGCGGTCGAATCGGCCCAGCGCCTCGCGCTTGAGTTCCTCGAGCTTCTTGGTCAGGGCCTTGGAGCCGCCCTTGCCATCGTCGTCGTCTTCCTCGTCGAACTCGTCGAAGTCCTCTTCGGCCACATAGTCGTCGGCTTCGTTGGGGTCGGTGAAACCATCGACGACGGTCGTGATGACGACTTTACCCTCGCGAATTTCCTCGCCCAGGCGCAGTATCTCGGCAATCGTGGCGGGGGAGGCGGAGATGGCCTCCATCATGTCCATCAGGCCGCCCTCGATGCGCTTGGCGATCTCGATCTCGCCCTCGCGCGTCAGCAGTTCGACCGTGCCCATCTCGCGCATGTACATGCGCACCGGATCGGTGGTGCGGCCGAACTCGCTGTCCACCGTGGACAGGGCGGCTTCGGCTTCTTCTTCGGCCTCCTCTTCGGTGGTCGAGCCAGTGGTGTTGTTGAGCAGCAGGGTTTCCGCGTCGGGTGTCTGTTCGTAGACCGCCACGCCCATGTCGTTGAGCATGGAGATCACGACTTCCATGGTCTCGGCATCGACCAGCTTGTCCGGCAGGTGGTCGGAGATCTCGCCGTGCGTCAGGTAGCCGCGTGTCTTGCCCAGCTTGAGCAGGGCCTTGAGCTGCAGCCGGCGCTTGACCAGGTCTTCCTCCGACAATACGGTCTCGTCGAGTCCGAACTCCTTCATCAAGGCCCGCTCCTTGGCCTTGCTGATCTTCATGCGCAGTGGCTTGACCTTCTCGGTGCTGCCAGAAGCCTCTTCCTGCACGTCCGGTTCGTCTTCCGGTAGATCGTCGCCATCGTCCTCGAGCAGGCTGCCCTTGGGCTTGGGTCCGCGCTTTGCGCCGAGGCGCACCGGCACGCCGGGTTTGGCGGCGACAGCCTTGGGTGGACGGCCTGGCTTCTTCTTGGTCACCGATTCTGCTACCGCTGCCGCGGCAGCCGTCTTCTTCGGCTCGTCGGCCAATACGGCGTTTTTCTTGTCCTTGGCGATGGCTGGGGATGCGGTCTTCGATGCGGGCACAGGCGGGGCTTTCTTTGGAGGCGGGGTAACGGTCTTGACTGCTGCAACCTTGCCAACGCCCTTGACAGGTGCCTCGGCGGCCGGTTTCGCGGCTACCTTGGACTTGGTGGCGGCAACGCGTTTGTCAACGGGCGATACAGACTTTGGCGACTTTTGAGCAGGCATGGATCAACCTCACGGCATCAAAGAAAACAAAGAGGACCGGCGCCAAAGCACGGCGCGCAGACGGCTGGGGAGCAGACAAGTACAAATACGGCAAGATGTCTGGGCGAACATTTGGTGTGCAGTGCTTGCGGTTGGTTGGCCGGTCGTGAACGTCGTCATCGGTTGGCCTGGCCCGGAGGTGCTGCTGTCGCTCTTGCGCGAAAAACCGTGGATTATACCGCGGCATGCTCCGACTGCGACGGCGCCGCCCCGCTTTTGACCGCCTCACAGGCATGGTTGTTGGCGCCGGCGTCAGGGTCCCGCGGATTCCAGTGCCCGCCGGCGCGCCTGCAGCTCGCGGTAGCGTTGTAGCGCCGCCGGATCGGAATGCGATGCCTGTATCGCCTGGGTTTCCTGCTCCTTGATGTGCTCCACCAGCATGCGCCTGAGCAGGTTGCGCAACTCCTCGACCGCGTCTTGCTGGTCATCGACAAAGGCCAGCAGCGGGTCGGCCATGACGCGAAGGGCCAGTTCTTCGCAGGCTTGGCCGCGCAGGCCTTCGCGTGCGGCGCCCCATGGCTGCGCGCCACGTTCATGCAGTTCATGCTCGAGCCATACGAACAGTGGTCCGTGGGGAGCTGGCAGGTGGCACAGCATGGCATGGTCCTCGGCCGAGAACAGATCCCATGCCGCCATGTGGCCGAGCAGGATGCGCGCTGCATGGTCAGCCCGGCTGGCCGGCCATATCCGTCCCGCCGGTCGAGACGAAGCTGCAGGCGTGCGCCAGTTTCCTGAGCTGCCGCCCGATCCGGCGCCACCGGCGTTGCCCGTTCGCCCCCGCGCCTGCCGACCGGACGACAATGTGCCCGGCATCCACAACTCGGTCAGCTCGCGTGCCGCAAGCTGCACCTGTGTCGCTATCTCCCCCAGCAATTGGCGCTTGAGCGCGCCGTCGGGCAACTGGTTCCACAGCGGTCTGGCGTTGCTGGCCATCAGGGAGCGGCCTTCTACCGTCAACAAGTCGCACCCGTCGCGCGCGGCATCCACCAGGAAGCGGCTCAGCGGAACGGCATCGCTGATGCAGCGCGAAAACGCCTGCTTGCCGTTAGCCCGGATGAAGCTGTCGGGATCGTGTTCAGGCGGCAGGAACAGGAACTTCACGTTGCGTACGTCGGTTGCGTAGGGCAGGGCGCCCTCGAGCGCCTTGCGCGCCGCACGACGACCGGCGGCGTCGCCGTCAAAGCTAAATACCACGGCATCAGTGAAACGGAAGAGCTTTTGCAGATGCTCGGCGGTGCAAGCGGTTCCCAACGTTGCCACTGCGTTCGGGAATCCGAGCTGAGCCAGCGCAACAACGTCCATGTAGCCCTCGGTCACCAGCACGAAACCATGTTCGCGCAGCGCGCCGCGAGCCTCGAACAAGCCGTACAGTTCGCGTCCCTTGCTAAAAACCGGGGTCTCGGGCGAGTTGAGGTATTTGGGCTTGTCGTCGCCCAGCACCCGTCCGCCAAATCCGATGCACTCGCCCTTGACGTTGCGGATCGGGAACATCAAGCGGTCGCGGAAACGGTCGTAGCGCTTCTCGTCTCCGCCCTCATCGTCCTGGCTCTGAATAACCAGGCCGCTCTCCACCAGCAAGGGATCGTCGTAATGCGGGAACACACTGGCCAGGCTGCGCCAGCCCTGCGGCGCATAACCCAGCCCGAACTGGCGCGCCACCTCACCGCTCAGGCCGCGGCCCTTGCAATAGTCGATGGCCCGCGCCGCTTCCTTGAGCTGTTTGCGGTAAGCATCGCATGCCTTTTCCAGGACATCGGTAAGCGTGTCCTGCTTGTGCCTATTGTCGGCTGCCCGGGCTCGCTGCTCGGGAGACAGATCTTCCTCGGGCACCTGCATGCCGTACTGGCTGGCCAGGTCCTTGACCGCCTCGATGAACCCCATGCCAGCGTGGTCCATCAGGAAACCGATCGCATTGCCGTTCTTGCCGCAGCCAAAGCAGTGGTAGAACTGTTTGCTCGGGCTGACCGTGAACGACGGCGACTTCTCGGCATGGAAGGGACACAGGCCCGAGAAGTTCGCTCCAGCCTTCTTGAGTTGCACATAACGGCCGACGATCTCGACCACATCGGTGCGCGCAACGAGTTCCTGAATGAATGACTGGGGGATGGACACGGTGCTATTGTCCGCGCGGCATGGCCGCCTCGGGAGATGGACTTACATCGGTGCGGGAAAGGGGCTGCCGTATTTGCCGCAGAAGGGCTCGAGCATCGGAGCGATGCTGGGGTGCAGTGTGACGCCATTGGCCCGCTGCGCAAGACGCCGGCGCATGCCCGCCTGTCCCGGCAGACGCACCGCAGGTCGACCGGGTATTGGCGGATTGCGGGTGCAGGCGTCGGCCAGCCAGTCCATCTGGCGCAGGAAGGCGTCGGGGCCACCGTAGGCGTCGGGGTCGTGCAGCGTCACTTGCACCGTCGCACCCCAGCCTTCGGCGGGGTCCGCGCGGCCGTGACCCGCCAGTCCTGCCGTGAGAGCCTCGACCGTCAGCCCCAGCCCGTAGCCTTTGTGGCCATAGCTCATTCCGCCCAGCGGCAGGATGGTTCCGGGCGGGGTTCTGGCAAGCACGGCGGGGTCGCGGGTTGGATGGCCCTGGGCATCAAGCAGCCAGGGCTCGTCGAAGGTTTCACCGGCGGCAGCCTTGCGGTTGCTCATGCCATTGGTCGTGATCGAGGCCGAGATGTCGATCAGCACCGGCCCGCCCGTGGTGGGGAAACCGATGGCGATCGGGTTGGGCGTCATCACGGCGCGGGTGCCACCGAACGGCGCCACGCTGGCGGTATTGGGGTCGGAGCAGGTCACCATGCCGAGCAGGCCTTCCTCTGCCACCCGCATCAGATACACCGCCAGGCAGGCGATATGGTGGCTGCGCCGGATTACCACCGATGCGACGCCATAGGAGCGCGTACAGGGAATAAGGCGGTCCAGCGCGCGCTCCATCAACCAGGGGCCAGGCAGCCGCTGACCATCCCAGAGCATGGCCGCTGGTTTGGCATTGATTTCGCGCGGCTCGCCGCCTGTGGCCATGCGACCTTGCTCGATTTCCCGCAAGTAGGGGGCCAGCAGGGCCAGGCCATGGGTGTCGTGGCCGAGCAGATCACCATCCAGCAAGGTGCGCGCGACGCTGGCGGCCGGCGCTGGTTGCAGGCCTGCAGCGCGCAGCAGGCCGTTGGCGGCGGCAAGCAGCGCGTCGGCGTCGTATCGATGGGTCATGGCAGCAAGCAGTTCCGGGCTGTGAGGGGATTTGCTCTAATGATGCCAGAGCGAGTCTCGCGCAATCCAGTTCCAAGACCAGGAGCAACACCATGACCGGAATTTTCGATGCGGGCCTGCCGCGCACGCAAGCCAATTTCGCCGCCATCACGCCGTTGTCGTTCATCGAACGAACGGCTCAGGTATACCCGGATCGGCTGGCCGTCGTGCACGGCGCATTGCGGCTGAACTGGGGCGAGGTCTACTCGCGCTGCCGCCGCCTGGCCAGTGCGCTGGCGCAGCGCGGCATTGGCAAGGGCGATACGGTGGCGGTGATGTTGCCCAACACAGCGCCGATGGTCGAGGCGCATTTCGGGATTCCGATGTGTGGTGCGGTGCTCAACGCGCTCAATACCCGGCTGGATGCGGCGACGATCGCGTTCATGCTCGATCACGGCGAGGCGAAGGTCGTGCTGGTCGACACGGAGTTCGCGTCCGTCGTACAGCAGGCGCTGGCCCTTCGGACGAATCCCGCACCCCTGCTGGTGGTCGATGTCGAGGATGCCGTCCACGGCCCTGGCGTGCCGATCGGTAGCGTGACGTACGACGGACTGCTCGCACAGGGAGACCCGGACTTCGTCTGGTCGCTGCCGGGCGACGAATGGGACGCGATCGCGCTGAACTACACCAGTGGCACCACGGGCAATCCCAAGGGCGTGGTCTACCACCATCGCGGCGCAGCACTCAACGCCTTGTCCAACATCCTGGAGTGGGACATGGGAAAACATCCGGTCTATTTGTGGACATTGCCGATGTTCCACTGCAACGGTTGGTGTTTTCCCTGGACCATTGCGGCGCGCGCGGGCGTGAACGTGTGTCTGCGCAAGGTCGAGGCAGCAGCCATATTCGATGCGATCCGCGTACATGGCGTGACCCACTATTGCGGCGCGCCGATCGTGCACGGCATGCTGGTCAATGCGCCCGACCTGATGAAACAGGGACTGGAGCCAGGCGTCAAGGCCATGGTGGCCGGCGCCGCGCCACCGGCGTCGATGATCGAGGGCATGGAGCAGATGGGATTTGACCTGACCCATGTCTACGGGTTGACGGAAGTGTATGGACCGGCGACAGTGTGTGCCAAACATCCGCAGTGGGACACGCTGGATATCGGGGAGCGGGCCCGGCTCAATGCGCGCCAGGGCGTGCGCTACCACCTGGAGCGAGACGCGCGGGTGCTGGACGCCGCCACCATGCAGCCTGTGCCGCAGGACGGCGAAACCATGGGAGAGGTTATGTTTCGCGGCAACATCGCGATGAAGGGCTATTTGAAGAATCCGCAGGCGACGGGCGAGGCTTTTGCCGGAGGCTGGTTTCATAGCGGCGACCTGGCCGTGGTCTATCCGGACGGCTACATGAAGATCAAGGACCGCAGCAAGGACATCATCATCTCGGGCGGCGAGAACATCTCGTCGATCGAGGTGGAGGATGTGCTGTATCGGCATCCCGCGGTGCTGGCTGCCGCCGTAGTGGCCAAAGCCGACCCGCGCTGGGGCGAGACGCCCTGCGCGTTCGTCGAACTCAAGGCCGGGGCCAGTGTGCAGGCGCACGACATCGTGGCCCACTGCAAGAAGCACCTGGCCGGCTTCAAGGTGCCACGGGCGGTGGTATTTGGAGAGCTGCCCAAGACCTCGACCGGCAAGATCCAGAAGTTCGAGTTGCGCCATCGAGCCGGATCGGCGCATGCCATCGACACATAGTGTCGGCGGCCTAAACCGCGGCTCCAATGCCGACGATTCGCGGGGTCCTTGCCCCAGGCTCAGTCGCCCATCACAACACCTTCACGCCGCGGGTCGGCGCCGCCGAGCCACAGACTCTGACCGTGCGCCTGTCCGCGGGTGATGGCCTGCAAGCCGCTGGTCATGTTGACCTCACGCAGCTCGTGGCCACGGGCCTTGAGTGCCTCGACAGTAGCGGAGGGGAAGCGCTTCTCTTCCAGCACGGTCGGCCCGTTGAGCGAGGCGAAATTGGGCAGGTTGATAGCCTGTTGCGGAAGCATTCCCCAGTTGAGTACGCCATACAGTGTCTTGGCGGTGTAGTGGATGATCAATGCACCGCCCGGGCTGCCACCACTCATGATGAGCTCGCCCGTGGCCCTGTCGAATACCAGTGTCGGAGCCATCGATGAGCGTGGCCGCTTGCCCGCTTGCACCCGGTTGGCGATTGGCGCGCCGCTAGCGTCCACTGGCGCGAAACTAAAGTCGGTCAGTTCGTTATTGAGCAGGAAGCCACGCACCATTTGGCGCGCGCCGAAACCGTCTTCGATGGTAGTGGTCATGGCCAGTGCGTTGCCGTGGCTGTCGACAATGGAAATATGGGAGGTGCCGTATTCGACCTGGTCGGGCATCGGAGCGAACGACGTCTTGACGCCGCCTGGTGCTCCCGGCTTGGCGGTTTTCATGCTTTGTGCTCCGGGCGCCTGCCCGATGAGCTTGGCGCGTTCAGCCAGGTAGGCCGGTTCGAGCAGGCTCATCCAGTTGCCAGCCGGCGGCGCAACAAATGCAGGGTCGGCCAGGTACAGCGCACGATCGGCAAACGTCAGCCTGGAGGCTTCGGTGTACAGGTGCAGCCAATCGGCGGATGGAATACCGTTGTCGAGCGGCAGCGACGCGGCATTGGTATTGGCCAGGATGCCCAGAATCTGTCCGACTGCGATCGCGCCCGAACTCGGCGGTGGAAAGCCGCAGATCCGGAAGTCCTTTGCATTGGCGCGGTAGTCGCTGCAGATGGGGGCGCGCTTGACCGGCTTGTAAGCCGCCAGGTCGGCTAGGCTCAACTTGCCGGGATTGGTCGGGTGTCTTTGTACCTTGTCGACAATGGCCTGGGCCACTTCGCCCTCAAGCAAAGCCTTGGATCCGCCGGCCGCGATCTTGCGCAGCACCAGCGCGAGTTCGGGATTGCGCAAGGTCTCGCCAACCGCGCGCGGTGAACCATCTGCCCGATAGAAATACGCGGCCGCCGTCGGGTCGTCTTTGAGGTATTTTTCGCTGGTCAACAGGCTGCTCAGGCGTGCGCTGACCCTGAAGCCGCGCTCTGCCAATGTGATGGCGGGTTCGAACAGGTTTGCCCACGGCAATTTGCCATGCTGTTGGTGGGCAGTCTCGAGCATTCGCAGCGTTCCGGGCACGCCGACCGAACGACCGCCGACAACCGCTTCATAGAACGGCATTGGTTTTCCGTCTGTACCGATAAACAGATTTTCGTCAGCTGCCGATGGTGCCGTTTCGCGTCCGTCGAACGCTTCGACATCCTTGCCATTGAAATGCATCAGGAAGGCGCCACCCCCGATACCGCTGGACTGCGGCTCGACCAGGGTCAGCACCATCTGCACGGCAATCGCTGCATCGACGGCACTGCCGCCGGCCTTGAGCACCTGGTACCCGGCATCGGTCGCCAGCGGGTTGGCGGCCGCCACCGCGAACGTGCGGGTGGCCCAGCCGGGCTTCTCGGTGTAGCCCGAGGAGCCTTCTGGCTGATCGGGCACGGCATAGGTAAAGCTGCCGGGTCCAGACGCGCAGCCAGCGAGCACGGCAGCCAAGGTGAGGGCGAAAAGCGGTGGGGAAATTCGAGTCAGCATGAGTAGTCTCCAATCGACTGCAGTTGGCGGGCAAGTTCAGAGCTTATCGCGTTGCGCCCGGTTCGGCAGGCGCACAGGCGGTCGTGCCAGCGATGATCGGTCACGGCCGCACCGGGGCGGTCTCACCGGCATCGAAATCGAGTTCGACCCGCGCACCATCGGGGTCGTGGAAGAACAACTGCCATGTGCCGCCGCCCGGCGGTTGCCGCAAGTCATACGCGATACCGTTATCGGCCAGTCGTGCCACCGTGGTGCCCAGGCCGCTGGCGCTGAAGGCCATATGGTCGATGACGCCGCCCGGCGGATGCGGCACGGGACTGCCGGCAACGACATGCAGCACTGCCGTGTCGCCGCTGTACAACCAGGCGCCGGGAAAGTCGAACGCGGGCCGTTGGCCATTGGTCAGCCCCAGCATATCGCAATAGAAACGCAGTGTGGCGTCCAGATCAGATGCCAGCACCGTGAAGTGGTTCATACCCAAGATAGCCATTGTCAATCCAGTCAGATGTTGTAGGTTCGCGCCGTTTGCCCGCGGACAGTTCAAGCGCGGGCAACGCTACAACCTGGCCTGGCCGGATCGTGCGTCTCGGCGGCGCCGTGCGTCAACGCGGCGCCAGGCGGATAGCGCCATCCAGGCGAATCACCTCGCCGTTGAGCATGTCGTTTTCGATGATGTGCTTGGCCAGCTTGGCGTAATCGTCGGGCGTTCCCAGGCGCGACGGGAACGGCACGCTGGCAGCCAGTGATTCCTGGACTTCCTTGGGCATGCCGAACATCATCGGTGTGCCGAAGATGCCCGGTGCGATGGTCATGTTGCGGATGCCGTTGCGCGCCAGGTCGCGCGCGATCGGCAGCGTCATACCGACGATCCCTCCCTTCGAAGCGCTGTAGGCCGCCTGCCCGATCTGACCGTCGTAGGCGGCGACGGATGCTGTGGAGATCATCACTCCGCGTTCGCCAGTGGCTTCGGGTTCGTTCTTGCACATCGCGTCGGCAGCAAGGCGGATCATGTTGAAACTGCCGATCAGGTTGACGGTAACGGTCTTGGCGAACCCGGCCAGCAGGTGCGGCCCACTCTTGCCCACGGTTTTTTCTGCCGTTGCGATGCCGGCGCAGTTGACCAGACCCATGAGCTTGCCCATCGCAACGGCCCTGGCCACCACGGCCTGGCCATCGGCTTCTTGGGTCACGTCACATTTGACGAATGCGCCGCCGATCTCCTTGGCCACCGCCTCGCCCTTTTCAACTTGCATGTCCGCCACGACAATCTTGGCACCGTTGGCGGCGAGCATTCGGGCCGTGCCTTCGCCCAAACCCGATGCGCCGCCGGTTACGATGAATACTTTTCCTGCGATTTCCATGGTGTTTTTTCCTCTGCTGATGGTCACAATGCGCCGCTGTCGGCGTACGAATTGATTATCACCCAGCGACCTCTGCGCATCAAAAAGTTGCTGCTACAATCTGCGCTCTCGAACATCCTTAGGCGCGTAGCTCAGCTGGTTAGAGCACCACCTTGACATGGTGGGGGTCGTTGGTTCGAGTCCAATCGCGCCTACCAAGGAACCCATGACAGAAGGCACTGCCCAGTGCCGTTGTCAAGATATCCCACCAGGGGCATTTTCCACAGACTGACTGCAAAATCGCGTTGCCGCCATGGCGGTCGGGTGGGCGGTCGGAGCGACGTCGAAGGCGCATCATGTATTCTCTGGGCGATTCCGGGCGCGTGGCCGATCGCGCTGCCTGGAATGGCTCGCATACGCGTCCTGCTTGCGCGGGCCGGCGGCCAGCACCGAAGGAACCCCGCAATGAGCAGCAAGAATGCACCGATCCCCGGCACGGACAAGCGGGTCATCAAGAAATACCCGAACCGGCGTTTGTACGACACCGCCAGTTCGGCGTACATCACCCTGACCGAGGTAAAGCAGTTGGTGATGGATTGCGAGCCATTCGTCGTGCGGGATGCAAAGACCGGGGAAGACTTGACGCGCAGCATCTTGCTGCAGATCATCCTGGAGCAGGAGGCGAACGGATCTCCGATGTTCACTGCGCCGGTGCTGTCGCACATTATTCGCTTCTACGGCCATACGATGCAAGGATTCATGGGCGGTTACCTGGAGAAGAATATGCAGACGCTCGCAGACGTGCAATCTACGCTGAGCGAGCAGTCCAAGTCAGTAACGCCCGACATGTGGAAGCAGTTCATGAATATGCAGATGCCGATGGTGCAGGGCATGATGGGGTCCAACCTGGAACAGTCGAAGCACTTGCTGACGCAGTTGCAGGAGCAAATGCAGAAACAGGCCGAACAGGTCCTGGCCAGTTTTGGGCTCAAGCGTTGAACGCCGCGCGGAGCACGACAATACAAGCATGCACGATACGATTACCTCCGACGCACCCGTAAACGCGAAGATTCCGACAGTCGGGTTTGTCAGCCTGGGATGCCCCAAGGCCCTGACCGATTCCGAACTGATCCTGACCCAGCTGAGCGCAGAGGGCTACCAGACCTCCAAGTCACTGGCTGGCGCGGACCTGGTGATTGTCAACACCTGCGGCTTCATCGATGATGCGGTGCGTGAGAGCCTCGACTCCATTGGTGAGGCGCTGGCCGAGAACGGCCGGGTAATCGTCACCGGTTGTCTGGGTGCCAGGGCCGGGGCCGACGGCGGCAACCTGGTGCGCCAGATTCATCCCAAGGTGCTCGCCGTCACCGGGCCGCATGCAACGCAGGAAGTGATGGATGCGGTTCATCTGAACCTGCCCAAACCGCATGATCCGTTCGTGGATCTGATTCCGAACGCATTCGGTGTTGCCGGCATCAAGCTCACGCCCCGTCACTATGCTTATCTGAAGATCAGTGAGGGATGCAACCACCGCTGCACGTTCTGCATCATTCCGTCCATGCGCGGCGATCTTGTCTCGCGGCCTGTCGGAGACGTTCTGACCGAAGCGCGCGCCTTGTTCGAAGGGGGAGTGAAGGAGTTGCTGGTGATCAGCCAGGACACTTCGGCCTATGGCGTCGACATCAAGTACCGTACCGGTTTCTGGGACGGCAAACCGATCCGCACGCGCATGCTCGATCTGGTGCAAGCGCTGGGCGAATTGGCCGAGCCTTACGGTGCCTGGGTCCGGCTGCATTATGTGTACCCCTATCCGAGCGTCGATAGCGTCTTGCCACTGATGGCCACCGGAAAAATCCTGCCTTACCTGGACGTGCCGCTGCAGCACAGCCACCCCGACGTACTCAAGCGCATGAAGCGGCCAGCCAGTGGCGAGAAAAACCTGGAGCGTATCCAGAACTGGCGCGCCCAGTGTCCGCAGATCGTGTTGCGCAGTACGTTCATCGCAGGATTTCCGGGCGAAACCGAAGCCGAATTCGAGCACCTGTTGGCGTTCATGCACGAGGCCCAGATCGATCGCGCCGGCTGCTTTTCCTATAGCCCGGTTGACGGTGCTGCCGCCAACCAGATCGATGGCATGTTGCCCGCCGAGGTGCGCGAGGAACGGCGTGCCCGATTCATGGCGGTTGCCGAGCAGGTGTCGACCGAGCGGCTCAAGCGCCGCATTGGCGCGACGATGCAAGTTCTGGTGGATTTCGCGCCGGCGCTGGGACGAAAGGGCGGCACCGGCAGAAGCTATGCCGATGCGCCGGAAATTGACGGCGTGGTCCGATTGTTGCCGCCGGAAAAGGCCAGCAAGACTTTCAAGGTGGGTGACTTTACGCGCGCACGTATCGTAGGCACGCAAGGCCACGACCTGGTGGCACGCCCCCTATGAGGACCGACCAACAGGAAAGCCGCTGCAGTTGCAACGGCCGGCAAAAGAAAAGCCGCTGCAACGGCAGCGGCTTTCAATAACATCAATCAAATGGAAATTAACCGAATGGTGCCCAGGAAGGGACTCGAACCCCCACGATGTTACTCGCTAGTACCTGAAACTAGTGCGTCTACCAATTCCGCCACCTGGGCATCTCAGGAAAGAGGGAGATTGTATCAAGAATAATAGTACTTCCAGCGCCTTGCTGGACGAAGTCGAAGGCACGATTCAGGGCCACCGCGACGGCCATGGATTTGTCGCCCGCGATGACGGCGAAGCCGACATCTATCTGCCGCCCAATGAAATGCGGGCCGTGTTGCACAAGGACCGGGTCAAGGTCCGGATCGTTCGCAGCGACCGCAAGGGCCGGCCGGAAGGTCGGGTGGTGGAAATCGTCGAACGACCTCCGCAGCCCATCATTGGGCGGCTGTTGCAGGAGGGTGGGGTCTGGCTCGTCGCGCCTGAAGACAAGCGGTATGGCCAGGATGTGCTGATCCCCAAAGGGGCGACCGGCACCGCCAAGGCCGGCCAGGTCGTCGTGGTGGACCTGGTGGAGCCGCCCGCCCTGTATGGCCAGCCGGTTGGACGGGTCAAAGAGGTGCTGGGCGAGATCGACGATCCGGGCATGGAGATCGAGATCGCGGTGCGCAAATATAGCGTGCCGCATGAATTCTCCGAGGCCTGTATTGCCCAGGCCCGCACTTTGCCGGACAAGGTGCGCGCACAAGACAAGAAGCACCGCGTTGATCTGACCGATGTGCCACTGGTCACGATCGACGGGGAAGATGCGCGCGATTTCGACGATGCGGTGTATTGCGAACCGGCCACGACGGGGCGCGGCAAATCGGCGGCCAAGGGCTGGCGCCTGCTGGTGGCGATCGCCGACGTGAGCCACTATGTAGAGACGGGCTCCGCGATCGACATTGACGCCTATGACCGCGCCACCAGCGTCTATTTTCCGCGCCGCGTGATACCGATGCTGCCGGAGAAACTGTCCAATGGGCTGTGTTCACTTAACCCCGAGGTCGAGCGCCTGTGCATGGTGTGCGACATGTTCGTCGATGCGACGGGGGAGGTCACAGCCTACCAGTTCTATCCGGCCGTCATGTGGAGCCACGCCCGTTTCACTTATACCGAAGTGGCGGCGATCCTGGCTAACACCCGGGGTCCGGAGGCCGCCAGGCGCAAGGAGCGTGTCGGCGACTTGATGCACCTGCATGATGTATACCGGGCCCTGTTCACCGCGCGCAACCGGCGGGGGGCAGTTGATTTCGAAACCGTGGAGACCCAGATCGTCTGCGACGAGAGCGGTCGCATCGAGAAGATCGTGCCGCGCACCCGCAACGATGCACACAAGTTGATCGAGGAGGCCATGCTGGCCGCCAACGTCTGCAGTGCGGACTTCATCCTGCAGAGCAAGCATCCGGGTTTGTATCGGGTGCATGAGGGACCGACGCCGGAGAAAAAAGAGGTCTTGGCCGGGTACCTGAAGGCCATGGGAGTGGGACTTTCGATCAGTGACGATCCTTCGCCGGGCGAGTTCCAGGCGATTGCGTTGGCAACCAAGGATCGGCCGGATGCCCAGCAGATCCACGCGATGCTGCTGCGCTCCATGCAACAGGCCATCTATACCCCAACCAACAGCGGACATTTCGGTCTGGCGTTCGACGCTTATACCCATTTCACCAGTCCGATCCGGCGTTATCCGGATTTGCTGGTGCACCGGGTGATCAAGGCGATTCTGGGTAAGCACCGCTATGCGCTGCCGCAATTGCCTGCTCCAGGCGAGGCCCATGCCAAGTTATCGCGCCGCCTGGAGAAGGGCGCTGCGTCGAAAGCGGCGGCGACGGGCGACAAGCCGCGCAAGCTCAGCGCCGACGGGCTCGCCTGGCAAGCCGCCGGACTGCATTGCAGCGCCAATGAACGACGTGCAGACGAGGCCAGCCGGGACGTGGAGGCATGGCTCAAGTGCAAGTACATGCGCGAACACCTGGGCGAGGAATACGGCGGGGTCGTGACCTCTGCCACCAGCTTCGGGATTTTTGTGACGCTCGATGCGATGTATGTCGAAGGCCTGGTCCATATCACCGAACTTGGTGGCGAGTACTTCCGGTTTGACGAATTGCGCCAGGAACTGCGCGGCGAACGCACCGGCATTCGCTATTCCATTGGCACCCGGGTTCGGGTGCAGGTGAGCAGGGTCGATCTCGATGGCCGGCGCATCGATTTCCGATTGGTGCGTGAAGGTGAAGACCTGACCGCGCGCGCGCTCAAGGACAAAGGTCTCGGCCATGACACCCATCCGCGTGCCGCGCGCGAGGAAACCGGCATTGACAGCGCGCCCCGACGCAAAACGCGCAAAGGGGCGGAACCTGCAGCGAGCGGGCGCAAGGGCGCCGGTCCGAACGGCAAGGCGTCGGCGCGCAACGGCGCAGCGGGCAAGCGGGGTCGGTCGCCGCGGCGCTGAGTGCGTTACTGGCTAACATCCGCGCAGGCCTATTTCCTTGACTAAAACGAAGTGAGTGCAATTCCTATGTCGCCAGAATCGAAAATCGCCATCGTGACCGGGGCTGGCAGCGGTGTCGGCAAGGCCGCCGCGCTGGCCATGCTGGGGCATGGCTACCGTGTTGTGCTGGCAGGTCGCCGCAAAGACCCATTGTTGGCAGTGGCCTCTGAAAGTGGTGCGCCCGACCGTGCGCTGACCGTGCCGACCGACGTCGCCGACCCGCAATCGGTGCGCGCCCTGTTCAACGCGGCCGTCTCGGCCTACGGCCGGGTGGATGTGGTGTTCAACAATGCCGGCGTCAACGCGCCCGGCGTCGCGCTCGAGGACCTGACAATCGAGCAATGGCGCAATGTGGTGGACATCAACCTGACCGGCATGTTCCTGTGTATCCAGCAGGCGTTTCGCGTCATGAAGGCACAAACGCCGCGCGGCGGAAGGATCATCAACAATGGATCGATCTCGGCGCATACGCCGCGACCCCATTCGATCGCCTACACCGCAACCAAGCACGGCGTCATGGGCCTGACCAAGACGGCGTCGCTGGATGGCCGCAAATACGACATTGCTGTGGGCCAGATCGACATCGGCAACGCAGCCACCGAAATGGCGCAGCGGATGGCGACCGGTGTCATCCAGGCCAATGGCGAAATCGCGATCGAACCGCTGATGGATGTCAACATCGTCGGGCAATCGGTTTTGTACATGGCCAATCTTCCGTTGGAGGCGAATGTGATGTTCCACACGGTGATGGCCACCAAGATGCCGTTCGCGGGCCGGGGTTGAAGTTTCCTTGTGTCGCACCAGGGCGGTCGCCGGCCGGGCCAGACTAAAAGCTGCGAGCCAGCTCCATTGCCGTGAGGTGCGCGGTGTCGGGCCAGCGGTCGGCAGCCGCGCCATGCCGGTAGACAGCACCGCAGGCTGCGTCAAACGGTAACAGCCCGGCCGCCAGTCCTGCGCCGATCATGCCGGCCAGCACATCACCACTGCCGGCTACTGCCAGGCGCGCGTTTCCCGTTGGATTGATCCCTGGCGCTCGGCCCGGCATCGCCACCACCGTTCCTGAACCTTTCAATACGACTACACATTGGTAGTCGTCCGCCAGTTGTTGCGCTGCGCGCAGCCGGTCCGACTGCACCTGGCTGGTGGCTGCGCCCAGCAGTCGGGCCGCTTCAAGCGGGTGGGGCGTCAGCACTGTGGCGAACGTTCGCCTGATTCTGGCGCGCAGTTGGGTCTGCAGTTGCGGGTCCGAGGCCAGGGCATTGAGCGCGTCGGCATCGAGTACCAGACGCTGCGCCCCGGACAACAGCTGCGGCAGGCATGCGCGAACTGCATCACCGCCACCACAGCCGCAAACCACGGACATGCGGCGCAGGTCCAACTGATGCAGGTTGCGCTGCATCAGTTCCGGCGCCCAGGTTCCACTGCCCGAAACGGTATGTTCGTCCAGCGGGCAAACGAAAACTCGCCCCGCGCCGCCGTGCAATGCACCCAAGCCTGCCAGCATGACAGCCCCCGCCATCCCGGGAGCGCCGCCCACGATGGCGACATCGCCGTAGCTTCCCTTGTGCGACGCATGCGGGCGCAGACGGGCCTGCGGCGCTGCGATCAGCCGGGCAGCGGGCGCCGCTTGCGGCACGCAGGCAGCGGCATCCAGTTGCAGGTCGTCAAGCCAGACCTGCTGCGAGGCATCACGGCCATCGGCGGTGAATAATCCAGGTTTGAGCGCAAGCAGGCACAAAGTGGCGTTGGCCTTGACGCAGCATGGTGCGGCGACGCCGGTGTCGGCATGCAATCCGGTTGGAATGTCGATCGACAGTACCGGCGCCGCCGATTGTCCGATGCGGCTGATCCATTGCGCCATCGTGCCATCTGGCGAGCGGGTCGCGCCGATGCCCAGCAATGCATCGATGCACAGATCCCAGTGGTCCGCAGGCGCGTCGGCAAATGGCACGCCCGCGCGCTTGGCGCGTCCATAAGAGGCTGCGGCATCTGTTGGTGCAGTCGCTTCAGTGCCCAGCCAGGTGACGACCACCTGCTTGCCCCAATTGTGCAGGTGCATGGCAGCCTCCATGCCATCGCCCCCGTTGTTACCGGGGCCGGCCGCAATCCAGATCTCCTGCGCGTGGGGATGCAGAGCCAAAGCCAAACGCGCCGCGGCCAGGCCGGCGCGTTGCATCAAGGCGTGTGCGGAGGTGGCATCCAGTCCCGCACGTTCGATCCAGCGGGTTGTCGCCATATCGAATAGTGGCCATTCGATGCCAGGCTTGACCCAGCGAGGTGGCGACAGCATCAATTCCACAGCGTTCAGAACTCGAATGTCGCGCCTTCGCGCGCCAGCAGGATGTCCGGGCCGTTGTCCGGCACGGGGTTGTCCTGCAATGCCTGGGCGAAGGCAGCCTCCAGCGCATCGTCGCTGCGGGTGGGTTCGTGGTGGGTGCAAAACAGCACCCGGGCCTTGGCTTGCTGCGCATAGGCGATGCTGGTGTCGAAACTGCCATGGCCCCAGCCGCGCTTGGCCGGTAGTTCAGCCCGTGTGTACGACGTGTCGGCGATCAGCACATCGACCCCGTGCATGCCACGAAGAATCGCTGCTGCCTTTTCGTCGACAAACTGCTGGTACTCCCCAAATTCGTCGTCCGCCGGCTCGTAGATGTTGTAAGGCGGCTCATGATCGCCGGTAAAGAACATCGATTTGCCAGCGCTCTCGATTCGGTAGCCCAGGTTGATCACCGGGTGGTTGAGCAGGCATGGTGTCACGGTTGCGCTGCCGATCTGAAACGATTCGCCGGGCATGACCGTCACGTATTCCATTCGTGCCTTGAGCTCGGCTTCGCGCACCGGGAAGTAGCTGTACTGCAATTGCACGGACATCACCTGCTCCACGCCATTACCCGAGACTGGATCGAACGCCCCATGCAGGCGCAGCGTATTGCCAGGAATGAAGTTGGGAACGAACAGCGGCAGTCCCTGGATATGGTCCCAGTGCGAATGCGTGATCAGCACGTTGGCCTCCAGGGGCATTTCGGCCAGCAGGGAATGCGACAGCGGAAAAATGCCGGTGCCGGCGTCGATGATGATCAACTCGTTCGCATCGGTTCGCACTTCAATACACGTCGTGTTGCCGCCGTATCGCACCGTTTTCGGCCCGGGTGATGCGATTGAACCGCGCACCCCCCAGAATCGGATTTTCATGGCATGACTCCTGTCGGCTGACGACCGGTACGCCTGTTCCCCGCAGGCTCAAGTCGAAGGGAGAACGATAGCACTTTGAAGGGCATGGTTGAACTCACCACCCGATGGCATCAACCGGCCAGCCGTCCCAGATCAAAACCCTGCATGTCGATTTCGGGCGCCTTGCCGGCGATCTGGTCGGCCAGCGCACGCGCCGATCCGCATGACAAGGCCCAGCCACTCGAGCCATGGCCCAGGTTAAGCCACAGACCCGGCCTGCCGCTGGCACCCACGACCGGAGGTCCGTCCGGCAACATCGGGCGCGCGCCTTTCCACTCCTGGCTGCCGTTGTGCGTGCTCGCAGCCCCGGGGAACCAGTCCTGCAGCACCTTGTACAAGGTGCGCAGCGGGGCGGCGCGTTTGTGCCTGACGCTGCCGCCGATCTCGGCCACACCGGCCACACGGACGCGATTGCCCAGGCGCGATATGGCCACTTTGTAGTGTTCGTCCATCACGGCGCTTCGGGGAGCATTCAGCGGTTCCTTGATGGTCGCGCTGAGGGAGTAGCCATGAACGGCTACCAGAGGAAGACGGATGTTCGCTGGCGCAAGCAAGTGCACCGACGACACACCGGCGCACACCACGATGGCATCGAACGGGGTGGCTGCGGCTTCGCCCTGAATCTTCAGCGTGGGCCCGGCCTGGGGTTCGATGCCCTCCACGGCGCAATTGAAACGGAACCGCACGCCGATGCGCTGGGCTTCGTTCTTGAGCAGCAGCGCAAACTGGCGGCAATTGCCGACTTCGTCATCCGGTAGCTGGATGGCGGCGACAAATGGCGTATCCATACTCAGCGCCGGCTCGACCAGCCGCGCCTGGGCGGGTTCCAACTGGCGAAATGCCACTCCGGCGTCCCGCAGCACCTGCAGACCGGGCTGGACCAGCCGGCGGTCGCCTTCGTTACGCAGCAGTACCAGGTAGCCGTCGCTGCGGTCGTACTCCAGGCGCAGGTCGCCGCGTATCGCATGCAATCGAGCACGACTGTAAAAGGCCAGTCGGCGCATATGGGCCCGGTTTCTCAGGTAGCGCTCCAAGTCGCAGGACCGGTACCAGCGCCACATCCACGCGATCTCGCTGCCCCGTAACGGCCAGCTGATCCTGACGCTGGCGTGGCGCGCGAGCAGCTGTCCGAGGACCTTGCCCGGCATGCCAGGCGCCGCCCACGGCGTGACATAGCCTGGCGCGATGATGCCGGCGTTGGCGAAGCTGGCTTCTTCGGCCGCCGCGCCGCGCCGCTCGAATACCGTGACCTCATGGCCGTCGCGGCCCAGTTCGTACGCGGTGGTGACGCCGATTATTCCGGCGCCAATGACAGCAATCTTCATGAATCCCTTTGGTGTGGCGTTGCCGGACGGCGCATCGCCGCCAAACACCCTGGCCGGGATTATCCGGCGCGCAGTAGCTGTTCGACCTGGAGCCCGATGTTGAGCACCGTATCGTCACGCATTGCACTGTGCCACAGCATGAGCCCGACCGGCAGATCGCCAGTCGCCTGGCAGGGAAGCGACAGTGCGCAACCATCGAGCATGTTCACGACACCGGTATTGCGCAACAGCAGACTGTTGACCCTGAAAAACGCGTCATCGCGTTCGGCACCCGGCGCCACTGACGCGATCGACGGCGCCAGCAGTGGCACGGTCGGCGACAGGATGGCATCGAAACGCTGCAAGCGCCGATCGACGCGCGCGATCCAGTCTCGGCGCGCGTGGATCAGGTCGATGTAATCGGCGGCACTGAATGAGGCCCCGCGCCGTACCCGTGCGACGACGCGTGGATCCATCTGGTCGGCCATCGACGCCAACGCGGCGCGGTGCAATGCAAAGCTTTCGGCAACGGCAAACCCGCCCTGCGCCAGCAGCGTGCTCAGTTCCTGCAACTCGGGCAGGTCGATCTCCTCGATGTGGGCGCCGGCGCGCAGCAGCCGCTCCACCGTCTGCTCAAAGGCGAGGGCCACAGCTGGTTCCAGATCGTCCAGCATCAGCGTGCGACCAACTGCCAGCCGATAAGCCGCCACGGGCGCATTGCTGCGGATCACGGCACGCGCGGCCAGGATCTCATGGACCACGATCGCATCCGGAACCGAACGCGTCATGGCGCAAACGGTGTCCAGCGTCGTCGACAGTGGCACGGCGCCATCGGTCGGCACCAGCCGTGCCGTGTTCTTGAAGCCCACAACGCCGTTCAACGCCGCTGGTATGCGAATCGATCCTGCCGTATCCGACCCCAGGCCGACAAATGCCGCACCGGTGGCTACTGAAACGGCGGCCCCGCTGGAAGATCCACCCGGAATCAGTGCCTGGTCACGGCTGGCCGCATTGGCCGGTGTTCCGTGGTGTGGATTGATACCAATACCGGAGAAAGCGAACTCGGTCATGTTGGTTCGCCCGATCACCGCGCCTCCGGCCGCCCGCAGCCGGGCGACTGCCGGACAGTCCCGCAGGGCGGGGGCGTCGGACCTGCGTGTCATCGATCCGGCGGCGGAAACCTGTCCGCTGATATCGAACAAATCCTTCACCGACACGGCGAGCCCGGCCAGCGGCCGATGCTGCAGCTGCGGATCGGCGGCCGCCACCGCGGCTTCGTCGAACATGGTGCGAAGGAAGGCTTTGTCGCATCGGGGCGATTGCGCAATGTCGATGCAGGACTGCATGGCGCCTGTCGCGGCGGTCAGCCCGCTGCGGATGCGATCGCGGGTGCTCGACAGGTCGGCGAGAGGCGTGTTTGACATCGAGTGACTGGTGGCCTGTGTTATAGTTCGTCGGTTTTGCTGCACTGCGCCATCCGGCCATCGGGGCACAACCAATACGCGAATCCGGACCCATCAAGGTGTTCAAGGCTACCGAACAAGATCTGCACTGCGCAAGGTCGGTTGCCCTGGATGAAGGACCGGATTTTAGACCTAACCTTCGGAGATAGACATGTCAATCACCATGCGTGAAATGCTGGAAGCCGGCGTCCATTTCGGACACCAGACCCGCTTCTGGAACCCCAAGATGGCTCCATTTATTTTTGGCCATCGCAACAAGATCCACATTATCAACCTGGAAAAATCGCTTCCGATGTTCCAGGAGGCCGCCAAGTTCGTGCGCCAATTGACCGCGCGTCGCGGCACGGTATTGATGGTCGGAACCAAGCGCCAGGCCCGTGAAACGGTGGCGGCCGAGGCGCAGCGCGCCGGCGTGCCGTTTGTCGACCAGCGTTGGCTGGGTGGCATGCTGACCAATTTCAAGACGGTCAAGACCTCGATCAAGCGTCTCAAGGAGATGAAGGTTCAGCAGGAAGCCGGCCTGGACAGCATGAGCAAGAAGGAGCAGCTCATGTTTGCCCGGGAAATCGCCAAGCTCGAAAAGGACATCGGTGGCATCCAGGATATGGCGGCATTGCCCGACGCGATATTCGTGATCGACGTCGGCTACCACAAGATCGCCATTGCCGAGGCGAAGAAGCTGGGAATTCCGCTGATCGGTGTGGTGGATTCCAACCACTCGCCCGAAGGCATCGACTACGTCATTCCGGGCAACGACGACTCCGCCAAGGCGGTAACGCTGTATGCGCGCGGCATTGCCGACGCGGTGCTCGAGGGTCGCGCCAATGCAGTCGATGACGTTGTCAAGGCGGTATCGGCCGAGGGATCCGACGAATTTGTCGAAGTGAACGAGACCCAGGCCTGACACCTTTAGCGGCCCGCACAAAGGGGCTGCGTGCCCCTTTTTTTAGTCTCGAATGGTGAAGTATCGTAACAAGTACGGAGAAGAATGATGGCAGCAATTTCTGCAAGCATAGTCGCGCAACTGCGCGCGAAGACAGACGCGCCCATGATGGAATGCAAACGCGCGCTGACAGAGGCCGAAGGTGACATGGTCAAGGCCGAGGAGTTGCTCCGGGTCAAGCTGGGCACCAAGGCCGGCAAGGCCGCGGGCCGCATCACTGCTGAAGGTGTGGTTGCGATCGCCCGTGAAGGCCAAGCCGGTGCCATGATCGAGGTGAATTGCGAAACCGATTTCGTTACCAAGAACGATAGTTTCCTGGCGCTGGCCTCTGCCGCGGCTGAGCTGGTGGCCCGCCACAATCCAGTCGACCTGGCCGCTTTGGGTGCGTTGTCGCATGAACAGGATGGATTTGGCCCGACGCTCGAAGACGTGCGCAAGGGTCTGGTCGGAAAGATCGGTGAGAACATGGGTTTTCGACGCTTCAAGCGTTTTGGCGGAGACTCCAAGCTGGCGAGCTACCTGCATGGAACCCGCATCGCCGTGGTGGTCGAATTCGACGGCGACGAAACGGCTGCGAAAGATGTCGCCATGCATGTTGCGGCGATGAAGCCGGTGGCGTTGTCCAGCGCAGACGTGCCGGCGGAACTGGTTGAGCGGGAACGTTCCGTAGCGGCAGCCAAGGCGGCCGAGGACGCGGCAGTGGCTGTGGCAGCCGGCAAGCCGGTTCAGTCTACCGAAATTGTCACCAAGCGCATCGAAGGTGGCGTGCAGAAGTATCTCAAGGAGGTATCTCTGTTCGATCAGTCGTTTGTCAAGAACGACAAACAGACCGTTGCCCAGATGCTCAAGGCTACCCATACCACCGTGAAGTCATTTGCGTTGTATGTGGTGGGTGAGGGCATCGAAAAGAAGGTCGACGACTTTGTTGCCGAAGTCGCCGCGCAGGTCGCCTCGGCCAAGCAGGCAGGCTGACCGCCAGGCATACCACCCCTGCCCGCGCGGCCGGGCCGATGACTGACTGACGTTTCGGAGTTTGCCATGTCCAATCCCGCTCCCGCCCACAAACGCGTCCTGCTCAAACTGTCGGGTGAGGCGCTGATGGGTGATGACCAGTTCGGCATCAACCGTGACACGATCGTGCGCATGGTGGACGAGATCGCCGAGGTCACCCGCATGGGCGTCGAGGTGGCGGTAGTCATTGGCGGCGGCAACATCTTTCGCGGTGTTGCTGGCGGCTCGGTCGGGATGGATCGGGCAACTGCCGACTACATGGGCATGCTCGCCACCGTGATGAACGCACTGGCGCTGGGCGACACCATGAACAAGGCGGGGCTCACTGCGCGCGTGATGTCCGCGATTTCAATTGAGCAGGTCGTCGAGCCGTATGTGCGGCCCAAGGCCCTGCAGTATCTGGAAGAGGGCAAGGTTGTGATCTTCGCCGCGGGTACCGGCAATCCGTTCTTCACGACCGACACCGCCGCCGCCTTGCGCGGCGCCGAAATTGGTGCCGAGGTGGTGCTCAAGGCGACCAAGGTCGATGGCGTTTACTCGGCCGATCCGAAGAAGGATCCCCACGCGACCCGATACGACCGAATTTCGTTCGATGAGGCGATGGCCAAGAATCTGGGCATCATGGACGCAACCGCGTTCGCCCTGTGTCGGGACCAGAAGCTACCGATCAAGGTGTTCTCGATTTTCAAGCACGGTGCGCTGCGACGTGTGATCCTGGGTGAGGACGAAGGCACCCTGGTTTATGCCTGACAATCGAGCGCTTGCACCACCAGCCTGGCATCGATTGCCAGGCGCTTGCAGGAGTAGATCATGGAGTTAGCGCAAATCAGAGCAACGGCAGAAAGCCGGATGGATCAGTCGATCGACGTATTCAAGAACAACCTGACCAAGATCCGCACGGGCCGTGCCAACCCGGCCTTGCTCGATTCGGTTCACGTGGACTACTACGGTTCGCAGGTGCCGATCAGCCAGGTGGCCAATGTGGCGCTGCTTGATGCGCGCACGATCAGCATTCAGCCATGGGAAAAGGGGATGGGCGCCAAGATCGAGAAGGCCATCCGCGAGAGTGATCTGGGCTTGAACCCGGCCTCGATGGGTGACCTGATCCGGGTCCCGATGCCGGCCATGACGGAAGAGCGGCGCAGGGAGCTGACCAAGGTCGTGCGTGGCGAAGGTGAAACGGCCAAGATCGCGGTGCGCAACTTGCGGCGCGATGCCAATGAGGCAGTCAAGAAGCTTGTCAAGGACAAGTTGGCGACCGAGGACGACCACAAGCGCTCGGAAGCCGAGATCCAGAAGGTAACCGATCGCCATATTGCGGCAATCGACCAGCTGGTGGCGGCAAAAGAACAGGACATCATGGCGGTTTGATCGCCAGGCACCGATTCTGATCGACCACCATGCATACCGTCGCGTCGATTCCCCGGCATATTGCCATTGTCATGGATGGCAACGGTCGATGGGCCACGCGGCGCCTGTTTCCGCGCGTGGCGGGGCACAAGGCGGGCGTTGACTCTTTGCGCCGGTGTGTGCGTGCCTGCGCGGCGCGTGGCGTAGCGGTGCTCACGGTGTTCGCGTTCTCGTCCGAGAACTGGAATCGCCCGCAAGATGAAGTCTCCGGCCTGATGGACCTGCTGGTGATCGCGTTGGGGCGCGAAGTACCGCAACTCGTCAAGGATGGCGTGCGGCTGCATTTTGTGGGTGAGCGCAGCGGCTTGTCCGCATCGGTGCGCAACGGCCTGGAAAAAGGCGAAAAAGCCACAGCAGCGAACACCGGCCTGGTACTCAATGTGTGTTTCAACTATGGTGGCCGCTGGGACATCGTGCAGGCGGCCCGCAGTCTCACGGCCAGCGGCACCGAAATCACCGAGCAGAGTCTGAGCGCGGCAATGGGCATGGGTCACGTGCCGAACCCCGACCTGATTATCCGGACCGGGGGCGAGCAGCGCATCAGCAACTTCATGCTTTGGCAGGCCGCTTACTCGGAGCTCTATTTCACGGATGCCCTGTGGCCGGATTTCGACGAGGCCTGTCTGGATCAAGCCATCGCTGCGTATGCGCAGCGTGAACGCCGTTTTGGCAAAACGTCTGCACAGGTGGCGGCGGGCGCGCCGCGCCAGCAGGCCGCCTGAGGTCGCAGCACATGCTTTGGAAGCGTATCGTCACCGCAGTGGTACTGCTGCTGCTGCTGCTGCCGGCTCTGTTCCATCCGTCGGCGGCGCCATTTTCTGCGCTGGCAATCGTCTTCGTAGCGGCGGGCGTCTGGGAGTGGGCGCGCCTGGTGGGCTATGGCCCCAGGGCAGCACTGGGCTGTGCTGCGGCCACCGTTTTCGCTTGTGGCGCAGCTTGGGCGATGGGGTTGTTGCAGCAACCCCTGGGGGGGGTGTGGGCCATCATGGCACTGGTGTGGGTTGGCGGCGGCGCATGCCTGCTGCGCGGCGGCACTGCGTTGTGGGGCCGTTTGCCGCAGGGGTTGCGGCTAGGATTGGGTTTTGTCGTGCTGTTGGCGGCTTGGCTGGCCGTTGCGCAGGCACGCCACGTGGGCGTCAATTTCCTGCTGTCGATTCTGGCGCTGGTGTGGGCTGCTGACATTTTTGCCTATTTTGCCGGCCGTGCCTGGGGCGGTCGCGTCGTGGCAGCCAAGTTGGCACCCAGCATCAGCCCCGGCAAGACCTGGGAAGGCGTATGGGGCGGGTTGGCCGGTGTGTGGGTGCTGGCGCTGGCGTGGCTCTGGCTGGACGATGCACTGCAGTCGACAACGCCAAGTCTGTTTAGCGCGGTGCTGGACGGGGATCGATGGTTCATGTGGTTGGCCATAGCGTGGTTGGCCGGCATGAGTGTCGTCGGGGATCTGGTTGAATCACTGGTGAAGCGGACAGCATCGGCAAAGGACAGCAGCCACCTGCTGCCGGGCCATGGCGGGGTCCTCGATCGCATCGACGCGCTGTTGCCGACACTGCCGTTGGCGATGCTGTTGTACACGTACTGACCGTGGTGACAAATACGATGACGATGCGGCAAGGCGTTTCCATACTGGGGTCCACCGGTTCTGTCGGTGCCAACACGCTCGAGGTCATCGCGCGCCATCCGGACCGGTTTGACGTGTTCGCGTTGACTGCATCAACCCGGGTTGATGCGCTGCTGGCGCAATGCGTGCGGTTCAGGCCAGTGTTTGCGGTGATGGCAGATGCCAATAGCGCTGCGCAGCTCGAGCACCGCTGCCGCGCAATCGATTTGCCCACCCGTGTGTTGGCGGGACCGCAGGCGATCGCCGATGTGGCCGCAGACGAGCGGGTGCAGATCGTGATGGCCGCCATTGTTGGTGCGGCGGGACTACCCTCGTGCTTGCGTGCGGCACAAACGGGCAAGCGACTGTTGCTGGCGAACAAGGAGGCGTTGGTGGTGGGTGGCGCCGTATTCATGCAGGCGGTCCGCAGCGGCGGCGCCACACTGCTGCCCATCGACAGCGAACACTCTGCGATTTTTCAGTCTTTGCCAGCAGACGCCAGCACCTGGGCCGAGCAGGTCGACAAGTTGATCCTCACGGCGTCCGGCGGACCCTTTCGTGAGCGCGACCCCGCCACTTTGCGCGCGGTGACGCCGCAGGAGGCCTGTGCCCATCCAAATTGGGACATGGGCCGCAAGATATCCGTGGATTCGGCCACCATGATGAACAAGGTGCTGGAGGTGATCGAGGCGCGCTTCCTGTTCGACATGCAGGCAGACCGGATCGAGGTGGTGATTCACCCGCAAAGCGTAATCCATTCGATGGTGCAGTACCACGACCACTCCATCGTCGCCCAGTTGGGTACACCTGACATGCGCGTGCCGATAGCCTATGGACTGTGCTGGCCCGGTCGCATGGCATCCGGCGCGCAGGCACTCGATTTCCGATCTCTGGCCGCGATGACGTTCGAGGCCGTCGACGATCCGCTGCACCAAGCGCGTTTCCCCGCCTTGAAACTGGCATGGCAGGTGTTGGGCGCTCCCGTTGGCGCCCCGGCCGTGCTCAATGCGGCCAATGAAGTCGCGGTCGGGGCTTTCCTGGACGGACGGATCCGGTTCGATCAGATCCATGCGGTCAATGACCATACATTAGGTGCGAGCGAGACACTCGAGGCCGATTCGCTGGATGCGTTGCTGGCACTCGATGCTGTTGCGCGCATACGCGCGCAGACGCTGGTCCGTCAGTTGGCCCGCTAATCCGGTGATATTTTCATGTTGACTATCGTTGCCTTCATCGTTGCATTGGCGGTCTTGATCGCTGTGCATGAATACGGTCACTACCGGGTTGCAGTCGCTTGCGGCGTCAAGGTGCTGCGGTTCTCAGTGGGTTTCGGCAAGACACTTGTGCGCTGGCAACCAAAGGGGTCGTCGACCGAGTTTGTCCTGGCCGCCTTTCCGCTGGGCGGCTATGTGCGGATGCTCGACGAACGCGAGGCACCAGTGCCTCGCGAGGAGCGCCATCAGGCGTTCAACAACCAGTCCTTGGCAGTGCGGTCTGCCATCGTCGCGGCCGGGCCGCTGATTAACCTGTTGTTGGCGGTCGCTCTGTACTCGGTGGTGAATTGGACTGGTGTGCAGCAAGCCAGCGCGGTACTTGCAAGGCCGGCCGTCGGCTCCATGGCAGATAAGGCCGGTATCTCCGGCGGCGAGCGCGTGCTGAAGGTTGCGATCGGCGACGATGCGCTGGTCGACATCGCCTCTTTCGATGACTTGCGTTGGCAACTGGCGCAAGGCGCTCTGCAGGGTCGCAACGTCCGGTTGGTGCTGGACGCGGGGACTGGCAAGGGCACCCGGGATGTCGAACTCGCCTTCGAGCAGCAGCGCGCCAATGATGTGGATGCGGGTCTGTTCCACACCATTGGCATCGTGGGGCCCGTGACCCGCCCCGAGATCGGTGAAGTCCTGGCGGGCGGTGCAGCTGCCACGGCCGGAATGAAAAAGGGCGATCTGGTGCGCGCGATCGCCACTGAGGCAGTGGTCGACGGCCAGCAACTGCGAGACCTGATTCGCGCCTCGGGCGGCAAGGGTGAGCCGACCGCCATGCGTTGGCTGATCGAGCGCAATGGCCGGCAACTGGAACTCGTGGTGACACCGCAACTCGCTTCAGACGGCGATCGGACGATTGGCCGTATCGGGGCCTATGTGGGAGGCGCCCCCGAATTGGTGACAGTCCGTTACGGTCTGATCGACGGTTTTGCGCAGGCAGCTGTGCGTACCTGGGAGGTATCGGCCCTCACCCTGCGCATGATCGGGCGCATGGTAGTGGGGGAGGCCTCTCTGAAGAATCTCAACGGCCCGCTCACGATCGCGGACTATGCCGGTAAATCGGCCAGCCAAGGATTGACCCAATACCTGCTGTTCCTCGCGCTGATCAGCGTCAGCCTGGGGGTGCTCAATTTGCTGCCGTTGCCCGTCCTCGACGGTGGACACCTGATGTATTATCTTTGGGAGGCCGTGACCGGGCGGGGCGTGTCTGACGCCTGGATGGAACGTCTGCAACGCGGCGGTGTCGCCGTGCTGTTGTTGATGATGGGCATCGCCTTGTACAACGATCTGGCCCGGATCCTGGGGTAGATTCCAATCGCTTTGGCGTTACACGCCGGGCAGACTTAGACAGACATAATGCAATTCAATCGATTTCGCCGGCGTGCCACCGCTATCGCCGTTGCGGCCAGCGTCTTTGCCGGTGCCGCGTGGGCGGTAGATCCGTTCACTGTGCGCGACATCCGCATCGAGGGTCTGCAACGCGTGGAGGCGGGTACGGTATTTGCGTCGCTGCCGGTGCGCGTGGGTGATTCCTATGATGACCAAAAAGGTTCTGCAGCCATCCAGGCGCTATTCGCGCTGGGTCTGTTCAAGGACGTGCGCATCGAAGCCAGCGGCGACGTGCTGGTGGTCATCGTCGAGGAGCGCCCGACGGTCGCGGAGATCGACTTTGGCGGCAACAAGGAGTTCGACAAGGATGTATTGCGCCGTACGATGCGCGATATTGGCCTGGCGGACGGTCGACCTTTCGACAAGGCCTTGTTGGATCGGGCCGAGCAGGAGATCAAGCGCCAATACATCAATCGCAGTCTGTATGCCTCTGAGGTGGTGACGACGGTCACGCCGATCGAGCGCAATCGGGTCAACCTGACGTTCACGATCATCGAGGGTGAGCGCGCCAAGATCAAGGAGATCCGGATCGTTGGCAACAAGGTATTTGGCGAGTCGACCCTGCGCGATCTGTTCGACCTGGACACGGGTGGCTGGTTGAGCTGGTACACCAAATCGGACCAGTACTCGCGCGCCAAGCTCAATGCCGATATTGAAAACCTGCGCTCCTTCTACCTGACGCGTGGTTACCTGGAGTTTCGCATCGACTCGACCCAGGTGGTCATTTCGCCCGACAAGCAGGAGATCAGTGTCGCCATCAATGTCACCGAGGGCAACCGCTATGTAGTCTCAGGCGTCAAGCTCGAAGGTAATTATCTGGACAAGGACGACGAATTCAAGAGCCTAGTGGCAATCCGGCCTGGCCAGGCCTACAACGCCGACGACGTGGTGCAGACAACCAAGGCGTTCACCGACTTCTTCGGAAATTTCGGCTATGCCTTTGCCAGAGTCGAGGCCAGGCCAGAAGTGGACCGGGTCAACAACCGGGTCGCGCTCGTCATCCAGGCCGATCCGTCGCGTCGGGCCTATATTCGCCGCATCAATGTGGCCGGCAACAACCGAACCCGCGATGAAGTAGTGCGGCGGGAATTTCGCCAGTTCGAATCGGCATGGTATGACGCCGACAAGATCCGGCGATCGAGGGATCGTGTTGATCGTTTGGGTTTCTTTCGGGATGTGTCGATCGAGACGCAAGAGATCGCAGGGGCTCCGGACCAGGTCGACTTGACCATCACGGTGGTCGAGCGCGCAACCGGTAACCTGTCGCTGGGTGCCGGATTCTCCAGCGGCGACGGACTCGGCCTGACCGCCGGTATCAAGCAGGAAAACGCGTTTGGTTCCGGTAATTCGCTGGGCATCCAGCTTGACACCAGCAAGGTCAACCGGACCGTTGTATTCAACACTACCGATCCGTATTTCACAGTGGATGGCGTGTCCCGATCGATCGATATCTACCACCGCAATACACGGCCCTATGTCGATACCGATAGCTATCGGCTGGTGACGACAGGCGCTAGTCTGCGTTTTGGCGTTCCGTTCACCGAGACAGACACCGTGTACTTCGGTGCCGGAGTGGAGCGAACCAAGATCGAAACAGGGACCCAGTTGCCGGCTGCCTACGTCGCCTATGCGAATCAATTCGGATTCAGCAGCAATGGTGTGCCGCTGACCGTTGGCTGGGCGCGCGACACGCGGGACAGCTCGTTGGTGCCCAACTCAGGCCGCTACCAGCGCGTCAACGGTGAATGGGGCGTCGGCGGTGATACCCGCTATCTCAGCGGTAGCTACCAGTTCCAGCAATATATTCCGTTGAACAAGCAATACACCCTGGCATTCAATGGCGACTTCGCGTGGGGCAAGGGGCTGGGGGGGCGACCATTTCCGCTGTTCAAGAATTTCTTTGCGGGCGGCCTCGGCTCCGTGCGCGGATTCGAGCAAGGGAGCCTCGGCGAGACTGATGCGGTGACTGGCGGTAGCCTGGGCGGCAGCAAAAAGATCAACCTGAACTTCGAGGTGCTGACGCCATTCCCGGGGGCTGGCAACGATCGCACATTGCGCATGTTCGGTTTCATCGACGTCGGCAATGTGTTCAGTGAGTCCCAGCCCATGCGCCTGGGCCAACTGCGGTCGTCGGTTGGGGTCGGCATCAGCTGGATATCACCGGTTGGTCCATTGCGCCTGGCCATTGCCAATCCGATCCGCAAGTTCACTGGCGATAGAATCCAGCGAGTCCAATTTCAAATCGGAACCTCTTTCTAATGAAGAACTTTTCCAGTCGCGTGCGTGCTGTCGTTGTGCTGGCGGCATTGACCATGGCCGCGCAGGTACAGGCCCAGGAGTTCCGGATTGGATTTGTCAATACGGACCGTATCTTCAAGGAAGCGGTATCTGCCAAGGCCGCCCAGACCAAGTTAGAGCAGGAATTCTCGAAGCGCGAAAAAGAGCTGATCGATCTGGGTGCCACCATCAAGGCTCAGGCTGACAAACTGGAGCGCGATGGGCCGACATTGTCGGAGACGCAGCGCAATACGCGGCAACGCCAGTTAGTCGATCAGGATCGCGAATTCCAACGCAAGCGGCGTGAGTTCCAGGAAGATCTGAACTCGCGCAAGAACGAAGAGTTGCAAACGGTTCTCGAGCGCGCGAACAAGGTCGTCAAGCAGGTCGCTGAAGCCGAGAAGTACGATCTTGTGCTGCAAGATGCGGTCTACATCAATCCCAAGCACGATATCACCGACAAGGTGATCAAGGCACTCAACGCGGGAGCCAAGTAGTTGGCCTGAGGGTGAGGTCGCGTGTCGTTGACCCTGGGTAATATTGTCGACGCTCTGGGGGGGGCGCTGCACGGGCCCCGGGATGCCATGGTCAACGGTCTCGCATCGGTTGGAGCTGCCGATCCCGGCCAGCTTAGTTTCGTGAGCCATCTGCGCTATCAGCAGCAGTTGTCGACATCCCGAGCCTTGTGTGTCATTGTCGCGCCCGAACTGGAATTTCAGGCCGTGGCACGCGGCGCTTGCATCGTCGTCGATCAGCCCTACCTCTATTTCGCACGGGTCACGCAGCTGTGGAAGCGCCATACGCATTCGGACAGCAAACCCTTCGTGCATCCCAGTGCAGTGATCGACCCCGATGCGGCCATTGACTCGACCGCGTCGATCGGGCCACTGTGCGTGGTGGAACGGGGCGCCAGCATCGGCGCTGGTACCGTGCTCAAGGCGCGTGTCACTATTGGCGAAGGATGCAAGGTGGGAGATCGTTGCCTGCTGCATAGTGGCGTCGTGATCGGCGCTGATGGATTTGGATTCGCGCCCAACGCGGGCGCCTGGGAAAAGATCGAGCAGCTCGGCGCCGTGGTCGTCGGCAATGATGTCGAGATCGGCGCAAACACCTGTATTGATCGCGGGGCACTGACCGACACGGTGATCGAGGATGGGGTGAAACTCGATAACCTGATCCAGATCGGCCATAACGTGCGGGTTGGCCGGCACACGGCGATGGCGGCCTGCGTCGGAGTGGCTGGATCGGCCAGCATTGGCGCGCACTGCACGATTGGCGGCGCCGCAGTGGTGCTGGGGCATCTTGTGATCACTGATCATGTGCAGGTTTCCGCAGCCTCGGTGGTGACCCGATCGATTCTCAAGCCCGGGCACTACACCGGCCTGTTTCCGATCGACGACAATGCCCGATGGGAAAAGAACGCCGCCGCGCTCAAGCGGCTGCATGGTTTGCGCGAGCGCTTGCGCGCACTCGAGAACCGCAGCCAGAACAATTCGATGCCATGATGGACATTCACCAGATACTCAAGCAATTGCCCCATCGCTACCCGTTCTTGCTGGTGGACCGGGTGGTTGAACTCGAGAAGGGAAAGCGGATCGTTGCACTGAAGAACGTCTCGATGAATGAGCCTTTCTTCACCGGCCACTTTCCCCATCGGCCAGTCATGCCCGGTGTTTTGATGCTGGAGGCGTTGGCACAGGCGGCTGCGTTGCTGGCGTTCGATATGCTGGGCGTTACGCCAGATGACAAGACGGTCTACTATTTTGCGGGCATCGATGGCGCGCGCTTCAAGCGCCCGGTCGAGCCGGGCGACCAGTTGTTGCTGCATGTGCAGCTCGATCGCATGAAATCGGGAATATTCAAGTTCAGGTCGCGCGCACTGGTCGGCGATGACCTGGCCGTGGAGGCTGACCTGATCTGTACCATGCGCCGCATCGCCTAGCCGCGCTGGGGTGACGCAGCGTGCACAACAAGATCCACCCTACGGCGATTGTCGACAGTGGCGCCGAGATTGACAGCTCGGTCCTCGTTGGTCCCTACACCATTGTCGGGCCCCATGTACGCATCGGCGCTGGCACCACCATTGGCGCGCATTGCGTCATCGAAGGCCACACCACGATCGGCTGCGACAACCGCATCTTCCAGTTCAACTCGCTTGGCGCTGTGCCGCAGGACAAGAAATACGCCGGTGAGGCCTGCGCGTTGCATATCGGCAACCGCAACACGATCCGGGAGTTCTGTACCTTCAATATCGGTTCGCCTGGCGACGTCGGAGTGACCCGGGTGCAGGACGACAACTGGATCATGGCCTATGTGCATCTGGCCCATGATTGCCAGGTAGGCAGCAACACCATTTTTGCCAACAGTTCCCAACTGGCAGGACACGTGCATGTCGGCGATTGGGCGATTCTGGGAGGATTTACTGTCGTGCACCAGTTCGTTCGCATCGGCGCGCACAGCATGACCGCAATGTGTTCGTTGCTGTTCGCCGACCTGCCCCCGTTCGTGATGTGCCAGGGGCAGCCCGCGTCCGCGCGGTCAATGAATTTTGAGGGCCTGCGTCGGCGTGGCTTTTCGGCCGAGCGCCTGGCAGCAGTCAAGGCCATGCACAAGTTGCTGTATCGCGACGGGTTGACGCTTGAGCAGGCCGTTGATGCCATCGCTGGACTTGTCGATACGCATCCGTTGGCGCAGTCCGATCTGGTCATGATGGGCTCCTTCCTGGAACGGGTTGCGCCGCGCCGCGGCATAGTCCGGTAGCCGCGCATGGAACTGGTGGCGCCGCCGGAGCGGGCCGGACAATGGTCGCCGCCACCTCGGGTGGCCATGGTTGCCGGCGAGGCCTCTGGCGACCTGTTGGCCGGTCT
The DNA here is from genome assembly GCA_031396205.1 of Rhodoferax sp. GTDB lineage: Bacteria > Pseudomonadota > Gammaproteobacteria > Burkholderiales > Burkholderiaceae_C > CAISIP01. The sequence goes on from JANNKH010000094.1 coordinate 34,085, forward strand.
GCTGCTGCGGGGCATGCGTTCGCGGTGGCCGGGCCTGTCGTGCAGGGGAATCGGTGGGCCACACATGGCGGAGCACGGATTCGAGGCCTGGTGGCCAAGCGAGGCGCTGGCCGTGCGAGGCTATGTCGAGGTATTGCGCCACTACCGCGCAATTGTCGGCATTCGGGATCGACTGCGGCAGCGCTTGTTGCAGGACCCGCCCGACCTGTTCATTGGCGTCGATGCGCCAGACTTCAATCTGGATCTCGAGCGCGACTTGCGGCGCAGCGGTGTGCGCACTGTGCAGTTCGTATGCCCGTCGGTCTGGGCCTGGCGCGCCGAGCGCATGGAGAAGATCCGCGCCAGTGTCGACCATGTGCTGTGCCTGTTCCCGTTCGAACCGCAACTGCTGCGCGCGCACGGCATCGCCGCAACATTTGTCGGTCATCCGCTGGCCGACGTCATACCGACGCTGCCAGACAAGAGTGCTGCGCGTGCGGCGCTCGGATTGCAGCCCGACGCTCCGGTGCTGGCGATCCTGCCCGGCAGTCGTCGCTCCGAGATCCATTACCTTGCGGCTCGCTTCTTCGCCGCTGCAGCGCTGCTGGTGCGCGAGCGGCCCCTGTTGCAGTGCATTGTTCCGACGGTGCCTTCGCTTATGGCGGACGTGGAGCTGGCCGCGCGAGCGGCCGGTCTGGGTGAACGGCTGCGAGTCGTCGCGGGTCGGTCACACGCAGCCCTGGCCGCCTGCGATGTCACCCTGATAGCCAGTGGTACTGCGACCCTGGAGGCGGCGCTGTTCAAGAGACCGATGGTGATTGCGTACAACATGCATTGGTTGTCGTGGCAGATCATGCGGCGCAAACGCCTGCAACCGTGGGTGGGGCTGCCCAATATCCTGTGCCAGGAGCTTGTGGTGCCGGAGTTGTTGCAGGAGCAGGCGAGTCCTGTGGCACTTGCGTCTGCGGTGTCCGATTGGCTGGATGCGCCCGATCGGGTCGCCACGCTGCAATCGCGATTTAATGACCTGCATGCCCAGTTGCGGTGTGATACTTCCCGCTGTGCAACCGATGCGATTGAATCAATTCTCACGGCCTGAGCAGGCCCATTTGCTCTGGGACAGTCTAGGCCTGGTAGCCGGTGTGGACGAAGCCGGACGCGGACCGCTGGCCGGGCCGGTCGTGGCTGCGGCCGTGATATTGGACGCCCGCAATCCGATCGTCGGCCTGGCCGACTCCAAGAAGCTGAGCGCGGCCCGGCGTGAACGGCTGTTCGATCTGGTCTGTGCCCGGGCCCTGTGCTGCGCGGTTGGATCGGCATCGGTGCAGGAGATCGACCAGTTGAACATTCTGCAAGCAACGATGCTGGCGATGCGTCGCGCCGTGCAGGGCCTGCGCCTGACGCCTGCCAAGGTGCTGGTGGATGGCAACCGGATACCCATGCTCCAGGTGCGTGCTGAAGCGGTGATCGGCGGTGATGCGCTGGTGGCCGAAATCTCGGCGGCGTCGATTGTTGCCAAGGTGCATCGTGACCGCTGGTGCGCGCAGTTGCATGCCCAGTATCCCGGCTATGGATTTGCCGGGCACAAAGGCTACGGCACGGCCAAGCATCTGGCGGCATTGCGGCGGCTGGGCGCCTGTCCCGAACACCGCCGCAGTTTTGCGCCCGTCGCCCAGGTACTGTTGTGACGGAATCGGCAATAGGCGAGTTCAGCCATGTGGCGTCGCGTGACAACAGCATCGTCAAACTGGTGCGCCGACTGGCCCGCGATAACACCGCCTACCGCACGCTGGGGCAGTTCTGGGTCGAGGGCGATCATTTATGCAGCGCGGCGCTGCAACGGGGTGTCGTACCGGCCGTGGCGGTTTTCGCCCAGTCGGGCTGGGATACCGTGCCGGGCGCATGGCGGGCGGTGGCGCAGCGAACAGTTATCGTGCCTGACGCTCTATTTGATGCCTGCAGTGGGTTGGCGTCATCGGCGCGCATGGGATTCATCATCGATCTTCCCGCACACGTTGCGCCTCTGCCAGAGCTTGCCTCGGTGTTGCTCGATCGAGTGCAGGACGCGGGCAACGTCGGCTCCATCTTGCGCAGCGCTGCTGCGTTTGGATTTCGACAGGTGCTGGCCCTCAAGGGTAGCGCGGCGCTATGGTCGCCCAAGGTACTGCGCGCGGGTATGGGCGCCCATTTCGGACTCTATCTGGTGGAAGGACTGGAGCCGTCGGCACTGACGGTATTGACGGTGCCTGTGATCGCCACCAGTTCGCATCAGGGCGATGCGCTTCATGGGTGTGCCTTGCCCTGGCCCTGTGCCTGGGCGTTCGGACATGAGGGCCAGGGTCTGGACCCGGCGGTCGCGCAAAGGGCATTTGCCTGGTGCCGGATTGGACAACCCGGTGGCGAGGAGTCGCTCAACGTCGCAGCGGCAGCGGCCATTTGCCTGCACGCCAGTTCGGCGGCACGTTCGAACTGACGTTCGGCAGCGCCATTTCCAGGAGGATGGCACGAGCCCCTGGGCTATAATGAAAGGCTTTCGAGAAAGCAACCGCCCCAAGCGTTTCTCAAGTCAAATCCCCCTTTGAAGAGCAGCATCCAGAGCCCAGTCGTGGGGATGCTTGGGTGTACCCGAAATCAATCCGGAGATTCCCGTGCTCTTGTCTCTCAAGGGAAACAATCCCCTCGCCCTACTGGCACTCGCCGACGGCACGACCTACTTGGGTGAGTCCATTGGCGCAACCGGCGCCTGTGTTGGCGAAGTCGTATTCAACACTTCGATGACGGGCTACCAGGAAATACTGACCGACCCGAGCTATTGCCAACAAATCGTTACCCTGACCTATCCGCATATCGGCAACTACGGCGTCAACACGCAGGACATGGAATCCGGCAAGATCCAGGCTGCAGGCCTGGTTATCCGCGATCTTGCCGCAGTGGTGTCCAATTTCCGGCAGAGGGGGTCGTTGCAGACCTATCTTGCCGCGGAAAACACAGTTGCTATCGCCAACATCGACACCCGCAAGCTGACGCGCCAGATACGCAACCAGGGTGTCCAGAACGGTTGCATCCTCGCATTGGCGGCGGGGCAGGACATGACGGAGTCGCTGGTGGCCGAAGCGGTCTCCCGGGCGCGGGCCGCTCCATCCATGGCCGGGCTGGACCTTGCCCGGGTAGTGACAACCACCGAGAACTACGGCTGGACGCAAACCGAATGGTCGCTTGCCGGCGCCACTGGCGAAGCCGGCCCTGGTTTTGGTACGCTTGTGGCGCCGCGGTTGCATGTTGTCGCGTATGACTTCGGCGTCAAACGCAATATCCTGCGCATGCTGGCAGAGCGCGGCTGCCGGGTGACGGTCGTCCCGGCCCAAACCAGCGCGCAGCAGGCCCTGTCGCTCAGGCCCGATGGCATCGTCCTGTCCAACGGTCCCGGGGACCCTGAGCCCTGTGGCTATGCGATCGCGGCCGTTCGGGAGCTGCTAGAGACACATACGCCGACCTTCGGGATCTGCCTGGGGCACCAGATCCTGGCGCTGGCCTCCGGAGCCAGGACTTTCAAGATGAAATTCGGCCACCATGGCGCCAACCACCCGGTGAAGGACCTGGCGTCCGGCCGTGTCAGCATCACCAGCCAGAACCACGGCTTCGCGGTCGACGCTGACAGCCTGCCGGCGAACCTGGTTGCCACCCATATCAGCCTGTTCGATGGCACGCTGCAGGGCCTGCGGCGTACCGATCGCCCGGCGCTGGGCTTCCAGGGGCACCCGGAAGCATCACCAGGGCCGCACGACATTGCCTATCTGTTCGAGCGCTTCGTCGCGCTCATGGACGCGCCCCGCCGGAGCCAAAATGCCTAAGCGTACCGATATCAAGAGCATCCTGATCATTGGCGCGGGCCCGATCATCATCGGCCAGGCCTGCGAGTTCGACTACTCCGGCGTGCAGGCATGCAAGGCCCTGCGCGAAGAGGGATTCAAGGTCATCCTGATCAACAGTAATCCGGCCACGATCATGACCGATCCGGCAACGGCCGACGTCACCTATATCGAGCCGATCACCTGGCAGACGGTCGAGAAGATCATCGCCAAAGAGCGACCGGACGCGATCCTGCCCACCATGGGTGGCCAGACGGCACTCAACTGTGCGCTGGACCTGTGGCACAACGGCGTGCTCAACCAGTACAAGGTCGAGTTGATCGGCGCAAGTCCCGACGCGATCGAAAAGGCCGAGGACCGGCTGAAGTTCAAGCAGGCCATGACACGGATCGGACTCGGCTCGGCCCGCTCGGGCATCGCCCACAGCTTGGACGAGGCCTGGACGGTGCAAAAGACGCTCGGCTTTCCGACCGTGATCCGTCCCAGCTTCACGCTGGGCGGCACCGGCGGCGGCATCGCCTACAACGCCGAGGAATTCGAGACCATCTGCAAGCGCGGCCTGGAGGCGTCGCCCACCAGCGAGTTGCTGATCGAAGAGTCGCTGCTGGGCTGGAAAGAGTTCGAGATGGAAGTGGTGCGCGACAAGGCGGACAACTGCATCATCGTGTGCTCGATCGAGAACCTGGACCCGATGGGTGTGCATACCGGCGACTCGATCACGGTGGCGCCGGCACAGACACTGACCGACCGCGAGTACCAGATCATGCGCAATGCCTCGCTGGCGGTGTTGCGCGAAATCGGCGTGGATACGGGAGGCTCGAACGTGCAGTTCGCGATCAATCCGGATGACGGTCGGATGGTGGTCATAGAAATGAACCCCCGGGTCAGCCGTTCCTCGGCGCTGGCGTCCAAGGCAACCGGTTTTCCGATTGCCCGGATCGCCGCAAAATTGGCCATTGGCTATACGCTCGATGAATTGCGCAACGAGATTACAGCCGGCGCGACGCCTGCGAGTTTCGAGCCAAGTATCGACTATGTGGTGACCAAGATACCGCGCTTCGCATTTGAGAAATTCCCCACCGCTGACTCGCGTCTGACGACCCAGATGAAATCAGTTGGCGAGGTCATGGCGATCGGCCGGACCTTCCAGGAGTCGTTCCAGAAGGCGCTGCGCGGGCTGGAGGTCGGTGTCGACGGCATGAACGAGAAGACGCAAGACCGCGAGGTGCTCGAAAAGGAACTGGGCGAACCCGGGCCGGAGCGGATCTGGTATGTGGGCGATGCGTTCGCACTGGGCATGACGGTCGAGGAGGTGTTCGCGCTGACCAAGATCGACCGCTGGTTCCTGACCCAGATCGAGGAGATCGTCAAGATCGAACTCGAACTCGAGACCAAGACCTTGGCCGAGATAGACGCGCCCACGTTGCGCGCGCTCAAGCGAAAGGGTTTTTCTGACCGGCGCCTGGCGCGGCAGCTCAAAACGACCGACACCGTGATGCGCAAGTTGCGACGCACCCTGGGGGTGCGTCCCGTCTACAAACGGGTCGACACCTGCGCGGCCGAGTTTCCGACATATACCGCCTACCTGTATTCGACCTATGAGGACGAATGCGAGGCCGCGCCGACCGACCGCAAGAAGATCATGGTGCTCGGTGGCGGTCCGAACCGCATCGGGCAGGGCATCGAATTCGACTACTGCTGCGTGCATGCGGCGCTGGCGCTGCGGGAAGACGGTTATGAGACCATCATGGTCAATTGCAACCCGGAAACCGTGTCCACCGATTACGACACGAGTGACCGGCTGTACTTCGAGCCCTTGACGCTGGAAGACGTGCTGGAGATCGTCGACAAGGAAAAGCCGCTGGGCGTGATCGTGCAGTACGGTGGCCAGACCCCGCTCAAGCTGGCGCTGGACCTGGAGGCCAATGGTGTGCCGATCATCGGAACCAGCCCGGACATGATCGATGCGGCGGAAGACCGCGAGCGCTTCCAGCAGTTGCTGCATACACTGGGCTTGCGGCAACCGCCAAACGCCACCGCCCGCACCGAGTCCGATGCGCTGGACAAGGCCGCCAAGCTGGGCTATCCGTTGGTCGTGCGCCCCAGCTATGTGCTGGGTGGCCGCGCGATGGAGGTCGTGCATGAGCAGCGCGACCTGGAGCGCTACATGCGCGAAGCGGTCAAGGTGTCGCATGACTCGCCGGTCCTGCTGGATCGCTTTCTCAACGATGCAATCGAGTGCGACGTGGACGCGATATGCGATGGAGAGCGTGTTTTTATCGGCGGCGTCATGGAACACATCGAACAGGCTGGTGTTCATAGCGGTGACTCTGCCTGCTCGTTGCCACCCTATTTTCTGTCGGCCGCCACCGTGGCAGAACTCAAGTCCCAGACCGCTGCGATGGCGCGAGCACTCCATGTCGTGGGCCTGATGAACGTCCAATTTGCGATCCAGCAGAAGCCGGGCGATGATGGCATCCTGCGCGATGTGATCTACGTGCTGGAGGTCAATCCCCGGGCGTCGCGCACGGTCCCGTTCGTCAGCAAGGCGACCGGTGTCCAGCTGGCCAAGGTCGCGGCGCGGTGCATGGTCGGCCAGACGCTTGATGCGCAAGGCGTCATGCAGGAGGTCACGCCGCCGTACTTCAGCGTCAAGGAGGCGGTGTTCCCGTTCGTCAAGTTCCCGGGCGTGGATACCATTCTGGGACCCGAGATGAAATCGACCGGCGAGGTGATGGGTTGCGCCAAGACCTTTGGCGAGGCGTTCGTGAAGTCCCAGATCGCCGCTGGCACGAAGCTGCCCCGATCCGGCAAGGTCTTCATCTCTGTGAAAGGCAATGACAAGCCCCGCGCAGTCGACATCGCGCGAGGACTCACGGCGATGGGGTTCGACCTGATCGCTACCAAGGGAACCGCGGCTGCCATTGTCGCTGCCGGGCTGGAATGCCAGACAGTGAACAAGGTGACCGAAGGGCGCCCGCACATCGTCGACATGATCAAGAACAACGAGATTGCGCTGGTAGTGAATACGGTCGAGGAGCGGCGCAATGCGATTGCGGACTCAGGCCAGATCCGTACCTCGGCATTGGCGGCCCGGGTCACCACGTTCACGACCATTGCGGGCGCAGAGGCCGCCGTAGAGGGTATGCAGTACCTGGACCAGCTCGACGTGATTTCGGTCCAGGAGCTGCATCGGCAGCTCGCGGCATAATTTCATCTCAACTGCAGGGGGCCCGTGGTGCGATACACCCGGTGCTCCCTGATATTTTTCTGACGGAACATTCATGGCGACTATCCCCATCACCAAACGCGGCGCCGAGAAGCTCAAGACCGAACTGCATCGGCTCAAGACCGTTGATCGGCCCTGGGTCATCAATGCAATCGCCGAGGCACGGGCCCAGGGCGACCTGAGCGAGAACGCCGAATACGAGGCTGCGAAAGACCGGCAAGGCTTCATCGAAGGCCGGATCCAGGAAGTCGAGGGCAAATTGTCGGCCGCGCAAGTGATCGATCCGACCGCACTTGATGCCGCAGGGCGGGTGGTATTTGGCGCCACGGTGGAACTGGAGGACGAGGAGTCGGGCGACGTCGTCACCTACCAGATCGTGGGTGAGGATGAGGCGGACCTGAAACTGGGCCTGGTCAACATCGGCAGTCCGATTGCCCGCGCGCTGATTGGCAAGGAAGCGGGCGACAGCGCCGAGGTGCGTGCGCCGGGCGGAACCAAGCACTTTGAAATTGTCGCGGTCCGCTACGTTTGAATGGGCCGCTGCCTGGCCGCTGTGGTTTGCGGCTCTGTGGTGGGGCAGCCTGAGCGCCCTTGGCATCTGGGTGGTTCCGACGCTGTTTGCCCAGTTGCCGACCAAGGCGCTTGCGGGCAACGCGGCCGCGGCCCTTTTCGCCGCTCAGTCGATTGCTGCCGTCGTGCTGGGCGCTGGTGTGCTATTGGCGTCACGCCCGGATGCGGTCGGCCCGATCGCCGAGGGCGCTCGACGCGCCCGGGCCTATGTTCTTGCCGGCATGGTGCTGGCGCTACTATTGGAGTTTGCTGTCGCGCCCAGAATCACTGCTCGGGTCAACCTGGCGCTGTGGCATGCGCTGGGCAGTGCCATGTTGCTGTTGCAATGGCTGTGTGCAGCAATCGCATTCTGGAAACTGGCGAGGCCCGGGCGCGGGATTCAGGTCTGACTGCGCTTCTTGATACTGACCATTTTCGGTTTCGCACGCTTGACTTGTCCGCCCGGCGTCAATCGCTGGTTCCCCAGCACCCGCAAGGTTTGCACTTCGGGCCTTTGTCCACCGCGCTTGCTGTACTTGAGCACCTTGACGTCGCGTGGTCCCGGCATTCTGTCCTCGTCAGGCGTTTTCTCCCGTTCGGCAGTCGGTCGCCAGAGCACCAGCAGTTTGCCGATGTGCTGGATCGGTGCGGCGTTCATGTCGTCGGCGATGGTCAGAAACAACGCTTCGCGGGCGGCACGGTCATCCGAAAAAACCCGAACCTTGATCAGACCGTGCGCGTCGAGCGCAGCGTTGGTTTCCTTTTGGACAGCAGCAGTCCAGCCATCGGAGCCGATCATGACGACCGGGTCCAGATGATGGGCATTGGCGCGTTGACCCTTGCGTTGCGCCGGCGTGAGTTGGATATGGGGCATCGCGCTATTATCGGACCAACGAGCGGGTCTGCCCGGCTGCCTCTGTGCGTTCGTCCCTGCAATGTGGACCAAGGGATGCAGACATGAAAACCAAGACCAAAAGCAAGAAGGTCAACAAGGCCTGGTTGAACGACCACATCAATGACCCTTACGTCAAGATGGCCAAGCGTGACGGCTATCGTGCGCGCGCGGCTTACAAGCTCAAGGAAATCGACGAGTCGCTGCATCTGATCAAGCCAGGCCATCTGGTGGTCGATCTGGGCTCGGTTCCCGGAGCTTGGAGCCAGTATGTGCGTCATCGCCTGTCGCCCAAGACGGCCGTCGGCGGCGGGGCAGCCGTTGGCGAACTCAATGGGAGCATCATTGCGCTCGACATCTTGCCGATGATCCCGGTCGAAGGTGTCGTTTTCCTGCAAGGTGATTTTCGCGAACCGGAGATGCTGGCCCTTGTGGCCGACGTCCTGCAGGGCCGGCTGGCGGACGTCGTGGTGTCGGACATGGCGCCCAACCTGTCGGGTATCGAGTCGGCCGATGCGGCCGGTATTGCCCATCTGGTCGAACTGGCGGTTGACTTCAGTCAACGGCACATGAAACCGGAAGGCGCCCTGGTAGTCAAGGTGTTTCATGGCAGCGGCTATAGCCAGTTGGTAAAACTGTTCAAGGAATCGTTTCTGGTCGTAAAGCCGATCAAGCCCAAGGCTTCACGCGACAAATCGTCGGAAACCTTTCTGGTAGGTCAGGGCCTCAAGGGTGTGTGACGTGCGGGCGGCGCGCCGGTTTGCGGAACCATTTGTTGACAAATCCTCTTGGCAACAGAGGTTGAACTCCCGCAATAGCGACGGCAGCCACCTTGAAACGCCTAAAATGGGGCCCAGCTACCCGTTGGGTTCGTTTTTGCCCCAGGATTGGAGCCTTGCTTGAATAATCAGTGGTTTTCTAAAGTTGCCGTGTGGCTGGTCATTGCCATGGTGCTTTTCACCGTCTTCAAACAGTTCGACACCCGCGGAGCCGCAAGTTCAGGCTATATGGGTTACTCAGACTTCCTTGAAGAGGTGCGCGGCAAACGCATCAAGAGCGCGCTGATCCAGGAAGGCCAGGGTGGCACCGAGATCGTTGCCGTCACCAATGACGACCGCAAGATCCGCACCACGGCGACCTACCTGGATCGCGGTCTGATCGGCGACCTGATCAGTAACGACGTCAAGTTTGATGTCAAGCCACGCGAAGAAGGCTCGCTGCTGATGACGCTTTTGGTCAGCTGGGGCCCGATGCTGTTGTTGATCGGTGTCTGGGTGTATTTCATGCGGCAGATGCAGGGCGGCGGCAAGGGCGGCGCTTTCAGCTTTGGTAAAAGCAAGGCCCGCATGCTGGACGAAAGCACCAACCAGGTCACGTTCGCCGACGTCGCCGGCTGTGACGAGGCGAAGGAGGAGGTCAAGGAGGTCGTTGACTTCCTGAAGGATCCACAGCGGTTCCAGAAGCTCGGCGGACGCATCCCCCGCGGCCTGCTGCTGGTCGGCCCCCCCGGCACCGGCAAGACCTTGCTGGCCAAGGGCATTGCGGGTGAAGCCAAGGTGCCGTTCTTCTCCATATCTGGCTCGGACTTCGTCGAGATGTTCGTGGGCGTCGGCGCAGCGCGCGTGCGCGACATGTTCGATAACGCCAAGAAAAACGCCCCCTGCATTATTTTCATTGACGAGATCGACGCTGTCGGTCGCCAGCGCGGTGCCGGCCTGGGTGGCGGCAACGATGAGCGTGAACAGACGCTGAACCAGATGCTGGTAGAGATGGACGGTTTCGAGACCAACGTGGGCGTCATCGTCGTGGCGGCAACCAACCGGCCGGACATCCTGGACTCCGCATTGCTGCGACCGGGCCGGTTTGACCGCCAGGTGTATGTGACGCTGCCCGACATCCGTGGCCGCGAGCAGATCCTGAACGTGCACATGCGCAAGGTTCCGCTGGGCCAGGACGTCAATTCGAACATCATCGCGCGCGGTACGCCTGGCATGTCCGGTGCCGACCTGGCCAACCTGTGCAACGAGGCCGCCCTGATGGCGGCGCGCCGAGCCGCACGTGTTGTCGAGATGCAGGACTTCGAAAAGGCCAAGGACAAGATCCTGATGGGACCCGAGCGCAAGAGCATGGTGATGCCCGAAAGCGAACGGATCAACACCGCCTACCACGAGTCCGGCCATGCCCTGATCGGCCGCTTGTTGCCCAAGTGCGATCCGGTGCACAAGGTCACCATCATTCCGCGCGGGCGTGCGCTGGGCGTCACGATGAGCCTGCCGGCCGAAGACCGCTACAGCTACGACAGCGAATACATGCTCAACCAGATCAGCATGCTGTTTGGGGGCAGGATCGCCGAGGAGGTGTTCATGCACCAGATGACGACCGGGGCCAGCAATGACTTCGAGCGCGCAACCCATATTGCCCGCGACATGGTCACCCGCTATGGCATGACCGATGCCCTGGGCCCGATGGTGTACGCCGAAAACGAAGGCGAGGTGTTCCTGGGCCGCTCGGTGACCAAGACCACCAATATGAGCGAGCAGACGATGCAGAAAGTGGACGCCGAGGTCCGGCGCATCATTGACCAGCAGTATTCATTGGCACGCAAGCTGATCGAGGACAACCAGGACAAGATGCACACCATGGCCAAGGCCTTGTTGGAATACGAAACGCTCGACATGGAGCAACTCGACGACATCATGGCCGGCAAGCCCCCGCGTCCGCCCAAGGACTGGTCTCCACGCGCACCTGCCGCCGGTGGTGGGGGTGGTTCGGGCGGAACGCCCGCAGTGTCGACCGACCCGGCTCCAAGCGCGGCCTGAGCCAGGCGATCGTCGGCATACACGAACAACATGGGGCTGCGGCCCCATTTTCTTTCAACGCATGTTCTGGCAGACATCCCGATTCCGGTTAGGGCTGGACCAGCCGTGCGTCATGGGCATCGTGAATGTCACGCCGGACTCGTTCTCGGACGGCGGGCAGAATGCCAGCGTTGCCGACGCCCTGCGCCACTGCGAAAAACTGATCAACGACGGCGCACATGTGCTGGACATAGGCGGCGAATCGAGCCGGCCCGGGGCTTTATCGTTGCCGGTGGATGAGGAACTCGAACGCGTCCTGCCAGTGATTCGCGGCGCGATCGGCATGGGTGTTCCTGTATCGGTCGACACCTACAAGCCGGCGGTCATGCAGGCCGCCCTCGATCTGGGCGCTGACATCATCAATGATATCTGGGCGTTTCGCCGTCCCGGCGCTGCTACCACAGTGGCACGCTACCCGAATTGCGGGCTATGCCTGATGCACATGCACCGAGAGCCGCTGACCATGCAGGTTGAACCGATGCAGGGCGACGTTGTGCCCCAGGTGCTGGATTTTCTGACTAACGCCGCAGCTGCATTGCGTGCCCTTGGCGTGGCAGCGGATCGGATCGTGATCGACCCGGGCATCGGCTTTGGCAAGACGGTGGAACAGAATTTCAGCCTGTTGGCGCGGCAACGCGAACTGATGGCAGCGGGCTATCCGGTGTTGGCGGGCTGGTCGCGCAAGTCCTCGCTGGCGACCGCCACCAGCCGGTCCTTGGCCGACCTGGCGACCCTGGACGTGCACTCTCGCATGGTCCCCAGTGTCGCTGCGGCATTGCTAGCCGTCGAGCGCGGAGCGCGCATCGTGCGGGTGCATGATGTGCGTGAGACCGTGCAGGCGCTGGCGGTCCTGCACGCGTTGGGCTGACATCGACATCCTGTTGCAAATCGAAACGAAAGTAGAACAATGACACGACAGTATTTCGGCACCGACGGTATTCGTGGAACCGTGGGCACGCCGCCCATCACCCCCGACTTCGTGCTGCGGCTGGCCCATGCGGTCGGACGGGTGCTCAAGCGCTCGGAAGATCGACCCACCGTCCTGATCGGCAAGGACACCCGGATATCGGGCTACATGCTCGAGAGTGCATTGGAGAGCGGATTCAACTCGGCCGGCGTCGACGTGGTGTTGCTGGGGCCGCTGCCAACACCGGGTGTGGCATACCTTACCCGGGCACAGCGTGCATCGCTGGGAGTCGTCATCAGCGCCAGTCACAATCCGTTCCCCGACAACGGCATCAAGTTTTTTAGCGCGCAGGGCACCAAACTGGCGGATGCATGGGAGCTGGCAGTCGAAGCCACGCTACAGGAGGATCCGGTATGGGTGGACTCCGCCTCGCTGGGCAAGACACGGCGACTCGAGGATGCTGCCGGGCGCTATATCGAATTTTGCAAAAGCACGTTTCCGTCCGAGTTGACGCTGCGTGGCTTGAAGATCGCGGTCGATGCGGCGCATGGCGCGGCCTACCAGATTGCACCGATGGTGTTTCACGAACTCGGCGCCGAGGTGATCGCCATTGGTTGTGCGCCCGACGGACTGAACATCAACCATGGGGTGGGCGCCACCCATCCGCAGGCTCTGGTGGATGCGGTCAAGGCCCACAAGGCCGATTTTGGCGTGGCACTGGACGGCGATGCCGACCGGCTGCAACTGGTCGATGCGCAGGGCCGCTTGTTCAATGGCGACGAATTGTTGTACCTGCTGGCCGATGACCGGCTGGGCAGGGATGAGCATGTGCCGGGCGTGGTGGGCACCTTGATGACCAACATGGCAGTGGAGGTGGCGCTCAAGGCGCGCGGCGTTCACTTTGTGCGGGCCAAGGTGGGTGATCGGTACGTACTGGAAGAACTCGAGAAGAACCATTGGATCCTGGGTGGCGAGGGCTCGGGCCATCTCCTGGCCCTGGACAAGCACACCACCGGCGACGGGTTGATCTCGGCGTTGCAGGTACTGCAGGCCTGCGTGCGCAGTGGTCAAACGCCTGCCCAGTTGCTGGCCGACCTGACCCTGTTCCCGCAGGTATTGATCAACGTGAAACTGCAGCCCGGTCAGGACTGGAAATCGAACGTCCGGCTGGCGCAGGAAACCCAAAGCATCAGTGATGCGTTGGGGGAAACCGGCAGGGTGCTGATCCGGCCCAGTGGCACCGAGCCGCTGCTACGGGTGATGGTGGAGGCACGCGACCCGGCGCTTGCGCAGGCGTGTGCCGACCGGCTGGCTCTGGCGGCGGCGCAATGACGCGACCGGACATGGATGGGACACCCGTGTCCGCGTTGTCTGTCGTTCGCGCCGATTATCGGAATTCGGACCACGCCCGTGCGCTGGTCGACATGCTGGACGCCTATGCGCGTGACCCGGCTGGCGGTAGCGAAGGACTGAGCACGTATGCACGTAGCCATCTGGTGACTGAGCTGGCGGCAAGGCCCACTGCTTTCAGCGTGCTGGCCTTTGATGGGCCGCTGGTTGTGGGATTGGTCAACTGCATCGAGGGATTTTCGAGTTTCGCCTGCAGGCCGCTGGTCAATGTGCATGACCTGGCCGTGGCGGCCAGCCACCGCGGTCGGCGGGTTGGACAGCAGATGCTGGCGCTGGTCGAGCAGATCGCGCGCGAGCGCGGCGCCTGCAAGATCACGTTGGAGGTGTTGTCCGGCAACCTGAGCGCCAACAAGCTGTACGCGCGCTATGGGTTCGTCTCCTACCAACTTGACCCGACCATGGGCCACGCCCAGTTCCTGCAAAAGTGGCTGGAATGACGCACGGCGCGGCCAATCGGCGCGCGGTCACACCGCTGGAACTATGCGCGCGCCACTCAATTGTTCTTGGGCTGTCACCAGAGCCGGCACGAACTTGGCCCCGTGACCCAGTGACGACGCAATAACCAGGCTCTGATGGACCGCCTGTCCCACAGGGGCCGGCACCACCACCGACTCGGCCAGGTGGCTGTAGTAACGCATGTCCTTGCGGGCATTGTCGAGTTCGAAGCTCAACCCGGTGAAATCGCCGTCCAGCGTCTTGGCCATCGCCTGGAAAATGCCCGAGTTGACGCCACCTGCCGAAATGATCTTGACCAGTTGGCGCAGGTCGACACCGGCCTTGGCGCCTACTGCAAAGGCTTCGGCGGTTGCAGTGCAAATCGCCTGTGCCACAAAATTGTTCAATAATTTGATGGTGTGGCCGGCACTGGGCCCGCCGACATAAAAAATATTCTCGCAATACGCCTTGAGAATGGGTTCGATGCGCGCGAAGACTTCAGGCGTCGTTCCGACCATGGTGTTGAGTTTGCCGAGTTCGGCCTCCGGCGCGGAGCGGGTAAGCGGCGCGTCGACCAGAACGATGCCGCGCAATGCACATTGGGCGCCCAGGCGCTGGGTGGATTCGGGTTCGCTGGACGAGGTGTCAATCACGATCATGCCGGACCTGGCCACCGCCAGCAGACCATGTTCGCCCAGGAGGCATTCCTCGACCTGCGGCGTTCCGGTGACGCACAGCATCACCACATCGCAGTCACCCAACGCATCGGGCGCACGGGCCTGCGACGCCCCAGCGGCCAGGAGGTCGGCGACGCGTTCGCGGTTGTGGTGCACGGTCAGCGAGAGCTTGAAGCCCTTGGCCAGCAAGTTCTTGGCGATGCCGTGGCCCATGAGGCCAGATGCGCCGATAAATCCGATGTGTTGCATGTCTGTGATTCCGCAGATAGGTGGATACTGCATTTCCGTCCAGGGCGCCATTCTGCCTTGAAACAGTTCCACAGGGCAGGCGCGCCCGTGCCGCCCCATTTCACGGTGCTGGGTGAAGGGATCCGCCTGCCGTGCTTTGCCACGGCTGGCGCATTCCCCTATGATTCACCTGTGTTTCAAACGCCGTGCCCCGGTGGGTGCGGTGCAGGCGCGGGACGACCTCATGACCGAACCCAGTGTCAGACAACGACTTGCAGCCATCCTGGCGGCAGATGTGACCGGGTACTCGCGTCTGATGCAGATCGATGAGCGGTCCACGATGCTGGCACTGGAAGCTGCGCGTTCCGTATTCAAGACCCAGATCGAGGCGCACCAGGGGCGTGTCATGAACATGGTCGGCGATTCGGTGTTTGCCGTATTTGACGCGGCGACTGGCGCGGTCGAGGCGGCGCATGCGGTGCAAAGAGCACTCAACGCAGACGCACGCGTGTTGCCGCAGGGCCAGCAGATGCGGTTTCGGATCGGCGTGCACCTGGGCGATGTCATGGAAAAAGCCGACGGCACGGTTTATGGCGATGGCGTGAACATCGCTTCGCGTCTGGAGGCATTGGCCGAGCCGGGTGGAATCACAATTTCAGACGCGGTGCGGGGCGCTGTGCGTGGCAAGATCAATGTTCGATTTGACGACCTGGGCGAGCAACGGGTGAAGAACATCACCCATCCGGTGCGCGCCTTCCGGTGGGTCCGTGACGAGCGTGAGGCCCTCGATAGCGTGCTGGATCATGCCGCGCAGGCCGTACTGGACAAACCGTCGATCGCTGTACTGCCCTTCCAGAACCTCAGCAGCGATCCGGACCAGGCCTATTTTGCCGATGGCATCGCCGAGGACCTGCTGACGGCGCTGTCGCGCTACCGTTGGTTGATGGTGATTGCGCGCAACTCCTCCTTTTCCTACAAGGGGCGTTCGCCGGACGTGCGCCAGGTAGGCCGCGAGCTGGGCGTGCGCCATGTCGTCGACGGCAGCGTGCGCAGGAGCGGCTCCCGGATCCGGATTTCGGCGCAACTGATCGACGCGACCAGCGGCAACCATGTTTGGGCCGAACGATTCGACCGCGATCTGGCCGATGTGCTGCAATTGCAGGACGAGATCGCCCTGACCATTGCCGGCGCGATCGAACCCCAGCTTTCCAAGGCCGAGCAGGATCGCGCGCGGCGCAAGCCGATCGAGCACCTGGGAGCCTGGGATCTGTACCAGCGCGGACTGTGGCACTACTGGCAATACAGCAAGGAATCCAGCGCGCAGGCGCAGTGCCTGTTTGCCGAGGCGATCGCGCTGGATCCTCAGTTCGCCGCCGCCCATGCCTTCCTGGCCTACAGTCACTTCACCGGTTCGCACCAGGCCTTTGAGGAGCCGCGGCATGCGCAGTCCCTCGCGCGCGAAGGTGCGCTGCGGGCGTTGGCCATCGACGAAAAGGACCCGGTGGCGCACCTGGTGCTCGGGCGCGTCCTGGCCGGCCAAGGTGACTATCCATCGGCCATGACGGAACTCGAGATTGCGGTTGCCCTGAATCCCAGTTTCTCGCTCGCACACTATGTGCTGGCATCGGTCCGGTTCCTCAGCGGACACCATCAGCAGGCCTTGTCCGGTTTCGAGACCGCTGCGCGGCTCAGCCCGATCGGCCCGTTGATCTGGGGTATTCAGACCATGCATGCCAATACGCTGGCGGCGCTGGGTCGCTTTGACGCAGCCGAGCCGCTGGCAAAGGCGGCCACGCGGCACCAGACGGCTACATTCTGGGTCTATGCCAATTGGGCATCCATCCTGGGCAACCTGGGACGACTTGGAGAGGCTTCGTCGGCACTGGATCGCCTGCTTGCGATGCAGCCGGACTTTTCGGAGTCGTTCTACGACCGGCTGTTTGTCGGCATCGACCCGGCGCTGCGCCTGCGCTACTTCGAAGGGCTTTACCTGGCTGGATTGCCTCGGACACAGCCTGCCGGTGCTTGACACAGCGTCGTCGCGTCGTGTTGGGAAACGTCCATGCTGTGTGCCGGCACGATCAGTCTGCCAGGCAGCGCGGTGCGCACCGCGCGTTGGGTGACCGCGCTTCACATGGCACCAAGCCCCGATAATCCAAAACGACCCGGATCGGTTCAGGCATGTCGCAGGCAGCCCAGCTTCGCCCGCGATCCCGCGCGATGCCTTCCACCGCGATGCCGTCGATCGCAACTATTGGCGAGGAGCAATGTGTGAGCGCTGATCCCCTGACGATGTTGTCCTCCATGGCAACCCGGACATTGCTGTGCGAACTGATCGACGCGTTTGCCGGCAACGCGTCGCAAACCGTTCATCTTTCAAGTGCTGGCGGAGTGGACGTCGCGCGGCGCATCCAGCAAGGCGAGTCGGCCGATGTCGTGGTGCTGGCATCGGACGCCATTGACCGACTGGTGGCCGATAACCGCCTGCTCGCCATTGGCCGGGTCGACATTGCGCGTTCCGGCATGGGCATTGCCGTTCGCAGCGGGCGCGCGCGGCCCGATATCGGGTCGCCAGACGCGGTCCGTCGCGCGGTGCTTGCCGCTGCGACGCTGGGTTATTCGACGGGTCCCAGCGGCAAATACCTGGTGGCGCTGTTCGAGCGCTGGGGTATTGCGCAGCAGGTTGCATCGCGCGTCGTGCAGGCGCCGCCGGGCGTTCCGGTGGCCACGCTGGTTGCCCGAGGAGATGTCGAACTTGGATTTCAGCAACTGAGCGAGCTGCTCGGTGCACCCGGTATCGACGTACTCGGACCCTTGCCCCCGGCGATCCAGCACATCACGCTTTTTTCGGCCGCCGTGGCGGCCAACAGTGCCCGCATCGGTCCTGCGCGGGCCTTGCTTGATTTCCTGGCCGGACCTTTGGCGGACGCGTGCAAGCGCCGCCATGGCATGGAGCCGGCTTGACCTGGGCGGATCGGGTCGCGGTCGTCCGATGGACCGGTGCGACCGCACTGACGATGGCGACAACAGATGGTCGGTATGACTGAAGCCGACGCACTCAACATAGTTGCCGTGCGGGTGGTCGAGACAGCAGACCGCGACCGCGCCATCTGGACGGATGCAGACCGCGCCTGGGCCAGCCACGCGGCCGCAGCCGCCATAGGAGAGTCCGGTGCTTCCGACCAATTCGTCGCGCAGCGGGCGCGTCTGGCGCTCGAGCGCCTGCATGAGCGCGTGGCTTGCCTGCCGGGTGCGCTGCGCGCCCTGGCTTGGCGACCTTGGGTGGGCACCGTGATCATCGCCGCTGCGTTTGCGGCCGGGCTGCTCGCGGACCGGGTGGGCAGCGCCCAGCGCATCAATGTGCTGGCGCCGCCCGTGCTGTTGCTGCTGATATGGAATCTGCTGGTGTACCTGGCCCTGTTTGCAGCGCCCATGCTGGGAGACACGGCGCGGCGCAATATCGATCCGCTGCGTAGGCTGGTGACCCACCTGGGCACGGGCCTGCGAAGAATGCGCTCGCGTCACCAAGCGGGCGCGTCAGCCCCGTGGGTTGCCACGATCGCTGTTGATTGGGCCCGTATGGCGGCGCCGCTATACCAGGCGCGAGCGGCGCGCATACTGCACCTGGCAGCGGCGGCGCTGGCGCTGGGGGTAATCGCCGGACTCTATCTGCGTGGCATGGTGCTTGAATACCGCGCCAGCTGGGAGAGCACGTTCCTCGATCCGGCCGCGGTGCAGACGCTGTTGGCCATTGTGCTGGCGCCTGGGGCTGGGCTGGGCGGCATGCGGTTGCCGGACCTGGAGCGTATTGCCGCAATGCGGGTGCCAGGGTCTGAAAACGCAGCCCCCTGGCTGCATCTGTTGGCGCTGACGATGCTGGCATGGGTTGTGCTGCCGCGTCTGTTGCTGGCGGTCGTTGCAGCGTGGCGGGAGCGGCGTCGTGTCCGCGCTCTGTCGATGCCACTCGAACAACCGTATTTCCGCCGTCTGCTGCGCGGATTTCATGTCGCTCCGAACCCGGTGCAGGTCGTGCCCTATGCTTATACACCGACACCTGCGGCCGTGGCTGGTCTGGAGATTCTGCTCGCGCGCCTGGTCGGGGGTACAGCGTCGGTCCGCATTGCGACACCGGCGGCCTATGGCGATGACGACGATTCGTCGCTGGAAGATCTGTCGGCCGAGCCGGGGCCGATCGTGCTGCTGTTCAACCTGGCCGCGACGCCGGAGCGTGAAGCGCACTGCGCTTTTGCCATCGCGGCAACTGCAAGGGCGTCTGCGGCCCAGCCGCTGCTGGTGTTGGTGGATGAAACCAGTTTCAAAGCCAGGGCGGGTGACGATCCACAACGTGTCGAGCAGCGGCGTGCCGCCTGGCGGGATCTGCTGCGCGCCGCGCATGTCGTTCCGGCGTTCGTGGATCTTGCGACACCGGACCTGACCAGCGCCGACGCCGCAATGGATGCGGCCCTTTTTGCGCCTGTGACCTGATGCCTGCTGTCACCATAGCCCTGTCGCTGATCTCGCATACCAATGCGGGCAAGACCACGCTGGCCCGGACCTTGTTGTCGCAGACGGTCGGCGAAGTGCGCGACGCGGCGCATGTCACGCTGGAGTCGACGTCCTATCCCTTGATCGATACGCCGCAGGGCGACCAACTGGTGTTGTGGGATACGCCGGGATTTGGCGATAGCGCCCGCCTGGTCAAACGGCTGCGCCAGCACGGTAGCCCGATCGGCTGGTTCATGTCACAGGTATGGGACCGGTTTCGCGACCAGACGTTCTGGTTGAACCAGTTGGCGGTGCGCAATACCCGTGAACAGGCAGATGTGGTGCTGTATCTGGTGAACGCGGCCGAGGAGCCGCAGGATGCCGGTTATCTGGCGCCCGAATTGTCGCTGCTGGAATGGATCGGTAAACCGGTTATTGTGTTGCTGAACCAGACCGGCGCACGACGGCCGCGCGAAGAGGAAGAGCAGGCCGAAAGCCGCTGGCGCATGCATTTGCAGCAATGGCCGCTGGTACGGTCGGTGTTGACACTGGACGCGTTCGCGCGCTGCTGGATCCAGGAGTTCGCGTTGTTCGAGCGTATCGATGCAGTGCTGGAGCCAGCCCGACGCGGTGCCTTCGCGCGCCTGTCGCTGGCATGGCGGGCACGGCGGATGGTGCAATTCGAGCAGGCGATGCGGGTCCTGGCAACGCCGCTGGCGCAGGCAGCGTGTGACCATGAATCCCTGCCTGCGACCGGCATGCGGGAGGCGGCCATGCGGCTGGCTGGCATGGCGCGGGGCAAAGAAGCCGGGGCGCAGGCATCGGCCATGGCAACCATGGCGGGGCGCCTGGAAGCGGGCTTGCAGGACAGCATGCAGAAGCTGATCGCGATCCATGGCCTGGAGGGCAAGGCGGCCGTCGAGGTGATTGAGCAGGTGTTGCACGATGTGCAGGTCGATGCGCCGGTCGCCGAGAGCAAGGCGGCGTTAGTCGGTGGAGCGATGTCGGGCGCGCTGACGGGCGTGGCTGCCGACCTGGCCCTGGGTGGACTGTCCTTTGGAGCCGGCATGTTGACCGGCGCGGTTATCGGGGCATTCGGCGGCGCTGGCGTTGCCCGTGGTTTCAATACGCTGCGCCGGAAATCGCAGACGGTGATCCGCTGGGATCCGGTCTTTTTGCACCAGCAGGTCGGTGCGGCGCTACTGCGCTATCTGGCAGTGGCGCACTACGGACGCGGTCGTGGCGAGTGGCAGCAACGCATCTACCCTGAGTTCTGGCGCGAACTGGCGCTCAAGACGGTCACCGACCATGCTCATGCGCTGGACGAGGTATGGGAGATGCGTGACGCCGGCGCGGACGCCCTTTCCATCGAAGGCGGGCTGGCCCGTCTCATGGCGGACATGGCGCGAACCGCCCTCGATACCCTGTATCCGGGGGCACTGGGGCGCTTGCAGCCCGACGAAGCGTGATGGTCGGGCGCTCGGTCGCCACGGTCGCCGAATTGTGCTGTGCCGCGCAGTGGGCCTTGCTGCTGCGCGGCACAGCGCAGCGCATGCCACGGGCAGCACACGGGGTCTGGTGGTGTCGCGGTGCGTCGTGCCTCTGACCGCGATCGCAGAAGCGTGTTTCTGGACTGTTGTACTGACGACCACCAATCTCGGCCATGTATTCGAGGAGTCGATCCGGGGCCTGTGTGTGCCGCGCTGCTGGTGGCCCGCTTGCTGTGGCTCTGGCCACGCTGTCGGCGTGAGGTACGTCCGCTGAACCAGGCAATCTGCGCCGTGGGCCTCTTTTGTGCCTGCTACCAGTTCTGGGTCGGCGTGCCGATGTACCGGACCCGCTGGATTGCCGACGCGGTGAGTGGTCGGCAATACCGGGACGTCGCGCAAGGCCGGGGCGACGCCTCGTCACGTTGGATCGCGTCGCATCGCTGGAGCGACTGGCGCTCCGAGGTGGTGTGGATGTCCTTGTCATTCAAGGTGGTGGTTTGGCTGGGCATCAGCCTGTCTCACCTGACCGGGCTCTCCCGGGTGTCGCTGGCCGGGCATGGCCGGATGATCAGCCGCACGTTGCAGCCGCGGCGCCCGGCTGGCGAGGCCTGGCCTGCCGCGACTGTCGCGATGCCGCAAACTTGCCGATAGACTATTCTCGCCGGTCGGAACGTCGCTGATTCAGGATCAACCCGCGACAGCCAGAACGGCCACGAAATGGCAGCCGGAGCCCGCTGCGACAAAGCCATGCCACACGCTGTGCGCGTATCGAACGCGGGTGTCCAATGCAAAAAATACGACGCCCATGCTGTAGGCGATACCTCCCGCCACCAGCCATTGCACGCCGGGCGCGGGAAGCTGGGCCAGCAGGGGCAGTGCCGCGATCAGTACCATCCAGCCCAACGCCAGATACAGGCCGGTGGAGATCCATGGGCCCGACAGATAACCGAACGCCTTGAGCGCGACACCCGCGCCGGCGAGAAGCCAGACCAGGGGCAGCATCGTCGCGCCCCATTCGCCCGCATGGGCTCCCAGCGCAAACGGCGTGAAGGTTCCGGCGATGAAAAGAAATATCGCGCCATAGTCAAGCCGCAGGAAAACACGCTTCACCCGCCCCTCGGGCAAGGCGTGGTACAGGGTCGACGTCGCATACAGCAGCAGCATCGTCGCGACGAAGACAAGGCAGCCGGTCAAGGCAGGCGTACTCTGCCAAGCGCGCGCGAGCAACAGATACGGAACCGATGCCAGCGCGGCAAGCAGCGCCAGGCCGTGGATCAGGCTGTTGGCAAATTCTTCGCTCCGGCTTTGTTGTCGATCGATCATCGTGGCGATGGTGACAGCCGAATGTTGTCCTGCGATGACAACGGACATTACCGACTGTCAACAGGCTGCGCGCTGATTTTGCCGCGCCTGTGCCGAATCCATCCCAGTCGTTTGTCGCCGACCCGTCGTCACACTGGAAAAAAGGTCAGGATTCGGTCAGCGTGAGCGTCCAGGGCATCTTCTGCCAGGCGAGCACTTCCTCTCGCAACAGGTGCGCGGACTGCGGATAGGCTTCTTCCCAACCCGCGCGGCTCGACAACACGAAGCCACGCGATTGCTGCGCATCGGGTGACAGCATCAGGCCTGCGATGTCGGGTTCGTGGCGCGCATGGCACAGGATGATCGCCAGTCGCAGTGCCAGCAGTTGCTGGACCAATACCGTGTCGTCGAAATTGGCATCGAGCTTACGCAATTTTCCCCGGTGTCCCAGTACCAGCAGGCTCAGCCGGTGCAGTTCGGCCAGCGCGAATCCGGTCGCGTCGGCGTTGTCCAGGATATAGGCGCCGTGCTTGTGGTAGTCGCTGTGCGCGATCTGCGCGCCGATCTCGTGCAGCCGGGCGGCCCAGTCGAGCTTGCGCAGCGAACGGCCGGCGCGGCTGGTGGTGCTGGCGCCGCGCGCCGCCGGTTCGAGCTGCAGAAACAGGCCCGCGGCAGCCGCGCCGACGCGCTGGGCCTGGGGCGCATCGGCGCCGAAGCGTGCGGCCAGCCGCGCCACGGTACTGCTGCGCAGATCGGCCACGGCCGCGTCGCGTTCCAGCAATTCATAGAGCAGGCCGTGGCGCAGCGCGCCCTGCGCCACGCGCATGCGGGTCACACCGAGCAGGTCGAACACCGCGCGCAGAACGGCCAGGCCGCCGCCGATCACCGGCTTGCGGTCTTCGCGCATGCCTTCGACGCGCAGTCGATCGGTGCTGCGCGCCAGCAGCAGGCGTTCGAGCAGCCAGTCGAGCCCCTCTTGCGTGATCACGCCGGGCTCGCCGCCGCCGGCCGCGAGCACGTCGCCGACCGCACCGATGGTGCCGGAGGCGCCGTAAGCCACGTCCCAATGCTCGCGCGTGTAGCCCGCCAGCGCATCGTCAAGCACCGCCTTGGCCGCGATCTCGGCGCCGCGGAAGGCCTCGCTCGTGAACTGGCCGTCGCCGAAGTACTTCATCGACCAGGCTACGCTGCCGACCCGGTAAGACTCGGTTTCCTGGGCCTCGAAGGCACGGCCGATGATCATTTCGGTCGAGCGGCCGCCGATGTCGACCACCAGCCGGCGCTCGCGCTCGGAGCGCTCGCCCTGGGGCAGCATGTGCGCCACGCCCTGGTAGATCAGCCGGGCTTCCTCGCGACCGGGGATCACGTCGATGCCGAAGCCCAGCACGGTGCGCGCGCGCAGCAGGAACTCGTCGCGGTTGCGCGCCTCGCGCAGCGTTTGGGTGGCGACGGCCCGCACCTCGGAGCGCTTGAAGCCGGCCAGCCGCTCGCCGAAACGCGCCAGCGCGTCCCAGCCGCGCTGCATCGCCTCGGGCGTCAAGTTGCGCGCGCTGTCCAGGCCGCTGCCCAGGCGCACCGTCTCTTTGAGGTACTCGGCGCGCTGGATCTGGCCGTGGTCGACCCGCCCTATCTCGAGCCGAAAGCTGTTGGAGCCAATATCGACTGCGGCGAGGCGGGTGGCGAGGGTCATGTCGAGTGCGCGGGAAAGTGGCCTCGGATGGTAGCGACCCCGCGCCTACTTTCAGCCGAGCGAAAGGCTAGGGCCGCCATATGACAAAGATGTGACACTGTCATGCGGCCCAACCGGGGCGACCCACGGTTGCCCTCGACAGCGGTATGTCACATGGATGTCACACAAGCTTTCCAGAATGCGCCAAACCCTCATCGAGGGCGCTTATCACTTTGCAAAGGAAGCTCCATGAACACGATCTTCAGGTTCGCGGTCGTCGGCCTCGCCGCTTCGGCCTTCGCCCATGTCCCTGCTCTCGCGCAGGAAGCGGTTGGCGCCGGCGCCAGCTTCCCAGCCCCGCTTTATTCCAAGTGGGCGTCGGATTACAACAAGGCCACCGGCGTCCGAATCAACTACCAGTCGGCGGGTTCCGGTGCGGGCCTCAAGCAGATCGAGGCCAAGACCATTGACTTCGGCGCATCCGACATGCCGCTGAAGGACGAAGAACTCCAGGCCAAGGGCCTGATGCAGTTCCCCACCGTCATCGGTGGCGTGGTCCCGGTGGTCAACATCCAGGGCATGAAGCCGGGCGAACTCAAGCTCACCGGCCAGGTGCTGGGCGACATCTACCTGGGCAAAATCACCAAGTGGAACGACCCCGCGATCAAGGCGCTC
Organism: Rhodoferax sp.; assembly: GCA_031396205.1. GTDB lineage: Bacteria > Pseudomonadota > Gammaproteobacteria > Burkholderiales > Burkholderiaceae_C > CAISIP01. Next base: position 58,739 of record JANNKH010000094.1, read on the forward strand.
AACGGCGCGCTGGCGCTGCCGGATGCCACCATCGCCCCGGTGCGCCGCGCCGACGGTTCGGGCACCAGCTTCCTTTTCACCAACTACCTGTCGAAGGTCAACCCCGAGTGGAAGAGCAAGGTCGGTGAAGGCACGGCGGTAAACCGGCCGACCGGCACCGGCGGCAAGGGC